>NZ_BAGJ01000086.1 GCF_000308775.1 Nocardia testacea NBRC 100365
AAGAGCACATCCACGGTGGCCAGAATAGCGCCGTGGGAGCGGCTACCGCGTTTTATCGGCCACCGAGCCAGGGCCGGCGATCGGCGGGCGATTAGGCTGAAACCCGTGGTCGTGCTCGCCGTGCTGCTGTTCGCCGTGGTCGCCGTGACGACCGGTTATGTCGTCGCGGGCGATGCCACCGCCGAGGTGGACCGTCCGTTGCACGAGTGGGTGCTGACCCGGCGTAGCGATCCGGTGACCACGGCCGCCACGGTGATCACCCATCTCGGGGGTTCGGTGGCCATGTGGACCCTGGCGCTGCTGGCCTGCGCCGTGCTGCTGCGCCGCGGCGCGTACGCGGACCTGCTGCTCGTGGCCGGGGTGGGTGCGGCTTCGGCGGTGGTGGTGCCGGTCTCGAAACAGCTGATCGGCCGGCCCCGGCCTCCGGTGTCCGGGCAGTTGGTGGAGGTGAGCAATCCGGCCTTCCCCTCGGGGCACGCCGTCGGGTCCACCGCGGTGGTGGGCGTACTCGCCGTCCTGTTCTGCATGCGGACCGCGCATCGCGTCGCCGGGCGGATCGTCGCCGCGGTGGCGGTCGTGTTCGTACTGCTCGTGGGCCTTTCACGGATCTACCTGGGAGTGCACTGGCCCACGGATGTACTCGCCGGCTGGGCACTCGGTGGTCTACTGGTGGCGGTCGGGGTGGTGGTGCGGACCCGGATCGGCGGGCCGACGGCGGAACCGCACCGTTCCGTCACCGCCGCCGGCTCCGGAACCGCGGACCGCACCGCCGGGAACACCCGCCGCTGACCGGGGTGTTCAGCCACCGCGTTCCAGCTCCAGGCCCGCGGCCCGCCAGCCCGCGATACCACCGTCCAGGCTGTAGGCGGTGTGGCCGGTCCGGCAGGCGGTCGCGGCGAACTGCCGGGAGATATCGCCGGTGGGACAGGTGAAGATGACCGGGTGGGCCCGGGAGAACGGCGTTCCGTGTGCGAACAGGTCGGTGAGCCGGTCGTCGGGGATATTGATGGCACCCGGGATATGGGCGACCCGGTAGGCCATGGCGCCCCGGGTGTCCACGATCACCGGTTGCCTCATGCGGATCAGTTCGGCCATTTCGGTGGGGGTGAGCCGTGGTGTGGCGGCGAGCTCGGTGATGCTCGGCGGCCGGGGGCCGGCATCGCGGCCGAACAGGTCCGGGCGGCGCTGTTCGATATAGGACAGGTAGGGCTCGAGCCGGTCGCAGACGATGATCACCCCGACAGTGCGCTCGCCGCCGCGCTCGCCGCGTCCGAGCACTTCGCGCGCGGCGGCGTAGGCGGCGCCGCTGGTGGGCCCGGCCAGGACACCGTATCCGGTGGCGAGTTCGAGTGTGGCCTCGATCGCCGGGCCCGATCCCACGGTCCGGATCTCGTCGTAGAAATCGGGCTGGAACAGGCCGACCTCCCACATCTCCCGTTCCGACCGGATTCCGGGAATGAAGTCCTCACGTTCGGAGACCACCGCGACCGTCCGCAATTCGGGATGGAATTTCCGCAGGTAGCTGCCTGCTCCCCGGCTCGACCCGGTGGTGCCCAGACCGCCGAACAGGTAGTCGATCCGCTCGATCCCGGCGGCGGTGAGGTCCTCGTGGATCTCCCGGCCGGTGCCGTCGTGATGGGCGGCGATGTTCTTCTCGCTGGTGTACTGGGACAGATGCCGGAATCTGCCGGGTTCGGCGGCCATGGCCGCGTCGATCGCCGAGTACACGTCATTGGGTGTGGTGGGATCCGGGCATTCGGACAGGCCGGGGAGTTCGACGATATCGGTGCCGATCAACCGGAGCAGATCGCGCACCTCACCGACCTTGATCCGATTGGTCATGGCCCGCAATCCGATACCGTGGATCGCGCCGAGGATGCGCAGCGCCTTGGCGGTGTTGCCGCTGGACGCCTCGATCAGCGTCCGCCGCTGCGCGCGCAGCGTATCGAGTTCGTCGCGCAGCATCGCCCAGGCGACCCGGTCCTTGACCGAACCGAACGGATTATGCGATTCGAGTTTGGCGTACAGGTCCACCCCGTCGAGGCCGTGCACGGCCGGGTCCAGGCGGAGCAGGGGAGTGTCACCGATCAGTTCGGTGATGTGCTGGTGGATCGTCACGGAACCTCGGGTGCGTCGGAGTAGGCGGGGGATGACGGCGGCCGGTAGTCGGCGTCGGGTGTGGTCAGGAAGCGGCCGCCGTGGCCGGTTACCACCACCTTCTCCGCCGGGGGGTGCATGGCGGCGGCGGCCGCCGACAGATCCATGTGGTAACCGGCCGTATTGGGGAAGACGATCAGGTCGCCCGGGCGGGGCAGCCACGGCAGCCAGACCGTATGCGCGGTAACGAGATCCCTTTCCAGGCAGAGCCGCCCGGCCAGGAAGACGCCGGCGGGCGGGCCGTCCGGTGCGATTCCGTCCCCCGGCAGCAGGAGGGGGTCGGCCATCACTTCCTGATCGGCCGGTGTCACCGTGTCCCGGCTGATGTCGAGGTGGACGAGCACGCTTCCGTCGGCGGCCTCCTTCGCGAATTCCACTCGGGCCACCGTGATCCCGGCGTGGTCGGCGAGGGCTTTGCCGGGCTCCAGCCAGATGTCGAGGAGATTGTCGGCGGCCACCCGGGCGACACTGCGGCCGCCGTGCCGGCCGAGCGGGGCGGCCAGGAAATCTGCGAGCATCTCGGCGGCGGACACGGTGTTGGCGTATTTGTGGAAGACCGGTGTCCCGCGTACCGCGCCGCCGTCGACCTGGTAACCGAACGTGTTGCTACCCCAGCTCATCGGTGCGCCGTGACCGGCGAGCGCGGCACGCAGCCGGTGCACGTAGTCGTCGAATCGGGCGCCGTCGGCGGTGAACACCTGGCGAAGTCCGCCGCCGATGTTCAGGACCGACGGTGCGAGTCCGGCCGAGTATGCCTGTTCGAGTAGCGCGAAACAGGTATCGGCGGCCCGCACCCGTTCGGCGGTATCACCGGTATCGAGGTGAAATGCCGTACCGCGGAACACCAGCCGATCCCGGTGCCGCGCCAGCAGTTCGAGCGCGCGATCCACCCGCTGCACCGGGATACCGAAGCGGCTCACCTGCGACCCCGCAAATCCGCTGACTCGGAGCAGGACCGGCACCGGTGCGGACCGTTCGGCGAGATCGGCGAGGGTGCCCAGCTCCCATTCGTTGTCGATGTTCACGGTCACGCCGGTACCCACCAGTGCCCGGAGGAACGTCTCACCCTTGGGTCCGGTCACCTCGATCCGGCCGGTGTCGAAACCGGCCGTCAGCGCCGATTCCAGTTCACCGGCCGAGGCCACGTCCACACCGATTCCGTGGGCCGCGGCCGTGCGTACGAAGGCCCGGGATCGGTTCACCTTGTGCGCGTAGCAGAGGCGATAACCGGTATGTGCCTCGTCGAGTACCTCGGTGAGCCGGTCGATATTGCGTGCGAACACCTGCGGGAACAGCAGATGCAGTGGTGTCCCGAAGCGGTCCAGCACCGCGTCGAGGGCGCGGCGATCGGCGAGGAACGCCGCGACGAGCCGATCCCAGCGTGCCGGTAGGGCAGGTGGCCCGGTGTGCTCGGTGGGTTCCGGACGGTCCGGATGCGGCCGAACGGTCATCCGGGACTGCCCGGGTGTACCGGTTCCGGCCGTTCGCCGACGGGGTTGTAGCCGCCGTCGCGCAACGCTTCGAAGGCGCGGGCCCGGTTGCGCGGGCTGCGGAACTCCGCCACGACCCGCTTGCTGTCGAGGTCGATGTCCACGACGCGGATGGACATCGACTCCAGTACTCCGCCGATCGTGCGCACACAGTGCTTGCAGGTCATATCCGGTACATAGAAGATGCGGTCCTCTGCCGCCGCCGGTCCCGTGCCGAAATTTTCCCGAGCCGCCACCGCCACCGGTTCGCAGCGCCCGGCGATATCGGTGAACACCTCGACGAAGCGGTGTACCACGTCGGTGAGCACGCTGTAGTTCGTGCCGCTGTCGCGGTGTGTGACCGCCGCCGGGCAGGAGGACTGCTCACCGGGTGGTAGCAGGGCGTACTGCCGGGAGATGAGATCCAGATCGTCGTGATACCGGGCGATCGCCGCGGGTACGGTCAGTCCCTCCTCGGTGGTCGCCCGGGCCATCACCCGGTGCGCATCGGCAATGGTCGCCTCCTTCATCGCCCGCAGCGTGGCGATCGACTCGGCGGTGTATCGCACCGGACCGCCGGGTTCGACGCGCAGGCTCACCGGGATCATGCCTCGTCGATAAGTCGATGCCTGCAGTTCCCAGAACCAGCGGGTGGCAACCGCGGTGAAGATCCCGGAATCTCGCATTACGCAGGCGAACTCTTCCGGAGTCCGGTACGGCGTCTGCCGCGCGATGAGGGCGTGCTGGGCCAGCGCCCGGCCCGCGGACTCCACGCCCACCCGGAAGATATCGATGGGGTCGTGATCGGTGGTCGTGCCGGCCAGAACTGCGTGCGCCGCCGCGTCGAGACGCGCAATCCGGTCGGCGAGGCCGGGGTTGTCGTCGATCGATCGCCAAAGCGCGAGTACGGCTTCCCGGGCGGCGATCGGCACGACCGGGCCCGGCCCGTCGGCACGGTAGAACCCGGTATTGGGCACTCCGGCGCTGTCCACCCAGGTCATCCGGTGGGACGCGGAGGTGACCGCGCCGGCGGGACAGGGTCGCATGAACCGTTCCAGATACAGCCGTTGCGAAAATGTCAGATGACTGCCGGGTTCGGGGCGCAGTTCGGTCGCGGTGTATTCGAACCGGGTAGTTCCGGCCGGCCGGTGGGCGGCGAAGAGTCCGGGCCGGGCGAGTTCGGCCAGGATCCGTGCGGTGGCCCGCCGGTCGTACCGGGTGGCGGTATCGGTGGATGCGCTGATCTCGGTGCTCATGGCAGCTCCTCGGCGAGGGTCCGGACGCAGTCGACGAAGCGATCGATATCGTCGAGGCAGGTGTAGACATGGGTGCTGACCCGCACCGATTCGGGGTCGCTCCCGGTTTCGGGCATACAGTGGGCGCCGGTGCGGACGAGGAAGCCGTATTCGGCGAGGACGAAACCCAGATCGGCCGCCGATATCCCGCGGAGGGTGAACGAGACGATGCCGTATCCGGTGTCCTCCCGGGCGTGGGCGGGCCCGGGCAGGAACATCAGCCCGGGCACCGTTCGCAATCCGTGGATCAACCGCTGGGTGAGCACCCGATTGTGCGCCGCGACGGCGGGCATGCCGTAGGCCTCCAGCACCTCCAGTGCGGTGCCCAGCGAAAGGATGCCGGGGATATTGGCGGTACCGCCTTCGAGCAGGCCGGGCATGACGCCGGTGCCGAAACCCTCGGCGGTCAGTGCCGCATCGGTACCGCCGCCGGGTAGGAAGGGCCGCAGTTGCGCGTGTGTCCGCTGCCGGCAGTACAGGATGCCGATGCCCGGTGACGCGAACATCTTGTGCGCCGCGAAGGCCGCGAAATCGGCTCCCAGCGCGGTGACGTCCACCGGGAGGTGGCCCCCGCTCTGGCTGCAGTCGAAACACAGGTGTACTCGCGGGGGAATCCGGTCGCGCAGTTCGGTGAGAGTGGTCCGGGCGCCGAATACGTGATGCAGGTGCGTCACGGTGAGCAGCCGGGTGCGCGGGCTCAGTTTCGTGGCGATATCGGCGGTATCGGCCTGCCCGGTCGCGGTGACCCGGTAGGGCACGAGTTCGATCCGGGTGCCGAAGCGGGCCAGGGTGTCCCGCAACAGGAACCAGGGTGAGATATTGGCCGCGTGGTCGCGCGGGCTGTAGAGGATCTCGTCCCCGTCCGCCAGCGCCGCGAGCCCCCAGGACAGTGCGACGGCATTGAGTGCCGCGGTGGCGCCCGCGGTGAAGACGATCTCGTCGGGCCGGGCGGCGCCTACGAACCGCGCGGTCGCGGCACGAACCGCGGCGATGCGCTGGGTGAGCGCCGTGGACCAGGGATAGGTGCCGCGGGCGGCATTGGCGGTGGCGATCGTGTGGTAATCGCGAACGGTGTCGATCACCGCCCTCGGCTTCTGCGTCGTGGCCGCACTGTCCAGGTAGGTCTCCCGGCTCTCGGCCAGCGCGGGAAAGGACGCGCGGACTTCCGGTGGGAGCAGTCCGGTGACCGGGGAGACCGGTGCGGGAGCGCCGGTGGAGAGAGGTGGACTATCCGGTCGGCGCAGGGGTGATCCCATGTGATCGCTCCTTCCGCCGATCCATCCGGACTGCGAACAACGATACTCATTGTCGGAAAGTTCGCCCAGTGCGCTTGGTGCGCAGCCGGTTTCGCCTGCGTCGGGTACCCGCGGCGAGGTCCCGGGAGCTGTCGGTGTCCGGCGTTATGGTGCGGGTATGCCACTCACACTCGACGAACGCCAGGCGTTTCTGGCCGAACCGCATATCGGTGCGCTCTCGGTATCGGCGGGTCCGGAGCGCGGTCCCCTCACCGTGCCCATCTGGTATCAGTACGAGCCGGGCGGTGATCTCTGGGTGCTCACCGGGCCGGAATCGGAGAAGATGCGCCGGATCCGGGCGGCGGGCCGGTTCAGTCTGCTGGCCGAGCGCGTCCAGCCCACCGTCCGCTATGTCAGCGTAGAGGGCCCGGTGACCCGGGTCGAGCCGATGACCGACGACCGGCATCGCGAGATGGTGGCGCGCTATCTGCCGCCCGAGCGCGTGGAGGAGTACCTGTCCTTCGCCGCGGCCGAACTGGGTGAGCACGTGGTCGTGTTCATGCGTCCGCAGCGCTGGTTGTCCGCCGATCTCGGCTGAGCGGTCAGTAGCCGCCCTGGAGGTATTCCACGAGTTGTTCCCGTTCGGTGGCAAGTTCGGAGATGGCGCTCTTGACCACGTCACCGATACTCACGATGCCGACCAGTTCACCACCGGACACCACCGGCAGATGCCGGACCCGGTGATCGGTCATGATCCGGCGCAGCCCGTCGACATGGTCGTCGGGGGCGCAGGTCCGGACCTCGGTGGACATGATCCGTGAGACCGGGGAATCCAGTAGTGCCGCGCCGTGCCGGTACAGGGCGCGGACGATATCGCGTTCGGAGACGATTCCGGCGATCCGGCTGCCGTCGGGAGAGACCACCACGGCCCCGATATTGTCCTCGGCCAGCAGGGCCAGCAGCGCGCGGACGGTCAGATCCGGACGCGCGGTGGTCACGGCGTGGCCCTTGTTGCGCAGTATCTCGGCGATTCGCATGGTCACCATCCACTCGAGCGCGGGATTCCAGAATCTCGCGCTCGGGCCGCCGACGCCAGCACGAATCGGCATCGACCGCTCTTTTCTCGAGTCCGTACGGTGAGCGGGACCGCGACCGGTTACTCGTCGTCGAGACCCGCGGAGAGATAGGCGGCTGCGGCCAGCCACTGGCGGCACTGGGGCCCGTGCACATCGTGGATGTGCAGGATCTCGCGGGCCTGCCGATAGGTGAGTACCGGCGGCTCGGAATTACAGTCGGTACCGGCCTCCGGGGCCGCGTAGCGGCGTAGCGGTTCCGGGTGGTGCCCGAGCGAATGACCGCCGGCGCTGCCCACGGCGTTCCGATGGGGACTTCGGAATGGTTGGATCATTCGGTTGCCCCTCACATGCGACGTTGCGGGGCGACAGCTCCGGCCGGCGAATCAGCCGAGGAAAATGCTGTGTATCGCCCCTCCTGTGCGCCTGAGTCTAAGCCGCCGTCGCTTACAAATGCAAGTACATCTGCAAACAACAGACGAAGTCGCGCGAAGCGTGTCGCCGGCACCTTCCGCGGCGATCGGCGCTGTGGCAGTGTGCCTTTCCGTCGCGCGCCGACGGCCCTCGGGTTCCGCCGCGGCGGCGGGTTCTCACGGTTTGCGGCCCACGCCGCCGTACGCGGAGATCGGGGGCGCGTCTTCGGTACCGGGGGTGTCCGGACGCCACCGGTCGATCGGTACAACGCCCGGCTCCACCAGTGTCAATCCGTCGAATACGGCCCGGATCTCCGACTGCGGCCGCGGGGTATAGGGCACCCCGCCGGTATCGGTGTAGTTACGGCACAGCGTCACATACGCCGCGCTGTCGTCGGTGCCGTCCCACAGGACCAGGTAGCTACCGGACGAGGTGGCCTCCAGCACGGTGTGCACGATCCGTCGCATCTCGTCGAAAGACTGCGCGTGGCCGAGTACGCCCATGAACATGACTGCCACCGGCCGGGTGAAATCGAGGACATGGCGCGCGTCGGAGACGATGAGCTCGGGCCGGTGATAGTCGGAGTCCAGGTAGACGGTGACACCCGCATCGGTGGTATCGGCCAGCAGCGCGCGAGCGTGGGCGAGGACGAGCGGATCGTTGTCGACGTAGACGATCTTCGATTCCGGCGCGACCTGCTGGGCCACCTCGTGCGTGTTCTGCATGGTCGGCAGGCCGGTGCCGATATCGAGGAATTGGCGAATTCCCTTCTCCGCGGCCAGGAATCGCACCGCGCGGATGAGGAACTGCCGGGACCGGACGGCCATGGTGGTGATCTCCGGGTCGACCGCTATTCCGGCGTCACCGGCGATGCGATCGACCTCGTAGTAGTCCGTGCCGCCCATCCAGTAGTTCCAGATACGGGCGGAGTGCGGGATATCGGTGCGAATTGCGGGGCGGTGCTCTTCGGACATGGCGGACTCCTGGGCGGTCATGGTCGGAACGCGCCGGTACCGGTTCCGGCGGTGGGCCCGACGGCTGGTGAAACCGATGTCCACTGCGACAGTACAAGACTCACCGCCGCCGGACCCGCTGCTCGGCGCAGTGCGAGGCGTCTCCGCCGGCGCCGTCCGAGGGCAGGTCACGGGCATGTTCACCGGCGCCGGGGGGCGGTGAACGCGGTGTGGCGAACTTCGTGCTATCGTCCTGATGTCGGTGCAGATGCAAGAACACCTGCGTTTGCATCTGTAAGGACCGACGGTATGCGACAGTGGCGTCAGCGACCATGAGCAAGGAGTGGGTCCTATGTCGGAAGTAACGAACCAGGTGATCGGAGCCTGGCGGAAGAGCACCTTCAGCAACCCGAGCGGGAACTGTGTCGAGTTCGCCGAGGCGGCCAACAATCTGGTGGCCATGCGTAACTCGCGCTTCCCCGACGGTGGGGTGATCTTCTACACGCGCCCGGAGATCGAGGCTTTCCTGCAGGGCGCCAAAGCCGGAGAGTTCGACGATCTGGCGGGTTGAGAGGTAACATGGGCCGTCGGCGTGGTGTGCCCGATTCGATGAGCGGCGCACCGTGGGTTAACCCGAAATCGGAGACGACTCCATGATCGCAGAGCCCGAGAACCGCGGTGGCACGCAATCCGTCGAGGCGGAACGTGGCCCCACGGTTCTACGCATCGCTCTGGGCGGCCAGCTACGAAAACTGCGCGAGAGCAAGAAGATCACCCGAGAAGCCGCGGGTGACGCGATCCGCGGTTCCCATGCGAAGATCAGCCGGCTCGAACTGGGCCGGACGAGTTTCAAAGAGCGGGATATCCGGGATCTGCTGACGCTGTACGGCGTCGACGACCCGGAAGAGCGGGAGAGCTTTCTCGAGCTCGCGCGTAAAGCGAACGAACCAGGGTGGTGGCACCGCTACGGCGATCTGCTGCCACCCTGGTTCAGTACATATCTCGGTCTGGAGCAGGCCGCCAGCAAGATTCGCACCTACGAATCGCATCTGGTGCCCGGTCTGTTGCAGACACCGGATTATGCCCGCGCGGTGGTGACCCTCGGTTACGAGGATTCCGATACCGATCGCCGGGTGGCATTCCGTCAGCGCCGACAGGAAATACTGCATCGTGCCGACCCGCCGGTCATCTGGGCGGTGCTCGACGAAGCGGCACTGCACCGTCCGGTCGGGGGCCGGGAAGTGCACCGGGCGCAGATGGAACACCTGCTGGATCTGACCCGGCTGCCGAATGTGACGATCCAGGTGGTCCCGTTCTCCACGGGCGAACATGCCGCTGCGGGAAGCTCTTTCACGATTCTTCGCTTCGCCGAGACCGAACTGCCCGATATTGTCTACCTCGAACAGCTGACCAGCGCGCTGTATCTGGATCGGCGTGAGGATCTGGCGTTGTACCTGTCGGTGATGGATCGGTTGAGTGTGCAGGCGGCCCCGCCGGAGGAGTCACGCAGGATCATCGCGGACTATACGAAAGGCCTGTGAGGCCGGTCGAGTGACGAAAGTCGCCGCCCCGCTCGGCGTCTCGATTCCGGGACGACCAGCGGGGCGGAGTTGTGTCAGGCCCGGATGAAGGTGGAAGCGACGCGCCAGAAGGTGTCCGGCCGCAACGATCGGAAATCCCAGTCGTCCGCCAATGCGTGAGCCGTGGTGACGATCTGGTCGATGTCGAAATCGTCGCGGGTCGCCGCACCGGTGGATTCGATTGCGTCGATAACGAATTCCACGGCCGATTCGCGTGTCGAATCGCCGAGCGGGTGGCCGCTGTGGAGGCCGAATGTTGTCATATCAATACCGTTCGCCGGCTTGCCGATCGGGGCGGGATCGATTCTTGCTGGAGTAGTTGCGAATCGGGTCGGATTCGCCGGACTCTCCCGCAGGTGCGGCAGTAAGCCACTGGCGAATGGTGTCGTCGGCTCACTCACGCGGCCTCCCCTTGTTTTCCCCTGTATAGCGGTGTGGGACGAGTCTAGGTCCCGGGTGCTTTCAAATGCAAGTACATCTGCACGATCGATTCTTTGTCCCTGAAGGTTTTTCAATGCCGGAATCAGCGCGCCAGCGCGGCGACCGCGGCCTCTATCGGTGTGCTGCCGGTGACCAGATCCAGGGTGCGGCCGGCGGTGTGGTCCGCTTCGAGCAGTGCGGCGAGCACCGCGGCCACATCCGCGCGGGGGATATCCCCCCGGTCGAGCCGCGGTGGCGCCAGCGTGACCGACCCGGTGCCGGGTGTGTCGAGCAACCGGCCGGGTCGCAGGATGGTCCAGTCCAGGTCACGGCCTCGCAGATCGTCTTCGGCCTGGCTCTTGGCGGCGATATAGGCCGCCCACACCTCGTCGGTGCCGGCGGCCGGGGCCAGACCCGCGCCCATTGCCGAGATCTGCAGGAAGCGCCGGGTCCCCACTCGTTCGGCGGCCTCGGCCAGCAGGACCGAGCCGTCCCGATCGACGGTGTACTTGCGGGCCACCCCGCTGCCCGGCCCGGCGCCGGCCGCGAAGACCACCGCGTCCGCCCCCTGGACGGTCGCGGCCAGGTCGGTCACCACCGCCTGTTCGAGATCAAGGACCACGGATTCGGCGCCGGTCGCGTACACCTCGGGCGCGTGAGCGGCATTGCGGATCAAGGAGATGACGCTGTGGCCACGGCCGGTGAGGAGTTCGGCGAGCAGCAGGGCGATCTTGCCGTGGCCACCGGCTATGACGATGCGCATACGAGGTCCTTTCGTCAGCGTTCGGGTCCGCCGGGATTGCAGGCGGCGTCGACGGTCGCGTCGTAGCCCACCGGCGGCCGCCAGGGTTCGAGATTCCAGGTGGGTTTGTCCGGTGCGATGAGGCGTGCCCACTCCCAGTGGCAGCGGAACTGGTCCCACATGCCGGGTGTGTCGGCGCCCGGATCGGCGCTGAGGATCTCCTGCCAGGCGCGCAGATCGGATGTGGGAAAAGTGGTGTCGCGGCCCGCCCGGGTCGGGTGCACCCTCAAACGTGGACCGTCGGCGTTCTCGGTCCATTCCAGGTGGTCGATGAGAGGTTGCCCGGCATACGGATCCACCGTGGGGGTGGGGCGGGAGGTGCGGGTCGTGGCGCCCGGCGGAGCCGTGATCGTCGTCGTGGTGGCCGCGGGGGCACTGCCGGATCCGATATCGGAGTTCGAACTCGCGCATCCGGTGGTGACCAGCGCCGAGAGGATCGCCAATACGCCGGCCGCGCGGACCGCGGATTCGATCGGCATACTCGCTCCTGCGCCTCGGAGCCGGCCCGCTCGTCGCGCCGGCTGCCTCCGAGCCTAGAGGGTCGTGCCGCTACGGTGCGGATCTGCCGGTGAGTGTGGCGCGCGCCGCGCCCGGCCGGTCAGTGCCACAGACTGTGGCAGGGTAGTCGGCGCAGACCGGGCCTGACCTGGTTGTCCACCGTCACAGTGAGTCCCGCGTGCGCTGCGGCGGAGGTGAATTCCCAGGCTTCGGCGGCGGTCGCCGCGTATTCCAGGACGAGGGCGCTGCCCGCGGCGCTGTCGTCGAAGTAGACCGTGACCCGGCGGGTGAGCTGGTCGCGGGCGATGTCGTCGCGTTCGGCCGTGGCCGGTGTCGTGGCGTCCAAGATCCGCGTCTCCTTCCGGGCGTCTCGTCGGCGCCGTTGTGTGCAACAGTAAGTTCGCACCATTGCTGAGAACATGTTCCGGTTGCGGGTCTGGGGAATTCACAGCCGGCCGCATCCAGAGCTCGGTGCGGTTCACCACCGGTTGGCGCCTGCGGGTCGTGCCTTCCTCGGCAGGGGCGCCGGGTATGAATCGCATCGCAGCGTCCGCATCAGCGAGTCCGATCGCGGGTCCGGCCTCCGGCGAATGTCGTTCATGCCACGACTGTTTCGTTTGGTCTCCGGCACCGCTCCCATGCGAAACTCGAATAATGGGTGCTTCTGGAATGCGATCGGCGTTGGAGGCGGAGACCTCGGCCGGCCCGGCGGCGACGGCGCGAGTCGCGACCGACGGTGGGCCGACAGTGCTGCGGATGGTGCTCGGTGGCCGGTTACGGCGGCTGCGCGAGGCCAGCGGGTTGTCCCGGGAACAGGCCGGGGACCATATCCGTGGTTCGGATTCGAAGATCAGCCGGCTCGAGCTCGGGCGCACCAGTATCCGTGAACGCGATCTGGTGGACCTGCTCGAGCTGTACGGGGTCACCGATAGCGAGGAGCTCGACGCGTTCCAGGAACTCGCCCGCCAGGCCAATACCTCCGGGTGGTGGCACCGGGACAACGATTGGCTGCCGAAGTGGTTCGATATGTACCTGGGTCTCGAGCAGGCCGCCCAGGTGATCCGCTGTTACGAACCGCGTACTGTGCCGGAGCTACTACAGACCGCGGACTACGCGCGCGCCCTGCTGACACTCGCACATCCGGGGGAGCCGGAGGACGCGATCGAACGCCGGGTAGCGCTGCGGATGCGCCGCCAGCACATTCTCGACCGGCCGCATCCACCGCACCTGTGGCTGATCGTGGAGGAGGCCGCCCTGACCCGCCGCATCGGTGGTTCGAGGATATGGGGCGCGCAGATGGACCGGCTGCTGGCCGCAGCTCGGCAGCCGCACATCACGGTGCAGATCCTGGCCGACCATGTGGGCGGCCCGGCACTGGCCGACGGCGCGTTCACCTATCTGCGGTTCGCCGAGGCGGATCTCCCCGATATCGTCTATCTGCAGCAGCTCACGGGCGCTCTCTATCTCGACAAGCAGGCGGACCTGGACGCCTACCGCGCGGTCGCCAATCAACTGTCGGTGCACGCGGCACCGCCGGAGTACACCCCGGGCCTGCTGACGGCTCTGCGCCGGCGCCAGCCCCGGATCATGGATCAGCCGGCCCGCCGGGAACCGGGCGGCACGGGTCGCTGACCGCCCGCGACACTCGCCGGTGTCGCACCGAATTGCCCGATTCTTGCTCTGCCAGGGGGTAACTCGTTACCGTCTTGTGATCGAACCCAATCCGCGGGCCGGTCGCTGATGAACTCTCCGGAGTAGCGGTAGATCGTATCGATCGGCCGCGGGGGAGAGGTTACTGTCCGGTAGTTATGGTGGGCAGTAGAGCCGATTCCGGGAGCGCGGACCTGGAAACCGAACTCGTGGCGCATCTGCGGCGCCCCGACCGATTCGACGCAACCACGGATGTGGTCACGACGGTGCGGCGGTGTCTTGCCGATATCGCCGAAGCCCTCGCGCCCGAGCCCGGTGCTCCCGCCGCCGCGCCGCCGGCGGTCGTGACCGCGGCCGTGCGCTGGGCGCGGGAGGGGGTGGCCCTGGAAACCGTGCTCACCGCCTGCCATGAATGTGCCCGGGACGCACTGGAATTCCTCGCCGAGCGAATCGCCGCCGCGGCATTGCGGGCCGAGGCCATGGTCGACGGTGCCCGGCTACTGGTCCGGGTGGTGGAGGTGGTGACCACCGCCGCCGCGGCGGCGTACCTGGACGAGCACCGAATCGTCGCGCGGGAACACCAGACCTCGGCGCAGACCATGGTGGCCGCCTTGCTGAGCGGGCACGGAGTCGCCGCGCTGGCCAAGCGGTCCGGCTTCCGGGTGGCGCCGGCCTACCAGGTGGTGGCGCTGGCGCTTCCGCCGCACGCCGAGGAGCGCGCGGGCGGCCCGGAGGCGGTCTCGGCGGCACGCCGGAAGCTGCGCCGGGTGCAGGCCGCCCTGGGCACTCCGCTGGGCTCGCGTGCGCTGTCGCTGCTGCGGGCCGACGGCGGCACGGTACTGATTCCGCTGGAGATGGACCGATCCGGTGCGGGTGGTCGCACCACGGCGGGTCTGATGAGCGCGGAGGTGCTGGAGTTGGTGGCCGAGGCCGCGGAGGTGCGGCCCACGGCGACGGTCGCCGCGGGTGTCACCGCGCAGGTACCGGAGCTGGCGGGGCGCGCCCACGACGTCCTGGACCGGCTCCGGGCCGGCGGGCAGCCCCCGGGCCTGTACCGGATCGCCGACGAGGCGATCGCCGAACACGACGGCCCGGTCGCGGATGCGATACGGGTGCACCGCCTGGTGCGCCCCCTCGCCGCGCCGGGCCCGCGGTCCCGGCCGGACACCCCGGGAGCGGCGTGATGGATGAACCGGGTGGGCGCGAGCTCTTCTGCGAGGTGTGAGATGAAGGCACGGTTTTCGGTCGTATCCGCCTTGGCCGTCCTGGGCGTGATCGCCACTGCGATGGCGCCTGCCGCGGCAGGTGATCCGCCGCCTCCCGCACCGGCCGCCCCGGTCACGAGCACGCCGGAGTCCGGCGGCCGGTTGTTGCGCGTGCAGGTGCTCGGCGATCGGCGGATCCGGTTGCATATCCGGTCGGCCGCCATGGGCCGCGAGATCGCGATCGACACCCTGATCGGTTCGGGCCCGGCGCCTCGGCCCACGCTGTATCTGCTCGACGGCGTGGACGGCGGCCCGACCTCGGGCTGGCTGACCAAGGGCGGCGCGGCCGAGTTCTTCGCCGACAAACCGGTCGACGTGGTGCTGACCACCGGTGGAACGGCCAGCATGTACGCCGACTGGATCCGGGTGGACGCCGCGCTGGGCCTGAACCGCTGGGAAACCTTTCTCACCGAAGAACTGCCACCGATCGTCGAAAAGTACCTGGGTTCCAATGGAACCCGGGCGATCGCCGGAGTGTCCATGGGTGCGCAGGCAGCGATGATGCTGACCCAGCGGCATCAGGGTTTCTACCGGGGCGTTGCCGGGATGAGCGGGTGCTACTCCACCTCCGACCAGCTCGGCCGCGCGGTGACGACCATGACGGTGGCCTCGCGTGGCGGCAATCCGGAGAATCTGTTCGGGCCGCCCGCGTCGCCGGAGTGGCTCGCCCACGACAGTCTGCTGGGTGCGGACAAACTGCGCGGCACCCGCATCTATGTGTCGGTGGCCAACGGTTCCCCCAGTGATGCCGCGCTGATGTCGATCGGGGACAGCCCGGAAATACTAGCGGTGCTGCTCGGTGGTGGTTCGCTGCTGGAATCCGGCGCCAACCTGTGTACGCGACGATTCGCCGGTCGCCTCGCCGAACTCGATATTCCCGCCGTGGTGGATTATCTGCCCACGGGAATGCACTCCTGGCCGGATTTCGAAGTGCAATTGCATCGCAGCTGGCCCACCCTCGGCGCGGCGCTGGAAATACCGCAGAATTCGTGAGTCGCGGGCGGGGTCCCGGGATTTCCCGGGGACGGTCCTCGCGACGGCCGCGGCGATTCCGGTGTGGAACTCGTCGCCGGCGGCGATCACCGAAATGGGTCCGTTCGGGCTCGTGGGCACGGTCCCGGTGCCCGGGCCGTGCGGCCGGGTGAAGCGGCCGGACGCCGGGCCCACCGGTCCGGTCCGGGCCCCCGCAGGGGTTCGTAGCGGCTGTTGCCGGGAAAAGTAGTGGGCACTGCTGTGTGCCGGTTCGCGGGCGGCATGGGGGCGGACCCGACGCGCTCCGAAGGAGACGAGTCCTGTGAACCGCCTCCAGAGTATTGATCGTTTCATAGATCTAGAGTCGGCGTGATCTGCTCGTTATCGCCCGCGAATTAGGGGAAGATTCACGATACTGTGCTGATCCGCCCGGGGCGTAATACAGCCGTACCCGCCGTATGGGAATCCTCGAACGAGTATCCCGGCGGAAATACGCGCCGAATCTCCCTGTGATGGGCGCCAAATCCACTGACCGCCGTTCGTGAGGTCTCCAGTTCCTGATTGTGTGTGGCCGAAATCGGACTCGGCGCCCGTACTGTCGGCGCAGCTCGCCTGCCGGGAAAACCTCACGGCGACAGGCGAATCGGACAGTGATGTTCTCCAGGAAGGCCCCCGATGACAAGAATGAATCCTGCCCGGCTGCGGTCGGCGGTGTTGCTGGCCGCCACGGTGCTCGTCTGCGGCCTTGCCGGTACCGGCGCGCAGGCCGAGCCCGCGGCGGCGCCGACCGAACAGGATCTCGCCGCCTATATCGCGGCAGGGCGCACCGGGCAGCCGGTGGCCGGCACCGGCAGCGCCAGCGGCTCGGCCTGTAACTCCGGCAGCGGCGCCGGGTCCGGCAACGGGTCCGGCGACTGTTACGGCGGCTCGGGCAGCAGCTCCGGCCTGTCGGGTGGATACGCCTCCGATACCGTCGGTTACGGACCATCGCAGACCGCGTGGCTGGCCGCGTTCGGTTACGGGCTGGCCCACGGTGACGCGGCTCCTCCGGGCGCCAACGACTGGAACTGCAAACCCACCGTCGAACACCCGCACCCGGTAGTGCTGGTCCACGGCACCTGGATGAACGCCTACAACGGGTTCGCTTTCATGGGGCAGCCGCTGAAGGACGCGGGCTTCTGCACTTTCACCTTCAACTACGGTCGCTCGAATCTCGTCCAGGGTGGTGGTGTCGGATCGGTACTACCGGGCACCATGGGCACCGGTTACATTCAGGATTCGGCGAAACAGCTGGCCGTTTTCGTCGACCGGGTGCTCGCGGCGACGGGCGCGCCGGAGGTCGATGTGATCGCCCACTCGCAGGGCGGTTCGATGGCCAACTGGTACACGAAGTTCGAAGGCGGCGCAGACAAGGTGGACAAGCTGATCACCTTCGGCGCCACCCATCACGGGACCACCCTCGACGGTATCGGGGCGCTGGGCCGGGCCATCAACAACTTCGGGATCGATATCCTCGGCTTCATCGAGATCTTCGTCGGCCACTCCGGTATCCAGCAGACGGTCGGCTCGGATTTCGTCAACGAGCTCAATGCCGGCGGCGATACGGTGGCGGGTGTGGATTACACCGTCGTGGGCACCCGCTACGACGAGGTGACCACCCCCTATGATCTGACCTTCCTGCGCCCGGGCCCCGGTGCCACGGTCCGCAATATCACGCTGCAGGACGGCTGCGAACAGGATCTCTCCGATCATCTGACGGTGATGTACTCCCCGCGGGCGCTGTCCATCGCGCTGCAGGCGCTCGACCCGGCCGGATTCCCGGCCCTGCAGTGCACCTTCAACCCCTGGCTGATCGGTGGCGGTGGCAAGCTGTGACCGACGCGTAGACGCGTGTGCTCCGGGGTCCGGCCGGACCGACTCCACCGGTCGGCCCGGAGCGCGCACGGCCGCCGCGGATTTCGCACGGGTGGTCCGCCTCACCGCCTGTGTCCCCTCGTCCGCGCGCGGCGGCAGTGCCCGCCGGGTGGCTCCACCGCACAGGTCACCCGGCGGGCCCGCTCCATCCGGCCGCCACCGGCCCGGTACTGCGCCCGGGCCGGTGGCGCCACGGTCTATGCGCGGGTGAGGAAATCGGCCGCCTGGGCCCCGATGAACATACTGGGCGCGTGCGTGTGCCCGCGCACCAGCACCGGCATGATCGAGGCGTCGGCGACCCGGAGTCCCCGCACACCGCGCACCCGCAGTTGCGGATCCACCACGCTGTTCTCGTCCGAGCCCATTCGGCAGGTACCGGCCGGATGGTAGAGGGTGTGCGAATAGCCGTTGAGCGCCAGTGCGCGAGTGGCCTCCGACGCTCCGTCGGCGGGCGCGTCCGGCGGATAGCAGAGCGGGCCCAGCACCTCGCGCATGGCGGCGGTATCCGCGATCTCGGCGCAGTACCGCAGGCCGGTCATCAACGCGGCCCGGTCGATGCCCTGTTCATCGGAGAGGTACTTCGGATCGATCACCGGCTTGGCCAGCGGGTCGGCGGAGGCGAGGGTGATCGTGCCGCGACTGTGCGGGCGTACCAGGACGGCCGCGAGGATGACGCCGTGGGCGGTCGGCTCGATCAACCCCTCGTGGTAGAACGGCGCGGGCGCGTAGACCAATTCGAGATCGGGGTGTTCCAGTTCGGGGCGGCTGCGGAGGAATCCGTACGCCTCCCCGACATTCGAGGTGAGCATGCCGCGATGGCGTAGCAAGTAGTTGATCAGCTGGACCGGTTTCTCGGCGTCGAACAGGGAATCGGTGTCCACGCCGTAACCGAGTCCGGTGACCAGGTGGTCCTGCAGGTTGGCGCCGACCTCCGGCGCGTGGTGGCGGACCTCGATCCCGTGGCGTTCGAGTTCGGCGCGATCACCGATACCCGAGAGCATGAGAAGTTGCGGACTGTTGATCGCGCCCCCGCAGAGCACCACCTCGGTCCGGGCCGTCACCGTTTCGATGCGGCCGCCGCGCGCGTACTCGACACCGGCGGCGCGATCCCCGTCGAACAGCACCCGGGTCGCCGTCGCCTCGGGGTACACCTCGAGATTGCGCCGCTTCAGCGCCGGTCGCAGATACGCGTCGGCGGTGCTCCAGCGCCTCCCCTTGTACTGGGTGACCATGGTCTGGCTGAACCCCCGCGGTTCGGGCGAGTTCGGTTCCTCCACGGGGTAGCCACGTTCGGCCACTGCACGCAGGTAGGCCGCGGTCGACGGGCGTGGACTGCGCTGGTGGGAGATGTGCAGGGGGCCGCCGGTACCGTGGTCGGGTGCGGTCGCCCCTTCGACGTGCTCGATCGCACGGAACTGCTCGACCGCCCGGTCGAAGCCCCATTCCGGACCCCCGGCAACCGACCACTCCTCGTAGTCGGCCCGGAAGCCGCGCACCCACATCTGGGCGTTGAGTGAGGACGATCCGCCGAAGGTCTTGCCGCGGGGCCAGTAGATCTGCCGGCCGTCGAGCTGCGGCTGGGGTTCGGTGAGGTAGTCCCAGTCGTAGGGGGTACGGAAGAGTTTGGAGAAGGCGGCCGGTATGTGGATGAATTTGTCCTTGTCGGCCGGGCCGGCCTCGAGCAGGATCACCGAGCGGCTCGGATCCGCGCTGAGCCGGTTCGCGAGTACGGCTCCCGCCGAGCCCGAGCCGACGATCACATAGTCCGCACTGACTTCTGTCACCTTCGCACCTTTCGATCTCGTGTACCGCCAACATACGAGAGCGGGGCCGGATACGCGGCGTCTTCGCGGCAGCGTACGGATCGATCGGAAAACCGCGTTCGCGGGTGACTTCGCGCGCCACCGGGGTATAACCTGCGCATGAGTTACCCGGTGGATTTCGGGGTGCTGCAGGCCGGTTCGATCCTCGCGATCATCCTCGGTGTGGCGCTGCTGGTTTCGGCGTTGTTCGCATTGCGCAAGCGAGGGCCGCGGGCCCTGATCGCTCGGGGCGCCGGTGGCGCGCTACTTCTGGTCGCCGCGGTGCTGGTGCTGTGGATCGCCACCCTCGTCCAGACCTATCTGGGCCTGACGGGAGAGGTCCGGGCGGCGCACGTGGTGGTGGCGCCGGTCTCCGGGGCGGAACACCAGCTCGAGGTACAGCTGACGCTGTTCGACACCGACGGCGGCACCACCCAGCGCAGTACGCACCGGGTCGAGGGCGATATGTGGGTGCTGCAGGCACAGTTGGTCGAACTGGAACCGTGGGTCAACGCCCTCGGCTTCCATTCCGGGTACAAGGTCTCGCGCCTGTACGGGCAGCGGCTCGACGGGGTGGCCACCCGGCAGAACCACATCTTCCTCAACGGCGGGGATCGCGACTTCTTCGAGGATATGAGCGAGAACCGCTGGTTCACTTCGCCATTCGTCCGGTCGGCCTACGGCAACGCGGTGATCGCGACGCCCGGCGAATACGACGTGTTCATCTCGCGCGACGCCATCAAGACCCGCGCGGTGGAATGAGCGGGTTAGCGGTCCTCGACCGCGGTCCGGCATATCTCGCTCAACTCCTCGACCACCGTGTCCAGTGCGGCCGGTCCGCGCTCGGTGCGGGCGACGATCAGCGCGCCCTCCAGGGCACTGATCACCAGTAGCGCGATGGAGCGGGCCCGCTCCGGCGGGGCCCCGTCCTCGACGAGTTTCGCGGCGACGAGTTCGCGCAGGGTCTCGAAGGCCGCTCCGGCGGCGGCGACGGCGCCGGGTTCGTTGCCCAGTGCGGCGGCCGCGATCGGGCATCCGAGCGCGTAGTCGTGTTTGTCCAGCCCGCGGGCCAGCATATCGGCGAGGGCGCGGAGCGCCGCCGAGGTCTGCGGGGCCACCAGCGCCCTGGTGACTCCCGTGGTCACCCGGCTACCGGCGGTCTGGGTGGCCTCGGTCATCAGCTGGGCCCGGCCGCCGGGGAAGTGGTGGTACACCGATCCACGCGGTGCGCCACTGGCCTGGAGCACGTCGGCGAACGAGACGGCCGCGACACCGCGCCGCCGGATCAGCGATATGGCGCTGTCGATCATGGCCGCCCGGGGCCCCTCCGGATTCTTCGGTCGTGGCATGCGCTGCTCCCTCTTGCCCGCTGATTACTATGTATGTTGTCATACTTATTATCGTCTCGCCGCGGAGCGCGGCCCAATTCTGCTGGAGGATTCGTGACCGGGATCGACGCGCCGACCCATCCCTTCGATACGGCCATCGCCGTGGAGTACATCGAGGCGCACCAGCTGGCCGGTCACACCTGCCCCGACTACGCCAATATGGTCGGCCCGTTCGGCGGCGTCACCGCGGCGGCGCTGCTGCGCGCGATCGAACGGCATCCCGAACGCGTCGGTGACCCGCTATCGCTGACGGTGAACTACGCGGGCCCCATTGCCGACGGTCCCTTCGAGATCACCGCGCGGCCGGTCCGCACCAATCGCACGAATCAGCACTGGCAGCTCGAACTCACCCAGGACGGCACGGTCACCACCACCGCGACCGCGGTATTCGGGATCCGCCGCGACACCTGGTCGGATCTCGAGCTGAGCATGCCGTCGGTGCCGGGGCCGGACGCCGACGAAGTGCTACCGCAGATCTTCCCCGACTTCATCGCCTGGGGACGCAACTACGATCTGCGATTCGTCACCGGCGCGATCCCCGATGTCGAGCCCGGCGCCGAGATTCCGGAGAATCCCGATTCGGTGAGCACGCTGTGGTTGCGCGACACCCCCGCCCGGCCGCTGGATTTCGCCTCGCTCACCGCCATGTCGGACGCGTTCTACCCGCGTGTATTCCTGCGGCGTGGGCGCTACCTACCGGCCGGCACCATTTCGCTCACCGTCTACTTCCACGCGACCGCCGAAGAACTGGCCGCCCAGGGGAGCGAGTATCTGCTGGGCCGCGCCCGCGCGAACCGCTTCGGCCACGGCCACTTCGATCAGATCGCCCACCTGTGGGGTCACGACGGCACCCTGCTGGCGACCAGTCATCAGCTGGTCTACTTCAAGGGCTGAGGCCGCCGGCTCAGCTCGCCGCCGGATCGGTCACCGGCGTGATCGGCAACCGCAGTGCGCCCGGCGCCGAGTCGGGGACCACCGGGGATTTCGGCGCCACCGGAGCGATCCGGCGGTAGGGCGCGTCCTGCGCGGGCCGGGGATCCTGTTCACCCTTGTTCGGCCAGTACGCGGCGGCGCGCTCGGCCTGCGCGGTGATGGTCAGGGACGGATTGACCCCGAGGTTCGCCGAGACCGCGGCGCCGTCCACCACGCTCAGGGTCGGATAGCCGAAGACTCGGTGGTAGGCGTCGATCACCCCGGTGTCACGGTCGGCACCGATCGCGGCGCCGCCGAGGAAATGCGCGGTGAGCGGGATATTGAATACTTCCCCCCAGGTGCCGCCCGCGGTGCCGCCGATATGCTCGGCGACCCGGCGGGTGGCTTCGTTGCCCGCCGGGATCCAGGTAGGGTTCGGCCGGCCGTGGCCCTGTTTGCTGGTCAGCTTCCGGCCGAAGAGCCCACGGGTGGTGTAGGTGGTGATGGAATTGTCCAGATGCTGCATCACCAGCGAGATAATGGTCCGCTCGCTCCAGTTGCGGACGCTCAGGAAGCTGAGTAACAGCAGAGGGTGACGCAGAGCGGTGCCCAGGAAGCGCAGCCAGCGTGGTACCCGGCCGCCACCGTCGACCATCAGCGTCTGCAGCAAGCCCATCGCATTGGACCCCCGGCCGTAACGCACCGGCTCGATATGGGTGTCGGGGGTGGGGTGGATCGACGAGGTGATCGCGACGCCCCGGGTGAAGTCCTGGCCCGGCGCGAGCTTCTTGGTGGCGGCGCCGACGATCGATTCGGAGTTGGTGCGGGTGAGCAGGCCGAGCCGGTCGGACAACTCGGGGAGTATCCGGCGGTCCCGCATGTCGTGCAGCAGCCGCTGGGTGCCGAGCGTGCCGGCGGCGACCACGACCTGGCGGGCGGTATAAGTGGTGCGCTGCTTGCGCACCCAGGCGCCGGTGCGCTGTGCCGAGACCACCCAGCTTCCGTCGGGCTGCGGCCGCAGTTCGGTCACTGTCGTCATCGGCACCACCTGCGCCCCGGCGCGTTCGGCCAGATACAGGTAGTTCTTGACGAGGGTGTTCTTCGCGCCGAACTTGCATCCGACCATGCAGTCGCCGCATTCGAGGCATCCGGTACGGGCCGGGCCGACCCCGCCGAAATAGGGATCCGCTACGGTTTCGCCGGGTTCACCGAAGAACACGCCGACGGGCGTGCGGACGAAGGTGTCGCCGACGCCCATATCCTCGGCGACCTGTTTGAAGACTTCGTCGGCCGGGGTCATATGTGGGTTCTGTACCACGCCGAGCATGCGTTTCGCCTGCTCGTAGTAGGGCGTGAGTTCGCCGCGCCAGTCGGTGATATCGCGCCACTGCGGGTCCTGGAAGAACGGCTCCGGCGGTACATAGAGGGTGTTGGCGTAATTGAGTGATCCGCCGCCGACCCCGGCGCCACCCAGAATGAGCACATTGCGCAGGGGGTGGATGCGCTGGATGCCGTAGCAACCGAGTTTGGGCGCCCACAAGAATTTGCGCAGATCCCAGCTGGTCTTGGGTAGCTCGTCGTCGGCGTAGCGGCGGCCGGCCTCCAGGACGCCGACGGTATAGCCCTTCTCGATCAGCCGCAGGGCGGTGACACTGCCACCGAACCCGGAGCCGACGATGAGGACATCGAAATCCGTGGCCGCCTCGGACATGGGACTTCTCCTTGGGTTCGGTTGGTCAGCAGTGACTTGCGGTAACATTAACACAATGGAAGTGGAGCAATGCTCACTACTGTTGACAGTGCTCTCTGAATTGGCCAGGGTGGTCATATGACCACTCCCCGCGCCCGGGCCCGGGCCCAGACGATGATCGATATCAAGCGGATCGCGCGCGAACATCTTGCCACCGACGGCGCGGCCGCCCTGTCGTTACGCGCGGTGGCCCGCGACCTGGGAGTGGTCTCCTCGGCGGTCTACCGCTATGTCCGCAGCCGGGATGAACTGCTGACCCTGCTGGTCGTCGACGGTTACGACGCGCTGGGCGATGCCGTGGATGCCGCGCTCGCCGCCGCACCCGACGATCCGATCGAGCGGTTCCGGGTCACCGCGCGCGCCATCCGCGCCTGGGCGCTCGCCGAACCGGCCTGGTACGGCCTGCTGTTCGGTACGCCGGTCCCCGGATACGCCGCCCCGGCGGATCGCACGGTCACCCCGGGTACCCGGGTGATCGTGACACTGATGGGGCTCTTCGCCGCGGCCCACCGCCGCGGACTGCTCGTGCCCCCGGCCGGTCACCGACCGCCGCTCGCCGGACCGCTGGCCGACGATTTCGTCCGGATCCGGGCCGAATTCGGGCTCGAGGTCCCGGACTGGGTGCTCGCGCGCGGGCTCACCGTCTGGTGCGCGCTGTTCGGCGCGGTGAGTTTCGATGTCTTCGATATGTACGGCGCGGACACCTTCACCGACCGCGCGCAGGTCTTCGAAGCCCATATCGCCGGGCTGGAAGCCCTGCTCGGCGTCGTGTGAAGCTCGGAGCCGCTCGAGCCCGGCGCTACCGGCCGGCTTCGGCCGGCTTTTCGGTGTCCACCCCGGGTGGCGCGGGATCTGCTCCCGGGTCCTCGGCCGGATTCGCCTCGGCCACGGCCACATCGATCTGTTCGCTGATGTAGCGGACCACCACCGCCACCACGGCGACCACCGGCACCGCCAGGAACGCCCCCGTGATGCCGTACAAGGTGCCGCCCCCGGTGACCGCCAGCAGCACCACGACCGCATGCAGTTTCATGGTGCGGCTCTGCAGCACCGGCTGCAGCACATTGCCCTCGAGCTGCTGGACCGCGATGATGATGACCAGCACGATGAGCGCGGTGGTGAACCCGTTGCCGACCAGCGCCACCAGCACCGCCAGCGCACCGGCGACGAACGCGCCCACCATGGGGATGAAACCGCCGAGGAAGGTCAGGGCGGTGAGCACACCCCACAGCGGTACGCCGAGCAGCACCAGCCCGAGCCCGATGAAGAACGCGTCGATAAAGCTGACCAGTGCCTGGGTGCGGATGAACCCGCCGAGCACATCCCAGACCCGCACCAGCACCTCTTCGAAATGCCGGCCGCTGCGGCCGCCGGTGAACTTGTGCATCCACGGGACGAATTTGGGCCCGTCCTTGACGAAGAAGAAGCTGAGGATCAGCACCAGGAAGATGGTCACCAGGACGGAGGTGGCGGTGCTGACCCCGGTGAAGACACCGGAGGCGATCTGCTCGGCACTGGACTGCAATCGCGACACCACCGCGTCGACCGCCGAGTTCAGCTGTTCGTCCCGGATGTTGAGCGGCGGGCCCTGCAGCCAGTCCCGGACCGTGTTGATACCCGTGGTGGCCTTGTCGGAGAGTTCGGGTACCTGATCCACCACCGAGGGCACGATCAACGCGATCCCGCCCGCCAGCACGCCGATGAACCCGATCAGCGTGAGCGAGGCGGCCGCGGCCGGCGGCAACCCGGCTTTGACCAGCAGACGGGTGGGCGGCCAGAGCACCGTGGAGACCACGATCGCGAGCAGCACCGGCAGCAGGACCACCCACAGCCTGGCCGCCAGGAATCCCAGCACCCAGGCCCCGGCCGCGATGGCGACGACGCACGCCGCCCATTTGGCCAGCCACCACATGCCGGACCCGAACACGTCCCCCCGGTCGGGAGGCCGCCTGGCATCGGTGGAGCGAGTGCGGTCGGCGCGGACTTCCTTCTCCCCGTTCACCCGGCCAGTCTCGCACGCGCGGCCCGGTCCGGCATCGCACCGGTCCGGGCCGAACGGGTCACACCACCACGCCGGGGTTCGGGGCGGGGCGGGGTGAAATGCCCGGCGTGGTTCAGCGCGGGACGGTGACCTGGTCGGTGCAGCTGCCGAGCCCGTCCACGATCGAACAGGTGGCCGGCGCCCGGGTCGGCCGATAATCGCCGGGGACTCCGCCGCGCCGGGTGATGGCCGCATAGGCGTCCACGGCATCGGTGGGAAGGCGGGTCAGGGAGGGATCGCCGAGCACATCGACGGTGTACAGCCCGAACCTCGGGGTGTAGGAACCCCATTCGTAGTTGTCGGTGAGGCTCCAGTAGTTGTACCCCATCACGTTCATGCCGTCGGCCGCCGCGCGCTGTAGCCAGTAGACGGTGTCGCGCAGGAGATCGGCGCGGGTGTAGCCGTCCGCCCGCGGGCGGCCGTTCTCCGTCGGCATCCCGTTCTCCACGATGTAGAGGGGTTTGCCCGGGAACCGCCGGGCATAGTGGTCGAGCGCGTAGTAGATCCCCTCCGATTGCAGTGGCAGGCTCCACAGTTTGCCGGGGTCCGGGATGCGGGCGAGGACGTCGGCGGGGGAGAACCCGTAGTAGTAGTCGATCCCGATGTAGTCCAGTTTCGCGCCGACGCGGCCGATGAACGCGCCGTTCACGGCGTCTTCGGCGGTGGGGATATACGCGACATTGCTGCTGACCATCGCCTCCGGTTGCACACGGTGGATGTGGTCGTAGATCGCATTGTGGGAGTCGGCCAGCCGGTCCTGCATTGCCGGGATATCCGTGACACCGATCCCGCCGTGGCGTACCTCGTTCATCAGGTAGGCGGCCGGTTCGTTGAAGGTGATCCACAACGGTTCGTATTCGGCGTATCGGTCGACGACCCGGTGAGCGTTGGTCAGCCAGTCCTCGACCATCCCGGCGCGCCGCCACCCACCCCGATCGACCTGCCAGCCCGGATAGACCCAATGATCGAGGGTGAGCACGGGACGCATCCCCGCCCCGTGAATGGCCGTGATCACCTCGTCGTAGAACCGGAATCCGGCCTCGTCCCATTCGTCCGGGCGCGGTTGCACCCGGGCCCATTCGATCCCGATCCGGTAGGCGCGGACACCGAGCTGTCGGGCCAAGTCGATATCGGACCGGTAGCGCGAGTAGAAATCGACCGAGTCGAGGTACGGGTCCTCGGTTTTCCCGGCTGCGATATACCGGGTCCAGTTGCTGTCCGGTGCATGCCCTTCGGACTGAAAGCCCGAGGACGCGACACCCCACAGGAAGTCCTCACCCAACGGCGCGACCTCGACCGGGGGAGCGGGGCGCGCGCCGGCTCGTCCGGTTCCCAGGACGACAGCGCCGGCGGCTACCGCGCTGGTGGTGAGAAATCGGCGACGGTTCACCGGGCCCATCGGATCGGTCTCCTGTCCTCTGTTCGTCTCGCGGCGCTCGCCCCAGAGTAACGGCGCAGCACTGGATTCGGGCCGAACCGTTCGGATCCCCTCCAGGCGATGCGGGGCCGACGGAAGTGGGGGACAGGCCTCACCACAGGGTGCGGCTCGTCGTGGCCGAACGGACGAATCGCATCGGCCCGGCCGAGTTGCCGAACCGTCGGTGTTCCCGGTGTGTGGCCCTACACCCGACCCCGCCTGTAATAGTTAGATATATAGATATACGCATTAAAATATTTATCGACCGAACCCGACGAGTTACCGCTACATGCAGTTGCCGGAGCGCCATGAACAGCCGCTCGGACTGATCGGAGTCCCTATCCGGTCATGCGGTCGGGGAGTTCGTGCGCCGTGAGGAGCAGGTGGTCGAAGCGGGTGCGGGTCTGCACTGCCACGCCACCGAACTCGATGAGGCCGTCGACGAGCTTCTCGGCCAGGACCCGCAGCTTGGTGTTGGTTTCCTGCGACCGCCACACCAGCACATCGAACGCTTTCTCGGCCGGGATCGCATACATGGCCATCACCGCACCCTTGGCCTGTTCGATCACCGACCGTGCCTCCACGATCTCGGGCATCGCCTCGTCGATCACCTGGGTGCGGATGCTCGCCGCGGTGTCGGAGACATCGATGTAGAAGCCCATGGTGCCGATCGAGGCGCCGGACCCGTCGCGCATCTGATCGCTCACCACCAGGACATGGTGCTCGGCACCGTCGGTATCGAGAATGCGGTGCCGCGAACAGTAGGGCCGACCGGCCTCCACGACCGCCCTCAGCACGTCGGCGACCTGATCCCGATCATCGGGGTGTTTATGCTTCAACAGCAGCTCGACGGTCAGTTCCACCTCGCCGGGGCGGTAGCCGTGCAAGGCAGCGACCTCGTCGGACCACTCCCAGCGCTGCCCGTCGGCATAAAACCGGAACCCACCCACACGCTGCGATGCAGGGCCGGGACTCGGCTGGTCGGTCATAGATTCTTCTCGATCACCACCCCAGTATCGCCACTGCCCCGAGCAGCCGATCACGCGACCTGTGCGACGCCGGACACACAGACGGCTCGGCCGGTGGCCGGACATACCGCGTGTTCACGCCTGTAGCGCCTCCTCGACGCTGTGGTAGAGCGCAAGGAACTCCTCCAGCCCGGTGATCTCGAGCGGGCGAATCACAGGCCGGTTGTGGTCGACGGCGATACGCAGAGGATGTCGGCGGTCGTCGGCAGCCCTGGCGGCTTTCAGTAGGGCGCTGAGGCCGTGGCCGCCCAGGAATTGCACAGTGGTCAGATCCAGGACACAGAACCCGCCGCGGGTGTGGTCCAATGCTGTCCGCACCGCCTGCAGCAACTGGTGGGCGGTCGCGTGATCGACCTTCCCGCTCACCGCCACGACCGCGACGTCGCCGGCCATCCGATGAGCGATCTCCAGTCGGGAATCCGGCGACGCGTCATCGCCTTCAGTCACCCTTCAGAGCTTATCTCTCGGCGACCGGGTTTGGCAGCCTCGTCGCTCGGGTGCGAGGCTCCCGCCGTCGGCAATGGTTCGCCCTTCCTGCGAGACCACGATCTGCTCCCGGCTCGGAGGACGTCAGGAAACCCACCGGGCGGCGCGTCGGGGCACACGATCGCCAAGCCGTCCCGGACCGGGCCCAGGCGCAATCGAGGTGCAGGTTGTCGGGTCGCCGAGTTCGGCGATGCCGCCCGGCTCCCGGGGACGATGCGAGCCCCGACAGCATGACCGCCGACGCGGAATCGGACCGAGGTCCGGCCGAACTACAGCGACTCCCTCGAGCGTCAGGGTGACGTTTCGGCCGGTGGATAGCATGATCGGGTTCCGTCTCGGCGGCCGTCGTTCGGGAGGATGTCCCCGGCTCGAGAGCGGGCGAAGGGACCCGGCTCCGCGAAGACCCCATCGGCGAAGCGTTCGCCGATGAGGAGATGGGTGGCGGCATCGGGATGCAGCCGATCGGGGAGGGGTCTCGCGGCGTAATCCGCCGTGCCGTACAGGGCCGTTCCATCGAGGTAGTGCAGATTCGGATCCTCGACCGCCCGCTGTGCCACGATGCGCGCGAGTTCGGTCCGCATGCGGGCCAGTGTCGGCCGGGTGGGGTCGTCGGGGTCGCCGTCGGCGCGGAACAGGATTCTGCCGCCGACGCTTTCGAGATGGCTCCGCTGGTGGCGTCGATACGGTGCATGACGCCGGTGGGGATGCTCGCCGCGCCGGCCGGTCGGCCGTCCACCAGCATCTCGAACACCCCTCGTGGCAACGCGAGCCCATTGCTGAAGGCGACACGGGTGGGCAGTGCATCCAGTGCGACGACGGTGGCCCGGGTCCGGAACACTACGCGCGCACCGGTGGGCTGGGCCTCGACCATCGTCAGGAACGAGTCCTCGAATCGGCGGCGCGCGGCCGTAGGGAACCGGTGCGGCCGGACGCCGTGGGCGGTCGGCTCGAGCTCGAGTACGCCCCGCACCAGGCGGTCGTCGATCGGGGTGATCATCAGCTCGCCGCGTCCGGATACATTCATGCGGTGAGCCTCCCATCGGCGGCAGGTCGCCCGGCGACGGGGTCGGCGGCCGTGTCACCGGCGTTCTACGCTCCGAAGGTTGCCGTGGGCAGCCCGGCGATCGTGATCGGCGCGACCAGGGTGGCGCGTCGGGACCGAACGCCGGACCATTGGGAATGGTGAGCACGGCGCCGAGCGCACCGACGACGTACACCGATCCGCTCCCCGCCGGCTGCCGCCCCGGTCAGCGCCGCCCACGAAAGGTGCGGCGAAGATCGATGGTCCATCGGTCGGGGATCTCCCACGGGATGAAGTGGCCGCCGCGATCGTGGACGGTGAGGTTGACGTAGTTGTACCACCGGGCGCGGTCGCTCGCGCGAAAGTGTTCGATGCGCTGGTCGGTGCTGATACCGGGTGGGTTCTCGTACCCGACGAAGGTGATACCGGTGGGAGCCTGCACGACCGGGAGACGGTCGTGGGACGGTGTCCAGGGGTAGCGGTTGTGGTTGGCGTAGAGGCGTAGCGAGGTGCCGATGGTGTTGGTGGCCCAATAGATCGTGGCGTGCGTGAGTAGATCGTCTCTACTGAACACAGTCTCGATATCGCCGCCGTTATCGCTCCATTTGACCCAGCGTTCCAGGATCCATGCCAGCATGCCCGCCGGGGAATCGGACAGGGCGTGGGAGAGCGTGCTGGGGGCGAGGAGATGCGCGGCCAGGTGAACAGCGAAACGCTGGTCCAGTTCCACGGTACGTGCGCGTACCTCGGCCGGCGCGTTGTCGGGAATGGGTTGTCCGCCACTGAAATCCCAGGCGCGGTCGCCGTTGAACAGGGTGAGCTTCAGTCCGGATCCGATGTGGATGGCATACAGTTCGTCGGCGTACTTGTGGCCCAGTTGCGCGGTGACCAGCGCGCCCACGTCGCATCCGGCGGCACCGTATCTCCGGTGGCCCAGCACATCGGTCATGAGCGTATGCCAGAGGTCGGCGACCTTCCAGAAGTTCAGATCCGGGCGGTTGGTCAGCGGACCGGAGAAGCCGAAGCCGGGAAACGAGGGCACGATCACGTCGAACGCCTCGGCCGGGTCGCCGCCGTGGGTCGCCGGGTCCGCCAGCATGTCGATGACCTTGGACCAGTGCCAGAATGTCCAGGGCCAGCCATGGGTGAGGATCAGGGGGGTCGGGTTCGGGCCGACGCCGGGTCTGTGCAGAAAATGTATCGGCACCTCGTCGATGACGATCTCGTAGTGCCGGTAGCGGTTGATCTCCGCTTCCGCTGCGCGCCAGTCGTATCCGTCGCGCCAGTAGTCGACGAGCTCTTGGAGGTAGCTGCGGGGCACGCCGTAGTACCAGTCCTCGTTGCCTACATCGTCGGGCAGGCGGGTGAGCTCCAAGCGGTGCCGCAGGTCGATGAGCACACTGTCCGGCACGTGGATTTCGATCGGTGTCAAGGGGAACGCCCGGGTATCGCGGGTCCTATGGCTCACTCTGTCCTCCTACGCCGGTGCAACATTTTATATAACCTGGTTATTTAACCAACTTATATAATCCGGTTACACTGTTCGGGTGGACGACAGCGACGCTTTCGACGTGGACACCTTCGCCGCCGCGATCGAGGACTTCAACCGGGTCTACATCCGCATTCCGGTCCGCGAGAAGTTGCCGTTCACCACCTTGTCGGTGCTCGACACCCTGGCTCACCGCGGTCCGGTGCGGCCGACCGATCTGGCCGGGACCGAGCAGCTGACCCAGCCGGGTATCACCCAGCTCGTCGCGCGCTTGGAGCGCGATGGGCTGGTGCGGCGGCGCCGCGATCCTGCCGATGGCCGGGCCGTGATCGTGCACCTCACCGAGGCGGGTCGGCAGGTACGGGCAAGGCGGCACGAGGATCGGGTCCGCTATCTGGCTTCGATGGTCGCCGAGCTGAGCCCGGCGCACCGCCGGGCACTCGTCGCCGCATTGCCCGCCCTCACCCGGCTCGCCCGGCTGGAACGAGAGCGCTGACGCCTGCGCTCTGCCGCACTCTTCCGCTACCTGAACGCGGCGATATTGCGCTCCGCCCAATCGTCGAAGGTGCGCGCGGGCCGCCCCAGCAGTCGCTCGATATCGGGGGCGACCTGCTGCTCGGCTTCTGTGGGCGTACCGAGTACTCCGAGTGTCGCGTCGACCACGGGTTCGGGCATGTACTGCACCATCTGTTCGCGCGCCCGGTCCCGGCTCAGTTCGGTGAACCGGACCGGTTCGCCCAAGATGTCGCCAATCGCCTCGGCCTGCCGGCGGGGGGTGATCGCCACGGGCCCGGTGAGTGTGTACGTATTTCCTTCATGCCCCGGTTCCTGCAGGGCGAGGGCGGCCACCGCGGCGATATCGGCGGGGTCGACGGCCGGAAGGCCGATATCGCCGAAAGGAGCGGCCACCTCCCGGCGGGTGCGGACGCTGTGTGCCCACTGCAGCGCATTGGAGTCGAAGTTGCCCGGCCGCAGCACGGTCCAGTCCAGGTCCGACTGCCGGATCGCGTGCTCCAGGTGAGGGGAGTGGCGTCCGGTACCGACCCCCTGTGACGACAGCAGGACGACCCGTCGCACCCCGGCCCGGCGTACCACGTCGACGACGGCATCGATATCGCCGGCGGCCAGGAAATCCGCTGCGGTGAGCAGGAACAGCGCTTCCGCGCCACGCAGCGTGTCCTCGATGCTCTCCGGGTTGATCAGATCGGCCTGCCGGAAACGGACCCCGGCCGGTACTTCCGCTTGCTTGCGTGAGACGGCGGTGACCTGCTCCCCGGCGCCCGCCAACGTTTCCACCAGGGGCCGGCCCACGTTCCCTGTCGCTCCTGTAACCACGATCATCGCGTAACTCCCGTTCTCGACTGGTCTTTCGGATGAGTCGACGGTACTTTCCTGTTGCTAGTAGGTACCTAGGGGAAAGTGAGACTATTGTGATCGAGACCACAGCCGAGGTGGATCCCGAGCTCGCCTGCCCGATAGCGCCGGTCGTGGATATCGTCTTCAGCCGGTGGACCACGCCGATTCTCTGGACCCTCAATGAATTCGGCCGGCAACGGTTCGTGGAACTCGAGCGGCGGATCACCACGATCACGCCGAAGGTCATGACCCAGCGGTTGCGACAACTCGAGCGGGACGGCCTCATCGCGCGCACCTACTACCCGGGGGTCCCGCCGCGGGTCGAGTACGAGATCAGCGATCTGGGCAGGAGCCTGGCGCCGCTGTTCGCCACCCTGGCCGAGTGGTCGGTCAACCTCGACAAGGTCGAGGCTGCGCGACGTGCGTACGACGACCGGAAGAAAAGTGCCCAGCCGTAACGTCCGCTGCGAACCCGTTCTCGCCGCGGCCCCGCCTGTGTGTCCGCAGGGAAGGACTCTCACCCCGGCTCGGGCCGGGGTGAGGACGGCAGGGTAGGGGAGTACTCGGAGACGATCGCATGCGCGCGGCAGTCCGCGCCGAACGTGATCAACCGGGAAACGAGTCGAGGCGCGCGTAGCCAGGGTATTCGGACAGTCGGCCCGGCAATGCACGGCAACGTTGAATAAGAATGATACGTAGATATGCGCATCTAACTATATAACTCCATCCCTAAATGGTCCATTCGACACCTCCAACCACACTCCAAAAAACAAGAGAGGGAGGGGTCGGGTCGAGCGGGTGATGTAGCACCCGCTCGACCCGACCCCTCCCGTTGTCTGGACCCTCACACAGCCGACGACGCGAGGCCCGCCCGGTTCAGCTCGATGATTTGGCGAGGAGTTCCCCGATCCGGTTCTCGTCGGCCGGGGTCAGCTTCGTCAACGCGAAGGCTGTCGGCCACAGGGTCCCGTCGTCCAATTTCGCCGAGTCGTTGAAACCGAGGGTGGCGTAGCGGGCTTTGAATTTCGCCGCGCTCTGGAAGAAGCAGACGACCTTGCCGTCCTTGGCGTAGGCGGGCATCCCGTACCAGAGCTTCGGGGACAGCGCCGGTGCACTGGCTTTGACGAGGGCGTGGATCCGCTCGGCCAGGGCGCGGTCGTCCTCCGACATCTCCGCGATCTTGGCGAGCACGTCGCGCTCGCCGTCCGCCTTCGTGGCGCGGGAGCCGCGGCGAGCCGCGGTCTTCAGTTCCTGAGCGTGTTCCTTCATCGCGTCGCGTTCCTCGGCGGAGAACGCGACGGAAGCGGTGTTCTTCGTGGCGGTGCGGGTGGCCTTCTTCGGTGCGGTCATTTCCGATTCCTCCGTGAACATGGTCGAGTCGGTGACTGTGGTGGTGTCGGGTGGTCGGGTCAGCGGTCCTGGATGAGGCCGAGGACATTGCCGTCGAGATCGGTGACGGTGGCGACGAGGCGGCCCGCTCCGACATCGCGGAGGGGTTCGCGGACCGTAGCGCCCGCGGCGGTGACCTCGGCGAGTGTGGTTTCGATATCGGGTACGTGCCAGTACGCCACCGGTGCGGTCATGCCCTGGGGCCCGCCGCCGGGAACCAGGCCGATGTGCTGGCCGGCGATGTCGAAGCCGATGTAGTACGTGCCCTTGGTCTGCGGCTCGGTGCCGAGCAGCGCGGTGTACACCGCTTCGGCTTTCCCGAGATCGGAGACGGGATGCAGGACGGTTTTGATCCCGAAGGTGGCTTCGGCGCTCATGGTCACTCCTCGTGGGTGGGTCGGTGGACGGAAGCCGGTGCTCGACCGGCGATTTCTCGGCCGGCCCGTTCGGGGCGCGTCCATGGCAATTACGTTATGGACGGGCGGCAGCCACCACATCCGTGCCGACCACGGAACGCACCACGGAGTGAGCACGTAGCCGTGCCCGCGTAGCGGTACGGAGCGTGCGCGAAGATGGGTGGCGTGTCGAAGCAGAAGGTCGCCGGCGGGATCTCGGAGCGGGAGGCCGAAGTCCTGGCCCTGGTGGGGCAACATCGCAGCAACGCGGAGATCGCCGCACAGTTGTTCATCTCGGTACGCACCGTGGAAACCCATGTCTCCTCGCTGTTGCGAAAGGTCGGGGTCCCCGACCGGCGGGCCCTGGCCGACCGCGCCGCCGATTTCGGGCGGGCCGGTCGCGTGTCCGGGACCACCTCGGTGCTGCCTTCACCGCTGACGTCGTTCATCGGCCGTGCCGGGGAACGCAGCGCACTGCGCGCGGCCGTCGTGGCGAACCGTGAGGTGACGGCGCTCGGGCCCGGTGGTGTGGGCAAAACCCGGCTGGCGCTGGCCGTCGCCGCGGATCTGGGCGGGGAATTCGCCGACGGTGTGTGGTTCGTGGATCTGGTCCCGGTCACCGATGCGGAGATGACGGGCGCTGCCGTGGCGCGGGCGTTGGGGCTGGGTGAGCAGCAGGGCCGGAGTCTCGACGAGTCGGTGCTCATCGCCCTCGCCGATCGGGAAACGCTGCTCGTGCTGGACAATTGCGAGCATCTGCGGGAGGGCGTGGCGCCGTTCGTCGAGCGGCTGCTGGCCCGGTGCCCGCGCGTGACGGTGCTCGTCACCAGCCGTGCTCGGCTGGTGGTGCCGTTCGAGCAGGTGTATGTGGTGCCCCCGCTGTCGGTGGGCGAGCCGGCGGTGTCCGCGGCGGGCGGGTCGGACGCGGTGGCGCTGTTCCTGGATCGAGCATCCGCGCTGGGTTGGCCGGTGGAGCCGGAACAGTTGGATCGCGTCACCGAGATCTGCCGGCGGCTGGACGGTTCGGCGTTGGCGATCGAGCTGGCGGCCGCGCGGCTTCCCGCGCTCGGTCTGGACGGGCTCACGGCGAGCCTGGCCGATCCGCTGCGTCTGCTGGTCGGTGGTCGTCGCGCCGACGACCGGCACCGGTCGATGCGGGCGATGCTCGATTGGAGTCAGGCGCTGCTGGCGGAGCCGGATCGTTGCCTCCTACGGCGGGTGGCGGTGTTCGTCGCGCCGTTCACCGTGGCCGATGCCGTCCGGGTGGCCGGGTACGGGTCGTTGGCGCCGGCGGCGGTCGCGGATGGTCTGGCGCGGCTCACCGAGCAGAGTTTGTTGACCGCTGTCATGGCCGCGGCCGGTACTCGGTACCGGGTGTTGACGACGATCCGGCAATACGAGACCGAGCAGCTGGACGAGGCCGGTGAGCTCACCGAGGTCCTCGCCCGCCATCTGCACTGGTGTGTGGAAACCGGTGCGGCCCTGGCGGCGGCGTTGCCGGAGACCACGGGCGCGTGGCGGGCCGGTTTCGACGCGGCGGCCGATGATATGCGCGCGGCGCTGGGGTGGGCGGAAAAGCAGTCCGCGCACCGGCAGTCCGCGTACGACCTGGCGCTGTCGCTGGCCGAGCTGGCTTTCGCCCGGAATCTGGTCGGTGAGTCGCAGCGCCGCTACGAGCAGGCCGCCGCTCTTGCCGCCGGTCCGCCGGCGGCAAGAGCGGCATTCCGGTCGGCTGCGGCGGCGGCCGGTTGCCGGATGGACGGTGTGGATATGTTCCGTCTGTATCGGGCGGCCGCGGAGGTCGCTCGGGAGGCCGGGGACGCGGCCGCGGCGGCGACGGATCTGGCGACTGCCGCGATCACCGTCTACCGGATGTCGGATACGTTCGCCGAGTCGCCGCCGACGGAGGCGGCCGCGTTGTTGTTGTCGCAGGCACGGGAGCTGGCCGGTGGGGACGCCGCCGCGGAAGCGGCGGTGGCGCTGGCCGAGTGCGGGGTGCCCGCCGATATCGGTGCTGTGGGGCGCGTCGATCCGGGGGCGGGTGTGGTGGCGCCGTTGGGTGCGGCCGAGCGTGCGGTCGAGCTGGCGTCGCGGACCGGGGATCGGCCGGCGTACAGCGCGGCGCTGGACGCACTCGCGGCCGCGCAGTTGTGGGCCGGTGATACGTTCGCGGCGGCCGCGACGACCCGGCGGCGGGTGGAGTCGCTGGCGGGGGTGCCGGTGACGCCGGCGAGTGCGCTGGAGTGGGTGAGCGCGCTCGCGGAGGCGGCCGAGTCGTGTCTCGGTGTCGGTGATCTCGTGGGCGCCCGGCGGTGGGGTGAGCAGTTGCGGGGGTTGCCGTTGCTGGCGGAGCGGGGTGATTTCGCGACGTCGCGGTTGCTGGTCGCGGATGCGCTGGCGGGCCGGGTGGCGGATGTGCTCGCGGCGGCGGGCCGTTTCTTCGACGCGTGGACGCTGTCCGGGCGTGGGCACGCTCCGACGCTCGCTCCGGCGGCGGCCGCGGTGGCGATGGTCCATGGGTTGCGCGGCGATGGGGCGGCGCGGGCGGAGTGGTTGACGGTGGTCGCCGATCTCGGGGTGAGGTGTGAGCAGCAGGCCGTGTACCGCGCGGTGTTCGATGCGGTGGTGTTGTTGCATGAGGGCCGGGCGGGCGAGGCGCTGTCGCGGTTGGCGGCCGATCCGGGGGAGATGGATCAGCGGGTCGTGTGGGTGTGGCGGCACTGGTATTTCGCGTTACGTGCCGAGTCCGCGGTGCTGGCCGGTGATCCGGTGGCTCGGGAGCATCTGGTGACGGCTCGGACAGTGGTGGCCGATGATCCGGTGGCGGGCGCGATCGTCGATCGTGCCGCTGCTCTGGCGGAGGGCGACGTCGAGTTGCTGCCTGCGGTGGCGGCTGCTTTCGAGGCGGCGCAGTGTGGGTATCAGCGGGCCCGCACTCTGTTCCTGGCCGGTGGGAGTTCCGCCGCGGCGGGGGCGGCCGGGTTCGTGGAACTCGGTTGTACGGTGCCGGGGAGTCGCTGATGCGCCGGTGTGCCGGGTTTCGGCCGGTTACGGTGTGCCGGCGGTGCTTGCCATGTCCGCGATTCGCGCGACGATGTCCGGATAGCGTTTGGTGTGGGCGCCGCCGTTGAGGTCGATGGCCGCGCCGGTCATCCAGCCGGCCGCGGCGGAGGTGAGGAAGCCGATCGTCTGCGCGATATCGCCGGGTGTGCCCGCCCGCCCGAGTGGGGTGTTCTCGATGTATTCCTCGACGAGTCCGGGGACGAGGGTGGCGCCGTGGGTGAGTGGTGTGTGCACGAATCCGGGGTTGACCGCGTTGACCCGGATACCGCGGGGTGCGAGTTCCATGGCGGCGACTTCGGTGAGCATGAGGACACCGGCTTTGGCGGAGCAGTAGGCGCCCATTCCGATTCCGGGCTGTCGGCCGTTGAGGGAGACCACGAGTACCACTGATCCGTTGTCGCGCAGGGTGCGGGCGGCTTCGCGGACGGTGAGGAATGCTCCGGTCAGGCAGACGTCGACCGTGGCTTTCCAGTCGGCGAGGGAGAGGTCGGCGAGGGTGCCGGACCGGGAGATGCCGGCGCAGTCGACGACGGTGTCGATGGGTCCGTGTTGTGTGGTGACGGTGTCGCAGAGGGTGCGCATGCTGGTTTCGTCGGTGACCTGTACCTGGTGGGCGCTGGTCGCGCCGCCGAGTTCGGCGGCGCGGGTGGTGGCGGCGTCGCCGTCGAGGTCGGCGATGACGACGGTGTCGCCGCGTTCGGTCATGAGTTGTGCGGTGGCCCAGCCGATTCCGGAGGCGCCGCCGATGATGACGGCGACCGTGTGTTCTGTGCTCATGGGTGTTTCCTCCGTCGATCTGGGGTACCGGCCGCGTTACACGGACAATCATCCATACAGGTGTCTAGCAGCCGGTGGGGGATTTGGCCAGCGGATCCGGCGGTGGCGCGGTGCACCCGGAGCCGGAATGTTCCGCCCCGGTTCGACGTTCATCGAACCATTCGTTCCATGGGAAAGGTTTCTCGATGTCCAGTGCTCGCTCTCGTTTCGACGGTAGGACCGCGCTCGTCACCGGCGGCAGCAGCGGTATGGGTCTGGCCACCGCGCGCCGCCTGCTCGACGAGGGCGCGCGGGTGATCATCACCGGTCGCGACCGGGCGGGTCTGGACGCTGCCGTGGCGGAATTGGATGCCGGGGACCGCCTGGTCGCCGCACGGGGCGATGTCGCGGATCCGGCCGATCTCGACGCGCTCGTGGAGACGGCACGTTCCCGTTTCGGCCGGCTCGACGTGGTATTCGCGAACGCCGGGACTGCCGCGTTCCGCCCGGTGCCCGAGATCGCCGAGGACTACTTCGACCGGGTGGTCGCCACGAACTTCAAGGGTGTTTTCTTCACCGTCCAGAAGACGCTGCCGCTGGTTCCCGACCATGGTGCGATCGTGGTGAACTCGTCGTGGGCGGTGCACCGCGGCGTGCCGGCGGCGGCGCTGTACTCGGCGACCAAAGCGGCGGTCCGGAATCTGGCACAGACGTTGGCCGCCGAGCTGGCTCCGCGCCGGATCCGGGTCAATTCGATCAGCCCGGGCTATATCGACACTCCTTCGTATCGCGCCGAGGTGTCGCCGGAGGCACAGGCTGCCGCGGTCTCGTCGGTGGCTGCCGCCCGGTTGGGTTCCGCGGCGGATATCGCGGCCGCGGTCGCGTTCCTGGCCTCGGACGAAGCGTCCTACATCAACGGCCAGGATCTCTTGGTGGACGGTGGTCTTATCACCTCGGTGCCCGCGGTCATGGTCTGAATCCCCCGGTGCGGATGCTGCGCCGTCATACCCATGACGAGACCTGGAAGGGTGGAGCCCACAGGGTAGGGATCCCGCGCCGGATGGCGTTCGGCGCTCGGGTCCACCGACCACCGGGATGGCGCCGACCTCATGACCCACAACACGTGTCGCGACACGCCACGATTATCAAAATAGAAACTGTGAGTTCGTTCGATTGCGATTTTCGTAATCCGATGCTCGTCCGGTTCGCGATAGGCGGCTCACTCGCCGCATCGGTGGCGCTGCGGCACAGCTGTCCGACGCGGCGATGCCGTCCGTGGCCTCAGAGTCGTTGACCTGGTTGTACCGCCGTTGCCAGGCGGCGTAGCCCGTCCACGAGGGCGGCTCGGCGATCTGCGGTCAAACAGTCGGTGAGGGCGGTTTCATGATCGAGCAGCTCGCGGACCGTCCGCTCGATCAGCTCGTGCCCCGGAGCGGTCAGGGTGACCAGGACGCCCCGGCGAGACGCGGCAGTCGGCTCGCGGGTGATCAGCCCCGCGCTCTCGGCGCGGGCCAGCCGCTGTGAGATGGCACCGGCGGTGACCAGACTGCGGGCGGTGAGCTGCCGGGTGGTGAGCTGGTAAGGAGGGCCGGCGCGCCGCAGTGTGCTCAGCAGATCGAGAGTGGACTCATCGACGCCGAGCCGGGTCAGGGTGCGCTGCCGCTCATCGCTCAAGAGCTTGGCCACTCGCCACAGCGGCGTGATGACCTCGATGGATTCGGTGCGGGCACCCGGTAATTCACGGTCCCAGGCGGCGGCGATCTGCTCCGCCGTGGGCACCGCGTCGCTCGTTACGGCCGACATCGCTCTCACTCCCTCATGTATGTTTAGCACTAAATGTAATCGAAGGAGGACGCCGATGGCGAGAACCATCGTGATCACGGGTGGCAGCAGGGGCCTCGGACGGAAAGTGGCGCAACGCTTCTCCGAAGCCGGAGAAGATGTGGTGATCACCGGTCGTTCGGAACGGGTCCGGGAAACGGCGGCCGAGCTCGGGGTCACCGGCATCGAATGCGACGCCGGCGACCCCGCGAGCGTCGAGGCATTCGCCGCGCGACTCGGTGACAGCGTGGACGTACTGGTCAACATGGCCGGCGGCAATACCGATCTCGTCGGCCCCGCCCCGGAGTCGCTACAAGACCTCGCGCTGCAATGGCAGGCCAACCTGTCCGCGAATCTGCTCACCGCGGTGCTGACCACCTCCGCTCTGCGTGACCGTCTTCGTCCGGGAGGAGCGCTGATCAATGTCGGCTCGATCGGCGCCGAGTATGCCTCCGCCTCCTACGGCGCGGCCAAGGCTGCCCTCGCCGCTTGGTCGGCGGGACTTTCGGCCGAGTTGGCGCCGAGGGGAACAACGGTGAACGTGGTTTCACCCGGCTACATCGAGGACACCGACTTCTTCCGAGGCAAACTCACCGAAGAACGTCGTGCGCAGCTGATCGCGGCAACACACGACAAGCGCCCGGGGCGTCCCGACGATGTGGCCGACCTCGTCGAATTCCTGGCCTCCCCGCAGGCCCGCCACATCACCGGCCAGACCATTCACCTCAACGGGGGTGCCTACACCACGCGCTGACCCACCTGGTCGAAACGAACGCGCGTGCGCCGCAGACGAGTACGGGATCCGGTGAACTGCATGTTCACCGGACCCCGTCTCGACCGGCTCCGGATACCGGGCGATCGCCCGGCCGGATGCCGGGCTCTTTTAGAACTGACGCATCTGCTGGCGGACCTGGTGGAACTGCAGCTCCCACTGCATGGCGCGATCCTGGGAGCGGCTGGACTGGTCCTCGGCCTGCTGCGCGAGCTGGGCGGCCTGGTCCGACTGGTCCTGGGCCGACTGACAGCGCTGGGCGGCCTGGTTGGCCTCGCTCTGGGCCTGCTGGGCCTGAGCCTGGGCCCGGTCGGCCTCGCTCAGGGCCTGCTGCGCCTGGTTCTGCGCCTGCATCGCCTGCTGGCGGGCCTGCTGCGCCTGGTTGTTGGCCTGGTTGGCCTGGTTCTGCGCGATCTGCGACTGGTGCTGGACCTGGCGGGCCTGCTGCTGCACCTGCCGAGCGATGTTCTGTGCCTGCTGCGCGTATTGCCGCGCGTTCTGGCATTCCTGCCGGATCTCGTCCAGGCCCATGCGCAGCATGTCCAGGCTCTGGATTTCCTGCTGACTGCTTCCGTTGCTGGAACGGGTGGCAGTGCTGGTGTCTTGCGCCATCTGAGCATCCTTCCAAAGGGGGTTTGAAACGGACTGACTCGTGGAGCGCTCATATCCTCGCACAGTCGAGCGCGGGACCGGAGAGCACGATCGGAGAAAATTTGGCGGGAAAAGCCCAGCTCGGACGGTATATCGCGGTTATCGGACGCGACCCCCGCATGACGCCGACCGATATGCTCACCCGCGACATCGGCGGATGCCATACCGAGACCTCACCGTCATCGGCACCCGGTCCGTTGCCGGAGTCCGCGCGGCAACGGACCGCCCGGCCCCCGGGAATGCGAACTCACCGGGACCGAGCTTTCTCGGCGGCCTGGAGGTCGGCCGGCATGGGCAGAAGCTCGACTCCGGGCATCGCCGCGAGCCCGGTGCCCAGACGGGCTGCCATCGTGTTGGCGTGGGCAGCGTTGCGGAGCCACAGGCCGTCGGTGAGGTAGGCGTCGAGCTGGGCGGATTGAAAGCGCATCTTGGCGGTGAGCTGGCCGGCGCGTTTGGCCCGGAAGGACAGTTCGGCTGTGAGGGTACGGTGATTCCGTTGTTCGCCGGGCCGCTGTCAGAGCCCGAGTTTGGTGACCGCGTTGTCGGCGAGCGGATCGGCTGTGCGGATGTAGCGGTGGACGGTGCGCGGGTTGCTCCATCGGCCCTGCCGCATGATCTCGCGGTCGGCGGCGCCGCCGAGGGCGGCCTGGGTGGCGAATCCGGCGCGCAGGGAATGACCGGAGAACAGTGCGGGGTCCAGGCCCGCGCGTGCCGCATAGCGTTTGACGATCTCGGCGACCGCGCGACCGGACAGGGCGGTGGCACCGAGTCCGCCGTGCCGGTTGATCGCGGGGAGCAGCGGTTGTTCCGGTCGCAGCCGCGGATCGGACCGGTAGCCGTGGCAGCGGTGGATTCGCGGGTCCGCCGCGGGGAGTCGCTCGACCCACGGACGCAGGTTCGCCGGGTTGTCGGTGTGCACGGCCAGCATGCGCATCCAGTCGGCGCACGCGCAGACGGGGCAGGTGTGTGCCTGCCGGCCGCGGGGAAGCGCGACGTGTTGTTCGGTGATGCCGGTGGGATCGGTTTTGGTGGTGGGCAGGTGGATCAGCAGCAGCGGTTCCCCGGTGCCGTGGTCGGTGCCGAAATGGATATCGGCGATCCGCAGGCCGGCGAGTTCGCTGCGGCGCAGTGCCCCGGCGAAGCCGAGGAGCAGCAGCAGTGTGTCCCGGCGGCGGGCCGGTTCGCCGGGCCAGCCTGGTTCGGGGAGTCCGTCGAGGAGTTCGCCGAGGGTGTGCAGCAGGATCGGGCGTTTGCGGTCGGGCCGGCTGCGGCGGGTGCGGCGGATACCGCGCAGGGTGAGCCGGACGACATCGCTGCGGGTGGGCGCGGCCAGCCCGTTGGCGGCGTGTACGGCGGCGATGGCGGCGGATTTGCGTTCCAGTGTGGCCGGACTGTAGGCGTGGCGGCCGTCGGGTGTGCGGGCGTCCGCGGCGGCGGCGAGGTAGACGGCGATATCGAGCGGGTCGGCGGGCAGGGCGCATCGGTTCTCGGTGGCGCACCAGGCGGCCCAGGCGATCCAGTCGGTGCGGTAGGCGCGCAGGGTGTTGGGGGATTGGGAGGCCGTGAGGTAGCGGCCGAGCGCTGTGGCCTGTTCGGCATCGAAGCGTTCGCGGACCTGCCGTAGCGCGGCGGTGTCGACGAGGACGCTGGTGACGCCGCGCCGGAGTTCGGTGCGGACGGTGTCGGGTAGCGCAAGATCGGCGTTGGATTCGGTCACTATGGGCCCCTTGGTAATTGCGTTACATCATTCGTTTGGTTGGCGCCAACGTAACGAAACGTATTGCACGCCAGCCCATCTTGCCACAGCCTACAGCTCTAGCCACCGATAATGTTCACTTATCGGAGGTTAGAGATTTCGAGCCTTGCGAGGGCCCCTAGCCGACCCATCCTGTTTCGTTTCGTGTAAATACGTAGGAGACAAACGAAACAACGTTACGATTCTCCGGTGCCCACTGTCTGCAACTACCCCGGCTGCACCCGCCCCCTCGCCAAGCCCACCGGCCCCGGCCGGCCCTCGGAGTACTGCGACCTTCCCGACCACACCCGTTGGCGCGCATGGCGCGAACGTCAACGACTTCAGCAGGAGGCGGAGACACCCACAGAAAACGTCACTGTGACACCTAAGGGTCCGGTGACCACCGCACGACTCCGTGCCGATGAACTGCTCACCCAATTCCGCACCCTCGCCGACCAACTCGGTGCGACCCTGACCGCCGCGGTCGCCGAAATGAACACCCTCGCCGACCCGGGCGCGGCCGAAGCCCAGGTCCAGGCGGTGCAAGCCGATGCGGCACGCCGCATCGCCGAAGCCGAAATGGCCGCCGCCGCAGCCGAACAGTCGCGACGCGACGCCTACGACGCCCGCCTGCGCGCGGAGGAAGCCGCCGAGGACGCGACCCGGGCCGCCGAGGACGCGGAAGACCGCATCGCCGAAGCGGATACCCGTACCGCCGCGGCGGTACGGGACCGCGACGATGCCCTCCGCGAGGTCGAGAAGGTCACTGCCCGGGCCGCCGACGATGTCTTCGCGGCACGCAGCGCGGCCGAGGAAGAGATCCGCACCGCCCGCGCCGAATCCGAACAGCAGCAGCAATATCTCCGCGAACAGTGCGATCAGGAGATCACGCGCGCCCAGCGGGACGCCGACACCGAGATCGAACGGCTGCGCCGGGAATGCGCCCAGCGTGAATCCGCCGCGGCAGCCGAACGCGATCTGGCCGTCCAGCGCGCCGCCGATATCGAACGCGCCCTGGAACGTGCGGAACAATCCGCCGCCGAACGGGCTCAGACCGCCCAGGAGATGCGGGCCGAGCTGCAACGCCTACGCACGGACACCGACAGTCTCCGCGCCGAACTGGCGGAGCTGCGGCGCAGCTCGGCGGCGGAGCTGGCGGCCGCGCGCGCCGAAGCGGAGGACCGGCTGGACAAGGCACGCGCGGAGGCCACTCAGCGGATAGAGGCCCTGGAGCACGCCCGCACCCAGACTCTGGCACGTGCCGAACGCGCCGAACGTCAGCTCGACGATCTGCTCGCCGAACGCGGAACCCGGCCGTCCTCGGCACCGGTATCCGCCGGTGACGCGGTCTGAGGTAGCACAATCTCCGGTATGGCTCTCATCCACCGCACGACCATGGCACCGTCGAAGTTGGAATTGCTCGGCCGCTGGCTCCCGAGCCGCCCGTGGTATTCGGGTCCCGGCAGAACGGAGGATCTACAGCGGGTGGGCGGGTTCCGCCTCGACGACCCCGCCGGTGCGGTGGGTATCGAGTTCCTGATGGTGACCGATACCGGAGGCGCCGAGCCGATCACCTATTTCGTGCCCTTGAGTTACCGCGATGCGGAGTTCGGCACCGACGCGGACGCCCTGCTCGGCACCGCGGAGCACGGGGTGCTCGGCACCCGCTGGATCTACGACGGCACCCGGGATCCGGTCGCTGTCGACCGGATGGTGGCGTTGCTGGCCGGCGGCGCGCGGGCCCAGCACGCCACCGACAGCGATACTCCCGACCTGAGCGTCCTGGTCGCCGCCGCCGGCCTGCCCGCCCGGGGCTCGGCACTGGTGTCGGCCGCGGAGAACCCGGTGGGCACCGATATCACCGTTGCCGCGGGGCAGCTGCGGGTGCACCGCGTGCTGGGCCGCTCGGAGCCGGTCCTGCGTTCGGGTCAGGTCATCGCACCGTGGACCGCACCCGACGGCGCCACCGTGCGCAGCGTGGTCCTGTCGGAATTGCGCTGATCGCGACACCACCGAGACAGCGAAGCGCCACGTTCAGTCCACTGGCGCGGAAAGTCGCGCCAAGGCGGCGTGAGTTGCGCGGTTGCGGGTTCGCGGGTCGGATACAGCCGCTCACTCTTGCGGGTTAGAGGGAGTCGATCCAGCGTTGCAGACGGCGGCCCTCGGTGGCCATCAGCTCGGGCTCGCGGAACGTGTTGGTCAGTACCGAGATCCCTTGATATGCCGCGATCAGCGCGACGGCCAACTCGCGCGCATCGCGCTGGTGTCCCATCTCGTGGAACTGCCGTTCGGTCCAGTCGACCAGGCTGCGCATATGCTCGGCCAGCTTCTGGTCCAGGCCGTCGGCGCGCTTGTCCAGTTCCGAAGCCAACGTGCCGGTGGGGCACCCGTATCGCGCGGCGAGATCGCGCTGATCGACCCAGCCGCGGACGAGCGCCTCGAGCCTCTGGCGCGGGGTGGGCAGTGAGTCGAGCTGGGCGAGTAGCGCGCGCAGCGTGTCGCCGTGCACGCCGATGGCGGCCTCGACCAGCTCGTCCTTGGTCTTGAAGTAGTAGTAGATGTTCCCGACGGGTACGTCGGCGGCGCGCGCGATGTCGGCGAGTGTCGTCTTCTCGACTCCCTGCTCGTGCAGGACGGTGGCCGCGGCGGCAGTCAGTCGTTCCCGTTTGCCCGGTTCTCGCACAGTTGGGTGAGTCACCTGACTAAGTCTAGACATATCGGCGAGGCGCAACTAACCTCCTTGTTAGTCAGTCAACTAACTAAGGATGCAAATGATCGTAGTAACCGGCGCAACCGGAAACGTCGGCAGCGAGCTGGTCCGAGCCCTCACGGCTGCGGGCGAGGACGTAGCGGCCGTGTCCCGCCGACCCGGGCCATTGCCCGACAGCGTGAGGCACCGGGCGGCCGATCTCGGTGCCCCGGAGGGCCTGCGGGACGCGTTCGACGGAGCCGACGCGTTGTTCCTGCTCGTCGCCGGCGATGATCCGGATGCGATCCTCGGCATTGCCAAGGAAAAGGGAGTCCAGCGGGTCGTGCTGATGTCTTCCCAGGGCGCCGGCACACGACCGGCTGCGTACGGACACGCAGCGATGTTCGAGGCCGCAGTGCGTGGCAGCGGATTGGACTGGACGATCCTGCGCTCCGGCGCCCTCGACTCCAATGCGTTCGCATGGGTCGAGTCCATCCGGAGAACTCGCACTGCCGCAGCACCATTCGGCAGCATCGGGCTGCCGACGGTGGACCCGGCCGACGTTGCGGCGGTCGCCGCAGTGACGCTGCGCGAGGACGGACACGTCGGCCGGACATACGAGCTGACCGGCCCGGACCTGGTCACCCCGCGTGGCCGGGCCGCGGCCATCGGCGCCGCACTCGGCGCACCGGTGCACTACATCGAACAGACCCGCGACGAGGCACGTGCCCAGATGCTCACGTTCATGCCCGAACCGGTCGTCGACGGTACCTTGGCCATCCTCGGCAACCCACTGCCCGCCGAGCAGCGCATCAGCCCCGACGTGGCGTATGTGCTCGGTCGCGCCCCGCGCACCTTCGCCGACTGGGCCACCCGCACTGCCGACGCATTCCGGTGAAGACCGACATCAATGCGTTCCTCGCCGAGCCGCGGATCGCGACCCTCACCACGATCCGCTCCGACGGGACACCACATGTCGCACCGGTACGGTTCACCTGGGACGCCGTGACGAGCACGGCCCGCGTCCTGACGGTCGCCACCTCTCGTAAGGCACGGAACGTGGCCGGCGGTGGGCGCGTGGCCCTCTGCCAGCCGGACGGTTTCCGCTGGGTGACGCTCGAAGGTGCCGCGACCCTTTCCGATGCCGCCGACCGTATAGCCCGCGCCGCCCACCGCTACCAACGGCGCTACGGATCCACTCCGCCCGACCCCACCGGACGGGTCGTCATCGAGATCGCGGTCGATCGCGTCCTCGCTCTCAACCTCTGAAAGGACATCCATGCCCGACACCCGTGTACTCGACTCGACCATCCACCACCGCGAAACCGGCACCGGCATGCCGATCGTTTTCCTTCACGGCAACCCCACCTCGTCGTACCTGTGGCGCAATGTCCTGCCGCGCGTCGGTCCCGGCCGGCTGCTCGCCCCGGACCTGATCGGCATGGGGGACTCGGGCAAACCACCGATCGATTACGTGTTCGCCGACCACGCGCGATATCTGGAGGCATGGTTCGACGCGATGAGGTTGGACCGCGTGGTGCTCGTCGGCCACGACTGGGGTGGCGCGCTCGCGTTCGACTGGGCCGCCCGCCATCCGGACCGGGTGCGCGGGATCGCATTCACCGAGACCATTGTCAAACCGATGACCTGGGAGGAGTTCCCCGAGGCCGGTCGAGACCTGTGGCGCGCCATCCGGACCGACGGAATCGGCGAGTCCATGTTCTTGGACGATTCGTTCGTCACAGACGGGCTACGTGCGATTTCGGACCGACTCGGCCCCGACGACCTGGAGGTTTACCAGCGGCCTTACCCGACGCGGGAAAGCCGGATCCCGCTACTGCGCTGGGCACGTTCGATGCCGCTGGACGGGACACCGAACGACGTCGTCGCGCGCGCCGAAGCATATGACGGATGGCTGGCGTCCAGCCCGGACGTACCGAAGCTCATGGTGACCTTCACGCCGGCGTACGGAACGATGACCGAACCCGCCGTCATCGACTGGTGTGCGAAAACCATCGCCGCCCTGGACATCCGCCGGTTCAACGAGGTCGCCGGCCACCACACTCCCGAGGACCGGCCGGACCTGCTGGCCGCCGCCATCTCCGAATGGCTGGACCGCAACAACCTCCGCTGACCCGGTCACGCGACCCGGGTAAGGTTCCGGCAGCAGGATGGGATTCGATCCGGCCACGAAGCCGAACCTTCCGTCGGCTGCCGGCTCACATGCGCAGGGGCAATCCGGCTTCGGTACGCGCCACCCGGTCGGCGTGGACGATATGGGCGCGTTCGAGCAGCGCGATGAGTTCGGATTCGCCCTCCCGGATACGCCGCGTGTATTTGCGCGGTAGCGCGGCGATCGTATTCTCTTCGGCGGTCATCTTCGCGTAGGTGCGTTCGCGCAGTGTCTGGTCGGCTTCGTAGCCGAGGTCGAGGTAGCGGGTGGCGTGCCGGCGGGCGCCCGCGACCGCGGTCTGGGCGCGTCCGGCGGGGCTGAGCAGCGAGGCCGCCACGGTCACCAGGAGCACCACGATGATCACTCCCAGCGAGGCGGCGGTGGATATCTCGGTGACCGGGACCGGTTCCCCGTGGTTGATGAACGGCACATTGTTCTGATGCAGCGCGTGCAGGACGAGTTTGACTCCGATGAAGGCGAGGATGGCGGCCAGTCCGAAACCGAGGTAGATCAGGCGGTCCAGCATTCCTTCGAGCAGGAAGAACAGTTGGCGCAGCCCGAGCAGGGAGAAGGCGGTGGCGGTGAAGACGAGGAAAACGTTCTGGGTGAGACCGAAGATGGCGGGGATCGAGTCCAGCGCGAAGAGCACATCGGTGCCGCCGATGACGACCATGGCCGGCAGCATCGGGGTGAGTCGGCGGCGGCCGCCGGCGACGGTGACCAGTTTGTCGCCGTCGTAGTTGTCGGTGGCGTGCAGGAACCGGCGGGCCAGCCGCAGCACGACGGTGTCCCCGGTATGGCTGTCCTCGCTCTCCGGTTTGATCATGTTCCCGGCAGTGATGAGCAGGACGGCGCCGAACACATAGAACACCCAGGCGAATCGATTGATGAGGGTGGCGCCGACGAAGATGAATCCGGTACGGACCACCAGCGAGAACACGATTCCGACCAGCAGCACTTTCTGCTGGGCCGCGCCGGGGACCCGGAAGGTGGTCAAGATGATGAGGAAGACGAACAGATTGTCCACCGACAGGGCTTTTTCGGTGAGGTAGCCGGCGAAGTATTCGACTCCCATGGTCGGACCGCCGAATACCCACACTCCGAACCCGAACAGGACGGCGACACCCACGTAGGCGGCCGACCAGATCGCGGCCTCGGTCAGCGACGGCGTGTGCGCGGTGCGGACATGGAAGAAGAAATCGAACAGCAGCAGGCCCGCGATCAGTGCGAGTGCGCACGCCCATGCCAGCGCGGGAACAGTCACCTCGGCCTCCTGACGGGTCACGTGGTGGGGCTGGGGCGACTCTAGCGTCGGATCCGTGGACTACCGGCCCGTTGCAGGTGGCGTCGGGGAGGTCGGGCTTTCGGGGTGCGGTACGGGTGGGTGCCGCACGGCGGCGTCAGGGGACTGAACGGACACTCCCGGCAACCCTGCGGCAATCCAGGGTCCATACCCATATCATTTTGCTATGCCGACCTACGAGGAAGCGGACGCCGCTCCGGTGTTCGGTCGCGGTGTCCGCCAGACGGTGCTGGCGATGGGGGTCTGTTCGGTGGTGATCGGGGTGGCCACGGTGATCTGGCCGGACAAATCCTTGAGCACGGTCGGCAACCTGTTCATGTTCTCGCTGCTGTGCAGTGCGGTGACCTTGGCGGCGGTGGCGTTCGGGAGCCGGTTGGGCCGGTTCCCGCGGGTGCTGCTGCTGGTGGCCGCACTGGCGTCGCTGGTGACCGCGACCCTGTGTTTCCGGGCCGGCGATTGGACGCTGCTGCTGGCCATGTGGCTGGGGCTGGCGTGGGCGGTGCGGGGGATCGCGCATGCGGTGGCCGGAGTGTGGGACGACGACGAGATCACCGGCAGTGGGAAACAGGAAGTGTTCGGTCTGGTGACGCTCACCGCGGGTCTGGTGGTCGCGATCGCGCCGTTCGACGATATCGCGACACTGGCGCTGGTGGCGGGTTGCTGTATCACCGTGTTCGGGGTGCTGGAAGTGTGGACGGCGGTCCGTTCGCCCGCTGCGGTGCGCGGTGCGGCGGACGGCTCGCCGACCCCGGACGAGCATCTGACCACGGTGATCGCGAGCGCCGGAGGTTCCGGGGGACGCACCCGCGACTGAGACGCCGGAAGGGCCCCGATTTCGATACCCTTTCCTGCTATGGCGATCATTTCGAGCCATCGGATCATGCGCCTGCGGGCTCTCATCGAGCACCCCAACACCGGTGCGGACGAGCGCGCGACCGCGCAGCGCATGCTGGACCGGATGCTGGACCGCTCCGGCTATTCGGCGACCGGTGACCGCACCTACGGTAATCGTCACCATCGAGTCGGTAAGCATGCCGATCTGCCGGCGGTGGCCGAGATGATCCGTGCCGATATCGCTTTGGGCCGCATCATGTTCGCCCCGCAGACCCGCTTCGGTGAACCGGCGGTCCGGGATCCGCTCGGTGACGCGCCGGTGCAGATCGTGATCACCGTGGACCTGCCGCACCACGGGTGCATCGACATCACCATCGACAATGTGCCCCGGGAGTGGGGGTGGGTGATCGAGGACGGTATCGAATGCGTGAGCCCGCAGTTGCAGGAGCTGGCGACCGAACTGGCCGACATCATGAACGGGTACAACTTCGACGGCAGTGATATCGCCAAGCGTTTCTTCGGCCGGGTGCGTATCCCGGATTTCACGCTGGTCTGGTAGCGGCCGGCGTCAGGAGACGCAGAATTCGTTGCCTTCGGGATCCAGCATGACCCACCAGTGGCCGGCGGGCCCCTGATCCACTTCCCGGACGCGCGTCGCTCCGAGTTGTTCGAGGCGGGATACCAGCTCGTCGAGTCCGCCGGGGGCGCTGTGGATATCGATGTGCAGCCGGTTCTTCACGGTCTTGTTTTCGGGGACGTCCTGGAACAGCAGCCGCCGGCCCTGACCGACACCGGTGACGGGGTCGAACGGGTCGTCCGGGTGCCGGACCGCGGCGAGGCCGCGGAAGAGTCTGCGGCCGCCGTGTTCGGTGACGGCACCTGGATCGAGGTGGCCGGCGGTGAGCAGCCGGTCGATCAGCGCGGTCTGATCTTCCGGTTCGTATTCCAGGGCCGCGGCCCAGAAGTCGGCGATGGCGGGCGCGTTCGCGCTGTCGATGACGAGTTTCCAACCCAAGCTCATGTAACCAGTTATAGTGGTTACATGACTTCAGGTGCAAGCCCCGGCCTGACGCTGCGTTCCCGTTCCGGCGTCGACTACCACTTCGACCCCGGCGCGCTGTGCCTGGAACTGCTGCCCACCGGCGGTCCCGGCCCGTATCGCGTCTACGAAATCCTGCACACCCCCGCCGACCTCGCGACCTGGGCCGGGCGGTCCCGGCTCACCCCCACACCCGAGCTCACGATCACCGCGGCCGAGGTCACCGCCGCCCGCCACCTGCGCGACACTCTCTTCGAGATCGCGCGGGCCCGCTCCCACGGTGAATCGTCCCCCGCCGGCGACCTCGATGTGCTGAACGAATTCGCCGCCGCGACACCGCTCACCCCCCGGATCACCGCCACCGGCGCCCGCGCCTGGACCCCGAGTACCGGCATCGCACTGCTGTCGACCGTGGCCCGCGACGCGATCGACCTGCTCACCGGGCCGCATGCCGGCCGGATCCGGACCTGCTCGGCCACCGACTGCCAGCTCATCTACGTCGACACATCGCGGCCCGGCCGCCGTCGCTGGTGCTCGATGGAGCACTGCGGCAACCTCAACAAGGTGCGCGCGCACCGCGCCCGCACCCCGGAGAAAGAAGGTTGACCATTATGCCCACCGGACTCACCGCGGACGCGGGCTGGCAGATCGGCGTCTCCCGCACGTTGCCCTTGCCCCCGGAAATCGTCTGGGCCCACCTCACCGGCGCGGGGGGCCTGGCCTGCTGGCTGGGCCCCGGCGCCGACCCCGACTTCGTGCCCGGTGCGCGATATCGCACCGACACCGGAGTGACCGGCGAAGTACGCAGCTACCGTCCCGGCGAGCGCATCCGCCTCACCTACGGCCCGACCACCGTGCAGGTCACCCTCACGCCCGCGCCCGGGAATCGGACCCGCCTGCGATTCCACCAGGAGAGGATGTCCGGTGCCGCCCAGCGTGACCGGCAGCGGACACACTGGCAGCAGGTCATGGACGCGGTTGCCGCGGCCCTGAACGCGGACCGCGCCGGTTCAGCCGGCGACCTCGATCCGCGGTGAATGGGTGACCGGGAAGTTCACCGACGCCGCGATGAAGCATTTGGCATGGGCGGCGCGGTGCAGTTCCCGCGCCCGCTCGGTCATCTCCGCGGACGCCACGGTGACCACCGGACGCAACTCCACGCCGGTGAAACGGCCGCCGCCGGCACTGTCCTCGGCCATGGTCCCCACGGCGTCGTCCCGGTAATCGAGCACCGTGACCCCGCCGGTCGCGCAGAGGTGCAGATACCACAGCAGATGACACTGACTCAGCGAGGCGAGCAGCAACAGCTCGGGATTCCAGCGGCTCGCGTCGCCACGGAAGGCCGGGTCCGCGGAACCGAGCAGATCCGGGCGCCCCGGCGCCCGGGAGACATGGGCGCGGTCGTAGGACCGGTAGTCGACCGTCCCTCGCTCACCCGCCCCGGTCCACTCGGTGCGGCATTCGTATCGATGCGTTGTCGCTGCCATGCCGGTGATCGTCGCCCAGGCCGGGGCCGTTTGTCGAACGACTATGTCGCGGCTCGCTCGTTCGATTCTTCGCGCAGGTCCAATCCGATCGGGGTGACCGCCGGAATCTCCCCGGACGCCAGGACCGCGCGGGTGAGCGGGCGCAACGCCGCGATCAGGTCCGCGCGTTCGCCGGGAGTCAGCACCGCGTACGCCGGTGCGGCCGCCGCGTCGGTGCGCGCCTCGATCTCGGCTTTGACCGCCCTGCCTCGTTCGGTGGGGCCGTCGGCGGCGGCCAGCCCTTTGCCGCGCAGCGTGTCCAGCCGCGCCGCCCATTCGGCGTCGTCGAAATCCCTGGACACCGTGTAGATCTCCCGGGGTACCCGGTTCGACAGTGTCTGCAGCACATGCGATTCGCGTCCGTCGATACCGGCAGCGACCAGTGCGGCGATATGCCCGTCTCCGCGGTGTTCCCGCAGCAGTGTCGCCGCGTGCCACAACCGCGCCACCGGGTCGCATGGTTCGGGTAGTGCCCGGTTGGCGGCGAACAGTGCCCGCCCCTCCGCCGGCGCCGCGGCGGCTGCCCGGGCTGCCAGTTCGGCCGCCGCCGCGACCTCCGGGCCCTCGGCGAGTTCCCCGAGTTGCCGGCGCAGTGCCGCGCAGGCCCCTTCCTCGCGAGCGGTCAGCGCCGCGGCCGGGGCGGCGAACTCCCAGGCGTCGGGCAGGGCCGCGCGGACTCGCTCTATGGTGAAGTTGTAGAACAGCGCGTGCACCACATCGGGCCCGGCCGCGCCGAGTGGGGCGGCACGACCGGCGAAGTAACCCATCCAGAACCCGCGATAGCCCGCGTTCTTCAGCGCCTGCAACGGTTCGGGCGAGAAGTAGGTGACGGCGTGCAGCGGTTCGAGCAGGTGCCATGCCTGCCGGGCGAAGCCGGGAAGTTCGGTGCTCATATCGTCACGCTACTGCGCCTCACCGCTGCCGGAGTGAGACATCATATGACCCAGCGGGATCCCAGCGCAGGCCGCGGCCCAGCGGCCGTCCGTATCTTCCCCGCACCCCGGAGTCCGCTGCGATCCGCGGAGACGCCGCTGCCGGGGGAGTCCGGCAACTACTTCTTCCGGCGGCACCGCCCCGCGAAACGACGGACGCCCAGGAGTCCGAAGACTCCCGGGCGTCCGCTACGGTCCGGTCACATCGGCGGAGATCAGGCCAGGTCGAACCGATCCGCGTTCATGACCTTGGTCCACGCGGTGACGAAGTCGCGCGCGAACTTCTCCTTCGCGTCGTCGGCCGCGTACACCTCGGCCACCGCGCGCAGTTCGGAGTTCGAGCCGAACACCAGGTCGTAGCGGGTACCGGTCCACTTGACCTCGCCGGTCGCGGTATCGCGGGCCTCGAAGGTCTCCTGGGATTCGTCGATCGACTTCCACTCGATACCCATATCGAGCAGGTTCACGAAGAAGTCGTTGGTCAGCGTCCCGACATTCTCGGTGAACACACCCAGTTGCGACTGCTTGTAGTTCGCGCCCAGCACTCGCAGGCCACCGACCAGCACGGTCATCTCCGGCGCGGTCAGGTTCAGCAGGTTCGCCCGGTCGATGAGCAGGTGCTCCGACGGCAGCCGGTGGCCCTTGCCGATGTAGTTGCGGAACCCGTCGGCGCGCGGTTCGAGCACACCGAAGGAATCGACATCGGTCTGCTCCTGCAGCGCGTCGTTACGACCGGGCGTCACCGGCACGGTGATCTGCACACCCGCCGCCTTCGCGGCCTGCTCGACACCGGCGGCGCCGGCGATCACGATCAGATCGGCCAGCGATACCTTCTTGCCGCCGGTCTGGGCGCCGTTGAACGACTCCTGGATCTTCTCCAGCGCGCTCAGCACGGTCGCCAGCTGCTCGGGTTCGTTGATATCCCAGCTCTTCTGCGGTTCCAGCCGGATACGGGCGCCGTTGGCGCCGCCACGCTTGTCACTGGACCGGAACGTCGACGCCGACGCCCACGCCGTGGAGACCAGCTGCGGCACGGTCAGGCCCGCGGCCAGCACCTGCTCCTTGAGTGCGGCGATATCGTCGTCGTCGATCACCTCGAAGTCCACGGCCGGGATGGGATCCTGCCAGATCAGGACCTCGGAGGGCACCTCCGCGCCCCGGTACCGCTCGATCGGGCCCATATCGCGGTGGGTCAGCTTGTACCAGGCGCGGGCGAAGGCGTCCGCGAACTGGTCCGGGTTCTCCAGGAAGCGGCGCGAGATGACCTCGAATTCCGGGTCGAAGCGCAGGGCGAGGTCGGTGGTCAGCATGGTCGGCTTCTTGCGGGCATCCGAATGCGCGTCCGGGATGATCGCGTCGGCGTCCTTGGCCACCCACTGGTTGGCGCCGGCGGGGCTCTTGGTGAGCTCCCACTCGTAACCGAACAGGATCTCGAAGAAATCGTTGGTCCACTGGGTCGGTTTGGTGGTCCAGGTGACCTCCAGGCCGCTGGTGATCGCGTCGCTGGCCTTACCGGTGCCGTGCGTGCTCTTCCAGCCCAGACCCTGCTGCTCGATGAGCCCGCCCTCGGGTTCGGCACCGACCAGCGCGGCATCGCCGGCGCCGTGGGTCTTGCCGAAGGTGTGGCCGCCGGCGATCAGCGCGACGGTCTCCTCGTGGTCCATCGCCATCCGGCCGAAGGTTTCCTTGATGTCCACGGCCGATGCCAGCGGGTCCGGATTGCCGTTCGGGCCTTCGGGGTTCACGTAGATCAGGCCCATCTGGACCGCGCCCAGCGGGCTCTCCAGGTCACGGTCACCGGTGTAGCGCTCGTCTTCGAGCCATACCGATTCCGGGCCCCAGTACACGTCCTCGTCGGGCTCCCAAAGATCGGCGCGACCGCCGGCGAAGCCAAAGGTCTGGAATCCCATGGATTCCAGCGCGACGTTACCGGCGAAGATCATGAGGTCGGCCCAGGACAGCTTCTTGCCGTACTTCTTCTTGACCGGCCACAGCAGCCGGCGGGCCTTGTCCAGGTTGCCGTTGTCGGGCCAGCTGTTCAGCGGCGCGAACCGCTGCATACCGCCACCGGCGCCGCCGCGGCCGTCGATGGTGCGGTAGGTGCCGGCGCTGTGCCAGGCCATCCGGACCATCAGCGGACCGTAGTGACCGAAGTCGGCGGGCCACCAGTCCTGCGAGTCGGTCAGGATGGCGGTGATATCGCGGCGGACCTCGTTCAGGTCGAGGGTCTCGAACTCCGCCGCGTAGTCGAAGTCGGGCTCCATCGGATCCGAGGCGGGCGCGTTCTTGCGCAGGATCTTCAGGTTGAGCTGGTTCGGCCACCAGTCACGGTTGCCGGCACCCGTGGTCGGGTGTTTGGCCGCGAACGGGCACTGGCCTGCGGTGCTGTCGGACACTGCGTTCCTTCCGGTGAAACAGGGGTCATTTCGGGCTGGGCGATACGGAACAGTCGGGGCACAGGCCCCAGTAGATGACCTCGGCTTCCTCGATGGTGAAACCGTGGTCGTCGGCGGCGGTCAGGCAGGGGGCGGTGCCGGTGGCGCAGTCGACGTCGGCGATCGCGCCACAGCTCCGGCACACGAGATGGTGATGGTTGTCGGCGACCCGGGTCTCGTACCGGGCCACCGAACCGGTGGGTTGGATGCGGCGCAGCAGGCCGGCGGATGTGAGCGCGCGCAGCACGTCGTACACGGCTTGGTGCGACACCGCGCCCAGGGATTCGCGCACCCGTCCGATGATCGAGTCGGTATCGGCGTGCGGGCTCTCGTGCACCGCGCTCAGCACCGCCAGACGCGGTGCGGTCACACGGAGCGCGGCCTCGCGCAACATGTTCTCGAACTCCGCGGTCGTGGTCACGATTCGGAGCTTACCGTTTTTCTTGAATCAATCAAGTATTAGCTTGAATCAAGATCCGAGCGGTGTGGTGGGCCCGGTCCGATCCAGGTACCGGGGGATACGATGCCCACACTTCACGAACGACGCCGATCCGCCCGGAGGATATATGCGTTCCACAGTCCGCCGCAGGGTTATCGCCGCAATCGGTACGGCCGCTCTCGGCTGCGCCGGCACGGCGGCGACAGCGGCCGCGCAACCCACCTACTACGACCCCCGGATCAGTCACTGCGACCACCTGTTCCGCACCCCACTGGACGCGCCGAGGCCGGGTGCCGCGGTGTACTGGAGCCCGTTCGGCAGCACCGGAATCGTGTGCTACGACAACGGCACCGGGGTGGCGGACTACTACCAGCGCGACCCTTCCGGCGCCTGGCGCGATATGAACGAACTCCTGCCCGGCCAGTTCTTCTACAGCATCTTCACCACCGGGATACCGGACGCCGCCCACTGGGGCTGACGCTCCCGGACCGGCCGTCCGCCGCCGGATGACGCCGCCCGGAAAGATCACGACGTCACCGAGGTAATACCGAGGTATTATCGTGTCAGTCGTGGAGTACGAATGGCACGCATCCAGCGAACCGTTCCTTCGGCACTTCGAGGTCGCGGCCTGGGAAGTGGTGGAGGTGCTGTACTCGCCGCGGCGGTGGTCGCGTCCGGCGACCACCGCTCAGGGACTGGCGGTACTCACCGTGTGGGGCCGCACCGAGGACGGGCGGCCGCTGGTGGTGGTCCTGCGACCGCGTTCGCACCCCGACCGGTGGCAGATCCTCATGGCCGCACCCATGGGGGACCGCCAGCTCGCCGAATTCACCGCATGGGAGGCGACCCGAGATGAATAACGAACACGACCCCGGTTTCCCGCGCAGCACCGCCGAAGCCGAACAGTTCCTCGACGGACTGGCCTTCGACGACACCGCGCAGGTGCCGCCGCTCCCGCCGAGCACCGACGAGGTCGAACGCGGAATGGTCACGACCTCGCTCAAGCTCCCGCAGGAAATGCGCGAGCGCCTGCGGGAGGTCGCCGCCGCGCACTGCCTCACTCCGTCGATGCTGATCCGCCAGTACATCGAACTGGGCCTGTCCAGCGAACAGCCGGAGCGCATGATCCCGCTGTCGGACGCTATCCGGGTGCTGTCCAGCCTCCGGCCCACTGCCTGAGCCCTCTCGCCACCACCGCCGGGCGCGCGGCGATCGCGCGCGCCTCCCTCCGCCCGGCGGACATCCGTTCGCGTGTCGGCCGGGCCAGCGAATGGTATGCACCCGTGCCCCCTTCCGTGTCGCCCGTCGGCGACCGCCTGCGCCGGCACCGGCCGGTCCCGGCGTGGTGAGAAGCCGGCCCGCGCCCCCGCCCCTGGTCCGGTGAACCCCTACCCGAGCGCGGCTTCGGCCGATTGCCGACCCCTGCCCCCTCGTGCCGGGCACAGAGGTCCCGCTTTTCCACTTCCCGGGCCGTTCCGGGCGGCTTTTTGAAAGGCTCCAGAAACCGGCGTTGCGGACCTCGCTCGACCTCGCATATTATGGCGTTCCGAAGCTGGTCGTCGAGATTATCGAGAATGCACTTCGACGACTGCCGGTCCGATTGCCCGAATAGTGGGCAGATCGGCACGACCAAGGATTCTCCCGATTGTCGGGGTTGCGGAGAATCCACCGGGACAACAGACGTAAAGGTTAGCCACGGCCAGAAGGCGATTTGGTGCAGCCTATGAATACCGATGATGTTCTATTCCTGCTCAGCGACCCCGACGCAACTTCGAGCCACATCCGTGACCTGCATGTATCCCATCTCGGGGAAGGTAACGATGCGTGCACTCGCAGTGCGGACTCCGCCCGCGGCGGACTCGCCGGGTGGCGGTTACACAGTCACCCGGCCCGCCGAAGAACGGTGGAATACCTGATGCGCCTCGGCAGTTTCAGGTCTTATACGGCCGACCGGCGGGTGCGCGAGGGTTTTTATAACCGCCGGGTATAGATCATTCCGGATTATTTCTTTTCGGGATCGAATGCGGGCCCGTGGGCCCGCCGCCGTCATCGCTGACGGGCAAAAATCTCGATTCGACTACATAAATGTTGTTCCAATGAAATCCGCCTGCGCATTTCAGGAGTAGTGAACCGGCTTTATCGGCCGGTTTCCCCCGATGCCGGGAAAATGGAGGACAGGTGACCCAGTCCAAGCGCAATATAGACAGCGGCCGGGGTCGGTCGGACTCATCGGAGATCGGCCCGTCCACGACAACAGGAGACTCGGCGTCGGGTAACGGTTCGGATGCGCGGCCGGACGCCGTCGCCTTCACCGGCCCGCCCCACCGCGACATCCTCCGGCTGTCGGCCGCCCAGCGAGGGATCTGGTTCGCCCAGCATCTCGCGGGTTCGTCTCCGATCTCGGTGGCCCAATATGTCGAGATCGTCGGCGAACTGCAACCGGAACTGCTGTTGGAGGCCTGCCAGGCCGCCGACCGCGAATTCGGACCCGGGCACCTCCATCTGATCGAGGTCGACGGCGAACCGTGCCAGTACGTCGACGAGACCACCGGATCACCGGCCTCGGTGGTGGACCTGCGCCGCCGTGCCGATCCGGTCGCGACCGCGCATCGTCTCATGGTCGAGGACTATTCGGCGCCACTGGACCTGCTCCGCGACTACCTCATGAAATGCATCGTGTACCAGGTGGGCGACAACCACTACCTGTGGTATCAGCGCGCGCACCATATCGCGCTGGACGGGTTCGCCGCGGTGACGATGCTGCACCGCATCACCGAGCTGTACAACGCGTGGGTCCACGGCGAGGACGCGCCCCCGGCCACCGCGAAATACCTGGGCGAGATCATCGAACAGGACCTCGCCTACCGGGGATCGGAACGATTCGACAACGATCGCAAATACTGGACCGAACACCTCGCCGGCGCCCCACCCGTGGTCAGTCTCGCCGGACGGGTCAGCAAACCCACCATCCACCCCGAACTCGTGAGCGCCTCGCTGCCGGAGGACACCGCACGTCTGCTCGACAGCGTTGTCACCGAACGCGGCACCAGCGTCACCCCGATCGTCGTCGCGGCATTCGCCGCCTACCTGGCCCGGATGACCGGAAGCGACGAAGTGCTGCTGAGCCTGCCGGTATCGGGCAGGCATTCCGCGGTACTGCGCCGTTCGGGCGGCATGGTCGCCAATGTGGTGCCGCTGCGCGTGCAGGTCACCGACCGCACCGTCGGGGAACTGATCGACGCCACCCAGAGCGAACTGACCAGCGCACTGCGCCGGCAGCGTTACCGCCAGGAGGACATCTTCCACGACATGGGGATCGCCCGCGACGAGGCCGCCTCGTTCGGTCCGGCCGTCAACCTCATGATGGTGGACAACGAGATCGTGCTCGGGGAGACCACCGGCCGGCTGCACGTACTCACCTCCGGCCCGACCGCGGACCTGTTCGTCAACATCTATCCGGGCGCGGGCCGCGACAGCACCCATATCGATTTCCAGGGCAACCCGAACATCTACAGCGCCGACGAACTCGCCGGGCACCACCGCCGATTCCTCATGTTCCTGCACGAGTTCCTCGCCGGCGGAACAGAGAATTCGGTCACCGGGCTACCGTTGCTCGAAGCACGCGAGCGCGCCGCACTGCTACCCGTGCGGGGACCCCACGGCGCCGGAACCCGGCTGCTGCCCGACATCCTGGCCGACACCGCCCGCCGCCACGGTCCCGGCAACGCCATCTGCACGCCCGGCCGCACGGTGACCTACACCGAACTCGACACCAGGTCCTCCCAGTTGGCCCGCCACCTCATCACCCTCGGGGCCGGGCCGGAGACCGCGGTGGCGATCCTGCTGCGGCGCTCGGTGGAATCGGTGGTCGCGGCATGGGCGGTCGCCAAGACCGGCGCCGCCATCGTGCAGATCGATCCGGAGTACCCGCCCGCCCGTATCCAGCACATGGTCACCGACAGCGGCGCGTCCGTAGCGATCACCGTCGAGGAACACCGCGAACGGCTACCGCAGCAGGTACATCCGCTCATCCTCGACGACCCCGGCACCCAGCGGGAATACGAGTCCGCCGCGACCGGCCCGGTCACCGACGCCGACCGGGTCCGCCCGCTGCGTCCCGCCGACCTCGCCTATCTCACCTACACGTCGGGATCCACCGGGCTCCCGAAGGGCGTGCAGGTCACCCATACCGGGCTGGCGAACCTCATCGCCGACCGCGGCGACACCTACGGCATCGACGCGGACGCCCGGGTGTCCTACGCGCTCTCACCCAGTTTCGATGCCTCGCAGGAACAGTTCCTCACCTGCTTCGCCGCCGGCGCCACACTGGTGATCGTGCCGCCGGACGTGATCGGCGGCGAACCACTGACCCGGCTGCTCGCCGAAGAACGCGTCACCCACCTGACCCTGACCCCCGCCGTGCTGGCGACCGTCGACCCCCAACCGCTCACCGAACTGCGTGTCGTGGTGGTCGGTGGTGACGTGTGCCCGCCGCACGTCATCGAACGGTGGACCGGACCGTGGTCGATGTACAACGAATACGGCCCCACCGAGACCACCATCACCGCCGCCGGAGCGCCGATAGACCCCGATCGTGATCTCACCGTCGGCGGCCCGATCCGCGGCGTCGCCGCCATGGTGCTGGACCGGACCCTGCAACCGGTCCCCAAGGGCACCGCCGGCGAACTGTATCTGGCCGGACCGGGCCTGGCGCGCGGCTACAGCCACCGTTTCGGTGAAACCGCGGCACGTTTCGTCGCCGACCCCTACGGCGACCCGGGGGAGCGGATGTACCGCACCGGCGACCTCGCCCGCTGGTCCGGTGCCGGCGACGAGATGACACTGGAACTGATGGGCCGCAGCGATTTCCAGGTCAAGATCCGCGGCTACCGGATCGAACCGGGTGAGATCGACGCCGCGCTCAGCGGACACGCCGACGTGGATCTCTCGGTCACCGTGCCGGTGCGCAACAAGGCCGACGCGACCGTACTCGCCACCTATGTCGTTCCCGTGCACGGCCGCCGGATCGACACCGTCGAACTGCAGCGCTACGCCCGCGAATCCCTGCCCCCGCACATGGTTCCCGCGGTGATCCTGCCGCTGGACAGTCTGCCGGTGAACGCGTTCGGCAAACTGGACCGTAAAGCGCTACCCGAACCCGATTTCGGGACAGCCCCGGCCGGGCGGGCACCGGCCGGCCCCCGGGAGAACCTGCTGGCCGGCCTGTTCGCCGAGGTCCTCGGGGTCGCGCAGGCCGGAGCCGACGACAGCTTCTTCGCGCTCGGCGGCGACAGCATCCTGTCGATCCAACTGGTGGCGCGCGCCAAAGCGGCCGGGTTGAGCTTCTCCACCCAGGACGTGTTCGACGCCAAAACCGTCGCCGGGCTGGCCGCGGTGGCGACCGACGCCGGGGACGCGCCGCGACTGGCCGAACTGCCCGGCGGCGGCGTCGGGCCGATGCCGCTGTCGCCGATCATGCACGCCATGCTCGGCCGCGGCCACTACGACCGGTTCGCGCAGGCCTCCCTCGTGCAACTGCCGGACCACGTCGAACACGCGGACCTGGTCCGCGCCCTGCAGGCCGTGCTGGACCGGCACGACCTGCTGCGCGCGGTACTGCGCGGCGCCGAATCGGTGGACCGGTTCGTCGACGTCCTCGACCGCGGGACCGTCGACGCCGACACCGCGCTCACCGCGGTGACCCTGACCCGGCGCGACGCCGCCGAGGTCGACAGCCACCTGCAGGCGGCCGCCGACCGGCTGGACCCCGCCAACGGAGTACTGCTGCAAGCCGTCCGGCTGCAGGACCCCACCGGCCCCGACCTGCTGTGGCTGGTGATCCACCACCTCGCCGTCGACGCGGTGTCCTGGCGCATCCTGCTCACCGAGCTCGCGCAGGCATGGGCGCAGATATCCGAGGGCGGCGAACCACAGTTCCCGGCGCCCAGCACCTCGGTGCGACGCTGGGTCCACGGCCTGGTCGAACAGGCACCGGCCCGGCGCGCGAGCGAACTCGGGCTGTGGCGCGGCATCCACGAACTGGGCGACCGGCTACTCGGACCACGCCGCCTGGACCCGCAACGCGACGTGGTGGCGACGGCGGGCCGGGTCCGGATCCGGATTCCCGCCGATATCACCGAGGCGGTGCTCACCACCGTCCCGGCCCGCTACCACGGCAACGCCAACGACCCGCTGCTGACGGCACTGGCGCTGGCCCTGGGCGAATGGCGGCGCCGGCGCGGTATGGCCGCCGGCGCGGAACTGATCTCCCTGGAAGGCCACGGCCGCGAGGAACAGGCGGTACCGGGCGCCGATCTCAGCGCCACGGTGGGCTGGTTCACCACCCGGTTCCCGATCCGGCTCGAACTGCGCGATATCGACCCCGAGGAGGCGTTCGCCGGGGGTGCGGCCGCGGGCCGCGCCGTGGAGCAGGTGAAAGAGCAGCTGCGGGCGGTGCCCGACAACGGCATCGGCTACGGCATGCTGCGCTGCCTCGACCCGCAGGGCAACACCGAACTGGGGAGCTCACCGGAACCTCAGATCAGTTTCAACTATCTGGGGCGGGTGGGTGTCCGCGAACACTCGGGGGCGTGGACACCCACCCGTGAGTTCACCTCGCTGACCGCGACGAGCGACCCCCGGATGGCGCTGCCCGCGCTGCTCGATATCAACGCGATCGCCGAACCGGGACCCGACGGTCTCGAACTGGACGCGACCTGGGAGTTCGCCGCGCAGGTGCTCGACGCCGCGGAGGTCGACGAACTCGCCGGCCTGTGGGTGCGGGCGCTGCGCGCCCTGGCCGGCCATATCCGCTCCGAATCCGCGGGCGGCTTCACCCCCTCGGATTTCGCGCTGGTCACCGTGTCGCAGGACGAAATCGACGGCTGGCTGCGCGACTACCCGTCACTGACCGATGTGTGGCCGCTGACCGCCCTGCAGGCCGGGCTGCTGTTCCACGCCATCTACGACCGCGACACCACCGACGGGTACACGGTGCAGGCGGCGCTCACCTTCGCCGGGGATGTCGACACCGACCGGATGCGGCGGGCCGCCCAGGCACTCGTCGACCGGCATGACAGCCTGCGCACCGCGTTCGTCGAAAGCGCCGGCGGGCCCCGCCAGCTCGTGCTCGGCGACACCCGGGCCGACTGGCAGTACTCCGATCTCACCGAAATCCCCAGCGGCGAGGCACGCGATCATGCCTTCCAGGACCTCGCGGACGCGGCCACGGCACCGTTCGACCCGGCGCGTCCACCACTGCTGCGGTTCCATCTCGTGCGCACCGGCACCGACGAATACCGGCTCCTGGTCACCAACCATCACCTCGTGCTCGACGGCTGGTCGATGCCGCTGCTGATCCACGAACTACTCACGCTGTACGCCGCCGGTGACGAACCGGCCGACCTCGCCGCGCCCCGCTCCTACCGGGACTACCTGCAGTGGCTGCACGGCCAGGACCGCGACGCGGCCACCCAGGCGTGGCAGCGGATGCTCGCCGGTATCGAGAGCCCGACACGGGTCACCGGACCCGCCGACCGCGCGGTCACCGCGCCCAGCGGCGAAACCGGCCGCGCGCTCGACGCCGCGACCACCGCCGCGGTACTCGACCTCGGCCGCACCCACGGGATCACCCCCAATACCGCCATCCAGGTCGCGTGGGCCCTGCTGCTCACCGCCCTCACCGGCCGCTCCGACGTGGTATTCGGCAATACGGTCTCCGACCGGCCACCGCATATCCCGGGCGTCGAATACATGGTCGGACTGTTCATCAACACCCTGCCGGTGCGGGTCCGCACCGACCCGCACGAGACCGTCGCCGACCTGCTCACCCGCGTCCAATCCGAACAGGCGTCGATGCTGGAGCACCGGCACCTCGGACTGGCGGAACTACAACGCGCCACCGGCATCGCCGACATGTTCGACACGGTGACGGTGCTGGAGTCCTATCCGCTGGACCGCGAAGGCCTGTCCCGCGATCTCGGTACCGCCGGCCTGCGGCTGCTCGATATCGACGCCCAGGACGCCACCCCGTATCCACTGAGCCTGCAGGTGGCCCCGCCGTCGCGGGACGCCTCGGACACCGAGGAGAACAGCACCTACACGGTCACCTTGCGGTTCGCCACCGACCGCTTCGACACCGACACCGCCCGCATCCTGCTCGAACGATTCGAACTGCTGCTGACCCAGCTCGTCACCGACCCCGCCCGCCGGGTCGCCGCCGTATCCGCGACCCGCGACAGCGAACGCGCGGAACTGTTCTCGGTATCCGGCGCGCCCCCGGTCGGCGAACGCACCCTGCACGACATCCTGTCTGCCACCGCGCGCCGCTACCCGGAGGCGCCCGCCGTCCGGTCCGGCGACACCACCCTGACCTACCGGGAGCTGGAACAGCGCGCCGACGCCCTCGCCCACCGGCTCACCGAGCGCGGCGCCGCCCCCGAAACATTCGTGGCCCTGGCCCTGCCGAGATCTGCCGAACTGGTCGTCGCGATCTGGGCGGTGGCCCGCACCGGTGCGGCGTTCGTCCCCCTCGATCCCGCCAACCCACCCGAACGCCTCGCGGAACTGCTGGCCGATTCGGGAAGCGCGCTCGGCGTCACCACCGACCCGATCCTCCCGCGACTCCCGGCCGGCGTGGACTGGTCGATCACCGACATCACCGACCCGATCGATCCCGCCGCCGAACCGGTCACCCCCGTACCCCTGCACACCGCCGGCGCCGCCTACCTCATCTACACTTCCGGGTCGACCGGCAAACCGAAAGCAGTGCACATCGCCCACCGCGGCCTGGCCGATGTGGTCGCCGCGCAAGCCGAGGAGTTCGCCGCGACCACCGATTCGGTGGTGCTGCAGGTCGCCTCACCGGGCTTCGATGCCTGTGTTTCCGAACTGCTGCTGGCCCACAGCAGCGGCGCCTGCCTGCTGGTCGCGCCACCGGAGGTGTACGGCGGCAGCGACCTCGAAGAACTGTTGCGCGCCCAGCGGGTCACCCACGCCATCATCACCCCCTCGGTACTGGGCACCATGGATCCAGCCGGGCTGCCCGCGCTGAACACGATCGCGGTCGTCGGCGAGGCCACCGACGCCGACCTGGTGGACCGGTGGGCGCCCGGACGCCGGCTCATGAACCACTACGGGCCCACCGAAACAACCATCTGGGCGACCGCATCCGAGGCGCTGCGCCCCGGCGAACCGGTCACCATCGGCGGCCCGATCCGCGGCGTGACCGCCGCCGTGCTCGATATGTGGCTGCGCCCGGTACCGCTCGGGGTCGCCGGGGAACTGTATCTCGGCGGGCCCGGGCTGGCCCGCGGCTACTACGACCGGCCGGCCACCACCGCCTCCCGGTTCGTCGCCGACCCACGCTCACCCCACGGCGACCGCCTGTACCGCACCGGTGACTCGGTGCGCTGGGTGCGCGGCCGCACCGGCCCCGAACTGGAATACCTGGGCCGGGTCGACCAGCAGGTCAAAATACACGGCCTGCGCATCGAACCCGGCGAGATCGACGCCCACCTGGCCCGGCACCCGGCCGTGGCGCGGGCGGCCACCGTCGCCCAGGAGGGCCCGGCCGGCGAACCGGTGCTGGTGTCCTATGTCGTACCGGCCCCCGGTACGACCCTGGATGTGGCGGCACTGCACGAAGACCTGGCCGGTTCGCTCGCCCACTACATGAACCCCGCCGCGATCGTCGAACTCGACGCGATGCCACTGACCCCCGTCGGCAAAATCGACCGCCGCGCGCTGCGCGAACACACCTTCCACGCCGAAACCGCGGCCGGCCGGCCACCGTCCACCCCGGCCGAACGGGTGATGGCGCAACTGTTCACCGAAGTGCTGCACCTCGACACCGTCTCCGCCGACAGCAACTTCTTCACCCTCGGTGGCGACAGCATCGTCTCCATGCGTCTGGTGGCGCTGGCCCGCGCGGCCGGGCTGACCCTCACCCCGCGCGATGTGTTCGAGGGCAAAACCGTCGCCGCCCTCGCCGCGACGGCCCGCCACGAATCCGACGCCGCGACCACCGCGGACCTGCCCCGCGCCGCGCACCGCATCGAGGACCGCGCCTACCGGCCGGCGGATTTCCCGCTCGTCACCCTCACCCGGCCCGATATCGAACAACTCGAACAGCGCTACGACACCCTGGCCGATGTGTGGCCGCTGTCGCCCATGCAATCCGGGATCCACTTCCACTCCACCTTCGACCCCGATGCCGCGGACAACTACACCGTGCAGACGGCGATCGGCTTCACCGGCCGCGTCGACGGCCGACGCCTCCGGGCCGCCGCGCAGGCGGTGGTCGACCGGCACGACATCCTGCGGGCCGCGTTCACCGAAACCGCCGCCGGACCGTGCCAGATCGTGCTCGACCACGCCGAGGTCCGGTTCCAGGAAGTCGATCTCGCCGTCCGCGGCCACGACCTCACCGCCGAATGGGACCGCATCGCCGCCGCCGACGCGGCCGCCGGATTCGACCTGTCGGCACCGCCGCTGATCCGCTTCACCCTCATCCGCGCCGAATCCGGTGCCGCCCGGCTGCTGATCACCAACCACCATGTGATCCTGGACGGCTGGTCGATGCCGCTGCTGTTGCGAGAACTGCTCGACTACTACGGCGCACCCGAACACATCGGCGCCGCCGGCGCCGCCCCCTCCTACCGCGACTACCTGACCTGGCTCACCCGCCAGGACCTCACCGCGTCCAAAGCCGCCTGGGCACAGGCCTACGCCGACGTGGATTCACCCACCCGCGTCGCCCGCGACACCGGACCCACCGGCACCACAGCCGCCGAGGTCACCGCCGAACTGCCGGCCGAGCACCTCGCGCGCCTGCGCACCGTGGCCGCCGACGCCGCCGTCACCGTCAACACGGCCGTCGCCGCCGCGTGGGCACTGAACCTGCGCACCCTCACCGGCGAAACCGACGTGATCTTCGGTTCCGCCGTCTCCGGACGACCACCCGAACTACCGCGTGTCGACCAGACACTCGGCATGTTCCTCAACACCGTCCCCGTCCGCGTCCGGCTCGACCCGGCCTCCTCGCTGCGCGAATTGCTGACCCATCTGCAAGACCAGCACGCCCGCATGCTCGACCACCACTATGTCGGGCTCCCCGATATCCACCGCAGCGCCGGAACGACCGAACTGTTCGACACCGCGGTCGCTTTCCAGTCCTTCCCAGTGGACCGCACGGCCCTGCAGCAACTCGTCGAATCCGCCGGACTGCAGGTGGACGAGATCACCGGTGTCGACGCCACCCCCTACCCGTTGAGCCTGGTCGTCGCACCCAACCAGGACGAGCACGAGACCGGGCAGAGCCTGCACATCACCCTGCGGTTCCTCGACCACGCCTTCGACACCGCGCAGGCACGCGCCATCCTCGACCGCTTCGTCGAACTGCTGCACCGCATCGCCCACGACCCCGCCACCCGGCTCGGCGCGCTCACCCTGCCCGACCAGCGGGACCCGGTCCTGCCGGCACCGCGCAACAGGTATCTGCCCGCGGGCACCCTGGGCGACCTGTTCGCCGCCACTGTCGCCGCCCGTCCTGACGCCGTCGCGGCCACCGCCGGCCCGGTCGCCCTGACCTACCGGCAACTCGACGCCCGCGCGAACCGCCTCGCCCGGCTGCTGCTGCGCCGCGGCGGCCGCCCGGGCACCCTGGTCGCCGCCGCGCTGCCCCGGTCCCTCGACGCGATCGTCACCATCTGGGCCGCCACGAAAGCGGGCGCCGCGTTCCTGCCGATGGACCCGAACCTGCCCGCCGACCGCCTCGAATTCCTGCTGTCCGACTCCGGCGCCACCCTCGGCATCACCGACACCGCCTCCCGGCCGCGCCTACCCGACCACGTCGACTGGCTGATCGTGGACGCCGAAACCGACGGCGGCGACCCGGCACTGTCCGCGCCGGTCACCGACGCCGACCGCGGCGGACCGATCCACCCGGCGCATCCCGCGTACGTCATCTACACCTCCGGGTCCACCGGGACCCCCAAGGGTGTCCTGGTGGCCCACCGCGCCCTCGCCGATGTGGTGGCCGCCCAACGCCGGATACTCGGCGTCGGGCCCGCCGCGACCGTCCTGCAGGTCGCCTCACCCAATTTCGACGCCTCGGTGTTCGAACTGCTGATGTCGCACGGCTGCGGCGGCCGGCTGGTCATCGCGCCCCCGGACGTGTACGGCGGGCCCGAACTGGCCGCCCTGATCCGGCGCGAACACATCACCCACGCCCTGCTGACCCCCTCCGCGCTGGCGACCCTCCCGCACGAGGGCCTCGGCGAACTCCGGGTGCTCGCCAGCGCCGGTGAACCCGTCGGCCCCGAACTGGTCGAACGGTGGGCACCCGACCGCGCCATGGTCAACCTGTACGGTCCCAGCGAAACCACCATCTGGGCCACCGCGAACGCCGCCCTCACCCCCGGCGAACCGATCACCATCGGCGGACCGATCGGACCGGTGTCGGCCACGGTCCTCGACACCTGGCTGCGGCCGGTACCGGCCGGGGTCGCGGGCGAACTGTACCTGTTCGGGCACGGCCTGGCCGACGCCTACATCGGCCGCGCCGGACTCAGCGCCGCCCGCTTCGTGGCCTGCCCGTTCGGCGAGCCCGGCCACCGCATGTACCGCACCGGCGATATCGTGCGCCGCACCGACACCGACGAACTGGAATTCGTGGGACGCAACGACTTCCAGGTCAAGATCCGCGGCAACCGGATCGAACTGGGCGAAATCGACGCCGTACTCGGCGCACGCCCCGATGTGGCGTTCGCGGTCACCGTGCCGCGCACCACCGAGGACCGGCCGGCGCTGCTGGTGTCCTATGTGGTGCCCGCCGCCGGCCACACCGTGTTCGGCGACGACCTGACCGCCGCCCTCACCGAAGCCCTGCCCGCCTATATGGTGCCCGCCGCGGTCCTCGTCCTCGACGAACTCCCACTCACCGCCAACGGCAAACTGGACCGCAACCGGCTACCGGAACCCGTGTTCGCCACCCACGAATACCGGGCACCGTCCACACCGGTGGAAAACCTGGTCGCCGAAGCCTTCCAGCACGTACTCGGCATCGCCCGCGTCGGCGCCGACGACAACTTCTTCGAACTCGGCGGCGATTCGCTCAGCGCCTCACTGGTCGTGGCACGCGTCGGAGCCGCCCTGAACGTGCGGGTCCCGGTGCGGTCGATGTTCGAAACACCCACCGTCGCCGGACTCGCCGCCCACGCCGAAACACTCACCGGCGGCGACCGGATACCTCTCACCGCCGGAGTGCGCCCCGACCCCGTCCCGCTGTCGCTGGCACAACAGCGGATGTGGTTCCTCAACCGCTTCGAACCCGACTCCGCCGCCTACAACATCCCGGTGATGCTGCGGCTGACCGGCGATCTGGACACCGAAGCCCTCGCCACCGCCCTGCGCGACGTCGCCGCACGCCACGAAGTACTGCGGACCATCTACCCCGAGACCGCCGGCGAACCCGAACAGGTGACCCTCGACGAACCAGAGATCACCCTCGACCCCGTCCACGTCGACCCGTCCGTGATCCCCGACGCGGTCGCCGAATTCATGCGCCGCGGCTTCGACGTCACCGTGCAGGTGCCGATGCGCGTCGCACTGTTCGCCCTCGACACCGACGGTCACACCACGGAATACCTGCTGGTGCTGGTGGTGCACCATATCGCCGGCGACGGCCAGTCCATGGGCCCGCTGGCCCGCGACGTGATGCGCGCCTACGCCGCCCGCACCGCCGGGCACCCGCCGCTGTGGGAACCCCTGCCGGTGCAGTACGCCGACTTCGCACTGTGGCAACGCCGGACCCTGGGCTCCGCGCAGGACCCCGCCTCGCTCATGTCGGCGCAACTGGACTACTGGCGCACCACACTGGCCGGTGCACCCGACCGGATCGACCTACCCGCCGACCGGCCCCGCCCGCCCGTCGCCTCCCTCGCCGGCGGCCGCGTCCCGCTCGACATCGACGCCGACCTGCACAGCAAACTCACCGAACTCGCCCGCGTGCACGGAACATCCCTGTTCATGGTCCTGCACGCCGCGCTCGCGACCGTACTGAGCCGGCTGAGCAGCAGCGACGACGTGGTGATCGGCACCCCCGTCGCCGGCCGCACCGAACCCGGACTCGACGACCTCGTCGGCATGTTCGTCAACACCCTCGTCCTGCGCACCCCGATACACCCCGGCGAACCCTTCACCGACCTGCTGGCCCGCACGAAAGAAACCGACCTGCAGGCCTTCGAACACGCCGACGTCCCATTCGAACGGATCGTGGAAGAACTGAAACCGGAACGCTCCGCCGACCGGCATCCACTGTTCCAGATCGCGCTGGCTTTCCAGAACCTGTCCTCGGTCGACGTGGTGCTGCCCGACGTCACCGTATCCCGCGCCGACGTCGACACCGGTATGTGCCAGTTCGACCTGCAACTCGTCGTCGACGACAACTACGGCAGAGGTGGGGCGCCGCAAGGCATCTCCGGCATGCTGATGTTCGCCCGCGACCTGTTCGACGAACCGACGGTCACCGGGTTCGCCCAGCGACTGATCCGGATCCTGGACGCCGTCGCCGCCGACCCGGCCACACCGGTCGGCGACCTCGACTGGCTCGACACCGACGAACACACCGCCCTCGTCTCCCGCGTCGGACCGCGCCTCGAAGGCGCACCCGCCCTGCTACCGGACGCATTCGCCACCGCCGTCCGCGACAACGGCGACGGACTCGCCCTGATCGCCGGCGACACCACACTCACCTACACCGAACTCGACCTGCGATCGAACCGGCTGGCACGCGCCCTCATCGAACACGGCGCCGGCCCAGAGCATCCGGTACTCGTCGCCGCCACCCGATCCATCACCTCCGTGATCGCCTGGTGGGCCGTCGTCAAATCCGGCGCCACCTACGTGCCGGTGGATCCCCGCTACCCGGCGAGCCGCATGGAACAGATGGTGACCGACTCCGGCGCCACACTCGGGGTCACCGTCACCGCGGCCCGACCCGACCTCCCCGACTCCGTGAACTGGCTCGTCCTCGACGACGACACCGTCGCCGCGCGGATCGACGCCCTGCCCGGCGACCCCGTCACCGACGACGACCGGCACGCACCCCTGCGCGCCACCGACTCCGCCTACATCATCTTCACCTCCGGCTCCACCGGCGTACCCAAGGGCGTCGTCGTCGAGCACCGCGCAATCGCCGACTTCCTCGCCGGCCAGCACACCGCCCACCGCACCGGCCACACCTCCCGCATACTGCACTTCGCCTCCCCGTCCTTCGACGCCTCCCTGCTGGAGATCATGCTCGCCACCGGCGGCGCCTCAACCCTCGTCCTGGCCCCGGCCGGAATGTACGGCGGCAGCGAACTCGCCGACCTCCTGCGCACCCACCACGTCACCCACGCCTTCGTGACACCCGTGGCGCTCGCCTCCGTCGACCCCACCGGACTCGACGACCTGCAGGTCGTCATGTCCGGCGGTGAGGAAGTGCCCTCGGACCTGGTGAACCGGTGGGCCGGCACCGACCACGCCGGCACCCGCGAATTCCGGGTCCTGTACGGGCCGACCGAAACCTCGGTCGTGGCCACCGCCGCCCCGCACATGCTCCCCGGCGACCGGATCCGGATCGGTGCCCCCCGCGCCGGAATGCGCGCCCTCGTCCTGGACTCCCGGCTGCGACCGGTACCCGTCGGAGTGCCCGCGGAGCTCTACCTGGCCGGCCCCGGCCTGGCCCGCGGCTACCTGAACAGGACCGCCACCAGCGCCGCCCGATTCGTCGCCTGCCCCTACGGCGAACCCGGGCAGCGCATGTACCGCACCGGCGACGTCGTGCGCTGGAACGCCGACCACGACCTGGAATTCGTCGGACGCAACGACTTCCAGATCAAAGTTCGCGGCTTCCGGGTGGAACTCGGCGAAATCGACGCGGTCCTCAGCGCCCGCGCGGACATATCCTTCGCCGTGACCGTACCCCGCCGCGAAGGCGGGGGACCGGTACTGCTGGTGTCGTATGTGGTGCCGACTCCGGGCGCCACCGTCTCCAGCGAAGAACTCGTCACCGCCACCGCCGCCGCACTGCCGTCCTACATGGTGCCCGCCGCGGTGATGGTGCTCGACGCCATACCGCTGTCACCGAACGGCAAACTCGACCGCAAAGCCCTGCCGGCGCCGGTCTTGCAGGCCCGGCAGTTCCGGGCACCGTCCTCACCGGTCGAAGAGATCGTTGCCGGGGTGTACGCCGAGGTGCTCGGCACCGACGGACCCGTCGGCGCCGACGACGACTTCTTCGAACTGGGCGGCAACAGCCTCGTCGCCACCCGCGTCGCCGCCCGCATCGGCGCCGCGCTCGACGCCTCCGTACCCGTCGCGATGATCTTCGAAGCCCCCACCGTCGCGAAACTCGCCGCACGCGCCGAATCACACGCCGACACCGGCCGCATCGCACTCACCCCCCAACCCCGCCCCGAACACATCCCGCTGTCCTACGCCCAGCAGCGGATGTGGTTCCTGAACCGGTTCGAACCCGACTCCGCCGCCTACAGCATCCCGATCGTCATCCGGCTCACCGGCCGGCTCGACATCGACGCCCTGCACGCCGCCGTCGACGACGTCATGACCCGCCACGAAGTACTGCGCACCATCTACCCCCACCACGACGGCGAACCCGCGCAGGTGATCCTGCCCGCCGCCGACGCCGTACCACCCATGGCCGTCGCCCCCGTCGACCGATCCGAACTGGTGGACCGGCTGTCCACCTTCGTCTCCGCGGTATTCGACCTCACCACCGAAGTACCGTTCCGGGTACGGCTCTACGAACTCGACCACGACGAGTGGATCCTGGCCGTGGTACTGCACCACATCTCCGGCGACGGATCATCGCTGGGCCCGCTCGCCCGCGACATGATGGCCGCCTACTCGGCCCGGCTCCACCGCGAACCCCCCGCCTGGCCGCCGCTGTCGGTGCAGTACGCCGACTACGCGATCTGGCAGCACACCGTACTGGGCACCGAACAGGACACCGATTCGCTGCTGCGCGCCCAGATCGACTACTGGACCGGGCAGCTCGCCGACCTGCCCGCCCTGCTGGACCTGCCCACCGACCGGCCGCGCCCGCCCGCACCGACCTACGCGGGCGCCGGCGTGCCGATCGAACTCGACGCCGAACTCCACGCGAAACTCGAACGGGTCGCCCGCGCCCACAACACCACCTTGTTCATGGTGTTCCACGCGGCGCTGGCCGCCACCCTGGCCCGGCTCGCCAACACCGACGACCTCGCGATCGGCACCCCGTACGCGGGCCGCGGCGAACCCGAACTCGACGACCTCGTCGGCATGTTCGTCAACACCCTCGTCCTGCGCACCCGGCTCACCCCGGGCATGTCGTTCACCCAGCTGCTCGAACACGTACGCGGAACCGACCTGACCGCATTCGGGCACGCCGACGTCCCCTTCGAACGACTCGTCCAGGAACTCAACCCGGTACGCACCCCCGCACACCACCCGCTGTTCCAGGTGATGCTGGCCTTCCAGAACCTCACCACCACCGATTTCGAACTCCCGGACCTGTCGGTCTCGGCCGTCGAAGCAGACACCGGCACCTCCCTGTTCGACCTGCAGGTCACCGTCTCCGACACCTACGACGACGCCGGCGCACCGACCGGGATCAGCGGCGCCATCACCTACGCCACCGACCTGTTCGACAAAGCGACCGCCACCGGACTCGTCGACCGCCTGCTGCGGATGCTCGACGCGATGGCCACCGACCCCACCCGGCCCGTCCACGACGTCGACCTGCTCGACCCCACCGAACGCGACGCCGAACTGATCTGGTGCAACACCACCGACTATCACCTCGCCCGGAACGAGACGCTGCCGTCGGTGTTCACCGCCTCGGCGCGCAGACACGCCGACCTGCCCGCAGTGACCACCGCGGACGACCGGACGCTCACCTACGCGCAGTTCGCATCCCGCGTCAACCGGCTCGCCCGGCTGCTGATCACCCGCGGTGTCGGTCCCGAAACCCTGGTAGCGCTGCGGATGCCACGCTCACTGGACCAGGTCACCGCGATGTACGCGGTCCACGCCGCCGGCGGCGGCTACGTCCCGATCGACCCCGACCACCCCGCCGAACGCATCGACTACATGCTGAACACCGCGAACCCGGTCCTCGTCCTGTCCACCCTCGACGGCCTCGACTTCTCCGGCTTCGACGACGGACCCGTCACCGACCGTGAACGTCTCACACCGCTACGGCCGGACAACATCGCCTACGTCCTGTTCACCTCCGGCTCCACCGGACGCCCCAAAGGCGTAGCGGTATCGCACCGCGCGGTGCTCAACCAACTGCACTGGATCAACGGAGCCCACTCCCTGACACCGAACGACGTGGTCCTGCAGAAGACTCCCGCCACCTTCGACGTCTCGGTGTGGGAACTGTTCGCCACCCTGGTGGTCGGCGCGCGGATGATCATCGCGCAACCGTACGGACACACCGACCCCGCCTATCTCGCCGACACCATCGCCGCCCACCGGGTCACCCTCACCTCCTTCGTGCCCTCCATGCTCGCGGCGTTCGCCGAGACCGCTCCCGCCGGGGCCCTGACCTCACTGAGGGCTCTGCTCGTCGGCGGTGAGGCATTCGGTCAGGACGTCGTATCCGCCGCCCGCCGGGTGATGCCCGCTACCGAACTGCACAACCTGTACGGGCCGACCGAATTCACCCTGCACGCCACCGAACACCTGGTCACCGACGCCGACCACGGCAACGTCCCCATGGGCACGCCGGTCTGGAACGTCCGCGCCTACGTCCTGGACTCCCGGCTGCAACCCGCACCGCCCGGAGTGGCAGGCGACCTCTACCTGGCCGGTGACCAGGTCGCCCGCGGCTACCAAGATCGTCCCGGACTCACCGCCGAACGCTTCGTCGCCGACCCCTTCACCGCGGGCGAACGGCTCTACCGCACCGGTGACCTGGCACGACGCCTCCCCAACGGAGAACTGGAATACCTCGGCCGCACCGACTCGCAGGTGAAACTGCGCGGACTGCGTATCGAACTCGGCGAAATCGAAGCGGTACTCGCCGAACACGACAGCGTGGCCCGCGCGATCGTGGCGGTGCACACCGCTGCGGCCGGGGACCAGCTCGTCGCCTACCTCGTCCCCACGACCGGCGCCGCCCTCGACACCGCCGCGGTCCTCGCCCACGCCGCCACCGAACTGCCCGGCTACATGGTGCCCGGCACCGTCATGGTGCTCGACACCGTGCCCTACACGGCCTCGGGCAAACTCGACCGCGCGCGGCTACCCGAACCGGAGTTCGCGGTCGGTGAATACCGGGAACCGGCGTCCTGGCTGGAAAGCGAAGTAGTCCGTGCCTACGGGCACGTACTAGGCGTGGAACGCGTAGGGGCCGACGACGATTTCTACGCCCTCGGCGGCAACTCGCTGCGGTCGGTGCAGGTGGTCAGCGAACTGAAGAAGGAACTCGACTACGACGTTCCGGTCAGCTGGATCCTGTCCGACCCCAGCCCCGCCGACCTCGCCAAACGCATCGAGACAGGGATGCGCTCCGGGCACACCCGGCCCGACGCGGCCACCACCTTCGGTTTCGATGTGCTGCTGCCGATCCGGGCCGACGGTGACCTGCCACCGCTGTTCTGCATCCATCCCGCGTCGGGCCTGGCCTGGAGCTACCGCCCGTTCGCCGAGTACCTGGCACCCGGCCGGCCGATCTACGGCATCCAGGCGCCCCAGATCGGCGGGGAGGTCCCCGGACCGGCCACGATCGAGGACACCGCCCGCCGGTACTTCGCCGAGATCCGGGCCGTTCAGCCGCACGGGCCATACCATCTGCTCGGCTGGTCGCTGGGCGGGCAGATCGCGCAGGCGATCGCCGTCGAGATGCGGGCGGCGGGGGAGCAGGTCGACCTGCTGGCACTGCTGGACGCCGAAGCCGCCAATATCGATCCCGCCGAGGTCGTCACGGTCACCGCCGGAGAACTGATCAGCAATCTCGGACCGGTACTGGGTATCGACTTCGTGGACCAGGACGCGACCCCGCAGGAAGCGGCCGACCTGATCAGGCGCCACCTCGGTGCCGGCTTCCCGGTCGACGCCGACATGATCCAGCGGATGACCGACGCCTACAACCAGTCCATGCGGGCGGCGAGTATCTGGCGGCCACAAGTACTCGACGGCGATCTGCTGTACTTCACCGCGACGGTGGACCGCCGTCCCGACGCCACCGGCTGGGCGGGATGGGCACCGGTCGTCACCGGGCAGATCACCAATATCGATATCGATGCGCCCCACCTCGCCATGACCGAGCCGGCCGCGGTCGAGGAGATCGCCCGAATCATCGACGAACGGCTGGATCGGTGAAGCCGCAGAAAATACCGACCGTTTCGTAGGATAAATTTCCCGGCGAATTTTCAGCCAGGCGAAAGGTGACGCCGCGTCCGAATACGGCCAGGTCAACCGGGGATCCACAGAACGCCAGGTTATCGGCCTAGACCAATGATTGTGATTCTTCCCCATGAGACGGAAGAATGATTGTGGCACAATACTTTCCGTGTCCCGGTCGGTCAATGGCAACTCTGCGGCAACGATGATGTCGCACACTGGCCCGACCGCAAAATCGGCCCCACGGTGCCCCCACGCTACCGTCCGGCCGCCCCGCTCGGACCACCCCTCCCACCGGCCACCCCCGGCAAGACGGGTACCGCCCGCGGAAACATCTTCGCGACCCCCGCGATGCACCGGACCACACGACACTCGTCGACCGGACCGCGGTGAGAAGCCCCACATGAAGGTGGTGCATCGAGCTCTCGACAGGTGATCGCCCGACTCCGGCACTCCCGGCCCGCGCAACAGCGCGGCAAGGCCGGCACCCGCGCCGGTATTCGGCAGCGATGACCCAGCATGCCCAGCGGTGAACGAGAGACCGCTGGGATCGGAAATCAGTAGGAGGCGGTTATGGCTACCGACGCGTACGTGGAACAGACTTCGCTCGCCGAAATCATTCGGCACGGCAGTCCGGAGTTCCATCAGCAGTTGCAGAAGATCCTGAGCAACCCGGACTACGCGGTCACGGAGCAGCAGAGCCAGGAACAGCGGCGTCTCAACGCCTACGACCAGTTGGGCGACCTCGTCAGGCAGATCGGCACCCGCGCCGTCGCCACCGACCTCCCCAAACTGTTCGCCGTCTTCGACCAGTGCGCAGTGCTGGCCACCGACCTCATCCCACTCATCTCCGGCCACTACAACCTGGCCTCCGGCAGCCTCGCCACCCTCACCGACTCCGACTCCGCCGCGCCCTACCTGCTCGACCTCGACGACGCGACCAGCGTCGGTGTCATGCTGCTCACCGAATACGAATGCGGCTCCAACATCCAGTTCATGCGGACCACCGCCACCTGGGACGGCGACGGATTCGTGCTCAACACCCCCGACCCCAGAGCACGCAAATTCATGCCCAGCGTCGGCATCGAAGTAGCCCGGGTCTGCGTCATCGGCGCACGGTTCATCGACGCGGCCGGCGTCGACCAGGGCGTCCACCTCTTCACCGCGCGCCTGCGCGGCGCCGACGGCGCCCCCGCCCCCGGCGTGACCATCACCCAACTCGACCACCAGCCACTGGTGATCATGGACAACTCCGTCATCAGCTTCGACAACCTCCGGGTCGAACGCGCCGCCTGGCTGAGCAACGACCTCGCCACCATCGACGACAACGGCGTACTCACCTGGCGCGACGAAGCAAGCCGCAAGCGCGCCTTCGCCTCGGCGATCAGCCAGCTCACCGTCGGACGCCTGGCACTGTCCTCATGCCTGAACGCCGAAGCCCGCGCCTCGCTCTACATCGCCCTGAACTACGCGAGCAGGCGCATCGTGCCCATGACCCCGACCGACAAGCCCCACATGCTCGACGTCCCCCACGTCCGTGACACACTGCTCACCGACCTGGCCGGCACCGTCGCCCGCACCCTCTACGGCAACGCGGTGAAAACCCTGCTCGCCGACAGCAACCTCACCGCCCGCGACACCGTCGTATCGGTCATGCTGGCCAAGGACTTCATCCAACGGCACGCACTGCAGACAGTCACCGACTGCCGCGTGAAAATGGCCGCCCAGGGCATGTTCAGCGCCAACCGAGTCGCCAGCTACCTCGGTGTCTGTCATGCCGCGATGACCGGCGAAGGCGACGTCTCCGTCATGGGATCGGTCGCCGGTCGGGTACTGGCCAAACAATTCGCCGGCACACAACCGCCCGCACCCGTCCTCCACGACCCCGCCGACCCGGCAGACCGCGCCCGCCTGTTCAGCGCCCGGACCCTGACCATCGCCCAGGAAACACAACCGCACCTGAGCAACCCGGCACTGGAAGCCCGCCTCCAGGTCATCCCGGACGCCCTCGAACTCGCGGAAGCATACTGCGTCGAACAGGCACTCCGGGCACTCGACGAACACGCCGACCACCCGGAGATCGCGGCCGTCCGCGACGTCTTCGCCCTCGACCAGATCGACAAACACGCCTCCTGGTACCTCACCCACGGGCTACTCGACGTCGCCGCCGTGAAAGCTGTCAAACAGCAACTCCGCGGCGGCCTGCTCTACGAGGCCATCGACAACCTCGCCGCCAACCTCCCCACCCTGCTGGCCGCCTTCGAATTCGACGACGACGTCCTCGGCGCCCCGGTGCTCGCCGACGACCTCGCCGCCGCCTGGGACGCCCGCTGTCACGATCGGCCCCGTCGCTGATCATCCGGACACGCACCGCGGGCAGGCCACCCCACATGGGGGTGGCCTGCCCGCGGTGTTCGTCACACCCCGCACGACTCCACCGAAGTGGTGAATGCGACGGTGTCCGAAGCGCGGTCGACACGAATCCCGGTCGAAATCGGGCGATTTCGACCCTTACACCGACCCGCGAAATATGTTCGGATTGCCCGTAAGAAAGCCACAAATCCGTTGGCGGAGAACAGCATAGCCACCTGGCAGCCGTCGCCCGGCCCTCGCCTCGGTTAGTATTCCTCCGCAAACCGATAACAAGGAGATTACGTGTATCCGCAGTACACCCGCCAGGGTGCTGTCACCGGCTCACCGATCGCGGACGGTACTCGAACCCCGATCTACAGCATCGAGAACGGCCCCCGGGTCCCGATCTACAGCGAAGAGTTCGCCGCCGATCCCCATCGGGCCTACCGTCAGATGCGCGAAGCCTACGGCGCGCTGGTACCCGTCGAGATGTGGCCCGGAGTGCCCGCCACGCTGGTTATCAACTACGACACCGCCAAAGGCATACTCAGCGACAGCGACCGCTTTCCCGCCGACCCGAGTATCTGGCAGCGAGACATTCCCGACAACTGTCCGATCAAACCGATGGTCGAATACCGGCCCAACGCAATTCGCACCAGCGGCGAGCAGCACCGGCGACTCCGCAAAAACGTGGTCGAGGCACTCGAACAGGGAATCGACCTGAATACGGTACGCCCCATGGTGGAACGATCCGCCTTCCCGCTCATCAACACATTCTGCGAAACCGGCCGCGCCGACATACTGAACCAATACGCCCTTCCACTGGTCTTCTCGGTGCTGTGCCAGGTACTCGGCTGCCCCGAGGACATCGGTCAGCGCGTCGCCGCCGCCAGCGCCCAGATGTTCGACAGCGTCGACACCGCGCAGGTCAACATGGCCTTCGGTCAGGCTCTGCTCGAACTCACACTCCTCAAGCGAGCAAACCCGGGCGACGACGTCACCACCAAGATGATCCAGGACCCGGCCGGCCTCACCGACGAAGAAGTAGTGAACCAACTGGTTCTCCTGTTCGCCGCCGGAGTCGAGCCGCCCGTCAACCTGATCGCCAACACCCTGGTGCTGATGCTCACCGACGAGCGATACACCAGCTACGGCGGCGACGGTCACCTGACGACGAAAACCGCACTGGAGGAGCGGCTGGCCACCGACCCGCCGATGGCCAACTACTGCATCACCTACCCCCGCCAGCCCATCTACGTCGAAGGCCAATTCCTGCCGGCCAACCAACCGGTGATCATCAGCATGGCCGCCTGCAACACCGACCCCCAGAAGAACACCGGCGAATTCATCGACAACGGCTGGAACCTGGCATGGAGCACCGGTCCACACGCCTGCCCCGCGCACGCCCGGCCGTTCTCACTGCTCCTCGCGCAGGAGATCATCGACCAGCTACTGGACGCACTCCCCGAACTGCAGCTGGAAGTACCCCAGGAACGACTCGTCTGGCGCCCTGGTCCGTTCCACCGCGCATTGACATCCCTGCCCGTCGTATTCCCCCCTTCTCCACCGCTCAGCGCCTGACCTCGCCGTTCCCGTCGAACACAACGCCGATGAGCAACCCGCAGCGTGGTGAACCGCGCTGAGAGCCGAACGCTGAGGCGCGGGCGGTGCTGCGACCGGAGACCTCGGGAGTCACCCGGAACCACTGCGCCCGCCCGACGCCACAGCCGGTCGATCCCGCGCGCCGCCTACGTCAGCAACACCGGCAGGCGAGCGTGCCCGTTCGCGATGAAACCCGGCACCGAACCGAGTTCAGCGGGGGAGACGGCGAACTTCATTCGCGGCAACCGCTCGAAAAGCGCCGGTAGCGCCACCCCGGCCTCCAGCCGGGCCAAGTGCGCGCCCGGACAGCGGTGCGGACCATACCCGAACGCCAAATGCTCTTTATTCTTCCGGCCCGGGTCGAACTCGTCCGCGCTGTCGCCGTAGACCGCGGGATCTCGGTTGGCGCCTGCGGGCAGGAGAGTATGGGGTCGCCCTCGGCGATCGCCACGCCGCCGAGAACGAGATCCTTCACCGCATAGCGCAGCGGGGCGTGCGCGACGGACGGTTCGAACCGCAGCACCTCCTCGATCACATCCGTCCATCCCAGGCTCCCGTCGAGCGCGGCGGCCAACTAATCCGGGTTGGTGAGCAGCAGATATATCGCCTGGTCGATGAGATCGACCGTTGTCTCGTGACCGGCATTGATCGTCAGATGCCCGGGCTCATACAGGAGCTGGTCGGATATCGTCGTGCGAACCCCGCCGAGGATATGACCAGCACGCTTATCTCCCACGCCGACGATCCTGGGAGGGATTTCGGTATGGAGGAACGCGTCGGGACGCTCGAGGAGCGGAAAGTCGCTGCCGATCTCCCCGTTCCGGAAAGCCGGCCAGTGCCGCCGCGGATCTTTGGAAACCTCGGAGCCGGAGAGGACTTCCATGAGCACGGCCGCGTCGGTCACCGACCGCGCCGGCACCCCGCCCGGGAGCACAACCGGTGACCGGGCCGTGTGCCCGGATCCGGGCGATCTCACCCTGGATGTCGGAACCCTCGGGATCTATGACGATGGGGTCGGTGTGATTGCTCATGCGAACTCCGATCTGACCGCGAATCGCGGGCGGAGGCATGCGTTCTACCCCCTCTGCCCCTGAGGCCCACACCACGGTAACCGCCGAAAACGATTGGTCGGTCTCTACCATTTTTCGGCCAATAACCGATGTTCTCTCGACACCCGTGCAGCCGGGGAGGGGACAAGTGCCGGAGAATCGATGATGTCGTCCTCTTCCTGCATATTCGGCCGGACCAGAGCTGGCAGGCGTAGAGTTGGCAACTCGATGCGGCAGGAGTTGACGATGTCCAAACGCGCCAGACCAGCGATAGCCCGGATAGCTGCGATCACTGCGGCCGTGGGTGCCGCCACTGTTTTCGGCACGGCCGGTCGAGCAGTCGCCGACGTCGAGCCCGGCGTCTATACGTCCACGACGTGGTCGTCCGGCATCGTGCTCCTGCAACGCGACGGGCGCGTCGAGGGCGGGGACCTGGTCTTGATAGGCCGTTACCCAATTCATTCGACGCCCGACGGCGGTTACGTGGACCTATTTCCCGGTCACCGAGTCGTACTGACCAGCGACGGACATGGCGGGTACAGGGGCCCGGCGTATTTGGGTGGGGTGCTGATCGGCGCCATCACGCTGACGCCCCAACGCTGACCGCCAACTCCCGACGGTGGCGGCGTACATACGACGGATTCAGATCGTTGGCGCGTTCGCCCTGGGACAAACAGGCGCAGGGCCGGCGCCGAGGTGCTCGGGGGAGGTAGGCCTGACTCAACTGATGCACTACGCAGGCGATTACTTGACATAATGTAGATTATCGGCGTTCTTGAGCGGGCGGGTCCCAGCTGGTGCGCCATCGTCGTCGCGTACCGTGACGACCACACATCCAGTACCAACCTTCTCGACAAGCAGTCCGGAGCGACCCCGTCGGGGTGCGAACAGTGGCACACTTCCGATGTCCGGCTTACTGATTCATCTCGCGACAAAAGGGCTCCCCATCCATTATTTCGTCACATGACGTATTGAGACGAAGGAAAGGAGGCCTACCCGCGGAGGCCGGAGGGTGCCCGAGCCGTCGACCACCGAATACAAGCGCGCCGTTCGGCCGCCGACGTCGCCTCTGCTTCGACGCCATCCCATGACCCAGCGCCACGCATGTCCTCGCGCTCATACCTGGGCCAGGCGACTGGCTTCGGCAGACCAGGCCTGGGCCGCGGGGGCCACCTGCAGCGAACCATCTCGGCGGTGTCGGACCCGATCGCGGGCAGCGAATCGAGCGTCGAAATCGTTGTCGTCCCGGCCGGCTCGTCGATGTCCCGCCAATGGCGCCTACGCGGCTTTCCGCAATCTGACGGATCCATCGAGGCACCCCGCCGCAGCCCGCCTCTCCCCCGCTCACATCGGTCCGCAGACTGTACCCGCCCCTGTAAATAGCCTCTTCCTTTGTTTTTTCGGATTCGAGATCTAGCGCGAGGTCGCCGGGTCAATAATAGATCGTTAGATGCGCATATCGCCGTACGGCGATTATTAAATTCTGTCGCCGCCTGCACAGGCACAGCTTGTCCGAGGTTCGTCACGGTAACCGGCGCTCCGCCCAAGTGCGGAGGCGCCGCGAATATTCCCCTTCCCACTCCCCGGCCCCGTCGGCTCGGGTATGAGTGCGCGGGGTGCGTGCCTCCGGGCGCGGTGCCCCTCCCCTGTGCTCCCCCGGGCCGGAAACACCGCCTGCCGCGTACCGGGTGCGGAGGTGAGCGGGAGTTAGGCTCGGAGCGGACTGGGCTCGTGTCAGCGACGACCTCCCGGAGGCGAGAGCTATGCGCAGACGTCGGCTGGTAGTTCTCTGTGTCTCCGTGGTGGCCGCCGCGGGGCTGGTATCGGGCTGCGGGGACCGGGAGCCGACACCGGTGCCGGGGGCGGCCGCACCCTCGACCTCACCGTCGGATCTGGGACCCGAGCAGGCGGCCGGAGTCGCCATACCGCGCGGACGGGTGGAACATATCCTGGGCACGCTCGAATATCGCGCCGAGGAACTGATGCGCGACACCGGCATTCCGGGGATGGCGGTCGCCGTCGTCTACGACGGCGAGGTGGTGTTCCAGAAGGGGTTCGGAGTGCGTGATGTCGACGGGCAGCAGCCGGTGAAACCGGAGACGGTGTTCCAGTTGGCGTCGCTGTCGAAACCGGTGGGTGCCACGGTGGTCGCTCGTCAGGTGCAGCAGGGCGCGGTGCAGTGGGATACACCGGTACACGACCCGGCGCCGTGGTTCGCGTTGAACGACCCTTATGTCAGCGACCATGTGACCATCGGCGATCTGTACGCACACCGGTCGGGTCTGCCCGAACACGCCGGGGACAAGCTGGAGGATCTGGGATTCGACCGGACCACGATTCTCCAACGGTTGCGGATGCTGCCGTTGGCACCGTTCCGCGATTCCTATGCCTATACGAATTTCGGGCTCACCGCGGCGGCGATCGCGGTCGCCGCCGCGGCGAGGCAGCGCTGGTCGGCGCTGTCGGAGCAGAGCATCTATCGTCCGCTGGGTATGTCGTCGACCAGTTCCCGGTACGCCGATTTCGTCGGGGCGCCCGACCGCGCGTCCGGTCATGTATTAGTGGACGGTGAGTACCGGCCGGCGCAGCCGGGACGGCAGCCGGATGCCCAGTCCCCCGCCGGAGGCGTCAGTTCATCGGTGACGGATATGGCGCAGTGGATGATGATGGTGCTGGCGAACGGGAAGCACGGCGGTGAGCAGGTTGTGGCGCCCGAGGCGCTGCTACCGGCGCTGACACCGCAGTCGGTGTCGTCGCCGCCGGCCGCGCCGGATGCGCGGGCGGGTCAGTACGGGTTCGGTTTCAATGTCGGTGATTCGGCGGCGGGCCGGGTGGTGTTGAGTCATTCGGGGGCGTTCGATCAGGGGGCGGCGACCGCGATGACGATGATTCCGTCGGCGAACGTGGGCATCGTGACGCTGACCAATGCCGCGCCGATCGGGGTGCCGGAGACATTGAACGCGGAGTTCGCCGATCTGGTGCAGTTCGGTGAGGTGCGCCAGAACTGGTGGGAGCTGTATTCGAAGGCGTTCGAGCAGTTGAACGCGCCGGTCGGTGAGCTGGTGGGGGTTCCGCCGCCGCCGGCTGCGGCGCCGGCTCGGCCGCTGGAGGACTACGCGGGTGAGTACGGGAACGACTATTTCGGTCCGGCGGCGGTGGCGGTGGACGGTGACGGGCTGCTGTTGACGATGGGGCCGCGCCACGTCGCGATGCCGTTGCGGCATCGCGACGGAGACACGTTCGTCTTCACCCCGGTGGGTGAGAGCGCGAATCCGGGCAGCATTTCGCAGGCCCGGTTCGACGGGGACCGGTTGTGGCTGGAGTTCTACGACTCCGACGGCTGCGGTACGTTCGTGCGCTGATTCCGGGTCAGGCGCCGACGTAGGCGGCGAGGTGTTCACCGGTGAGGGTGGAGCGGGCGGCGACCAGTTCGGCGGGGGTGCCTTCGAAGACGATGCGGCCGCCGTCGTGTCCGGCGCCGGGGCCGAGGTCGATGATCCAGTCGGCGTGGGCCATCACTGCCTGGTGGTGTTCGATGACGATGACCGATTTTCCGGAGTCGACGAGCCGGTCGAGAAGTCCGAGCAGTTGTTCGACATCGGCGAGGTGCAGGCCCGTGGTGGGTTCGTCGAGGATGTAGATTCCGCCTTTTTCGGCCATCTGGGTGGCGAGTTTGATGCGCTGCCGTTCACCGCCGGAGAGGGTGGTGAGTTGCTGGCCGAGGCGCAGGTAGCCGAGGCCGACGTCGGCGAGCCGGTCGAGGATCTTGTGGGCGGCGGGGATGCGGGCGTCGCCGGAGCCGAAGAACTGTTCGGCTTCGGCCACCGACATATCGAGCACTTCGGCGATATTGCGGCCGCCGAGGGTGTATTCGAGCACCGCGGCCTGGAAGCGTTTGCCTTCGCATTCCTCGCAGGTGGATTCGACGGTGGCCATGACGCCGAGGTCGGTGTAGATTACGCCGGCGCCGTTGCAGGTGGGGCAGGCGCCTTCGGAGTTGGAGCTGAAGAGGGCGGGTTTGACGCTGTTGGCTTTGGCGAACGCTTTGCGGATGGGGTCGAGGAGGCCGGTGTAGGTGGCGGGGTTGCTGCGGCGGGAGCCGCGGATGGCGCCCTGGTCGATGGTGACGACGCCGTCGCGTCCGGAGACCGAGCCGGTGATGAGTGAGCTCTTGCCGGAGCCGGCGACGCCGGTGACGACGACGAGGGCGCCGAGCGGGATGTCGACGTCGACATTGCGCAGGTTGTGGGAGTCGGCGCCGCGGATTTCGAGGGCGCCCGACGGTGTGCGCACGGATTTCTTGAGGGCGGCGCGGTCGTCGAGGTGGCGGCCGGTGAGGGTACCGCTGGCGCGGAGGCCGTCGACGGTGCCTTCGAAGACGATCTCGCCGCCGTCGCTGCCGGCGCGGGGGCCGATATCAACGATGTGGTCGGCGATTTCGATGGCTTCGGGTTTGTGCTCGACGACCAGGACGGTGTTGCCTTTGTCGCGGAGTTGGCGCAGCAGGTCGTTCATCCGCTGGATGTCGTGCGGGTGCAGGCCGATGGTGGGTTCGTCGAAGACGTAGGTGACGTCGGTGAGTGAGGAGCCGAGGTGGCGGATCATCTTGGTGCGTTGGGCCTCTCCCCCGGACAGGGTGCCGGAGGGGCGTTCCAGGGAGAGGTAGCCGAGCCCGATATCGGTGAACGAGTCGAGCAGGTGCTGCAGGCCTTTGAGGAGTGGAGCGACCGAGGGTTCGTCGAGTTCGCGTACCCATTCGGCGAGGTCGCTGATCTGCATGGCGCACAGGTCGGCGATGTTCTTGCCGTTGATCTTGGAGGCGAGTGCTTCCTTGGTGAGCCGGGTGCCGCCGCATTCGGGGCAGGTGGTGAAGGTGACGGCGCGTTCGACGAAGGCCCGGATATGGGGTTGCATGGCGTCGACGTCTTTGGACAGGAAGGATTTCTGGATGCGCGGGATGAGGCCTTCGTAGGTGACGTTGATGCCTTCGACCTTGATCCTGGTGGGCTCTTTGTAGAGCAGGTCGTGCAGTTGTTTCTTGGTGAACTTCTTGATGGGCTTGTCGGGGTCGAAGTAGCCGCAGCCGCGGAAGATGCGGCCGTACCAGCCGTCCATGCTGTAGCCGGGGATGGTGAGGGCGCCTTCGTTGAGGGAGAGGCTGTCGTCGTAGAGGGCGGTGAGGTCGAAGTCGGTGACCGAGCCCATTCCTTCGCAGCGGGGACACATGCCGCCGAGGCGGCTGAAGGTGGCTTTTTCGGCGACGGTTTTGGCGCCGCGCTGGACGGTGATGGCGCCGCTGGCGGTCACCGAGGGCATATTGAAGGAGTAGGCGTTGGGTGAGCCGATATGCGGGTCGCCGAGCCGGCTGAACAGGATGCGCAGCATGGCGTTGGCGTCGGTGGCTGTGCCGACGGTGGAGCGGGGGTTGGAGCCCATGCGTTCCTGGTCGACGATGATGGCGGTGGTGAGGCCTTCGAGGAGGTCTACGTCGGGCCGGGACAGGGTGGGCATGAAACCTTGGACGAAGGCGCTGTAGGTTTCGTTGATCATCCGCTGGGATTCGGCGGCGATGGTGGCGAAGACCAGGGAGCTCTTGCCGGAGCCGGAGACGCCGGTGAACACGGTGAGCCGGCGTTTGGGGATTTCCACGCTGACGTCTTTGAGGTTGTTGACGCGCGCGCCCTGTACCCGGATGAGGTCGTGGCTGTCGGCGGCGTGTGGCGCGGACGTCCGCGTTCCGGTCTTCGTGGCGGTGCTCATCTGTCTCCCTCTGAGGTGGTCGCGGTCCTCGACATCGGCCTGTTCGGTTCCCGGCGGTCGAGCGTTACCGGCCGGCCCGTCCGATGGGGCGGGCCGGTGTGCGGGCCGGATCGGTGGGTGGGCCGCTGGTCAGCGCAGTTGCTGGATGCGGATCATATTGCCCGCGGGGTCGCGGACGGCGCAGTCGCGGATGCCGTAGGGCTGTTCGGTCGGTTCCTGGACCACTTCGACGTCACCGGCCTGGAGGCGTTCGAAGGTGCCGTCGAGGTCTTCGGTGGCGAGGTTGATGCCGGCGTAGGTGCCCTTGGCCATCATTTCGGTGATGGTTTTGCGTTCCTCGTCGGTGATGCCGGGGTCGGCGGCCGGTGGGTGCAGGACGATGGAGGTTCCGGGTTGGCCGACGGGGCCGACGGTGATCCAGCGCAGGCCGTTGTAGCCGACATCGTTGCGGATTTCGAAGCCGAGGGTGTCGCGGTAGAACCCGATGGCGGCTTCGGGATCGTCCTGGGGCAGGTAGCTGGCGTGAATGGTGATGTCCATGCCGATCACGCTAACTGCGGGGTGGTTACCGGGGCTTCTCGATTCCTGATCGGTCTGGTCACCTGTTTGGCGGTGCAGGACGGGATGCCGGCGGTGGCGTCGGCTTGTTGCCGCCGGTAGGCGCTGGGCGGCATGCCGACGAGTTCGGTGAAGCGGGTGCTGAAGGTGCCCAGTGAGGAGCAGCCGACGGCGAAGCAGACTTCGGTGACGGTGAGGTCGCCGCGGCGCAGCAGGGCCATCGCGCGTTCGATGCGGCGGGTCATCAGGTATCCGTACGGCGATTCGCCGTAGGCGAGCCGGAACTGGCGGCTGAGGTGTCCGGCGGACATGTTGACGCCACGGGCGAGCGCTTCGACGTCGAGTGGTTGTGCGTATTCGCGGTCCATCCGGTCGCGGACGCGGCGTAACAGCGCGAGGTCGCGGAGGTGTTGGTCCGCGGTGGGTCTGCTGGTCACGTGGCCGATCGTCCCATATCGTGCCGGAGTTGCCCAGTTCCCGGGGGTGGGTTGCCGGCATCGTCGGCGGTGCCGAGCCAGGCGAGCGCGGCGACGACGAGGGCGGTGATGCCGGTGTCGAGGGTGGGTTGCAGGACGGGGGCGAAGCGGGAGCTGTGGTTGACCGGGATGTCTTTGAAGAGGGTGCCTTTTTCGGCGGCCGCGGCGAAGACGTCCGGGTCGGTGCCGCCGAGCCCCCAGTAGGTGAACGGGACGCCGAAGGCGGCGGGTATCTCGCTGATGTCCTCGCTGGCGGTCTGCGGTTCGAGGGTGTGGGCGTCGGATCCGAAGGCGGTGGCGAATGCCGCGGCGACCCGGCGGGTGGTTTCGGGGTCGTTGACGGTCGGCGGGAAGGCGGTGATCTGCTCGAATTCGGGTTCGCGGGGGGGCGCCTGCAGCGGCGGTCTCGGCGCGCACGATCCGTTCGATGGCGTGCAGGACGTGCTCGCGGACCTGCGGTTCGTAGGTGCGGACATTGATTTCGAGTACGGCGTCGTCGGGGATGAGGTTGGGTCCGGTGCCGGCGTGGATGCTGCCGACGGTCACGACCGCCGGGGTGGTGGGCGCGATCTCCCGGGAGACCACTGTCTGAAGTCGCAGCACGCACATGGCCGCCATGACGACGGGGTCGACGGAGGCCTGGGGTTGGGAGCCGTGGGCGCCGCGACCGTGCAGCGTGACGCGCAGGCTGTCGGCGGCGGACAGGAACGGGCCGGGGCAGGTACCGACGGTGCCCGCGGGATAGGGCAGGACATGTTGGCCGAGGACGACGTCGGGGGCGGGGATGGTGTGGGTGAGTCCGTCGGCGACCATGGCGCGGGCGCCGTCGCCGTTCTCTTCGGAGGGCTGGAACAGCGCGATGATCGTGCCGTGCCAGGCGTGCCGGGCGGCGGCCATCAGGCGGGCGGAGCCGAGGAGGCAGGCGACGTGGACGTCGTGCCCGCACGCGTGCATGACCGGTTGGGCGACGCCGTCGCGGTCGACGGTGGCGGTGGAGGCGTAGGGCAGGCCGGTGGCTTCGCGTACCGGAAGGGCGTCCATATCGGCGCGCAGCAGCACGGTGGGTCCGGGGCCGTTGCGGAGGACGCCGGTGACTCCGGTTCCGGCGATGCCGGTGGTGACCTGGTACCCGTAGTCGCGCAGCGCGGTGGCGGCGAGTGCGGCGGTGCGGTGTTCGCTCATGCCGAGTTCGGGGTGGGCGTGCAGGTCGCGGTAGTGGTTCTCGATCTCCTCGCGGGCGGCGTCGAGTCCGGTCAGAACAGTGGCGGCGTCACGATTCATCGGTAGTGCCTCTCTGCTCGGGGTCGGGTGTCAGCTGCTGTCTTCGGTGCCGCGGGTGCGGCCGCGGCGGGTGGTGCGGACGCCGCGGACGGCGGCGGCCAGGCGGGTGTGCGGCTGCCAGTCGAGGCCGTTGGGCAGGCCCCAGCCGTACCGGACGGCGGCGAGGCGGAGTGCGAGGGAGAAGACGATGCCGGCGACGATGCCGATCGCGGGTGCGCCGAGGTAGGTGCAGACGACCATGGTGCCGGCGACCACGGCGGCGACGGTGGCGTAGAGGCCGTTGCCGCCGAAGACGGTTGGGACTCGTCGCAGGAGGACGTCGCGGGTGGCGCCGCCGCCGACGGCGGTGGTGATGCCGAGCAGTACGGCGGGGAGCCAGCCGAGGCCGGCGGCGAGGGTTTTCTGGGCGCCGGTGACGGCCCAGAATCCGATGACCGCGGCGTCGAGAGCGGTGAAGAGGCGGTCCCAGGCGTGTTCGCTGAGGTGGATGAGGAAGGAGATGAGGGTGCCGGCCACGGCGGTGGGCAGGTAGGCGTAGTCGGTGAGCGCTACCGGGGGGCCTTGCTGGAGGAGGGTGTCGCGGATGATGCCGCCGCCGAGCCCGGATACGATTCCGACGACGAGGAACCCGAAGAGGTCGAGTTTTTCGGTGCGGGAGACGGCGCCGCCGAGCATCGCGCAGGCGAAGACGCCGGCGAGGTCGAGATAGCGTGTGACCTGGTCGATGGTTTCGGCGGGTGCGGTCACCGCAGCAAACTAACACGCGAATGCGCGGGTTCTCGGCGGTGACGTGGGCCGGTGGGCCTGCCGCTCCCGGTGCCGCGGACTGGGCGGCGTCCGCGGCGCGGGGAGCTGTGGTCAGACCCGTGGTTTCACCGGCGCTCCCCCACCGGCCGCCAGCCGCATGAGGTCGGTGTCGAGGTCGACGGTGGTTTCGCTACCGCCGGCGCTGCCGAAGCTGTGCTGGTAGCTGGTCCACGATTCCTCTTTGACCTTGTGCGCGAAACCGCTCTCCATCAGCAGCACCAGTTCGAGGGCGGCGCGGTCGATGCGTTTGTCGAGGTCGGTGTCGCTCCAGTCCTCGGAGGCGGCGAACAGGGAGGTGGGCACGGTCATGGTGCGCAGGAACGCGAACAGGGCCCGCATCTGTTCGTCGACGACCAGGGCGTGCCGGGAGGTACCGGCGGTGGCGGCCAGGATCACCGGTTTGGCGATGAGCAGGTCGTTGTCGAGGACGTGGAAGAAGGAGGTGAGCAGGCCGCTGGGGGCGGCCTTGTAGACGGGGGCGGCGACGATCAGGCCGTCGGCGGCGGCGAGGGCTTCGACGGCGGCGGTCATCTTGGGGCCCATGAGCTGGGAGACCAGCGCGGTGGTGATCTCGGTGGCGAGTTCGCGCAGGTCGATGATGTGCACGGTGGCGGTGGCGCCGCGGTGGCGGGCGAGGGTGCCGACGCGGGCGGCGACCCGGTCGGCGAGCATGCGGGTCGAGGACGGGTTGCTGGTGCCACCGCTGACCACGACCAGCCGGTAGGGGGTCGTGCCCTGGCCGTTGGTGGTGTTCATATCTCGTTCCTTTGTGTGGTGTCGGCGAGTTTGCCGCAGAGCTGTTCGAGGGTGCGTAGTTCGTCGTCGGTGAGGGCGCCGGTGAGGGCGCGGGCGACGCCGACGGCGTGGCGGCCGCCGATGCTGCGTTGCCGGGCCCGGCCCTCGTCGGTGAGCGAGAGCCGGACCCCGCGGCCGTCGTGCGGGTCGGGGGTGCGTTGCACGAGACCGCGGTCGACGAGCCGGTCCACCATCCGCGACAGCGCCGGTTGGGTGAGCAGGACGTGCCGGTTGAGTTCGGCGGGGCGGATGGGTTCGGGGCATTTGGACAGCGTGTAGAGGACGTCGTACTCGCGCATGGTGAGTCCCTGCCATACGTCCTGGGCCGCGAACTGTTTCATCAGCACCGCGTGGGCGGTGAGTACCGCTTCCCAGGCGTCGTTGGCGAGCCGTCCGCTGGTTCTGGTCACTTGTCGGCCAGGGTTTTCGCGGTGTCCTGGTAGGGGCTGGCACCGGCCAGGTTGTCGCCCTGGTTGGCGTTGGGGCGGGCCTGCCGGGCGGGCCGGTCGCCGTATTCGGCGGCGACGCGGGCCCGATGGGTGGGCGCCGGGGCCGATTCGGGGTCGCGGCGGGCGTCCAGTTCCTTGCGCAGGACCGGCACGACTTCCTCGCCGAGCAGGTCGAGCTGGTTCAGTACGGTTTTCAGTGGCAGTCCGGCGTGGTCCATCAGCCACAGCTGGCGCTGGTAGTCGCCGAAGGTGTCGTGGAAGGTGAGGGTTTTGTCGATGATCTCCTGCGGGCTGCCGACCGACAGCGGGGTCATTTCGGCGAAGTCCTCCAGGGAGGGGCCGTGACCGTAGACGGGCGCCTCGTTGAAGTAGGGCCGGAACTCGTTCCAGGCGTCCTGGGATTTCTTGGCGATATAAGCCTGTCCGCCGAGTCCGACGATGGCCTGCTTCTTGGTGCCGTGACCGTAGTGTTCGAAACGCTGCCGGTAGAACTCGATGAGCTGCAGCGAGTGCGCGGTGGGCCAGAAGATGTGGTTGGCGAAGAAACCGTTGCCGTAGTAGGCGGCCTGTTCGGCGATCTCCGGGGTGCGGATGGAGCCGTGCCAGACGAACGGCGGCACACCGTCGAGCGGCCGCGGGGTGGCGGTGAAGCCCTGCAGCGGGGTGCGGTAGCTGCCTTCCCAGTCGACGACGTCCTCGCGCCACAGCCGGTGCAGGAGGTTGTAGTTCTCCAAGGCCAGCGGCAGGCCCGCGCGGATGTCCTTACCGAACCACGGATAGACGGGGCCGGTGTTGCCGCGGCCGAGCATCAGGTCCATGCGGCCCTTGGACAGGTGTTGCAGCATGGCGTAGTCCTCGGCGATCTTCACCGGGTCGTTGGTGGTGATCAGGGTGGTCGCCGTGGTGAGGATGATCCGCTCGGTGATGGCGGCGATATGGCCGAGCAGGGTGGTGGGTGAGGAGGAGAAAAACGGCGGGTTGTGGTGCTCGCCGATGGCGAAGACGTCGAGGCCGACTTCTTCGGTTTTGCGGGCGATCTGCACGATCGCGTCGATCCGTTCGGCCTCGCTGGGCGTCACGCCGGTCACCGGGTCGCGGGTGATATCGCTGACCGAGAAGATTCCGAACTGCATCGTGTGTCACTCCCACCGTAGGTTCTATGCGTTTGCATCTACCTGAACGGAGGCGGCGGCCGGGTTATTCCTCATGCGTCTACGGGCCGCGGAGCGCGGTGCTCCACTCCCCTACCCGGAGCAGGAACACCGCGCGGCGGCTACCCGGCGGTCGGCGGCAGCGGCGCGGGTTGCTGCGTGAGCGAATCCAGGTCGCGGATCGCGGCGCAGCTGCGGCGGATCATGGTGGTGAACATGGCGTCGCCGCGCGCGGACGGTGATCCGTAGGCGGCACCGAACACCGCCACCAGCGGGCCCTGGAGCGCGGCGAACCGATAGTCCTGCCAGCAGTCCGCGGCGGTGTATCCGCCGACTCCCAGTTCGCAGAGGCGCCGGTGGTAGGCGGCGACCAGGTCCTGTTCGGCGTCGCGCCGGATACCGGGGTCCAGGCCGGTCGTGATGAAGTAGGCCAGGTCGCGGGCCGGAAGTCCCAGGTTGACGGTCTGCCAGTCGACGGCGGTCACCTGCGGCGGGTCGGCGTCGTCGAACAGCAGATTGTCCAGTCGGTAGTCGCCGTGCACCAGTCCGAAGCGTTCGGGGCGGGCGACCAGCCAGTCGGCGATGACCTCACCACAGGCACGGACGGTGTCGTGGTCTTCGGCGGTGAGACGGTCCCCGAGGCGGTCCAGGAAGATATCGGTGGTGGGGCCGTAGAGTTCGCGCAGCGTATCGGCTTCCTCCGGGCCGTTTCGGCTGAACCCCTCGATATCGAGCAGGGTGGCGTCACACCAGCGGGGGGCGTGCAGGCCCGCTAGCTCGGTGAGGGCCGGGTAGGCGTGGGCGACGGGGCAGCCGCCGATCTGATCGCCTTGGCGGGCAGGGGCCAGGTCTTCCAGCAGGAGGACGAACTCGGCGCCGTCGCCGTGTATCTCGGCGTGGTGACAGCGCGGGGTGCGGACCGCGACCGTGGCGGCGATTTCGGTGTAGAAGCGGACTTCCTGGCGGTAGGCGCCGGCCAGCATGGCGCGGACGCCGGGGGCGGCGGCGGGCAGTTTCGCCAAGAGGCGTTGCGGGATCCCGTCGCCGGTGAGCCGTAGCCGGTGCACGGTGCCGATCTGTCCGGTGCCGACGGCTTCGGCGGTCACGGCGGTGACGGGACGACCGAGGGCGGCGGTGAGCCATTCGGGGGTGAGGTGGGCGATATCGGTGGGGGCGGTCATCGGTGGCTCCTGCCCGGGTTGGCCGGCAGGTGGGCGAACCGGCCGGGGTCGCGGTGGCGCCGCCACGCGTCGAGAACCGGTGCGAGTTCGGTGGGGGTGTTGCCGTGCAGGATCACGCCGTCGGCGCCGGCGGCGAACTGGTCGGCGATCCGGGTCGCGCAGTGTTCGGGGCTGCCGGTGGCGGAGGCGGCCGTCCATTCCGCCGGGAGCAGTTCTTCCACGGCCGCGAGGGTGGTGGCGTCGGCTACGGCGTCGAGGGCGCCTCCGGCGCCGGTGACCAGGGGGTGCGCGCGGAAGTCGGCGAGGACCTGCGGGTCCCAGTCGTTGACCTGGACCAGGATGTCGCCGTAACCCTGCAGGTAGGTGCCGAGGCGTCCGCCGAGTTTGCGCAGCCGGGCCGATTCGCCCTGGGTGTCGTCGACCACGGCCAGCACCGCCCAGATACGGATGGACGCCGGGTCCCGGCCGGCATCCGCGGCGGCGGCACGGACTGTCCGTATGGCGCGTGCGGTGGTGTCGTCGGTGAAGAAGGTGTGCAGCACGACGGCGTCGGCGATCTTCCCGGCCAGGCGCAGGGTGTTGGCGCCGATCGCGGTGAGGGTGACCGGGATGGCTTCGTCGTAGGTGGGGTCGAGGTGCAGGATGGGGTATTTTCCGGCGGGCCCGTCGTGGCCGACGACGGTGTCTCCGCGCCACAGGCGGCGGTAGAGCTCGGTGGCGTCGCGGAGTTGGGCGGAGGTGATCCGGGGCAGGCCGATCACGTCGAAGAGGGCACCGAATCCGCGGCCGAGACCGAGGCTGTAGCGGCCGCGGGTGAGCCGGTGCAGGGTGACCGCGCCCGCGGCGGTGATCAGAGGGTGGCGGGTGTTGTGGTTGGTGGCGGCGGTGCAGATACCGAGATCGGTGGTGACCGCGCCCGCGGCGGCGGCGAGAGCGAAGGCTTCTTTGGTGTTGAACCGTTCGGACAGGAATATGGCGCCGAGACCGAGGCGTTCGGCGGCGCGGGCTTCGTCGAGCAGGATATGCGGATCGGTGGCGTGGCCGGCGAGGCCGTAGCAGCCCAGTTCGGGGAATTCGGTCACTGCCCGGCCTCGGCGTCGTGGCCGGCGATCATGCGGTGCAGTTCGTCCTGGGTCCAGGGCGGGGTGTCGTTGTGGTCGCGGAAGCCGAGGATGGTGGGGGTGGGGCGGTCGTAGCGGCCGACGAATCCGCCCGCGGCCACGAAGATCTGGCCGGTGACCCGCTCGGCGGCCGTACCGGCCAGGTACAGGTAGAGCTGGGCGACGTAGTCGGCGGGTGGGGCGTCGAGGGCGGCGTCCTTGCTGATCTCGTCGAGCATGCCGCGCCGGTAGAGCTCCATGATCTTGGCTTCGTAGGCGAACCCGCTGGAGAGCCGGGTCTTGGCGCCGGGGCAGACGACATTGGCGCGGACCTTGTGCTCGGCCAGTTCGGCGGCGATGGCGAGGGTGAGGGAGTTGACCGCGCCCTTCCCGGCGGCGTATCCGGTGCCGCCGTAGTCGCCGAGGTAGGCGAAGGAACTGGTGTTGATGATGCTGCCGCGGCCCTGGGCGACCATTTTCGGTGCGGCGGCACGGCAGGTGTTGAACGTGGTGGTGAGGTGGGAGTCGAGCAGGGCACGCCAGTCGCGGGTGCTGACGTCGAGGATGGAGGAGCCGGCGGGTTCGGCGATTCCGGCGCAGTTGACGAGTACGTCGACGGCGCCGAAGGTGCGAATACAGGTGTCGACGAGTTCGGTGGCGGTGGATTCGTCGGCGGCGCTGCCGGCGACGCCGACCGCGCGGTGACCGGCGAGGGTCAGGGAATTGACGGTGCGTTCGACCGCGGGCGCGTTGCGTCCGTTGACCACCACGCCGGCGCCGTGCCCGGCCAGCGCGTGCGCGACGGCGTGGCCGATGCCGCTGGTGGCGCCGACGACCACGGCGCCGCGTCCCCACAGGGTCTGGTTTCCGCTCATGGACCTGTTCTCGCTCACTTCTCTCGACCGAACACCATTCCGTACAGGTGTCTGAACAGCATGGCAATCTGACAGCGCGCCGGGGCGGAGGCAGGCTGCGTGCCTTGCCTGTACGCAATACCCCGTAGTACTGTCCAGACAGGTGTCTACCATAGATCCTGGACAGTAATCTGGGGAAGGATTTCCACATGACTTCGGTGAAACCGCCGCGGGTGTCCGGAGGCGAACACGAACACGGTCACCTGGAGGAATTCCGCACCGACCCGATCGCGCTGATGCGCCGGGTGCGGGAGGAATGCGGTGACGTCGGCCAGTTCGAGCTCGCCGGACGCCATGTCGTCCTGCTCACCGGCGCCGAAGCGAACGAATTCTTCTTCCGCGCCGCCGACGAGGACCTCGACCAGGCCGCGGCCTACCCCTTCATGAAGCCGATCTTCGGTGAAGGCGTGGTGTTCGACGCCAGCCCGGAACGGCGCAAGGAGATGCTGCACAACTCCGCACTGCGCGGTGACCAGATGCGCGGGCACGCGGCGACCATCGAAAAAGAGGTCGACCGGATGCTGGCGGGCTGGGGGGAGGAAGGCGAGATCGATCTGCTCGATTTCTTCGCCGAGCTCACCATCTACACCTCCTCGGCCTGCCTGATCGGGACGAAATTCCGCGAGGAACTCGACAGCCGGTTCGCGCACCTCTACCACAATCTGGAACGCGGTACCGACGCGCTGGCGTACGTGGACCCGTACATGCCGATCGAGAGCTTCCGCATCCGCGACGAATCCCGGGCCGCCCTGGTCGAACTCGTCCAGGAGATCATGAACGGGCGGATCGCGAACCCGCCCGCGGACAAGGAGGACCGCGACCTGCTCGATGTGCTGGTCTCGGTGAAAAAAGAGGACGGCACCCCGCATTTCAGCGCCAGCGAGGTCACCGGCATCTTCATCTCGATGATGTTCGCCGGCCACCACACCACCTCCGGTACCGCCGCCTGGTCGGTGATCGAACTGCTGCGGCATCCGGAGGTGTTGTCCGGCGTCGTGAAGGAACTCGACGAGCTCTACGCCGACGGCCAGGAAGTGAGCTTCCACGCCCTGCGCCAGATTCCGCAGCTGGAGGCGGTGCTCAAGGAGACGCTGCGGCTGCATCCGCCGCTCATCATCTTGATGCGGGTCGCCCAGGGTGAGTTCGAAGTGTGTGGGAACCGGATCGAGCCCGGCGATCACGTGGCGGCGACCCCGGCGATCTCCAACCGGCTGCCCGAGGATTTCCCGAACCCGGACAGTTTCGATCCCGGCCGCTATATCGACCCCAACCAGGAAGACCTGGTCAACCGCTGGACATGGATCCCGTTCGGCGCCGGACGCCACCGCTGCGTCGGCGCCGCGTTCGCCCTGATGCAGCTCAAGGCGATCTTCTCGGTACTGCTGCGGGACTGGGAATTCGAGATGGTGCAACCGTCGGAGTCCTACCGCAACGATCATTCGAAGATGGTGGTGCAGTTGCAGCAGCCGTGCCGGGTCCGGTATCGCCGCCGGCAGAAGGCGTGAGCTCCGATGGCCTACGTCATCACCCAGCGCTGCTGCAATGACGCCAGTTGCGTGGCCGAATGTCCGGTGGACTGTATCCGGCCCCGCCCCGGCGACCCGCAGTTCGCGTCCGCGGAGATGCTCTACATCGACCCGGACACCTGCATCGACTGCGGGGCCTGCTACGAGGCCTGCCCGGTGGACGCCATCTACGCCGAAGAGGACCTGCCCGCCCACCTCGCCGGATTCCGGGACGTCAACGCGGGCTTCTTCGCCCGGCACCCGCTGGAACCGGATATGGCCGCCCCGCCGCCGGTGCGGCGCCTGGCGAAGGATCTCGGGACCTTGCGGGTCGCCATCGTGGGCACCGGCCCGGCCGCCTGCTACGCCGCCGAACAATTGCTCGTCGCGGGGACGGTCGAAGTGGAGATGTTCGACCGGCTACCCACCCCCTGGGGCCTGGCCCGCTACGGGGTCGCACCGGATCACGCCCAGACCCGCGGTGTCACCGATATGTTCGCCTCCGCGTTCAAACGCGATGCGCTGCAGATGTATCTGAACACCGAGATCGGCACCCATATCGGCCACGCCGAACTGCGGGAGAGCGTGCACGCGGTGATCTACGCGGTCGGTACGCCCGCCGACCGGCGCCTCGATATCCCCGGGGAGGTACTGGCGGGCAGTATCTCGGCCACCGAGTTCGTCGCCTGGTACAACGGGAACCCCGGCTACGCCGACCGGGTATTCGATCTGTCCGGTGAACGCGCCGTGATCGTCGGCAACGGGAACGTGGCCCTGGATATCGCACGGGTACTCACCATGGACCCCGACGAACTGGCCAGAACCGATATCGCCGACCACGCGCTGGCCGCGTTACGCGAGAGCGCGATCCGTGAGGTCGTGATCCTCGGCCGGCGCGGGCTGCTGCAGGCGGCCTACACCGCGCCGGAGTTCCGGGCACTCGCCCGGCTCGACGGCGTCGATATCGTCGTGGACCCGGGCGACCTGGTGTTCGACGAGGCCGCGCAGGCCTACCGGACCGGCGCCGAGGCACCGTACGAGCTCGGGTTGAAACTGGCGGCGGCCGAAGAGTTCGCGGGCCGCCCGCCGCGGGCCGGCAACAAACGGATCGTGTTCCGATACTGCGTCTCCCTCACCGAAATCGTGGGCACCGACCGGGTGAACTCGCTACGGTACGTGCGCAACGAGCTCACCGGCCCGGTCGATGCGCCCACCGCACGGCCGACCGGGGAGACCGGTGAACTCGACACGTCACTGGTCCTACGGGCGGTCGGGTACCGGGGTGAACCGGTCGGTGATCTGCCGTTCGACGACGAGCGGGGTGTGCTGCCCACGATCGACGGGCGGGTGGTCGACGCGGCGGGTGCGCCGGTGCCCGGTGTGTACGCGGCGGGCTGGATCAAACGGGGGCCGCGCGGGGTGATCGGCTCCAACCGGGCCGATGCCGAGGAAACGGTGGCCGCGATCCTCGACGATTTCCGGGCCGGTGTGCTGCCCACCCCGGTGCGGGACCGGGCGGCGCTGTCGGATCTGGTGCGCGACCGGCAACCCCAGGTGGTCGACCGCACCGCGTGGCAGGCGGTGGACCGGGCCGAACGCGCCGCGGGTGCGGCGGCGGGACGCCCCCGGGTGAAGCTGGCGACCGTGGCCGAACTACTCGCCACGGCACGCCGCGGCTGAACCCGGCCGGCCCGCGCTGAGTCGAGAGGGGGCGCGGGCCGGCCGGGTTCAGTTCGTCACGGCACGGCGGGCGTAGGCACGGACATCGGCGTCCGGGTCGTCGACTGCCCGGCGGAGTAGCTCCCGGGCCGCTTCGTGGCCGGGCCATGAGGCCAGGCTGAGGACCGCGGCCTTGCGCACATCCAGATGAGGGTCGGTGAGCGCACCGGCCAGTTCGGTGACGGCCGCGCCGGGTTCGGCACCGGCCAGCCCTTTGGCCGCACCCACCCGCACCTGCCAGGCGGTGTCCCGCAGCGCCGCGGCGCACGACGCGATATCGGATACGGTGGCGCCGATCTCGGCGAACGCGGCCAGCGCCGCCGCCCGGACCAGCGGGTCACGATCGGTCACCAGGCCACGGACGGTGTCCGCGCCGCCGGTGCCGATGGTGGCCAGGCCCTGGGCGGCCGCGATCCGCACCTCACGGTTGGTGTCGGCGGCCGCGGCCGCCAGGGCGTCGTATTCGTCGAGCGAGACCAGTGCGCGCACCGCGGCGATCCGCACCCGGTGGTCGGGGTCGGCCAGGGCCGCCCGGTAGTCGGCGGCCGCACCGGCGCGTGCCGCGCGCAGCAGGTCGAGAACCGCCGCCCGCACGACCGGGTCGGGCGACGTCAGCCGTTCGGTGAGACCGTCGGCGGACGGCAGCACCTCCACAAGTTCGCGCAGTGCGGCCGCGGCGGCGGCCCGCACCGGCGCCGCGCCGTCGTCGAGCGCGCCGACCAGCAGCGCCGCGAAACCATCCGGGGTGTTCTCGGTGAGTGCCGCGATCGCGGCGACCCGGACCCGTTCGTCGGTATCGGACAGGTAGGCCGATAGTTGCCCGGCGGTGGGCTCGTCCAGCGCCAGCAGCGCGAGCAGCCGGGGTGAGGCGGCCGGGGCCTGTTCCGGGACCGCGGCCCGGGACGTAGGCGCCGCGACGCTCGGGGCGCGGCGGTGACCGACGAGTTCGGGTTGCTCGACCGGCACCGGCTCCCCCTGCGACGGCAGATCGTCCAGCCCGGGCACGGGCACCAGATACGGTGCGACCGGCCGTTTGAGGAACTCCATGCTGCCGTCGGCGGCCTTACGCAGATTCAAGTGATAGCGCCAGGTGTCGTCGTCGCGTTCCGGGAGGTCGGCGCGTTCGTGGTAGAGACCCCACCGGGATTCGGTGCGGGTCAGCGAACTGCGGGCGGCCATTTCCGCGCAATCACGGATGAAGGAGACCTCGGCGGCCCGCATGAGTTCGTGCGGGGTGCGGGCACCCATCTCGGCGAGATCGCCGCGCATCCGTTCGAAGGTTTCCACCGCCAGCGATAGTTTCGCGGCCGTTTTCGGCGGCGCCACATAGTCGTTGACGAACCGGCGCAGTTTGTATTCGACCTGCGGTTGCGGTGGGCCGTCGGGATGCCGCAGGGGCCGATACACCAGTTCGTGCGCGGCGGCGATCTGATCGGCGGGCAGTTCGGCGGGCGCCGCGGTCTCGGCGAGGCCGGTGGCGGCATGCGCGCCGGCGAGTTCACCGAAGACGAACGCCCCGATCATGTAGTTGTGCGGGACGCACGCCAGATCACCGGCCGCGTACAGGCCGGGCACCGTGGTGCGGGCGTTCTCGTCCACCCAGACCCCGGAGGCGGAATGCCCACCGCACAAACCGATCTCGGAGATGTGCATCTCGATATCGTGGGTGCGGTAGTCGTGGCCGCGATTGGCGTGGAAAGTGCCGCGGGTGGGACGTTCGGTGGTGTGCAGGATGTCCTCGAGCGCGGTCAGGGTCTCGTCGGGCAGATGCGACACCTTCAGGTAGATGGGTCCACGCGCGGAATCGATCTCTCGTTTGACCTCGGCGATCATCTGCCCCGACCAGTAGTCGGAATCGACGAACCGCTCCCCCTGCGCATTGACCTGATATCCGCCGAACGGGTTGGCGACATAGGCGCAGGCGGGACCGTTGTAATCCTTGATCAGCGGGTTGATCTGGAAGCATTCGATACCGCTGAGCTCGGCGCCCGCGTGATAGGCCATCGAATAGCCGTCGCCGGCGTTGGTGGGGTTCTCGTAGGTGCCGTACAGGTAACCCGACGCCGGAAGTCCGAGTCGCCCGCACGGGCCCGTCGCGAGGATCACGGCTTTCGCCCCGACCGTGACGAATTCACCGGTGCGCGTGTTGAGTGCCGCCGCCCCGACCGCCCGGCCGTCGTCGGTGAGCACCCGTACCGGCATCAGCCGGTTCTCGATCCGGATCTTCTCCCGCATCTTCCGTTGCCGCAACACCCGGTAGAGGGCCTTCTTCACATCCTTGCCCTCGGGCATCGGCAGCACATAGGAGCCCGAACGGTGCACTCGGCGGACCGCGTACTCGCCGTATTCGTCCTTCTCGAATTTGACGCCGTACTTCTCCAGCCGCTGGACCATCGCGAAACCGCGGGTCGCGGTCTGGTAGACGGTGCGCTGGTCGACGATTCCGTCGTTGGCCCGGGTGATCTCGGCGACGTAGTCCTCGGGTTCGGCCTTCCCCGGGATGACGGCATTGTTGACGCCGTCCATACCCATGGCGAGCGCACCGGAATGCCGCACGTGGGCTTTTTCCAGGAGCAGCACGTTCGCGCCCTGTTCGGCGGCGGTGAGCGCGGCCATGGTTCCGGCGGTGCCGCCGCCGATGACCAGCACATCGCAGTCCAGGCGCACGGTGTCGGCGAGATCGGGCGCCGCGAACAGGGTGGGTGCGGTCACGACAGGGCCTCCACGAGTCGGTCGCGCTGCGGCTGCCGACCGGCGGCCGCGCGCGGATTCGGAACATCGATCAGGGCGCGCAACGGTTTCCCGGCGCGGCCCAGCACGGCGACCCGGTCGCCGAGCAGCAGCGCCTCGTCCACATCGTGGGTGACGAACACTATCGTCGTGGGATGGGTGCGCCAGGTCTCGATCAGCAGCCGCTGCATGGTGGCGCGGGTCTGGGTGTCCAGCGCGCCGAACGGTTCGTCCATCATCACCGCGCGCGGGGCGCCGGCCAGGCCGCGGGCGAGCTGCACGCGTTGCCGCATACCCCCGGACAGGCTCTTCGGGAGGAAATCGGCGAACCCGCCGAGCCCGACCTCCTCGATCCAGCGGTCGGCCGCGGCGCGGCGCCCCGCCTTCGGTTCACCTCGTAACCGCAACGCCAATTCGATATTGGCGCGCACACTGCGCCACGGCAGCAGGGCATTGTCCTGGAACACCACCGCGCGATCGCGGGAGGTGGTGGTGACGGGTTCGCCGTCGGCGAGGACACGGCCGGAGTCCGGGGGCAGCAGCCCGGCCAGAGCGCGCAGGACCGTGGACTTCCCGCAGCCGGACGGCCCGGTGAGTACGAGGATCTCGCCGGGCCGCACGTCCAGCGACAACCGGTCGATCACCGGGTCGCCGGTGTAGGACAGCGAGATCTCGTCGAGGCGCAGGCTCATTCCCGGCGCACCGGTGCCGGACGCGGGGGTTTCGGTGGTCAGGGTGGTGGTCATCGGTTGTTCTCCTCTCCCCGCGGCAGCCAGCGGGTGACCCGCCGGCCGAGTAGTTCGATCGCCGCGGAGGTGCCGAACCCGAGGACGCCGATCGTGATGATCCCGACGAAAACACCCGGATAGTCGACGATGGTGTAGGCCTGCCAGGTGCGGTAGCCGACCCCGAGCCGGCCGGAGATCATCTCCGCGGACACCAGGCAGATCCAGGCGACTCCGATACCGACCGACAGCCCGCCGAAGATTCCGGGTAGCGCACCGGGAAGCACCACCCGCAGCAGCACATCCCACCGGTTGCCGCCGAGCGTGCGCACCGAGTCCTCCCACAGTGTCGGTAGCGCGCGGACCGCGTGGCGGGTACTGACCATGATCGGGAAATAGGCGGCCAGGCCGGTGATGAACACGATGCCGGCTTCGTCGTCGGGGAACAGCAGGATGGCGATCGGGACCACCGCGATGGCCGGGACGGGACGGGCCAGTTCGGTGAGCGGGCCGAGGATTCCGGCGAACAGGCGGGACCGGCCCAGGGCGATACCGCTGGTCACGCCGAGCACGGTGGCGATACCGAATCCGGTGAGGATGCGGAGGAGCGACTGCGCCAGGTCCAGGTAGTAGACATCGGTGCCGAGCTGCCGGCCGAACGCGGTGAGCACCTCGGTCACCGAGGGCAGGGTGTCGAATCGCAGCCACAGCCGGATATCGGCGGTGGTCAGCACCTGCCAGAGGAGGATGGCGGCCAGTACGGAACCGACCCGCAGCAGCCGGCCCGGCCACACCGAGCGCCCGGGCCGCCGCGACGAGGCGGGCGCCGTGGCGGCCGGGGCGGGTGCGAGGGTGGCCGCGGTCATGACCGGACCTCGGCGACGGCCCGGTCATAGGCCACCGGGACGGCCGCGGGATGGGACTGCCGGTAGCGTTGCGCTGCCGCCTGGGTGGTGAACGGCAAGAAGGTGTCTCCGTCGCGCAGCCAGACCGCCTTGTCCGCGAACCAGCGGGTGCCGAGTTCGGTGTCGGCGATATAGGCGGCACGAACCTGTGTGCCCGCGGCGCGGGCCGCGGCGACTGCGCGCAACAGTTCGTTCGGGTTGACGGCGGGGCGCGTGGTGTCCTGGCCGTCGAGCCATAGTTCGGTACCGGAACCGGCGGTGTGGTTGGCGGTGTCGGCGAGCGCGGTGTCGTAGTTCTGGCCACGGGCGGCGAATACCGCGCGCAGGCGCTGGTCGTCGACGAAACCGTCGATATCGAGGTCGGCGAAATCGCCGATCGACTTCAGATACCGCACATCGTCTTTGAAGGCCGAGATCAGGCTCGGTTTCAGGGTGGTATCGAACGAGGTGCCGCCCGGGCCGTTGTAGAGGTACACGACCTCCTGCGGCAGGTCCGAGGCCTCGGCCACGATCCGGGCCGCCTCCAGCGGCTGCTGCCACAGGAATTCGGTGGCGTCGAGCTGGGCCTGCAGGAAGGCGTCCACCACCTCGGGATGTTCGGCGGTGTAGTGCTCACGGGCGACCACGCCGTGGAAGGTCGGCACATTCAGTTCGGCGCCGTCGTAGAGCAGTTTCGCCTTGTCCTGGAATACCAGCAGGCCCGGCCACGCCACGAACTGGGACAGGGCGGCGACCTGACCCGATTCCAGCGCCGAGGCCCCCACCTGCGGCTGCTGGTTCAGTACCTCCACGCCGGCGACCGGATCGACCCCGGCGCGGGTCAGGGCCTGCACCAGGGTGCCGTGCCCGGCGGAACCGACACTGGCCGACACCTTCTTCCCGGCCAGATCGGCGACACCGGTGAGCGGCGAGTCCGGCGGTACGACCACCATGTTCAGCGCGCCCCTGGGGTTGTAGCCGGTGACCGAGAGGAACTCGGTGCGGGACCGTTCGCCGGCCTGGGTGCGGGAGCCGTTGATCAACAGCGGATAGTCGCCCATGGAGCCGATATCGATCTTCTCGGCCACCATCTGGGCGGTGATCGGGGCGCCGGTGTCGTAATCCTGCCATTCGACCTTGTACGCGGGTCCGCCGTCTTCGGTGAGCCGCCGCAACCGTTGCTCCAGGTATCCCTGGGCGCGCAACAGGGTGCCGGCGGTGACGGTGTTGATGGTCTTGGACTGGTAGCCGACGACGACGGTGACGGTATCGCCGGCGGCGGCTTCTTCCAGCGAGCACCCGGTGAGGGCCAGCGCCGCGGTGGCGGCCAGGACGGCCAGGCGTTTCAGAGTGGGCATGAGAGATCTACCTCAGGAGATACGGCATGTTGACAGTGACGGCGCCGGTGGGACAGCGGGCGGCGCAGGGCCCGCAGTACCAGCATTCGTCGACGTGCATGAAAGCCTTCCCGTTGTCCGGGTTGATGGCCAGGGAATCGAGCGGGCAGATCTCCACGCACAGTGTGCAGCCTTCGATACACAGGGATTCGTCGATGGTCACGGGGATATCGGTGCGCTGGTTCGCCAATGCCATCTAGAGGACCTTCCATTCGGGGATGCCGCGGGAGAGACTGCCGCGCAGCGTGATCCGGTCACCGCGCATCCGGACGTATTCCAGGTCGACGGGGGTTCCGTCGTCGAGCCGGGTGAGACGTTCGAGCATGAGCAGCGGTGCTCCGTCGGGGACGTCGAGGGTGGCGGCGGTGTGCCGGTCGGCGGGTATCGCCTCCACGGTGAGGTCGGCCGAGCCGAGGGACCGGCCGCTGAGCTGTTCGAGCAGGACGAACACATCGGTGTGCGCGAGATCGTGGTCGAGGACGCGCACGCCGATCTCGGGAGCGAGGTAGGTCAGATCGAGGCTCAGCGGTTGCTCACCGAGATACCGCAGCCGCTCCAGGTAGACGACCTGCTCGCCGGGGGCCGCCCCGAGCCGCCGGGCCACCGCCGGCGGTGCCGTGATGAGCTGGCCGGCGCGCACCTCGTTGCGGACGGTGCCGCGGCCCTCCAGGGTCTCCTGCAGGCCCAGCAGCGCGTCCAGCCCGTGGTCGTATTTGCGGGCGGTCACCCGGGTGCCCACGCGCGGCGCGCGGTCGATCAGGCCTTCGTCGCGTAGCAGCGCCAGGGCGTCGCGGATGGTGTTGCGGGAGGTGTCGTGCTCGGCGGCCAGCCGCTGTTCGCTGGGCAGGGTATCGCCCAAGGTGCCGGCGTGGATTTGGTGGCGGAGGATATCGGCAATGCGCCGGGCCTGGTCGGCCCGGAGCCGGCGGACACCGGCCGTACCGCCTGCCCGCTCGGTGTTCGTATCGCTGACCTGCATGAACGCTGACGATAGCGGCGTTTCGGGACGGTTCCGGCCCACCGGCGGGCGGCAGCTCGACAGCTCGGCGCAATTCGCCGGGCACCGACGGACGCGACCAGCGCGGATCCGGGCCGATCTCGCCATTACGCCACCCGCGCGCGGGCCACCGGGGTTGGGATCAGGCCGATTCGAATGATCGACCGCGCGCCCGGGAACCGCAGCGGCAGAGTGCCCGGGCGACGCGGCGGAAACCGTAACGGGACGCCGCGGTATCGGGCCGGATACATCCTCCGACCCGCCCGCCACGGCTTGACCTGGAGCGCTCTCCAGGTCGTAGCGTATGTGCGACGGATAATCCACCACGGCAAGGGGAGACGACTCCGATGGAACTCGGGTTGCACATTCCGATCTTCGAGATCGACGGCGGTACCGGCGCCATCGCCGGTGAACTGGCACTCGTCGGCGCGGCAGCGGAGGCGGCCGGGGCGACCTGGCTGTCGTTCATGGACCATTTCTTCCAGATCGAACCGACCGGGCTGCCCGCCGAGGCGAACATGCTGGAGGGCTACACCAGCCTGGGATACATGGCCGCGCACACCTCCACGATCGAACTCGGCCTGCTGGTCACCGGCGTGACCTACCGGCACCCCGGTCTGCTGGCCAAGATCGTCACCACCCTCGATGTGCTCTCCGGCGGCCGCGCCGCGCTCGGGATCGGGGCCGCCTGGTTCGACCGGGAGCACCACGGGCTCGGGGTGCCGTATCCACCGGTCGGGGAACGGTTCGACCGGCTGGAGGAGACGCTGCGGATCTGCGCGCAGATGTGGGATCCGCAGAACAACGGGCCGTTCGAGGGCAAGCACTATCAACTGGCGGAAACCCTGTGTTCGCCGCAGCCGCTACACCGGCCCACCGTGCTGATCGGCGGCGGCGGGGAGAAGCGCACGCTGCGGCTGGTGGCCCGCTACGGCGACGCCTGCAACCTGTTCGCCTCGAGCACCGAGGAAGTGGCACACAAACTCGATGTGCTGCGCCGCCATTGCGATGATCTGGGCACCGATTACGACCGGATCCGCAAAACCGTACTGGCGGGCAGCCCGGACCCCACCGCGCACGACGATTTCGTCCGCGAGATGGCGGGCTACGCCGAACTCGGCGTGCACACCGCGATCGTCATGCCGCCCGGTGGCTCCCCGGCCGGGTGGGTGGACACACTCGCCCCGGTGGTGCCGAAGCTCGCCGAACTCTAAGCGGCGGCGCCGTCCCGGCCGTCAGCCGGTGACCCGTACGGGCACCGCCCGCCCCGGGACGGCGTCGGCGGCGAGATCGCGGAAGATCCCGTTGCCGGCGCTGGTCCGGGACAGGGCGTCCGCGGCCAGGATCACCGCGGCGCCGGTCCAGGTGGTGCGTTCCACCGGCCAGCGTTTCCCGTCCGCGTACACCAGCCCGGTCCAGTAGGACCCGTCGGTCTCCCGCAGGTGCTGGATGCTGGCCAGCAGGGCCACGGCGCGGTCGCGGTCGCCCAGGGCGTCCAGGGACAGCACGAGTTCGCAGGTTTCGGCGCCGGTGACCCAGGGCCGGTCGCTGACACAGCGGATACCGATATTGCCGACCACGAAGGTGTCCCACCGTTCGGCGATACGGTCGGATCCGGCGCGTCCGCGCAGCGCCCCGCCCAGGACCGGGTAGTACCAGTCCATGGAATAGCGGTCCTTGCGAGTGAAGGCCTCCGGGTGGTCGCGCAGTGCGACGCCGAGCCGGTCGCGGGCGGTCTTCCACTCCGGGCGGGGGTCGCCGAGCCGGCGCGCGAGCGCCAGGGCGGCGCCGATGCTGTGGTACATACTGGCCGAACCGGTCACCAGCGCCTCGGGCAGGACTTTGTCGCCGTCACGCAGCCAATAGATCTCACCGTGCTCACCCTGGCTCGCGACGACCAGATCGATCGCGGCGGCCACCACCGGCCACAGATCGGCCGCGAACCCGGTATCGCCGGTGACCGCGAGGTAGTGCCAGATCCCGGTGGCGAGATAGGCGCAGAAGTTCACATCGGTGGCCGGGTCCTCGATCTCGCCGGCGCGGAACTGCCGGGGCCACGACCCGTCGGGGCGCTGGGTGCGCGCCGACCAGGTGTAGGCGGCGACGGCCTCGTCGCGCAGTCCCGCGACGGTGAGCGCCATCGCCGATTCGATGTGATCCCAGGGGTCGGTGTGCCCGCCCGGGAACCACGGGATCGCGCCGTCCGGTTCCTGCGCGGCGGCGATGGACTGCGCGGTCTGCAGGATCTGACGGCGGGTGAGAACCGAAGGGACCGAGGGGAGTTCACCCGCCGGCACGGGTCACCGCCGGCTTGCTGAAGTATAACGCCACGCTCTTGCCGACCAGCGGGTCGAGCAGGCGTTCCGCGGTCCGGGTCAGCGCCGGCTGTTTCATCATGTCCCACACCAGCATCCGGTGGTAGGCGCGTACCAGCGGATGCTCGGTCTTGTGGACGCCGACCGCGCATTTGATCCACCAGTACGGCGAGTGCAGGGCGTGCACATGGGTGCGGTGGGTGTGCCGCAGGCCGCGCGCGGTGATCTTGTCCCGCAGTTCGTCGGCCTTGTAGATGCGGATATGCCCGCCCTCGTTGGCGTGGTATTCGTCCGACAGCGCCCAGCACACCCGCTCGGGCAGCCACCGCGGCACGGTCACCACCAGCTGCCCGCCCGGGCGCAGTACCCGCACGAGTTCGGCGATGGCGGCGTCGTCGGCGGGGACGTGCTCCAGGATCTCCGAGGCGATGACGACATCGAACTCCCCGGCGCCGTAGGGCAGGTCGAGCGCGTCACCGTGCACGGCCTCGGCCTTCGCCCCGGCGGGTGCTTCCCCGGCCTGCGCCATGGCCTCGAACATGGTGGCGACCCCGGCGAGTTCGGGAGCGTCCTGGTCGAAGGCGACCACATCGGCGCCGCGGCGGTAGGCCTCGAACGAATGCCGGCCGGCTCCGCAGCCCACATCGATGACCCGGGTGCCCGGGCCGATTCCGGCGCGGTCGAAGTCGACGGTCAGCACGAGACGCCTCCTGTGATGAATTCTGCCGATCCGGTGTGCCGGGCGATGGCCCGCTCGTACACCTGCACGGTCTGTGCGGCCACTGATTCCCAGCTGAACACCGAGACGGCGCGGTCCCGGGCGGCGGTCTGCATCCGCTGCCGGGTCTGCGGGGAATCCAGCAGCTGCCCGATCACCCGGGCCAGTTCGGCGGAATCGCCGGGTTCGGTGAGTTCAGCGCAGACTCCCGGCTCGCCGACAACCTCCGGAAGCGCACCGGTCCGGCTGACCACCAGCGGGGTCCCCGATGCCATGGCCTCCACCGCGGGCAGCGAGAAGCCCTCGTAGAGGGACGGGATGCAGGCGATCTCCGCCGACGCCAGCACTTCGGCGAGTTCGGTATCGCTGAGCCCGGGACGGACGGTGACGATATCGGAGAGGCCGAGTTCGGCGATCTGCTTCTCGGTGGGCCCGTTGGGCTCCAATTTCGCCACGAGCTGCAGTTCGACCCGGTGGGTGATCCGCAGCCGGGTCAGCGCCTGCAGCAGATGTGTGATGCCCTTCAGCGGTTTGTCGGCGCTGGCGACGGCGACGATTCGGCCGGGCACCCGCGGACCGCGCGGCGCGAACAGTTCGGTATCCACACCGAGCGGCACGACATTGAGCTGACCGGGGTCGACACCGAAATCGTCGGCGATATCGGTGGCCGACGACGAGGAGACGGTGAGCAGATCGGGGATCCGCCGGGCGATACGCTCCTGCATCCCCAGGAAGCCGTACCAGCGGCGCACCAGGGGCTTGCGCCGCCAGATGGCGGCCGCCAGGTCCACTTCGCGGTCCTTGGTGATGGGGTGATGCACCGTGGCGACCAGCGGCAGCCGTTTCGCGATATCGAGCAGCCCGCTGCCCAGACACTGGTTGTCGTGCACGACGTCGAAATCGTCGACCCGTCCACGCAGCAGCCGGGCGGCGCGCATGCTGAAGGTGCGCGGTTCCGGGAAGCCCGCGGTCCACATGGTGGCCAGTTCCAGCAGATCGATCCGGTCCCGGATCTCGCGGGGATGCGGCGTGCGGAACGGGTCGTCGTCGCGATAGAGGTCCAGGCTGGGCACCTCGGTCAGGGTTACGCGCGGATCCAGGTCGGCGGGATAGGGCTGACCGGAGAAGACCTCCACGTCGTGGCCGAGTTCGGCCAGTCCGGCGCTGAGGCGGCGCACGTAGACCCCCTGCCCACCGCAATGAGGCTTGCTGCGGTAGGACAACAGGGCTATCCGCACTAGCTGTCCTCGCCCGTCTCGGTGATCGAATTCATGCTTCGCAGTTTGCCAGCCAGCCGTTCGAGATAGGCACGCACCTCCGGTTCGCCCTTGTCCGGCAATCCGTACAGCACATCGGTGACACCGTCGGCGGCCCAGGAGGCCAGGCGTTCGGCGTCGGGCTTGAAATCCAGGGCGACCACCCGCGGCGCGCCCTCGCGACCGGCGTCGGCCCATGCCTTCTTCAGCGTCGCCAGACTGCCCGAGATATCGTTCTCCCCCGGGGTGGTGATCCAGCCGTCGGCGTGTTTCGCGATCCAGGCGCAGGTGCGTTCGGTACCGGCCGCGCCGATCAGGACGGGGACCGAGCGGTCGACGGGCTTGGGCCAGGCCCAGCTGGGCCCGAACTTCACGAAGTCGCCGTCGTAGGCGGCCTCGTCGTCACGCCACAGCGCCCGCATGGCCTCCAGGTACTCCCGCAGGGCCGTGCGCCGTTTGTTGCCGGGGATGCCGTGGTCGGCCAGCTCATCGGTGTTCCAGCCGAAACCGGCGCCGAGTGTGACGCGGCCGCCGGAGAGGTGGTCGAGCGAGGCGATGGTCTTGGCGAGGGTGATCGGGTCGTGTTCGACCGGCAGCGCGACCGCGGTGGCCAGTTCGATCCGTTCGGTGACCGCGGCGGCGGTGGCGAGCGCGACCCACGGGTCGAGGGTGCGCATATAGCGGTCGTCCGGCAGGGACGCGTCGCCGGTCTGTGGATGCGCGGCCTCGCGCTTCACCGGGATATGGGTGTGTTCGGGGACGTAGAACGAGGAGAATTCGTGGTCCTCGGCGGCCCGGGCCGCGGCGGCGGGGGTGATCCCGCGGTCACTGGTGAACAGAACGATGCCGAAACGCATACCT
>NZ_BAGJ01000085.1 GCF_000308775.1 Nocardia testacea NBRC 100365
CGACTCCGCCGCGCTCGGCCCTGCCAGGCGCCGGGTCGCGAGCACCACGGCGGCCCGCTGGGCGCCGATCCGCGCGGCCGGCCCGGCGCCCGCGTGCACGGCGGTGCTGCGGGCCAGTTCGGTGAGCATGCGCAGCAGCATGGGCGCCGCGATATCGGTGGTGACCAGCCCCTCCCGCTGGCCGCGGTGGATCTCGGCGAGTTTGGGGTCGACGCTGCGGCGTAGCACCTGGTCGATCCGCTCGTCGGCCGGTTCCAGCTCGGCCCAGGCCTGGAGCCGGGCATTCTCCGGGTGGGCCAGGAAGTGGTCGAAGAGACGCCCCACGTAGCCGGGGAGGTCGTCGGCGCGTAGCGCGGTCTCCGCCGTGGTCTGCCGGGTCCATTGTTCGGTGACCGCGGCGTAGAGCTCGGACTTGCCGGGAAAGTAGGCGTAGAGGCGGTCCTTGCTGGCGTGCGCGGCCGCGGCGATGCGATTGATCCGGGCGCCGGCCGTGCCGTATTCGGCGAATTCCGCTTTGGCGGCAGCGAGAATCCGGTCCCGGGTTGCCTGGCCTGCCGCGCGCATACCGCCGATCCTATCTTGCCGAACCAGATGGTTCGAAACTATGGTCGTTGCCGAACCAGATGGTTCGCCGAATCCAGTCGATGGGACAGATATGAGCGCGGAGAAACCACGCTGGCAGCAACTGCGGGAGCTGACCGAGGGCGTCTCGGTGGCGGAGCTCGACGATCTGTGGGCGCGGTTGCGGCCCGCCCGCGCCGAGGAGATCCTCGGCCGGTGGCGCGGCGACGCCTTCCAGACCGGACATCCGCTGTGCCGGGCGCTGCCCAGGAGCCGCTGGTACGGCAAGACCTTCCATTCGCTCGGTGATGCCAAACCGCTCATCTGCCGCGCCGAGGACGGCAGCCTCTTCTCCGATGTCGAACTGGGCCAAGGGGAGGCGACGCTGTGGAACATCGAGTTCCGCGGTGAGGTGACCGCCACCATGGTCTACGACGGCCGCGCCGTATTCGACCACTTCAAATGGCTCGACGACACCACGCTGATGGGCATCATGAACGGCCGTCCGGAACTGGTCCTCGCCGACGGCCAGTTCTTCTACTTCCTGCTGGAACGGGCGTAACGATGCGGACGACGGCGGTCCTGTCCCGCGATCCGGCGGCACCGTTCTCGGTGGAGCCGGTGGATCTCGACGAACCCCGCGACGACGAGATCCTGGTGCGCATCCTCGCCTCCGGTATCTGCCATACCGACCTGGTCAACAGGGTGCTGGGCAAACCGGACCGGCCGGTGCTGCTCGGCCACGAAGGCGCGGGGATCGTCGAATCGGTCGGGTCGGCGGTGACCTCGGTGACGCCGGGCGACCACGTGGTCCTCACCTTCCGGCACTGCGGCGCCTGCCTGAACTGCGCGGCCGGGCGACCGGCCTACTGCCGGAATTCGACCGCGCTCAACCATTTCGGCCGTCGGTCCGACCGCACCCCGCGGGTGACGGTCGCGGGCCGGCCGGTACGGGACGGGTTCTTCGGGCAATCCAGTTTCGCCGGGTACGCACTGGCCACCGCGGACAATACGATCGTCGTCCACCCGGCGGCCGATCCCGCCGTCGCCGCGTCGTTCGGCTGCGGCTTCCAGACCGGCGCGGGCGCGGTGCTGAACGCGTTGCGGCCCGAACCGGGTGCCTGGCTGGCGATATACGGCGCCGGCGCGGTCGGTTCGGCGGCGCTGCTGGCCGCCCGCACGCTGCCCGGGGTCCGGACGATCGTGGTGGAGACCGCGGCGCCGCGCCGGGGGCTGGCCGGGCAACTGGGCGCCGACGAAGTCCTGGATCCGGCCGCGGGCGATACGATCGCCGCGATCGGCGAAATCACCGGGGGCGGTGCGACGCACGCCCTGGACACCACCGGATCACCGAAGGTGCTGGCCGACGCCTTCGCGGCGCTGGGCACCGGCGCCACCGTCGTCGCGGTGGGGCTGGGCGCGGGCGTCCCGCAGATCGATGTGCGCGATCTGGTGTTGAGCGGCAAAACGGTTCGCGGGTGTCTCGAAGGCGACGCCGAACCGGCCACTTTCATCCCGCATCTGCTCGATCTGCACACCCGCGGCCTGCTTCCGGTGGACCGGCTGGTGACCCGCTTCCCGTACACCGAGGTCGACAGGGCCCTCGCCGCACAGCATGCCGGCGAGGTGATCAAACCGGTGCTCATCTGGTAGCGATCGGCCCGTGTTCGGTGTCCGGACATCTGCGCGACGAAAACCATTCGGGCATCGCACATCCCGATGTCGTATCAGAAGTCCATGCTGCGGAGGCCGAGCGAACAGCGCGTTCGCCCGGCGTGCCGGTGGTGGACAGTGGAAGAAGGTCGATCGCGATGCCCGATACCGTGCCGATCCGGGATTTCGTCGCGGATTTCCTGCATACCCATTGTGATCTGGTCTTCGACGAGATCGCCCCGGAGGCCACGCTGAACGATCTCGACGTGGATTCGCTGACCGCGCTGTCGATCATCGTGCTGGTCGAGAAGCAGTACGGGGTGGAGTTGCCTCAACGCCGGGTTGCCGCCGTCCGGACCTTCGGCGAGCTCATCGGACTGCTCGGCGTGCCCACGGCCGCCCGGTCCTGATCCGGCCGATCGGCATCGGGTGTACGTTGCCGGTCGGCGCCGGCCGCCCTGCCGCAGTGCCCGGAGCGCGCCGGAGGGCGGGCGTGTCGAGGCCGTGTTGTGACAGTTCGGTGACCCGGCGGCGAAGTGCCCGCTCGATCGGCTGAAATGGATGCCGATCGATAGCGGGAAGCGGTACGCAGGTGCGTGTCGTGTGTACGACACGCCGCTTCCCACCGGCCGGACCAGAAAATTTCGGTGAGTTCCATCCCATCGGGCTCGGATTTGCGCTTCAATAACCGGTCGGGTTCGGCTTTACGGAATCGGCATTCGCCGCCACCGCATGTACCGGCATCCGAGAGGGGCAAGACCAGATGAGCATGATCCTCACCGCACTGCACGACGGCCTTCCGGCACTGCACGACCACTACGCCGTACTCGCCCAGCTGGGTAATCCCAGCCCGGAAGCGCCCCCGCTGTCGGACAAGATCGTCCAGATGACCAGGTACCTCACCTGGTTCGTCCTGCTGTCCGGTGTCACCTCGATAGTCTTCGGCGGCGGCAAGTTCGCCTGGGAGAAGTGGAACGGGGGCACGCTGACGGCACCCAAGCAGATCGCGGGCGCCATGGCCGGCGGCGCGGTGGCGACCAGTGCGGGGACGATCATGAACGCGATCATGGGTTAGCGTCCGGCGAGTCCGGCCGCCCGGGCGAGGGCTCGGCCGGCCGCGGGACCGGGGCGTCGCCGTGCCCGGGG
>NZ_BAGJ01000084.1 GCF_000308775.1 Nocardia testacea NBRC 100365
GTGGGAACCGGCACCTACGGAGTCCTGGACGGACCGGCGGTGCGGCGGGTGACCGTGCCGCTGGCGAAACTGCCCGCACAGGCCCACGGCCTGCGGATAGCCCTGGTCAGCGATCTGCATCTGGGCCCGGCGCTGGGCCGCGCGTTCTGCGAACGGGTGGTGCGCACGGTGAACGGCACCCGCCCGGACCTCATCGCGGTCGTCGGCGATCTCGCCGACGGGACCGTGGACGATCTGCGGGCCGAAACCGAACCGCTGGCGGGTCTCACCGCCCCCCTGGGGGCCTATTACGTACCGGGCAACCACGAATACTTCGCCGACGCCGACGCATGGCTCGCCCGGGCCGGTGAACTGGGCATGAAGGTGCTGCTCAACCAGCGGGTGTCGCTGCCGTACTTCGATCTCGCCGGGGTCGACGATCCCCGGGGAAGCGCTGTCGGCCGGGGACCCGATTTCGCGGCGGCCCTGGACGGCCGGGACACCGGTCGAGCCTGCGTACTACTGGCTCATCAGCCGGTCGTGATCCACGAATCCGTGGCATACGGGGTCGACCTGCAATTGTCCGGGCACACCCACGGGGGACAGCTGTGGCCTGGCAATCTGATCGCGCGGCTGCCCAACCCGACCGTGGCGGGGCTGGAGCTGTACGGGGCTACCGCGCTGTATGTGACCCGCGGCGCCGGTGCCTGGGGCCCGCCGGTACGGGTCGCGGCCCCGTCGGATGTCACGGTGCTCGAGCTGGCCTCGCTCCAGGGAGTCTGAGCCGCTGGTGACGGAGGCGTCAGAGGCGGGTGAGCAGATTCTGCAGCCGTTCGATCCGGGGAGTCTGCACCGGAGTGAACTCGGGGGGATGATGGATCTCGACGCTGAGACGGTCGTCGTAGGTGGTGATGATGCTGGTGCCGCCGCCGGCCTGTGGGGGGCGGCGTCCGGTGGGGTCGGGTTTGGCGATCATGGTGGTGCGGAAGTCGTGGATCCGGAGCGTGGGCACCGACAGCCGGGGTAATCGGCCCCAGTTCGTGGTCATCACCGTGTCGAACGGGTTGGCGGGTGGGGCGGCCAGGGTGTCGGGCAGTTGTAGCGGGGTCTGCTGGATGTAACCGGAGGCGAGGTCGCTGCGCAGGGCGTGGAACACCCCGTGGGCCAGGGCGGGGAGGGCGGCCTCGGTGCCGGGGCGGGGCCGGTGACCGGCGAAGCCCAGCACATTCGTGCCCTCGGCCGGGCCGATGACGGGCCGGACCCGGCGCCGCAGGTCCACCGAATACGAACACAGCAGTTCGTCGACCGGCAGCTGCCGGGCCTCCGATTCGGTGAGCAGCAGGGCGGCGGCCACCAGGCTGTGCACCGTCACCCCCGTGTGGTGCCCGTACGCGACGAGTGCGCCGGTCTGCTCGCGGCTCAGCCGGCATCGGGTGGTGAGCAGGGGCGGATAGGGGTGTTCGTTCGCGTTGAGCGCATCCGCCGGCGGGAGCGGTGGTGCGGCCCGCGGCGGCTCGCTACCGCCCGCGACGGGCCGGCGTACGACTCCGCGGGCGGCGAGCAGATCCTCCACCGGCATCGGCTGCCTGGTGGGCGGGAGCGTGGGCACCCGTCCGGCCGCGGCGGCCACATAGCAGTGCCACAGTTGCTCGAGCAGGTGCAGGCCGTGGGTGGCATCGGCGATGCTGTGGTGCACCAGCAGCGTGACGCTCGCGGTATCGCCCGACCGCACCACGTGCAGCGTGCCCAGTGCGCGCCGCTGATCCGGCTCGGCACCGGTCAGCAGCTGTTCCGGGTCGCCGTCGGCGACGGTCAGCACGATCTCGGGCGGTCCGGAGGTGACGAGGGTGTGCCCGACCGGCTCGGTGGGCGCGAGCTGCGCGCCGAGGATGGGATGGGCCGTGACCAGCACTTCGAAGGCGGTGGCCAGCGCGCTGAGGTCGATCCGACCGGACATTCGGGCGCAGTATCCGACGAAGACCTCGCTGAATGCGAAAATCTGTTCGCTGGGCGCCAGCGGGCGGATGACGGTTGCCGCGGTCATGATTGGTGCCTTCGTCCGGAAGTTTGTGTGAGGTTAACCCAAAAACGGTTCCTTGCCGGATATTTCGGTCGGTACGAGACGGACGCTACACAACCCGCCCGACTCGGCTGGTACGTTCGCTTAGGTAAACCTAATTAGTGGAGGAGGCCGGATGGCCAGAAAGCGCACGACCATGACCGTCGCCCGGACGGAGTGGCTCGGCCCGCATATCGTGCGGGTGTATCTGGGTGATCCCGGATTCGACGACTTCGACGCGAACGAGTTCACCGACGCGTATGTGAAACTGCTGTTCGATCGCGCCGACGGCGAGGTGATGCGCACCTACACGGTCCGTTCGGTGGATGCCGCGGCCCGGGAGATCGCCATCGACTTCGTCGTGCACGGCGACGAGGGCATCGCCGGTCCGTGGGCCGCCGCGGTCCGGCCCGGCGAGCAGGTCACGTTCTTCGGCCCGGGTGGGGCCTACGCACCGCGCCCGGACGCCGACTGGCATCTGCTCGCCGGTGACGAGGCCGCGCTACCCGCCATCTCCGCCGCGGTGGAGGCACTGCCCGAGGGAGCGCCCGCGAAGGTGTTCATCGAGGTCGCCGACTCGGCCGACGAGATAACCCTCACCTCCGCGGCGCTCGTGGACGTCACCTGGGTACACCGCGGCGGCGCCGCGCACGAGGTCGGCGACGACCGCGCCGGCGACAACGCGCCCCTGATCGGCGCGGTCCGGTCGGCGCCGTGGCTGCCGGGCCGGGTGCAGGTCTTCATCCACGGGGAGGCGCAGGCCGTGATGCACAATCTGCGCCCCTACATCCGCAAGGAGCGCGGCGTCTCGGCGGAGTTCGCGTCCATTTCCGGGTACTGGCGCCGGGGGCGGACCGAGGAGGGTTTCCGGGTCTGGAAGAAGGAACTCGCCGCGGTCGAGACCCCCGGCTGAGCCGCGGCCCGGCGGGATCAGTTCGCCGGGCAGTCCGCGCCGTTGGGGACCGGCAGGCAGATCCCCGCGGTCGCCGACAGGAGCAGTCCCGCCCCGGCCACGAGTGCGCCGAGGGCGACGGCCAGGAAAAAGACCACCCACAGCAGGCCCGGCAACCGGGTGAGCCGGGCCAGCTGATCGGCGTCGGTGGTGCCGTCGCGCATCCGGGAGCGGGTGCGCTGCAGTTCCAGTACCGGGCGGCTGCCGGCCAGCAACAGCAGCCAGGTCGCGAGATAGGCGAATCCGGCCTGCAGCGCGTCGGAACCGAACCACGACACCGCGAAAACCAGTGCGCCGGTGCTCACCACGGAGACCACGCCGTACACATTCCGGATCATCACCAGCATCACCGCCAGGGCGGCGATTGCGATCCACAGCATGAGGGTGATGCGCCCGGCGCCCAGCAGCGCGGCGAAACCTAGTCCCACCAGGGGCGGCGCCGGGTAGCCGGCCAGCGCGGTCAGGATCATGCCGAGCCCGTAGGGTTTTCCACTGGACACGGTGAGTCCCGACGTATCCGAATGCAGGGTGATGGCATTGAGCCGGCGTCCGCTCAGCAGCGCTACCAGCGCGTGTCCGCCCTCGTGCGCGATGGTGACCACATTGCGGGTGATCCGCCACAGCGGGCCGTAGGCCACCAGTATCAGCGCCGCCACGGCGGTGGCGAGTACCAGCCACGACGGCGGGGCCGCCTGGGTCGTCGTGAGCCGCTCCGCGATGGAACTGCTGCGGTCTATCAGATCACCGGTATCCACCGCCGCACCTTAACCGGGGGAAGCGGCGCGGCGCGCGTCGTGGTCCGGCCCCGGCGGCCGGGCCCGCCGGTGGGGGACTGCACGAAACGGAAGTATCTGTTGATGGGACGTCTCACTATCTTTGCCGACCCGAGTTCCGAGGTGGACCGAAGTCCGGGCGATGTGTCGGCCGGAGAAGGGTGGGTAACTATACGTTTGTCCATATCGGTTGCCGGTCGGTGGTGGAGGGAGCACGCATGTGCACGGGTGAGCAGTACGACCGTGAGCCGGAGCGGTCCCGGCAGGTGTTCGAGGTTCCGGGTCCGGCGGAGCTGATGCGGATCTGGTCGGCCGAGGGCGCCCGCCCGGCGGCGCGCGAACGACCCGGATCGGATTTCCAGACGGCCTTCCGGGTGGGGCTGGGCATGGCGCTGGCGCTGCTCGACGATTCGGATCCGTCCGGGCGTCAGGTGCTGGCCCGGCTCGAGGTGGCCGCCGCGCGCTGGGCGCGCGAGGAAGTGCCGCTCGAGGTCATTCAGCACGCCCTGCACGAAGGGGTGAAAAGCGGTCTGGGCCTGAGTAGTTCGACGGCGCGGCAGACGCTGGGCGCCGCGGCCGAGAGCGTGGACGGATGTTTCGTGGTCGATGTGCTCGATACGCTGACCGCGGCCGTCTCGCGCGCCTATGTGGCGCAGGTACGCAGTCAGCGGCGCGCCTGAGGCTCAGTTCGCCCGGTAACTGCGCGCGACCAGCGCGGACCGCAGGTACCACAGGCCCGACGGCTGCGTGGGATCGAAGCCGGTGAGCTGGGCGACCCGCTTGAGTCGATAGTCGATGGTATTGGTGTGGATGTGCATGAGCCGGGCGGTGCGCTGCCGGTTCAGGTTGTTGCTGATATGACGCTGCAGGGTTTCCAGCAGCTCCGGATGATCGTCGAGCGGATCCAACAGCGATCCCAGGTATTCGCGGCCGGGGCCGGGCCGGGTCAGCTGGTATTCCAGCGCCATATCGTCGAACCGGTACAGTCCGGGCACACAGTCGAGCCGCTGCACCATATCCAGCAGTTCGTGGGCCTGATCCGCCGCCGAGGGAACTTCCGCGGTGGGCGCCTCCACGACCGCGGCGCTGACCGGCACCTGGGCCGCACGCGACAGGTGCGCGACCAGTTCGTCGAGTTGCTCGCCGGTCAAGATCTCGGCGGGCAGCAGCACCGTCCCCCCGTCCACGCTCAACAGCGACAGCGCCGAATCCTCACAGCGGGTCGCCAATTCGGCCTGCACCCGGCGTAGCTTGCGACGCGCGACGACCTTGCCGTCCAGTGCCGGGATCGCCTCGTCCGGATGGGCCGGAATGGCGATCGCCAGTACGGTGTAGGCGGGGGCGATCTCGATTCCGCATTCGCGGGCCATGGTGGAGGTACTGTGCCCGCCGAGCAGCGCGGAGGTCAGCGTGTGCACGGCGGTGTGGTGTTCGCTCACCACCGACCGCAATTCGCGGACGTAGGCCATGGAGATACAGACGGTCATCTTGTCCAGCATCTCGACGACCAGTTTGGCCCCGTCGACCAGCGCCGAATAGTCGGTCACGGTCGCATTGGACACCACGAGGTCCAAGCCGAGCCGGAAACCCTCGTGCACGGCATGGTGGATGGTGTCGATCGGGACTCCCTCGCGCGCCCAGCCGGCGGCGGCGTTCTCCAGCCGTCTGGTCTTCTCCGGAATGTCCTTACCGTCGAGCATGCTGACGGCGAGTTCGAGGCAGGTCCGGGTGATGGTGGTCACATCGCCGTGGATCGCGTCTCCCGGCAGCGTTCCGCACGGGACCACGTTCTCCACGAAATGGCCCACCATGCGACGGGACAGTTTGCGCACATCCTGTAGTGGGGCGGACATGGGCTGGCCGGATAGCGTCAGCTTGGTTCTGGTCGTGTCGACGGTCATGCTGCTGACTCCTTCTACCCCTGGGTGGCGAGACTGCGGCTCCACAGTAATGATCATGTGTCGGGTTCCGGGCGGCTTTACGAACTCGACTGGACGACCGTGCAGCCGCCGACCGTCCGGCTTGTGACCGGTCACAGTGGTGCGAGTTATGGTCGAACCCGCTGATCAGGCGGGAAACGCAGGTGCGAGGGTGCTTGTGGCCCGTTCGGCGCGAGGGCAGGCGTTCTCGCCCGCGCCCGCGGTGCTGTCGACCCGCACCCGCACCACACCGCCGGCCGCGGTGGGCAGGGCGACGGTGCAGGTCGTCGCGGTATCGGCGGCGCCGGTGTGCAGTAGCCGGCCGCTGCGATCCGCGAGAGTGATCTCGGTGCGGGTGTCGCCGTCGCCGGCGACCTCGTCCGGTGACCCCTCGGCGGAGAACAGGACGCGCAGGGCCGCCCGCTCGCTGCTCCATCCGCAGCCCGCCCAGCCCGGTTCGGTGGCCACATCGCGCCGGATCGAGCCGGGCGCGAACCCCGATTCGGTGAGCAGAGCGGCCGGGAGGCCGCACGGATCCCAGATCGCCGCGGGGTCCGCCGGTTCCGCCGCACCGCCACAGCCGGCGGTGAGGATCGCGAGGGCGGCCGACCCGCCGACCAGGACACGGGCGGAAACGCCCGATCGGCGCGAGCGGTGAAGTGCACTCATGGCGCGGATGCTATCCACCGATCCCGCTGTGCCACAGCCCCTCTGTGCGGGCTCACAGCACCTCGCGAGGCAGCGTTGCTCCGCGGCACAAGTCACGCGCTTCACCCGGTACCGCTCCTCCGGCGAGGCCGGTCGACGCAGAGCGGGGCCGCTCCCGACACCGCATGCCGTGCGGCGTAAGCCGACAGCGAGAGCAGGCCCGGTGGGCGCAGGCCGCGGCGAAACGATAGTGCGGTCACCGCCGGCGGGGGTCCCACACCCGCATCGATCGAACGCGGGGACTCGGACCGCCCAAGGTGCATGTGCTGCACCTCCTTCGTCTTCCTCGGATGGTCGGCGTACGTGGTCGGCGCGGGGCCGGCCTGCCCGCCGGCCAGCGGGGCAGCGGAGAACATCGGTCTCATCATGTGGAAATGCGGGGGCGCCCGTGGCGGTGTGGGGAATACGGTGGCCCGGCGGTCGTGTTGACGTGTCCGGTCCGGAGAAAGAGGTGCGGCAGTGGTGACGGAGACGGTGCGAACCGATGTGGGGCTCCGCTCCGAACGTGGCGCGATTCTCGGATCGCTCATGCTGGCCACCGGTCTGATCGCACTCGATTCCACCATCATCGCGACCGCGGTACTCACCATCACCGAAAGCCTGGGCGGTTTCGCCCAGTTCCCGTGGTTGTTCTCCGTCTATCTGCTCGCCCAGGCCGTCACGGTGCCGGTGTACGGGAAGATCGCCGATACGGTGGGTCGTAAACCGGTGCTCCTGTTCGGGATCGCCGTCTTCGCTGTCGGCTCGCTGCTGTGCGGGCTCGCGGGCAGCATGCTGTGGCTGATCGTGTTCCGGGCCGTACAGGGTATCGGGGCGGGGGCCATTCAGCCCATGACCATGACCATCGCCGGTGATCTGTACACCCTGGCCGAACGCGCGAAGGTCCAGGGCTATCTCGCGGGTGTCTGGGCCTTCTCCTCGGTCTCCGGTCCGCTGCTGGGTGGCGTCTTCGCCGAATACGTCGGCTGGCGGTGGATCTTCCTGGTCAATCTGCCGCTGTCGGCATGGGCCGGGTGGATGCTGTTGCGACACTTCACCGAGACTCCCTCCCGGCAGCGCCGGCAGGTGGACTACGCCGGAGCGTTGCTGCTGACCTCCGGTGCGGGGGCGATCATCCTGGGATTGCTCGAGGGCGGCCGCGCCTGGGCCTGGAGTTCGCCGATCAGTATCGCTATCTTCGCCGGCGGTGCGGCGGTGCTGGTGTTGTTCGTTCTCGTGGAGCGCCGGGCCGCCGATCCGGTGCTGCCGCTGTGGCTTTTCACCCGGCGGGTGGTGGTCGCCAGTTCGGCGATCTCCGCGCTGGTGGGTGCGTTGCTGCTCGGTCTCACGTCCTATGTTCCGGCCTTCACCCAGGGCGTTCTGGGCGCCGGGGCGGTGGTGGGCGGGCTGACGGTCGGCGCGCTGACCCTGGGCTGGCCGGTATCGGCTTCCCAGTCCGGCCGGGTGTATCTGCGGATCGGCTTCCGGCGCACCTCCCTCATCGGCGGCGTCATGGCCACGGTCGGTGCTGCCGGCACCCTGTTCATCGGGCCGGGCACATCCATCGCGCAGGTCGCGGCCACCTGTTTCGTCATCGGCCTCGGTATGGGGCTGGTGGCGAGTCCGACCTTGATCGCCGCCCAGAGCAGCGCCACCTGGGGCGAACGGGGTGTGGTGACCTCGTCCAATATGTTCGCCCGGTCCATCGGCAGTGCCGTCGGTGTGGCCGTGTTCGGCGCACTCGTGAATTCGCGGGTGGGCGATACCGGCACCCCCTCGCCGGTGGCGCTGGCCGAGGGGGTGCATCTGGTGTTCGTGGCGGTGGCCGTCATGGCCGTGGCCATTGTGGTCGCCTCCGCGCTGATGCCCGGCCGCGCGGAATCGGCCGGGCACGGGCGAACCGTCACTCCTGGGCGGTGAGTACCTCCACGCGCTCCCCGGCATCGAATTCGATCACCTGGTGGACCCGGGAATCGCCGACCGGCCCGAGATCGGCGACGACGACTTCGCCACGCTGAGCGACCGATTCGACCAGCGCTTCCTGGGGATTACCGTCCGATCCGGCGATCAGGATCCGGTCCCCGACCGCCAGCGCGTCGGCGCGGACGCCACTGTCGATCAGACGCGGAGTGAAAACGCCGCAGTAGGTGCGGCCGGCGGAGTCGCCGATTCCGCGCTGGGCGATCGTCCACCAGACGGGTGTCGTACTGTCGCCGGCGGTTCTGCGGTGCCAGCGCAGGACTCGATCCCGGCCCGCTTCGGCGGCGGCTCGGCTCTCGTGCACCGACACGTGCCGGCGCACGGGCGCGCTGCGCGGTTTCACGGTGCCCGCCGCACCGTCGACCACCAGGATCCAGTTCGCGGACTGCTCGTGATCGCGTGCCGCGTTGACCCGTTTGGCCAGTGCCTGGCCCGGGGTAGCGCCGAGCCGATCGGCGACCTCGGCCAGGTTCTCCGCGAGCCCGAGCGCGCGCAGGAACGCGGCCACCTCGATTTCGGCGGTACCGAGCCGCTGGGCCAGGACCGGCATGGGCGTGCGGTCCCGCCAGGCGCCGCGGGCGATGTGCTCGTGTTCGGTGAGCCAGAGCGCGGACGGGCCGTGCCGATGATGATCCAGTACGACCGCCCACCAGTCCCATTGTGGATCTGCGGCCATCCGGTCCCGGATCCAACCGGCCCGGTCGTTCGCGCGTACTTTCTCCTCCGGCGGAACGAAATTCCGCAGTGCCGCCTGTACGGCGGACGGGGTCCGGCCGAGTTCGGCGGCGATATCGGGCAACCCCTTACCCGCCCGCAGTTCCGCGGCGATGGCCCGGTATTCCGATTCGCGCCACGATGTCCCGTGCTGACGCGGCGGCAGCAATCGTTCCTGTCCGATTTCACTCATCACAGAACCCCCGGTTCCGATGCGCCGGAGGGACGTGCGATGCGGCCGGTCCGCCGGCCGCATATTACCCCTCCGACTGTGTCCTACCTGCATGATTTTACGTGGGGGGTCCGACAGAAAACCGCCTCGCGGCGCCGGTGCGGGCCGGGGCCGGAGAGGGAACACTCGTTCCGGCGCAACGGTTTCGGTGCACTTCGACCGAATCGAACCCGGCCCCGGCCCACCGGCTTCCGATGGGCCGCAGCCGAGTTCGTCGATCAAGGTGTGGAGTAGCCGATCAGCGCGCCGACGCCCGCGCCGATCGGAATGGTGATCAGGGCGCCCACCCCGCCCAGGAAGAAGCCGAGTACGGCACCGATACCGCCGCCGATCAGGGCGCCGATCCCGGCATTGTGCAGTTTGCGGGCCTCGGTGTCGGGGTCGGCCACCAGCTGGGCCACATGCTGCCCCGCCGGTGTGGACGCCGCGGGTGTCAGGGTGAGGGTGCGGCCGTCGGCCGAGATGGCCGACGCCAGCGGCGCGGTCTGCCCGGCGGCCGCGACGCCCAGCGGCAGCGTGGTGAGTATGCGGCCCGCCGGATCCGAGAGGGTGACGGCCGCGCCGTCGGCGGTGAGCGCGAAGCTGCCGGTGTCGAGAGTCGTGACGATCGCGGTGCCGGCCTCGTTCGGCGCCACCTCATAGCCGATGCCCTGCTCGGCGCCGCGCACGGCGACCTCGGTGGCCACGGGCTGCGCCTGCGCGGTACCTGCGGCGACGCCCAGGGCGCCGATCGAGATCAGCGCGGTGGCGGCGAGTTGCTTGATTCTCATGGTGTTCCCCACTTGTTCTGCCGGCACTGCGGCGCCGACGGTCCCCAAGAAGCCGGATCTCGGCTCGGAACCCATTCTCACGGAACAAGATCGGGCCGACAATGGTTTCCGCGAATCGGTGCCGCGGTGAATTCCGCCGTGCCGCGCCCTTTCCGGACGTCTGCGCAGCGCGTCGTGCGCATTCGGCGGCGGATAGCCTTCGTTTTCCGGACAGTGCTCGCGGGTGGCGCCACGCCGCCGCGCCACCCGCGAGCCGTCCCCGCTATATATCCAGGATATGAGGGAGACCGGCCCGGAAACGGTCCGCGTCGATTCTTTTCGCCGCCTCGAACGCGGGCAGGGCGACCAGCGGGAAAACCGGTGCGTGCGGTGCGGGATCGTCCGCGGCGTCGATGATCGCATTGGCCGCCGACCGGCCGGATTCGTTGGCGCCCTCCATGGTCGCCAGATCGATATTGCTGCGCACATGATCGCCACCGAAGAACAGATTCGGGATGGCGCAGTGCGCGGTCGGCCGATGGTCGTAGGAACCGACGGTATTGACCAGTAGCGGGGTTTCGTTGTGGGCGACGCCGCCGGACCAGCTCACCCCCGGATCGAGGTGCCAGGAGTGGATATCTTCGTCACGCAGCCAACCGGTGCCGTTGTTCAGCCACAATTTCAGCTGCGCCCAGACCTCGTTCGCGATTTCCTGCGCGCTGCACTGTTTCGCGGGCCGGTGATGCAGAATTCCCGGGGTATCCCAATCGGAGATATCCACCGAGAAACATTCCGCGACCGAACCGTCGCCGTACAGGGCGGGGAAATCCCCGACCCACATCGGCGCCTGCCGCAGCGCGGTCAGGGCCCACGGTGATCCCAGTGCCGCGATATGCCCCTCCGGGATATCGGTGGGGCGGCGCAGATAGAACTGGATACCCACCATCCAATCGGTGAGCAGTTCGCGCATTCCGGCCAGCTGCGGATCGGCGGACAGGATCGGATCGTCGAGCAGCGGCACGGTCTTCTCGACCGGCATGGCACAAACGTAGTGGTCGGCGACCACGGAAGCCGCGGCGCCACCGGTGTCGGTGACGGTGACCGACTCGATCCGGCCGTTCCCGTAGTGCAACCGGCTCGCGCGCCGGCCCATGACGAACCGCACGCCCCGGCTACGCAGATAGGTCACCCACGGATCTATCCAGGCCGCGTTGGTGGGGCGGTTCAGGATCCGGTCCACGCCGCCGGAGAATTCCGGAACGAGATTGGTTCCCGCCAGTACCAGGGCTTCGCCGATGGTGCCGATGGTGCGGGCCGAACTGAGATGCGGTTTCGCCGCGACGGTTATCCGGGTGAGCGCGTTGACGAGATAGGAGCGGTAGGCGGGGGACTTGCCGTCGGCGCGCATGATCTGTTCCCAGGTCAGGTACTCCCATTGCCCGAAGCGGCGTTCGGTGCTCGAGGTGAACCACATGAGCATCTGTTTGGCGAAGAACGCCAATTCGTGTGGCGGCAGTTCCGGGATGAAGGCGAACGCGCCGATAATGCTGTTCTGCAGACGTTCCGGGGTGAGCTGATCGAGTGCGCCCACTTCCACCGGGGCGAAGATCGGCGGTTTGTCGCGGAACCCCGCCACCGTCCCCTCGACGCGGATCAGATTGTCGAGTACCCCGTTCGGATTACCGGGGAAGGGGATACGCCGCATGGTGTCGGGGATGTTCTGGTAGCAGCCGGGGAAGAAGCGGAAACCGTGTTCGCCGGGCAGGTCCGCCCGTCCGCCGGCCCCGCTACCGGGCACCGGCATACTGCGTGCCTTGCCGCCGAGGAAAGCGGGTTCGTAGACGGTCACCCGGAAACCACGTTCGGCGAGTTCGTGCGCGGCGGACAGGCCGGCCATCCCGCCGCCGAAGACGGCGACCTCTTTGCCGCCGGTGCGTAGACCCGGGGTCCGGCGGCGGGGGGCGGCGGCGTGCCCGGGACCGGTCGCCGCCGATCCCGCCGCGAGGATCGCGGCGCCGGTGAGCGCACCACGCAGGGCGGTGCGGCGGTCGATCGAGGCTGACTTCTTCGGCAGCTGATCCGACATGGTGAACTCCTGGTCAAGCGGTGGCGGTACCGGGGGACGACGGGGACACGGCGGGCGGGGCGCCGCGCAGTGTGGTGCACGAGGTGTAGAACTCGCCCGCGGTGACCCGGATCTCATGCGCGATATCGGCCAGCACCGGCCCCGGGTCGCCGCGGTGGTGCCACAGCGCCCCGGCGGTGAGACGCGCCATGCGGGCCGGGGTATAGAGCTCGGCGGGACGCCGGGTGCGGGAGAAGACGCCGGTGGTGATCTCCGCCAGGGCACGGTCCTCGGTCGCGGCGCGATACAGCTCGACTTCGAGCGGGCTCATCGCGGTGCCGCGGGCGAGCCGGTTGGTCCAGTGGTAGATCTCGCGGCATTCGCGCACCCGCCGCCGCTCCCAGGCGGCGACCGCGCGGTCCAGCCGGACGGGGTCGTCGAGTTCCGGCGCGACGGCTTCGGCCAGCAGCCGTCCGTAGTGCAGGGCATCGCGGATGCCCTGGGCGGTGACCGGGTCCTTGAAATGGCCGGAGTCACCGGGTAGTGCCCAGCCCGGCCCGCTGGAACGACGGAAATAGGAGGAGATATCGGTGGCCGACCGTACCCGCCCGACCTTTTCGCAGTCACGCAGTCGCTCCCGCAGTGGCGGCAGGCGGTCCAGCGCGGCGGCATAGCGTTGTTCGGCGTCGCCGGGGCGCAGGGGGCCCGCTTCGGCCGGCGGCTGGACCAGGCTCAGCAGCAGGCCGTCGTCACAGGGGAAGGCGGTGCCGAGGTCGGCGCCCACCCGCCACTGTGCGGCGATATCCCGCCAGTCGCCGGACGCGTCGCGCCAGTAGGCGAAATAGCAGTCGCGACCGCTGGGCGCGGACTCGTACGGGGTCAGGGCCCCGGCGAGTTTCGCCACGGTGCTGCGGCGGCCGTCGGCGCCGACCACGAGTGCGGCGCGGATCTCGACGAGCCGGCCGCCGGGGTCGGTGTAGCGCACCCCGGCGCACCGCCCACCGTCCCAGACGAGTTCGGTCACCCGGCATTTCTCGCGGATATCGGCCCCCGCCGCGCGGGCGGTGCGCACCAGTGCGTGGTCGAGGCCGGTGCGGCGTACACACAGGGTGTAGTCGATACCGTCGACCAGCGGGAATGCACCCGAAATCGTATATCCCGCCCCGGCGGCGTAGGCCCGGGTGAGGCGTGGCGCGCCGAGTTTCTCCACGGCGCCCAGGGCGCCCAGCCGGGACAGTTCGGCGACTCCCGCCGGCCACAGCAGATGGGTGGACAGCGTGTCGGAGGGAAAGCGTGTGCTGTCCAGTACGACGACCCGGCGGCCCGCCCGGGCGAGGGTGGCCGCGGTGGCGGAACCGGCACATCGGGCGCCGACGACGACGGTTTCGGCTTGCTCGACCGCGCTGGGGCACTCGGCCATGGGAACCGTCCTCGGTCATCGAGTCTCGGACACTATGTCCGATTGATGGTGCGGCGCGCAGGCGCGATTGTCAACCAACCGAGCCGCACTGTCCCGCACGGTCTTCCGCCGGCCGCGGCGATTCCTTGCCGTCGTCCCGGGAAAGGGCTTCGTGTCCCGATGCGGGGGCGACGGGAACCGGCACGTGCCACCGAGGCGGGCACAATGTCCCCATGGACCTTGCGAGCCGATATCCACTGCACCGCGCGATCGAGCCGGCGGACACCGGATGCCCTCGCTGACCCGGACCCCGCGGTCCGCCCGGAAACCGGACGAGGACCGCCGGGCCGAGTTCGAACAGCGGGTGTTGCGGGCGGTGGAGGACCTGCTGGCCGACGGCACTCCGTTCACCGAGATCGCGGTACAGAAGATCGCCGCCACCGCGCAGATGGCGCGCTCCACCTTCTACCGGTATTTCCCGGACAAGAGCCAGCTGCTGATCCGGACCGCCGAGCTGGCCACGGCCGATCTGTTCGAGGCCGCCGAGCGGTGGTGGGGCGCCGAGCACACCGACCGGGAAGCGGGGGTGCGGCGGGCGATGAGCGCCATGATCGCCGGGTTCCGCCGCCACCGCTATCTGCTGCTGGCACTGAGCGAGGTCGCGGCCTACGACCGGGATGTGGGCGCCTATTGGCGGGCCCGGGTGGCCACTTTCGTCGACCTGGTGCGCGCCCGGCTGGAAGCCGATCGAGCGGCCGGCCGGGTCGCGCCGGAACTCGAACCCGCCGCGACCGCGCTGGTCCTGGCGGCCATGGTGGAGCGCTCCATCACCACCGCGTTCGCGGTGCGGACCGGGATCAGTGATGCGGAATTGGCGCGAGCGCTGGGCCGATCGATCTGGCTGGTGGTCTACGGCGACGCCCCCGCCGGTGGTGCGACGGCCTGATCCCGCTCCG
>NZ_BAGJ01000083.1 GCF_000308775.1 Nocardia testacea NBRC 100365
GGGACGAACAGCAGCGGTCCACGGGCGGCGAGGCGGTCACCGGGATGGGCGCCGGAGCGATCGGCGGCCTGATGGGCGGCGCCATGGCGGCCGATACGGTCCGGTCCGGCAGCCCGGTGGCGCCGCGCGCCGAGCGGACCGGCCCGGCCGAGGAGGACCTCCATTTCGCCGACGAGGAACTCACCTATCTGGAGCCGGGCGAACCGGCCGGGCAGTTGATCGGCGCCCTGGAGCCCACCACACCGCCGGTGCTGGGGGAGTGGACGGAAGAGGAGTGAACTGGATCCTCACCCCGGACCAGTTCGCCCTCGCATGGGAACGGACCGTCGGTGACCGAATTCCCTATCCGCTGGCGGTACGCCTGTCGGCGCGTGATTCCGTCGAGCGCACCGCCCAGCTGCCGGCCCTACGGCAGTGGTGCGACGGCACCCTCGATGCCGACCTGGAGGCCGCGCTCCGGGTGCTGGCCGGTCCCGAGGTGAGTGTGGAGACGTTCGGACAGGACGCTGACCGGGTTCCGGCCGTCCGGGTACTCGGTGCGTCGGCGGGCCGGATCGGGGTGGTCGTCACCCAGCGTCCGGGCGCGCTTCCGGACCGCGGTGGCGAATTGCGGATCACCGCCGGTACGGCCACTTCGCTGCCGGTGCGGGTGATCGCGGCCCTGCCGGCCGTGGCCGCCGGTGCCGGCGGCCGGCTGCGCGCCGCGCGCGACGAGGTCGTGCAGGACGGCCGGGACCGGGTCACCGTCCCGGTGTCCGGGCCCACCGTGGCGGCCCGGATCCGGAAGCGGCTCAAACTGCCGCGGGACGGTATCGGGCAGATCGTGGTGTCGGTACACCGGCGCACCGGGCCGGCGCCCTTCGGCGTGCTGTGCTGGGTGGATATCACCGACGACGGTCGCTATGCGGTACACACCGGTAAGGATGTCGAGATCGCCCCGGTGGGCGCCGAAGGCTTCACCAACGCCCTGCGGCCCATGGTCGCCGCCGCCCAGCGGTCGGTCGCCTACGCCGAACGCTGAGTATCGAACCGCGTCCGGTACGTCATGTACCGGGTGCGACGGTGACCGTCTGGGTGGGAAGGGGCGGCTCCTCCGCGGCGCCCGGCGTGGTCGTCTCGCTGGTCGTGGGTGCGGCGACCCGGGGCGCGACGGGGACCTGCGTGGGCGCCGACTCCGCTGGGCCGCTTTCGGCCGTAGCCGTTTCCGGGGACCCCGGCTCGTCCACCGCGGCCGGAGGTCCGGCCGGTGGCGGGGCCGGGGCTTCGGTGGTCGGTGTGGCCGGCGGTTCGGCGGGCGGCCGGCCCTCGGCATCGGTCGGAACCGGGGCGATCACCACGGTCGTGTCCGGAGCCGGTGCGGGAAGGGGGATTCGGTATGGGCAGGTTCCAGCGGCGGGCTCGGCAGGGAGGCGGTGGTCCACCCCGGCTCGGGCGGACCGGACGGATCCGGAGTGGCCGACAGGGTGACCCGGCGGGTGGTCTCGCCGGCAGTGGGTTCGGCGCCGGGACCCGCGGACGCGGTGACGGAGATCTGGTATTCCGGCGGGAGAGTGCGCCGGGGCGGCGGTTCCGGCGCCATCCGCCACGAGGGGGACGGTGGTATCAGTACTTTCGCGACACTGGTGGAGGGCTCGCCGGTGAACCCCGCCGGTTCCGCGGCCTGCGGGCCGGAGCGGATCGGGGGCGGTGGTACGTAGGTGTCCTCCTGGCCGATTCCGCAGGCGCCGATGAGCACCAGCCCGAGGGAAACCGCCCCGGCGGCCGCCAGGGGTCCGGCGACCTTCGTTTTGCTCTCCATCGGTGACGCTCCTGTGATATGTCAGTGGCCCAACCTTAATTCAGCGCGCCGAGGAGAACTAGACCCCCACCTCCTGATCCCCTGGTGACCGCGTGTAGAACGACAGAGGAAGGGTACGGTTCAGGTATCGAATTGATATCAGCCGCGTGTCGCGGGCTTGTGTCGCGTAACAATCTCCGGGTTGTGGTCGTAGCGTATGTTGCTGAAGTGACGCATGAGACAACCGGGGTTCTCGGTGACCATGCACTGAAGTGGTAGGCGCGCAGCGATTTCCGGATCGGCGCCATCGAGGAGTAGATGATGGGAGACCAGACCACCACCGACCTGCCGGGCGCGGGGGAGGAGCCGGCGGCGGCTCCGGAACCGGCGGCGGATCCTGTATCGGGTGGCGCGGGTGCGACAGTGGGCAGAGTACTGGGCTGGCTGGTCTTCGCCGGTGGGCTGGGTGCGGCGGCGTTCGGTATCGGGACGCTGCACGTGATCATCACCGTGATCGGTCTCATCCTGGCCTGCACCGCGGGGCTGACCCTGTTGAAGCTGCGGGCCGACGGCCCCGGTCCCGAGCCCGAGGCGGGTATCGCCGGCTGAGCCGGTTGTCATGGTCTGTTCCGGGTCCCACGGTCCTGATCCGAGTGGACGAGCGGGCGCGGGTGCCGGTCGCCGTGCACTGAGTGGGACAGGTGTCCGATCAACTTTTCGGACAGATGATCATCCTGTTGTGCGACCCGTCGCGGCGTGCCGTGCCGATAATCGGTCGTTTGCCCGGCTCCGGCTTCCTCGGTAGCTTGGGTCCGGTCGGGTCGGATCGGAAAGAAGTGAAGAATATGATCGAAGCCGGGTCCGCGGCCCTGAATCTCGCGAATCTCGTCACCTCCATCGCCGCCAATGTGACCTATCTGCTGCAGGCCTGGGGAGTTCTCTGAGTGTTTGCCGACGGTGTGGCGGTGCGCCCACCGGGTGCGCCGCCACACTGCGTCCGAGCCGCTCGTTCGTTGCTCATCGCCCCCTGAGACGGCCCGCCGGGCGCGATGGGCACTGCCTGTGCGGCGCGCGGGCGGATAACGTATGCGCTGTCGCGCATTGTCGCATTACCGCCCGAGAGGAGATGCTGTGCCACAGCAGGTTCGAGGTGTCATCGCCCGCAGTTCCGGTGCGCCGGTCGAGCTGGTCCCGATCGTCGTACCCGACCCCGGCCCCCGGGATGTGGTGGTGCGGATCCAGGCGTGCGGGGTCTGCCACACAGATCTCACCTACCGCGAGGGCGGGATCAACGACGAGTTCCCATTCCTGCTCGGCCACGAGGCCGCGGGTGTTGTGGAAACCGTGGGATCGGCGGTCACCCATGTGGAGCCGGGTGATTTCGTCGTTCTGAACTGGCGGGCGGTCTGCGGACAGTGCCGCGCCTGTAAGCGCGGCCGCCCCTGGTACTGCTTCGACACCTTCAACGCCAGTGTGCCCATGACCCTCGAGGACGGCACCGAACTCACCCCGGCGCTCGGTATCGGCGCGTTCGCCGACAAAACCCTCGTCCATGAAGGACAGTGCACCAAGGTCGATCCGGCGACCGATCCGGCGGTCGCCGGTCTGCTCGGCTGTGGCGTGATGGCGGGCCTGGGCGCGGCCATGAACACCGGCAATGTCGGCCGCGGCGATTCGGTGGCGGTGCTGGGCTGCGGCGGCGTCGGTGACGCGGCGATCGCCGGCGCACGGCTGGCCGGGGCGGGCACCATCATCGCCGTGGACACCGACGCCCGGAAACTCGGCTGGGCGCGCGAACTCGGCGCGACCCACACCATCGACGCGTCCGGCACGGACGCGGTCGCCGGAATCCAGGACCTCACCGGCGGTTTCGGCGCCGATGTGGTGATCGACGCGGTCGGCCGCCCCGAAACCTGGAAGCAGGCGTTCTACGCCCGCGATCTGGCCGGCACCGTGGTGCTGGTCGGGGTACCGACCCCCGATATGACGCTGGAGATGCCGCTCATCGATTTCTTCAGCCGCGGTGGCGCGCTGAAATCGTCCTGGTACGGGGACTGCCTGCCGGAACGGGATTTCCCGATGCTGATCGACCTGTACCGGCAGGGCCGGTTGCCGCTGGACAGGTTCGTGACCGAGCGGATCGCGCTGGACGCGGTGGAGCAGGCCTTCCACACCATGCACGGCGGGCAGGTCCTGCGCTCGGTGGTGGTCCTGTGACGGCCCGGGTGGAACGGATCGTCACCGAGGGGCAGTTCTGCCTCGACGGGGGCTGCTGGGATGTGGCGAACAATATCTGGCTCGTCGGCGACGACAGCGAGGTACTGATCATCGATGCCGCGCACGACGCGCAGCCGATTCTGGACGCCGTGGCCGGGCGCCGGGTGACCGCCGTGGTGTGCACGCACGCGCACAACGACCACGTCACCGTGGCGCCCCTCCTGTCGGCGGCGACGGGCGCGCCGATCTTCCTGCATCCCGACGACGACGTGCTCTGGCAGCAAACCCATCCCGGCGTCGAGTACCGCCCGCTGGCCGACGGCGAGGTGTTCCGGGTCGGTGGCGCGGAACTGCGGATCCTGCATACGCCGGGACATTCACCGGGGTCGTGCTGCCTATACCTCGCCGAGAGCGGCGAGGTGTTCAGCGGCGATACGTTGTTCGAAGGCGGCCCGGGCGCGACCGGCCGGTCCTATTCCGACTATCCGACCATCCTCGCCTCCATCAACGAGCGACTGTTCGCCCTACCCGAGCAGACGGTGGTCCACACCGGGCACGGACCCGACACCACCCTCGCCGCCGAACGGGCCAATGTGCCCGCGCAGGCCTGAGAAGTACGCAGTTGCCGAGACGGCGGCATCCGGGACGGGTGCCGCCGTTCGTGTTCGGGGATTCGGGCGGCGGGGCGCGACCCACAGGCGTCGTTGTGGTCCATCCACCCGCCAGGGTGGCCCCGCCGGCGGTGCGGGCTCGCGGGCGTCTCGGGCCGCCCCCCGCGTACTTCCTCGCGTGCACAAGGGCGGTCCGGTGAGCGCGGGCGCGATATCCGTCCGGGATCGCAGGAACTGTCAGGTAGTGCGGGGCTCCAGCACGAACACCGGGATACGGCGTTCGGTCCACGACTGGTAGTTGTCGAAATCCGCGTACAGGTCGAGCAGTTTCGGCCACAGCCGGTCGCGTTCGGCGTCGTCGGCGAGGCGGGCGCGGACCGGGATACGGTCCTTGCCGATCTGCACCGTGGTATCCGGCTGCGCGACGAGGTTGTAGTACCACTGCGGGTTCTTCGGCAGCCCGCCCTGGGAGGCGACCACGATGATGTTCGCGTCGTCGCGCAGGAACAGCAACGGCACCGTGAACCGCTTACCGGATTTGCGGCCGGTGTGTTCCAGCAGCAGGGTGGGCACCGGCTTGCGGAAGCCCGACCCGACCCGCCAGGTGCCGCCGATCCGGCCGCCCGTTTTCCGGTAGGCCCAGGTATTGATCTTGGACATGTACTTGATGGCAGTCGGCACGAACGACGAGTCGAGCTGTTTGGGGCGGTTGTTCATACTTCTCGGAGCTCCGATGCTCAGCGCAGGATCAACAGCGCGGATTTCTCGATGAGGTCGGCGATATCGGCGTAGGAGGCGTAGCCCATACCGGCCCGGACGAGGGCGCCCGCGTAGACCAGTTCCAGCGAGACGACCACCTCCGGGTCCGGGTCGGGACCCAGCGCGCGTTCGATCCGGGTGCGGATCTCCAGGCCGATGCGGGCGCGCAGATGGGCCACATCGGGATCGCGGCCGAGCATCGCGCTGGTGACCGCGCCGGAGACCTCCTGGTCGTCGGCGACCAGCATGGCGATGGCCCGCAGCTCGGCCACCACCCGGACCGTGGGGTCGGGGTCCTCGCTGACCGGTGAGGGCGCCGCCACCAGCCGCCGCCAGAAGATCTCGGCGACCAGATGTTCCTTCGACGAGAAATAGGTGTACGCGGTGGCGGTGCCGACCCCGGCCGCGGCGGCGACCATCCGGATGGTCATTCCCGCGAACCCCTCGCGGGTCAGTACCTCCACCGCGGCCTTCGTCAGTTTGTCGACCGTATCGGCCTGTTTCGCGGACAGGCGCCGACGGGTGGCTTCGACGACGAGGGGTTCACCTTCGGACATGTGTCTGAATGTACCGTTTCAGTTCTTCGCGGCCGCAATCCCGGCCCGGCGCCCGTAGAAACTGCCGTCACCCAGCGAGGTACCGCTGGCGTATCCGCCCGCGCAGACACCGGAGGTGCAGCGGCCCGCGGCGAACAGCCCGGGGATGGGTTCGCCGTTCACGTGCAGGACCCGCGATTCCAGATCGGTGCGCAGACCGCCCAGGGTGAATCCCGCGGTGAATCCGCGCATATCGAACGCGGCGAAAGGGCCCTCCAGTGGTTTCGTCCACTCCGTTTTCTTGCCCAGCAGCGGGTCCTGACCGTTCGCGGCGTGCTTGTTGTACAGCTCGACCGTGGTCTGCAGGGCCAGTTCGGGCAGGCCGATATCGGATTCGAGTTCGGCGATCGTCTCCGCCGCCCAGGTCGGCGGCTGGCGGAAGAACGGGGTGGAGGTCTCGGTGGTCAGCGCTTCCTCGTAGGCGGCCTCGCCGATGATCAGGAACGCCTGGTTCTCCTGGTGGAACAGGGTCATCTGCCCGATCCGGCCGGGATAGGTGTCCTCCGGGACGTACCGCTGGCCGCGGCCGTTCACCAGGATGCCGCGCGCCATCATCTGCGGATCGCCGAAGAACGCGACCTCGGTGGCGTCCATATGGGCCAGATCGGCGCCGAGCGCCTGCGCGATCCGGATGGCGATCCCGTCGTGTTCCTCGATGGCGGCGCCCGGGCGGCCGATGAGCCGCGGCGCGAAACCCTCGATCATCTGGTCGTGATAGGCGAAACTGCCGGTGGCCAGGACAACGCCGCGTTCGGCCTTGATGGCCAGTTCCTTGCCGTACTGCTTGGCGACCACACCGACCACCCGGTCGCCGTCGACGACCAGACGCTGGATCCGGGTGTCGTATTCGGCGGTGACACCGAGTTTCTCGGCGGTTTCGGCCAGCGGCTTCATCAGCATGTAGCCGCCGCCCTTGGACCCGGTCCGCTTATTGCTCATCTGCGGGACGTGGCCGCGCGGGGCGGGGTCGGCCACGGTGTTGAACGGGGCCGCGTTCTCCCCGCCGGAATACATGAGTCCCTCGTCGTGCGGGGGTTCCCAGCCGGGTTCGCCCCAGAATTCCTCTTTGAACGGCACTCCGTTGGCGACCAGCCATTCGTAGTGTTCGACACTGCCGCGGCAGTAGTCGGCGATCTTCGCCCGGTCCACCCCCGGACCCAGCGCGGCGACCATGAACTTCTCCATGTTCTCCGGGCTGTCCGCGAAACCCAGCGCCTTCTGCAACGGTGTGCCGCCACCGAGGTAGATGAAACCACCGGCCAGTGCCGCCGCACCGCCCCAGCCGCTGGTGCGCTCCAGGATCAATACGCTCGAACCGGCCCGCGCCGCCTCGATCGCGGCGCAGACACCGGCGATTCCGTAGCCGGCCACGACCACATCGGCGGTGCGGTCCCAAGCGGTGACCTCGGCGGCGGGTAATGGTCGGAGAGAGGTGGGATCGGCCATTATTCGGATTCCTTACTGTCGTTCTGCGCGCCGGCTGCCGGGGTCCCCGGGGCGGCCTGCTGTGCGGCGATGGTGGCACGTCCCGGGACGGGGGCGGGGTGGCCGTCCCGCTCAGCGGTGGGGGTGTCTTGCGGCGCGGCGGCTCCGTGTCGCGTGGCGGCGATCTCACCCTGCCCGACGCCCAGACCCTCGCCGAGGCGTGTCAGTGCCAGGGCGGCCAGGGGGAGTTCGGCGTCGACCCGGGCGCCCAGGTCGAGGGCCAGGGACAGATCCTTTTCCCCGAGTTCGCGCACATGGGTGAGGATCGGCAACCAGAAATCGCCTTCCGCGATGGGAGCGGTGGTATCGCGCAGCATGATCGAACCCGCCCCGCCGGTCACCGCGTCGGAGTGGCGGACCACCTTGCCCAGGGCGGTGATATCGAGCCCGGCGGCCTCGGCCAGCCGCTGTGCCTCGGTGGCGGCGGTGAAGGAGATGAAGTGCAACAGATTGCGGGCCAGTTTCATCCGGGTGCCGGCCCCGACCTCACCGGCGTGCACCACCAGATCGGCGAAACAGGCGAAGGGTTCGCGCACCGCCGCGACCGCGTCGGCGCTGCCGCCGACCATCACGGCCAGCCGGCCGCTGTTCGCGCCCGCGGCACCGCCGCTGATCGGAGCATCGACCAGGTGCACGCCGCGCTCGGCGCAGAGCCGGGCGAATTCCACCGCGGACTCGTCGCCGATGGTGGAGTGCACGGCCACCACGGTGCCCGGCGCGGCGGTGCTCAATACCCCGTTCTCGCCGGTGAGTACCGCGCGGACCTGCCGGTCGTTCACCACCGCGATACTGATGACCCCGCATTTCGCGGCCAGTTCGGCCGCGGTGGCGGCGGCTTCGGCGCCCGCGGCGGTGAACGGTTCCACCGCCTCGGGCCGGGTATCGCAGACGGTGAGTCCGCCGGACCAGTCCAGCAGTCTCTTCGCCATCGGCGCGCCCATATCGCCCAGGCCGATGAAACCGACCCGGGTGCTACCGGCGGCGTCCGCGCCCACTACCGGATCACCTGGCCGCCGTCGACGCAGAAGATCTGCCCGGTGACCCAGGAGGCGTCGTCGGAGAGCAGGTAGAGCAGCGCGCCGGCCATATCGTCGGGCGTGCCCATCCGCTTGAGCGGCAACCGGTTCACCATATCCTTCACCATGCTCGCGGGCGTGGTGGTCTTGGTGGCCTCGGTATCGGTGGGACCCGGCGCGATCGCGTTGACCCGGATGTTCGAGCCGCCGAGTTCGGTGGCCAGCTGCTGGGTGAGACCGTTGATCCCGACCTTCGCCAGACCGTAGAAGCCGGAGTACACCCAGGCCGCGGTGGAGGACTGGTTGACGATCGAACCACCGCCGTTCGCGGCCATGTTCTCCCAGACGGCGCGCGTCATCACCAGGGCGCCGTCGAGGTTCACCGACATGAACTTCTTGTAGTAGTCCCACGGCACGGTGAGCAGCAGATCGAGTTTCATCCCGCCGTAGATGGCGGCGTTGTTCACCAGATGGTCGATCTTGCCGTACTTCTCGACGGTGAAATCGGCCAGTGCCTTGGCCGAATCCGGGTCGGAGACGTCGACGGTGTGGAACGCCGCGGTACCGCCGTCGGCCACGATCTTCTCGGCGACGGCGGTACCGCCCTGTTCGTTCAGGTCCGCGACGACGACCGACGCGCCCTCGGCGGCCAGCGCCTGCGCGTAGACCTCGCCGATACCGCGGGCGGCGCCGGTGACGATGGCGGTCCTACCGGTGAAACGAGCCATGGGATGAGCTCCTCGTTGATCGGGAAAGCGTGGTCGGAAAAGATTTCCGCTGCTGTCGGGGCCGCTTGCGCGCCTACTGCGCGGTGGCGACGAGTTTGGTCTCCAGGTACTCCTCGAACCCGGCGACGCCCATCTCGCGGCCGATACCGGACTGTTTGTACCCGCCGAAGGGCGCGTCGGCGCTGTACCACATACCGCCGTTGACGCCGAGCGTGCCGGTGCGTACCCGATCGGTGACCCGGCGGATCCGCTCGGGGTCCTTCCCCCACACCGCGCCGGACAGGCCGTAGGGGGAGTCGTTGGCGATCCGGATGGCGTCGTCGTCGCCGTCGTAGGGCAGCACCACCAGGACCGGGCCGAAGATCTCCTCCTGGGCGGCCTTGGCGCTGTTGTCCAGGTCGGCGATGACGGTGGGTTCGACATAGAAACCACGCTCGTGTTCGGCCGGGCGGCCGCCGCCGGCCACGATCCGCCCGCCGTCGGCGCGGGCGCTGTCGATATAGCCGAGCACCCGGGTGCGCTGCCGGTCGGAGATCACCGGACCGCAGACGGTGCCGGGGTTCGTCGGGTCGCCGGGGCGGATACCGCGCATGGTGTTCGCGGCGGCCTCGAGTGCCTCCTCGTATTTGTGCCGCGGTACCAGCAGGCGCGTGGACAGGGCGCAACCCTGACCGGCGTGCACACACAGCGAGAAGCCGGCGTAGCTCACCGCGGTGGCGAGATCGGCGTCGTCGAGCACGATGAACGCCGACTTCCCGCCGAGTTCGAGGAAGGTCTTCTTGAGGTTGGCCGCGGCCGACGCCATCACGGCGCGGCCGGTATTGGTGGATCCGGTGAAACTGATCAGGTCGACCCGTGGATCACCGGACAGCTGGGCGCCCAGGCCGTGATCGGCGGAGGTGACGATATTGACCACCCCGGGCGGGATCTCGGTCTCCTCGGTGATGATCGATGCGAGCGCGGCGGCGCACCACGGGGTGTCCGGGGCGGGTTTGAGGACGACGGTGTTGCCGGCGGCCAGCGCCGGACCGAGTTTCGCGAAATTGATCTGGTGCGGGAAGTTCCACGGGGTGATCGCCCCGACCACGCCGACCGCTTCGCGGCGCAGCGCCCGGTGGGTGCTGATACCCATCGGCGCGGCCACGCCGAGTTCGGTTTCCCATTCGTAGTTCGCGGCCAGCCGGGTGGCGAAGCCCAGATCCTCGACGGGCCCCTCGAGCTGGGGGCCGCTGGTGAACATGATCGGCGCGCCCACCTCGGCGACGGTGATCTCGCGCAGTTCCTCCGCGTGCGCCTTCAGAGCGGCCTGCAACTGCTCCAGGCAGCGCACCCGGAACGCGTGGTCACGGGACCATTCGGTCTCGTCGAAGGCGGTGCGGGCGGCGGCGATGGCGGCGTTCATATCGGCGGCGTCCGCGTCGGCCGCGGTGCCGATGACCTCCTCGGTCGCCGGGTTCACATTCTCGAACACGCCGTTGCCGCCGGGCGCGAGGCTGCCGCCGATCAGCAGTCGAGAACTGTCGCCGGGCAGAAGACTGTTCATGGAAGACCCCAATACTGTCTGGACAGGTGTTTGGAATATAGTCCGGACTCTTTCGCGAGTGCAAGAACTGGTTCTATCGTCCACGCTCCGTGCTCATCGTGCCGCACACTCGGCCGCGATGGGGCGATAGGTCGGAACGCTCGGGGGATCGAGCCGACATCACGCGTCGGACCAGTCGATTCCCGTACGATTATTGTCGCGGAGGCGCACCGCTGGTACCGTCCAGACACATGTCCAGCTATGTGTCTCTCCTTGGCGGCCGAGCCGCCGCACCCGGCGAGAACTCGTTATCGAAACAGAGGTGGGTCCGATGACGGCCGCATCGTTGGAGCCGGTGACATTCGATCCTTACGACTACGTCTTCCACGAAGACCCGTACCCGATCTACGCCCGGCTGCGCGCGGAGGCACCGCTCTACTACAACGCGGACCTCGATTTCTACGCGCTGTCGCGGCACGCGGACGTCACCGCCGGATTCCGCAATGCCGCCGCGCTGTCGAATGCCAACGGCGTCTCGCTCGACCCCGCGGCCTGGGGGCCGCACGCGCACAAGACCATGTCGTTCCTCGCCATGGACGATCCCCGGCATATGCGCATGCGCAAGCTGGTGTTCAAGGGGTTCACCCCCAAACGGGTGGCCGATATGGAGACCCGCATCCGGGAGCTGACCCTCGAATACCTGGAACCGGCGCTCGAGCGCGGCGAGTTCGACTGGATCCAGGACTTCGCGGGCAAACTGCCGATGGATGTCATCTCCGAATTGATGGGTGTCCCGCCCGCCGACCGCGATGAGATCCGCCATATGGCCGATATGGTCATGCACCGCGAGGACGGGGTGACCGATGTCCCGGATTCGGCGATCGAGGCCTCGCTGAACCTGGTGGTCTACTACTCGGAGATGGTGACGCGGCGCCGAGAGAACCCCACCGACGATCTCACCTCCGCGCTGCTCGGGGCCGAGATCGACGGCGACCGGCTCACCGACGACGAAATCATCGGCTTCATGTTCCTGATGGTGGTGGCCGGCAACGAGACCACCACCAAACTGCTGGGCAACGCCCTGTACTGGGCCGGCCGCAACCCGGCGGAATACGCCAAGGTCGCCGCCGACCCGGAGCGGGTCCCGGACTGGGTCGAGGAGACCCTGCGCTACGACACCTCCAGTCAGATCGTCGCGCGGACGGCCACCGAGGATCTGGAATACCACGGCCGGATCGTCCCGGCGGGGTCGAAGGTGCTGCTGCTGATCGGTTCGGCCAACCGGGACGCCGAGGTCTTCGACAATGCCGACAGCTACGACCTGGATCGCGCCGAGAAGGGCAATCTGGCCAGCTTCGGCGCCGGTGTGCACTTCTGCCTCGGCGCCCATCTGGCCCGTCTGGAAGCAACGGTCGCGCTGCGCGAATTCGCCGCGCGGGTGCAGTCCTACCGGGTGCGCGAGGACGAATTCGTCCGCGTGCACTCGTCCAATGTGCGGGGCTTCGCCAAGCTCCCGATCACCGTGGAGGTGCGGTAAATGCCCAGGTTCGACCCTCATCCCGAAAAGCGGCCGACCATTGTGGCCGGCGCCTCGTCGGGCATCGGCGCCGCCACCGCCGTGGAGCTCGCCGCGCAGGGTCATCCGGTGGCGCTCGGCGCGCGCCGGGTGGAGATCCTGGAAGAACTGGCCGGCAAGATCCGGGCCGACGGCGGTACCGCGTTCGCCCACCGCCTCGATGTGACCGATCAGGCCTCGGTGGACGAATTCGTCGCCGCGGCCGAGGCGGCCATCGGGCCCACCGAGATCCTGGTCTCCGGGGCCGGTGATATCGAATTCGGCCTCATCCAGGACATGGACCCGGCCGATTTCGCGCATCAGGTGCAGATCCATCTGATCGGCGCGCATCGGATGGCCCATGCGGTGCTGCCCGGCATGCTGGCCCGCCGGCGCGGCGATGTGGTGCTGATCAGTTCCGATTGCGCGCCGTTGCCACGGCCGTGGAACGGGGCCTACAGCGCCGCCAAGGCCGGTGTCGAGGCGATGGTGCAGCAGCTGCGGATGGAACTCGAGGGCACCGGTATCCGGGCCTCGCTGGTCCGGCCCGGCCCGACCGTCACCGGGATGGGTATGAACGCCTCGCCCGAGGTGGTGGGGCCGCTGCTGGAGTCCTGGCAGACCTGGGGGCTCGCGCGGCATCCGTATATGTTGCGTGCCTCCGATCTGGCCCGGGCGGTGTCCGCGGTCGTCGGGACCCCGCGGGGCGCCCATCTCGTGCTGGTCGAGGTGCAACCGGAAGCGCCGCTGCGGCCGCTCCCGGAAGAAGGAAAGGACGCCTGATGACAACCGCACTGCCCCCGGGTTTCGATTTCACCGACCCCGCACTGTGGGCCGATCGCAGTCCGGTCGAGGAATTCGCCCTGCTGCGCCGGACGGCGCCGGTGTGGTGGAACGCCCAGTCCGACGAGACCTCGGGCGGTTTCAACGACGGCGGCTACTGGGTGGTCAGCACGCTGGAGGACGTCAAGGAGCTGTCCCGCAACCCGGAGCTGTACTCCTCGCAGCAGAAGGGGTCCATCGTCCGGCTGCCCGGCGATATCACCCCCGACCAGATGCAGCTCACCGAAGCACTGCTGGTGAACATGGACCCACCGAAGCATTCCAAGGTGCGGCGGATCATCTCCAAGGGTTTCACCCCGCGCGCGGTGGAGGGGTTGCGCGCGGCGCTCACCGAGCGCGCGCACCGCATCGTGCACGAGGCGAAGAAGACCGGCGGCGGCGATTTCGTCACCCAGGTCGCCTGTGAACTGCCGCTGCAGGCGATCGCCGAACTACTCGGGGTGCCGCAGGAGGACCGGCGCAAGGTGTTCGACTGGTCGAACCAGATGCTCAACTACGACGATCCCGAATACGGCGACCCGACCGTGGCCTCGGCGGAGATCCTCGGCTACGCCTGGAACATGGCCGAACAGCGGCGGTCGTGTCCGGCCGACGATATCGTCACCCAGCTGGTCAACGCCGATGTCGACGGGGAGGGGCTGGCCTCCGACGAGTTCGGTTTCTTCGTCATCCTGCTCGCGGTGGCCGGTAACGAGACCACCCGCAATGCAATCACCCACGGGATGAAGGCGTTCGTGGACAATCCGGAACAGTGGGCCTTGTACCGGGAGCAGCGGCCGCGGACCGCGCCGGACGAGATCGTGCGCTGGGCCACCCCGGTGACCGCGTTCCAGCGCACCGCCACCGCGGACCACGTCCTGGGCGGACAGGAGATCAAGAAGGGCCAGCGGCTCGGATTGTTCTACAGCTCGGCCAATTTCGACGAAGCGGGATTCGGCGAACCGTTCACCTTCGATATCCTGCGCGATCCGAATCCGCATGTCGGGTTCGGCGGTACCGGCACCCATTACTGTGTGGGCGCCAATCTGGCCCGGCTGGAAATCGACCTGATGTTCAACGCGATCGCCGACGCCATGCCCGAACTGAAATCCGTTTCCGATCCGGTACGGTTGCGATCGGGGTGGATCAACGGAATCAAGAGTTGGCAGGTGCGGTACGAATGAACGTTCGGGATATTCCGGTGAACACGCTGTCGGGTTCGGCGTCCACGCTCGGTGAGCTGGTCGGCGACCGGGTGGTGCTGCTGGTCAACGTCGCGTCGAAATGTGGTCTCACACCGCAGTACACCGGGTTGGTCGAACTGCAGAAGAACTACGGTGACCGTGGTTTCAGTGTGGTCGGTGTGCCGTGCAACCAGTTCATGGGGCAGGAACCGGGCAGCGCCGAGGAGATCCAGCAGTTCTGTTCCACCACCTACGGTGTGGACTTTCCCCTGTTGGAGAAGGTCGAGGTGAACGGCGACGGCCGGCATCCGCTGTACCGGGAGATCATCGAAACGCCCGACGCCGAGGGTGCGGCCGGTGATGTGCAGTGGAACTTCGAGAAGTTCCTGATCGACCGGGACGGGAGTGTGGTGGGGCGTTTCCGGCCCACTACCACACCGGATGCGGACACGCTGGTCGCGGCGATCGAGAAAGCGCTGTAACCGATGCCGTAACGGCTTATGATCGAGGCCCGCTCCCCCAGTGGTGAGCGGGCCTTTTTCACTTTCTACCTGCGAGAACGGCGTGATACGGCGCAATCCGGACGTGATCGGTGAAAACCGCCCGCCCGGATTGAATCGGCCATAACATGGACAACTGTCTGGACAGAAATCCGGTTCAGTTCGGCACGCCGGGGTGCCGAACGGCTCGAGGCAGGTGAGTGGTGGTACCGATACACAATCGGTCCGATCGGCCGACAACGACACTGCACAAGGTCTGGGCCGTCGTGCGGTACAAGCTCGCGGCACTGGGGATGGTGCTGGTCATCGCCGCGGCAGTGGCCTTCTCGCTGATCATGTTCTTCGGCGGGTTCACACCGAAGGAACCGGTATCGGTCGTGGTACCGCGCAGTGGGCTGGTGATGGATCCCGACGCCAAGGTCAAATTCCGGGGCGCGGAGGTCGGCCGGGTCGGGAAGATCGAATCCGGTAACGGGGAAGTCCGTCTCGAACTCGATATGAACCCGGACCTGATGCGCCTGGTCCCCGGCAACGCCGGGGTCGATATTCGCTCCACCACGGTGTTCGGCGCCAAATACGTGAACTTCGTGGAACCGGCCCAGCCCGCCGGCCGTCTGGAGCCGGGTCAGGTTCTGCGCGGCGAATCGGTGACCGTCGAATTCAATACGCTGTTCGAGCGGCTCACCGAAGTCCTGAACATGGTCGAACCGGCGAAACTGAACGCCACGCTCACCGCGCTCGGTACCGCGCTGCAGGGGCGCGGCGAGCGACTCGGCGATCTGCTGGTGAACGCCGACCGGCTGTTACGCGAGATCAATCCGAGCATTCCCGCGCTACAGCACGATTTCCAGGCCACCGCCGCGGTGACGAACCTCTACGCCGATACCGCGCCGGATCTACTGCGCACGGTGGACAATGCGACCGCCATCGGCCATACCCTCACCGACAACGAGCAGAGCTTCGACGCATTGCTGCTGGATACGATCGGCCTGTCCGATACCACCGGTGCGGTACTGACCGAGAACGAACAGAACCTGGCCACCGCGCTCGATCTGCTCCGGCCCACCACCGAACTGCTCGACGCCTACAAACCTTCGCTGGACTGCGTCATCCGCGGTCTGGCCAAAGCGATGCCGCTGGCCGACGACCTGATGGGCGGCCGTAACCCGGGCGCCTCGTTCAACGCCAGCTTCATGTACGGCGCCGAGGCCTATCAGTACCCGAACGACCTACCCAAGGTGAACGCCACCGGCGGGCCGCGTTGCCAGGGCGTGCTGGACCGGGCACCGGGCAGTCACGCCGACTACGTGGTGACCGATACCTCGGAGGTCAATCCGTTCATCCCGTCCACCCGGATCTACCAGAACCACCCGACCGTATTCGAGTTTCTCTTCGCCGGTATGCCGGGTATGCGCTGAGCAGAGAAAGCGGTATCAGGAGCCGTTCTCGGGCTGTCCCGACCCGGGCCGGACACACATCACGCCGCCACAGGGCTTGTCACTGAGGCCCGCGGGGTTGGGATGGACCGTCGGCCGCCGGTGCGCGGGGGCGCGTAGTTCGTGACGGTTGCGGCCGCGTGGGCCGCGGGCAGTGCGACGTCGTTTCACTGCTCGACCCCCGCGGTGCCGCCGCGTGGGCGGTGCGTGGTGATCCGGACCCGGTCCGCGACGCCGGCCCCGTAATCGGCCGGGAAGGCCCCGGTAGCGCCCGGTGCCGCGTGGGGCGAACCTGTCGGTGGCCAGTAGTTCATGGTCCCAGTCTGGCGGATGCCCCCGCGGCCGGTCGCACCCGGGTTTCCCCGGCGGACGTCGGCCCACATCGCCGACGGCGGGGGCCACCGGCTCAGGAAGCCAGCGCGCGCGGTGTCTCGACCACCGAGTAGTGACCGGCGTCACCGGTGATAGCCGTGCTCGGCCGGCCGTCGACGCCCACCGGGATATCACCGGCGAGTGTGATCCGGGTCAGCCGACGGGGCTGTCCGTCGTAATCGTTGACCGCGTAGTGCTGGGTGGCGCGGTTGTCCCAGATCGCGATATCACCGAGCTGCCAATCCCAGCGCACCGTGTTCTCCAGCCGGGTCACCCGATCCTGGAAGAGCCGGAACAGCGTCTGCGACTCCGTGGTCGAGAAGCCGACGAAGTTCCGCACGAAATGGCCGAGCAGCAGGGCGCGCTCGCCGCTTTCCGGATGGACCCGGACTACCGGGTGCTCGGTCTCGTAGAGCGAGGACTCGAACTCGGCGCGGTGCTCCTTGGTCTTCTCGTCGGGATGCTCCCCGTGGCGGCCCACATAGTCGTAGACATTGGTGTGCACCGCCCGCAGATTCTCCGCCAGCAACCGCATCGGCTCCGGCAGCGAATCGTAGGCGGCCACGGTGGAGGCCCAGGTGGTGGAGCCGCCGTAGGCAGGCAGGGTGACCGCCCGCAGGATCGACGCCTTCGGGATGCGGTCCACAAAGGTCACGTCGGTGTGCCAGCTGTTGGCGCTGCCGTACTCGGAATCGATGGCCAGGGTCTTCTCGCCGTGCGAGGTGACCGTCGGATGCGGGGTGGTCGGGCTGCCGAGCAGTTCGGCGAACTCGTACTGGCCGTCCTCGGTGAGCTGGTCCTGACCGCGGAAGAAGATCACCTTGTGTTCCACCAGCGCCTTGCGGATGGTTTCGACGGCCGCCGGACCGAGATCACCGCCCAGCCGCACCCCGTCGATACGCGCCCCGATCCTGGATCCGAGCTTGACCACGGTGGGCAGGGTGGCGGGGACGGCGTTGTCGGATGTCATGAGCACCTCACGGATCGAGAGCGGAATCGTTCGCTTCTCGAGCACACCACCCGGGCCCCGCACCGAACAGGATTGCGGTCGCGCTGATCACAACGGTGCGACCGTCCGGGCGCCGGAACACCGTTGTGATGCCTTATGCCCTGGCCGGGACAGCGACAGCGCCGAGCGGGAATCTCGCACCGCTAGGCCGCGTCTCATAGTGGTAGGTAGTTGGGGATCGCAATCCATGACTCGGCCACGGTTGAGGGCGGGCTCACGCCCGCCCTCAACTGCTGCTCGACTTCGAGGCACTGCCTGGACGGGCGGTCCCTCATCGCAACCGGTCGGCGGCCGGGTGGTCGCGAGACCGGAGAACGCCGACGGCAACCTGGGGAGTACCCGGCGATGCTGATGACCCGGCCTCGCTTCCTGCTGTCCGATCAGCTCTTCTACAACTCGATCCACCCTTCCTGGATCGGGGCGGTCTCGGCGGCCGCCGTAGGCTTCGTTTCGGCCATGGGCATCCCGATCTCTCGGGCACCTACGATTTCCCCGGGCCAGTTCTCGCCGGTGATCTTGCCCTCGATGCGTATCTCCATCAGCCGGTCGAGGGCACCATCGACAGCCTTATCGCTCAGACCGGTATCCAGCAGGGCGGTCCGCAGCTCGTCCATATCGAGGGCGCGCACACTGTCCACGACCTCCGCGCTGAGCTCCTTGTCGCGAAATTCCCTGACGAAATCGGATCGGATACCGAACCGGGAATCGGGTGATTCGGGAAACGCGAATGCGTGGTCGATAGCGACGATATCCCCGTCGCTACCGGTACGGTAGTTGCCCCAATGGCGGTCGGTGTTGCCGATGACATAGTCGAGAACTGCCATCTGTTCACGCTGCACCTGCGGGTATTTTTTGTTCGGGCGTAGCAATTCGTCGTATATGGCGGCTCGCTCTTCGCCCGACAACGTGTGGTACCACGCCTCGTCCGCGGCCTTCCGCTCTTCTTTTGTGCGCCGGTTCCACTCCGCCGCCGCGTGACCGGGCGATGAGGGGACCCACACCTGATTCGACCCGGGGCCGTACGGGCCCTTCTCGACGAGCGTGGTAGGTGGCACGCGACCGAACCCGAGTGCTTCATCCACCCGGTAGGCAGCGGTTTCCCGCGCCGCGTGCTGCCCGTAACCGCGAGGGATCCCGTAGCGCAGCGGATGGATGCTGTCCGGGTCGATCAAAGTCTCCAGATAGGAGGGTTTGTAGATAGTGCGGACGCCCCCGGGGGAGCGTCCCATGAAGCTGGAACCGACGCCCTGGTGGATCCGCGCCGGTTTGTCGGGGCTCAATGTGCGCAGTGCGCGCTCCGCCGCACTCGGCTGGTACGCCCGCTCGATCTGCTGTCCACCGCGCCGGGCGGCCTCGGACAACTGCTCCGTATCACGGAGATTGTGCACGAACAGGTGATAACTCCGCGTCACAGCGCCGGAGACCTGATCGGCCATACCGTCGGTGATCCGGCGGAGCACGTCGGAAATCCTGCTGTCCAGACGAACCTCCGCACACATTCGGCCATGAGAACGACTCGCGGCAGCTCACCTATGGCCGGATCGAACGCGCCCACCTTCGGCACCCCGGCGATCACCACCTGTACCCGGTCCGCTCTGCCGCGTCCCTCGCTCGGCACCCGTCGGGACAATCGTGCCGTAGTTCCCTCGGTCCCGCTAGTGTTCCGCGCCTGAAATCCGTTGGCTAATTGTAGTATTCGGCGGTGGCGAGGACGGGGCGGCCGAGATCGGGTCCGGAGTTGGTGGTGACCGAGGCGCAGCGTCGGGAGTTGGTGCGGGGTGCGCGGGCGGCGACCTCGACGCAGGCGTATGCGTTGCGGTGCCGGATCGTGCTGGCGTGTGCGGAGCCGGGTGCAGCGAACGCGCATGTGGCGGCAGCGGTCGGTGTCATGCCGATGACCGTGGCGAAGTGGCGGAAACGGTTCATCGAGCACGGTCTGCCCGGGTTGGCCGATGAGCCTCGGCCGGGCCGGCCGCCGTCGATACTTTTGGACCGGGTGGAACAGGTGCTGGCGTTGACCCTGGAGCAGACACCGCGTGATGCCACGCATTGGTCCCGGTCGTCGATGGCGGAGCGGACCGGGCTGTCGAAATCGACGATCGGGCGGATTTGGCGGAGGTTCGAGCTGAAACCCCATCTGGTCGACGGGTTCAAACTGTCGACCGATCCGTTGTTCGTGGAGAAAGTGGTCGATGTCGTCGGCCTGTACCACAACCCGCCCGAGCGGGCCGTCGTTTTGTGTGTGGACGAGAAATCGCAGATGCAGGCCTTGGATCGTTCCCGGCCGGTGCTGCCGATGATGCCGGGCATGCCCGAACGCCGCACCCACGACTACGCCCGCCACGGCACTACCAGCCTGTTCGCCGCGTTCAACATCGCCGACGGCACCGTCATCGGTGAACTGCACCGCCGCCATCGCGCGACCGAGTTCCGCAAGTTCCTGGTCACCATCGACAAGACCGTGCCCGCCGAACTGGATGTCCACCTGGTCTGCGACAACCTCGCCACCCACAAGACCCCGATCGTCAACGAATGGCTCGCCCGCCACCCCCGCTTCCACGTCCACTTCACCCCGACCGGGTCGTCCTGGCTCAACCAGGTCGAACGCTGGTTCGGATACCTCACCGACCAGCTCACCCGCCGCGGTGTCCACAAAAGCGTCGCGGCACTGGAGAAAGACGTCACTACCTGGATCGAGCACTGGAACGAGAATCCCCGGCCGTTCGTCTGGCGCAAGACCGCCGAGGAGATCCTCGACTCCCTCGCCCGATATATCCAACGGATTTCAGGCGCGGAACACTAGGCAGTGTCTCGAAGTCGAGCGGCAGTTGAGGGCGGGCGTGAGCCCGCCCACCGCCGGAGCCACGTCGGCGGCGATGTCCGGCCTGATCGGCCGGGACCGCGATCGTCGCCCGGATACGACGCCGTCGCAGATATTCACGATTGGCCCGGGAGGAATAGGCCTTATCGCCCAGGACCCGGTCCGGGCGAGTACGCGCCTGCCCGCCTCCGAGTTGTGGAACCGCGATTGCGTCGAGCACGGCCGGCATCTGTGGGCTGTCACCGGCTTGACCGCCGGTGAGTGACATCGACAGCGGTTTGAGGCCGTTTTCGCAGGCCGGGTGCAATTTAGTGCCCCACCCGCCCCGTGACCGACCCAGGACGTGATCGGGTGGTTCGGCGCCGGGAGGCCGGGGCGGTTCGGCTTGCGCCGCGGTCGCTGAACCATTTACCGGAGACCTCGCTTGCATCGAGTCATCGACACACCCACGCAGGCAGGGGTTCTCAACACACGAGTTGAGGATCGCCGCACGGCGGCGATCCTCAACTACCTACCACTTTGAGACGCGGCCCAGCCGAGGTGCTCGCGCAGATAGGCCAGATCGTCGGCGATACCCTCGGCCGGGGTCTCCAGGATCACCGGCGCATCGGCGGTCCGGCACACCTCGGTGAGCAGATCCGGATCGATGGTGCCCTCGGCGAAATTGGCATGCCGATCGGCGCCGGAATCGAATGCGTCGCGGGAGGAATTGAGGTGCACCAGATCGATCCGGCCCGTAATGCCCCGGATCCGCTCGACCACGCCGACCAGATCCTCCCCGCCCGCCCAGGCGTGACAGGTATCGAGGCAGAAACCGGCCCCGAAATCGCCCACCGCCTCCCACAACCGCGCGATATTGTCGAAATGCCGGGCCATGGCGTGGTTACCACCGGCGGTGTTCTCGATCAGGATCGGCACCGCGAAGCCGCCCTTGTCCTGCTGGCGCTCGAACAATTTGCGCCAGTTGTCGAAACCGGCCTCCATCTCGCCGTCGTTGCGCACATGCCCGCCGTGCACCACCAGCCCGAACGCGCCGAGATCGGCCGCCGCCCGGGCCTGCTGGGCCACCGCGTTGCGCGACGGCATCCGCAGCCGGTTGTTGGTGCTGGCCACATTGATCTGATAGGAGGAATGGACCACCACATCGATCGGGCTGGCCAGGATCTGCTCGGTGGCCGGATGCGGCCTGGGTTTGTCCCAGCTCTGCGGATCCACCACGAACAACTGGACGACATCGGCGCCGAGTCGCTCGCCGTACCCGATCGGGTCGCTGTCCGTGCGGACATGTGCTCCAATGCGCATGGCGCCAGACTATCGGCCCGAACCGACAACCGGCTCTCGTGTTGCGCCCGGGCGGTGCGGGAAGATACACCGGAAGACACGCGTACGACCCGACGAGGGGGAATCGGCCATGCTCGAGCCCGGTGACGACTTCGCGGGCTATGCCATCCGGCGGCGGCTGGGTGTCGGCGGTATGGGCATGGTGTTCCTCGCCCGGCACCCGCGCCTCCCGCGGCTGGTCGCGCTGAAACTGCTCAACCCGGACCTGTACTCCGACAGGGAGATCCGTCTGCGGTTCGAACGGGAATCCGAACTGGCGGGCCGGCTCGAGCACCCCAATATCGTCACCGTCTACGACCGCGGCGCCGAGGGCAAACAGCTCTGGATCTCCATGCAGTACGTGCCGGGTTCGGACGCCTCCCTGGTGGACCTGCACGTCCTCGATCCCTGGCGAGCGGTCCAGATCGTGGCCGATACCGGGATCGCCCTGGACTTCGCGCACGCCAACGGAGTGCTGCACCGGGATGTGAAACCGGGCAACATCCTGCTCGCGAAACCACCCATCGGGCAGCCGGAACGGGTGCTGCTCACCGATTTCGGGATCGCGGGCGTGCGCGACGCCGAAACCACCATCGCCGCGGCGGACACCATCACCGCGACCCTGGCCTACGCCGCACCCGAACAGTTGACCGGCGCCAAACTCGACCACCGCGGTGACCAGTACTCACTGGCCTGCACACTGTTCTGGCTGCTCACCGGGTCGGGGCCGTATCGCGGCAACAATCCGGCCGAACTCATCCAGGCGCATCTGACCGCTCCGGTGCCCCGCCTCACCCGGATCCGGCCCGGGCTGCCGCCGGGGCTCGACGAGGTCCTCGCGCGGGCACTGGCCAAGAATCCCGCCGACCGGTTCCTCAGCTGCGCCGAATTCGCGACGGCTGCGGCGCGGGCACTGCGCCCGCCCGGCCCGCGCGGGGGGCCGCCGGGGGTCAGACTGCGGCCCGCGCCGCGGTATCCGGCACCGACCGGGGCCG
>NZ_BAGJ01000082.1 GCF_000308775.1 Nocardia testacea NBRC 100365
GGCGAGGCCCCGAAGCCGTCACCACCGATGGCCGATACCGTCGGCGACGAACGTCCCCGGGGCGTGGCCGAGCCCACGCCTACCTCGACCGCAACCGTGCCACCGGCGGTGATATCCCTACCGCAGGATTCACCTCCGGCGACCTCTGCCGATTCTCCGCAGGTCGCCACGCCCAGCGCCGCCGAGGGCGCCGCTGCGGTGGTCTCGTCCGGACCCGAGGCCGAGGCTTTGTCGGACACCTTCGACGTGTCCCCCGTCCTCCCGGCCCGACTCCAGGCCGCCCAGCAAGGCGACTCCATCGCCGCGAGATCGCTGGTGCAGACCTTCTGGCCCGCCGCTCTCGCACAGTCGAGCACCCAGCTGGGCTGGGACACCACGTCCGGCGCACCACTGGATCCGGTGCGGCAGTTGGCTCATGCGATGACCTTCGCCGGATTCCGGGCCGTGGCACTGGACGGGTGGTCGGTGCCCAGCGGTCAGGATCTGGGCGAGTGGCTTCGCGAGAAAACCGGTGACGCACTGCTCGACGGTCTGGGCCGGTTGGATGCCGCCCAACGCGGCTTGGTGGCGCGCGTGCTCCAGGCACCTCCGGGCGCACAGCAGCCGAGTACGGACCAGCTCGACGCACTGGAACAGCTGACCTGCGCCGTGCACGCGCAGTACCGCACCGAGGGCACGCCGGAAACCGGGGTGCCGGCTGCAGATACGCCCTCGCGGACGACGGCGGACGCGCCCGAACCTGCTGCTGTATCGGCGAGTCCCGTCGGCACCACGGCCATAGCACCCGCCGGACCGGCACCGGTCGCGAATGCACCGGCTGCTGCCGACAGCCCGGAGGCAGATCGACCCGATGACATTCCGGTTTCCCCGGTGACCGGTGCGGACGCCATGGCTCCGGCCGCGCCGACGTCGCCGGCCCCGGGGACCCGGTGGGATCTGCGGGCGCTGCAACGAGGAGTAGTGGCCGCCTACAGGTCCCTCGAAGGCCTGACGGACGCCGATCCGGTTGTCGCCGCGCTCGCCGCCTCTCCGGTCGAGCTGTTCGGGCAGTTCGTCGACCAGCTGTATCCGAGTCAGCGCAGGGTCCTCGAGCTCCGCTTCCGTACGGGGCTGAACGAGGAGCAAACCGCCTACGGACTCAATGCCCGGAGCACTTCGCAAGAGCACTGGACCGCGACCACTGTCGGCACTCTGGCCGCGGGTGGGCTGCGTCGCCTGGCGCGCTCGATCGCCGCGGCACACGGTGTCCCGGGGGTCGAGCCGGCCGTCGGAACCACCGAGCTCGCGGTCCTCGATTCGGCGGCCCAGGGTTTGTCCCGCGCGGTGATAGCCCAGCGCTCCAACATTCCGGGGCCAGCGGTGGCGGCGATCGACAGGCGGACAGCGCGGCAACTCGGCGTGGCCAACCGGGCCGCCGCTGTCGCCGAAGCGACTCGCCGCGGCGAACTCGATCCCGCCGCCTTCCCCCTGCCGCAGAACCCTGCGACAGTCCGGTTGTCCGACCGGGAAACCGCGGTGCTGGCGCTCACCGCGAAAGGCCGCCCGCCCACCGCCATCGCCGCGATCCTGTCGCTGGAGACCGCAGATGTGCACACTCACCTCCGCGAAATCGGCCGCGTGCTCGGAACCTACATACCCGCCGCGATGGTCGCGACGGGTATCCGGGCGGGGATTCTGCAGGTCGACGGGCCCCAGTGGTCGAGGTGGGACCGGGCGGCCGGTAAGAGCACCGCGGATGGTGCGGACTCGGACTCCCGCGCGGGGGTCACCGCCGACGGTGCCAATGGGAGGGCGGTACCGGTCGACCCGGCCGCGCTCGGCCGGACCACCGGCGACAATTCGACACTGACCCGCGCCCGGGCCGGCGACGAGGCAGCGCGGCAGGCACTGAACACGCGGTACGGGCATGAGAACATCCAGCGAACGGTGGCCATGCTCGGGTGGGAGCCTGGGCGAGGGACCCCGCCGATCCAATTGACCCGGTTGGCGCATGCACTCCATTTCCGTGTCATGACATTCGCCGCCGACAATCGGTGGCCGGTACCGGCCGGCCGAGACATCGCGGACTGGTTGTTCGAGGTAGCCCAGAACACATTGTTCGAATGCCTCGAGCAGGTGGAAACTTCCGATCGTCGAACGATCGGAGCCGCGGTCACACGATTGCACTGCGGTGACGACGTGACCGACGAGCATATCGCGGCGATCCAGCGACTCGCGACCGTGGCGAAGCAGGAGTTTCGCGCCGCGGAGTCCTCGGATTCGGCACGAGGCGGTAGGCCATCCGGCGGGACCACTTCGTTGCCAGGCGCCGCGCGGCGGCGTTCCCGCGTGCGAGGGGATCGGTCCTATGAGGAGCCGGGAGTTGCCGCAACGGCCAACTCCTTCGACCCCGCTCTGGTGACGGCGGTGAACCCCGACGATCCCGTTGGTTCGCATACGGTCATCGGGCGTGGTGGAGCAGGTACAGATACCGGATCGAAGACTCCGGCAGACGATGGCCGGGCGTCGGTGTCCCGGGCTCTGGGCTCGCCCGCTGCACGGGTGCCCATGTCGGACGGCTCCGAGCCCGGCTACGTCGAGTTGTCCGCGGGTGAGACGCAGGTCGTCCGCCTCGTCGCCGATGTCGCCGATGCCGGCGGTGATCCGGCCCGCGTTCTCGGGGCGGGGCTGGGGCTGCCACCGGCGCGAGTGAACCGGCTGCTTCTGCGGCTGAATGCGAAGCTCGCGGACGCGACGGCGGAACAAACAGCTGCTTTGTCCGGGGAACGCCGTGCCCTGGCAGATCTCGACCTTTCCCCGGCCCAGATCGAGATGCTCGATCTGCTGGCGGACGAATTACCCGGCCGGCCCGTCGAGGGCGAAACCCCGGTGCCCTCGCATACCGTGCGTACCTTCCGAACCCACGTCGCGAATCATATCGATCCTGGATTGACCGACCGTGAGGTAGATGTCCTGGAACTGTTCAGGTTGGGGCAGTCGGCCGGTACAAACCTGCCGACCCTCGGTCTCACACGCAGTGCGATCAATGTCCATCTGGCTCGCGCCCAGCGCAAACTGCGCACATCCGGAGTGATACCGACCGTCCTGGCGGCTGTGCGTGCCGGGGTTCTGGCCGACGAGAATCGCGGGGTCGACGGGATCGAGGTCTCCGAGCCCGAGGCTCGGGCCCTCCGGCTCGTGGCGGAGGGTAGGTCGAACCGGGCCATCGCGGCTGCCCTCGGGCGGGGCGAGCGGTACCGGCAACGACTCATGGCGGAGCTGTACGAGAAATTCGACGCCGACGACGATATGAGTTTGGCGTTGGCCGCCCAGCGGAGAGGGATGCTCGACGACGCGGCAACGGCGCTCGCGCAGCCTCGGGTCGCCGCCCTCACCGGCAGGCCGGTGCGTCACACCGAACGCCCGCTCTCCGATCGCCAGCGAACCGTCCTGGCCGGGATCGTCGCGGGCCTGTCCAACACGGAAATCGCCGACCGATTGAGAATTTCGGAGAGCGCGGTAAAGCAACAGGTCAAGCGAATCTACGACATGCTCGGAATCACCGATCGCGAGCAGCTGGTGGGAGCCGACGGCGCCGCGGTGGCGGGGCCGGCGGATACTCGCAGGTTGTCGACGGCCGAACTCGCTGTCCTCCGGCTCATCGTCCAGGGGATGACGAATCCCGTCATCGCGCAGAGCTTGCACATTCCGGGATCGACCGTAACGTCCTATGTGAAACGTATCTACGACAAGCTGGGCGTGACCGATCGAGACGTCCTGGTCGGCAATATCGGAGTTTTTCTCGCCGAAGTGGTGCAGCGGGCCACTGGTCCGCTCTCCGTGCGCCAGTTCACCGTGCTCCGCCTGATCGCCCAGGGCTATACGAATGCGCAAATCGCCCGGCTGTTCCACATCGGCGAGGAGACGGTCAAGACCTACGTCCGCAGAATTCGCGAGAAACTCGATATCGCCCGGCGCGACGATCTGGTGGCCGCGTCCGTGCGTGACTCCCGGCCGAACGCGGACACCGAGACCACTGCCGCGATATCGGAGATCTCCGACCACCAGTTCCTCCACCTACGACGGGGGTTGGTGCTCGGCTATCTCGTCGGCAACCGAATGGTCGCTCCGGACTCGGCGTCGGTCCTCGACCAGGCCTCCGACGGTGAGCTGGTGGACCGAATCCTCGAGCACCACGACGATTTCGAACTGGTCGATACCGCGCTCACCCTGGCGAGCGCGGACAAGCCCACCGTTTTCCGCGCCGCGCTCCAGTTGGATTCGGTTCAACGGGAGCGTGTGAACCGCGCTGTCGCATCGGTCCGGGCAGGCCGCCGCCCGGACGCATTGAAACTCAGCGCGGTCAACAAGCTCGCCCAGGAAACGGCCGGTCTCTTGGTTCCGGTTCCGGTCGCCGCGGCTTCCGATGACAACCTCTCCCCTCCGGAACTGGATGTCCTGGATTTGCTCGCAGAGAGCAGGTCGAATGGCGAGATAGCGACAAGCCTCGACACGACCGAGGACGCCGTGAAACGGCATGTGTCGAGCATTCTGCAGAAGTTGGATGCCGCGGATAGGACCCATGCGGTCGTTCAGGCTTTGCGCCTGCGTATCCTCCGGCTGGAAGATCTGCCGGAGCCGGATCCGTCCCGCGCGCGACCGCTGAACGACCGGGAGGACCGTGTCCTGGTCCTGCTGGCTGTACACGAGACCTACGAGGACATCGCCACAGCCACAGGACTGTCGGTACCCACAGTGTCGGCAGCAGTCCGAAACATCGTTCGTACTTTCGGCGCACGCAATCAGACCGAGGCGTTGATCCGGGCCCTGCACGTCCGATATCTCCAGCTGGACGAGATTCCGATGACGGAGGCCGTCGCCACCCGCGAACTGTCCCCGACCGAGCTCACGGCCCTGGCACGGGTCGCGGCCGGCGAGTCGGTCGACGGGGTGGGCGAGATCGTCCGCGCGCTGGGTGCGGGCAGCCGGACCGAGGCGGTGGTCCGGGCATTGCGGATGTCACTGCTCGATCTCGACGGCGTTCCGTTGTCGGACCGGCCTCTCCGGTTTTCCCCTCGGGAAACGGAGATACTGACGTTGGTTGCCCTGGGGTGGCCGAACGGTGCGATTGCGGAGTCTCTCGGGGTGGCCGTCGAAACCGTGAAATCCGCTCTGGCACTGCTTTTCCGGAAGCTGCGGGTGGGCGACCGGACCGGCGCTGTTCTCGGGGCACTGCGTCGTGGTGCCCTCGATCTGAACGAGATACCGTTCGCGGCGCAGAACACAACCGGAACACCCAGGGCCAGGACCGGACCGAGGCATCCGGGTGCCGGGGCCACCGGCGGTATCCCGGGACCGGTGACCGGGTTCGACGGCGCGTGGGTGGTCGACGCTTCCGGCAATCGAAATCGTCGCGGGGCGCGAGCCACTTATGTGCCGGGGGACGCTCCGATGGGTGTGCTGGCGTTCAACGTCGATCCGAACACCGGCATCCCCTGGGGTGAGCCGGAGCCCGGGTCGCAGTCCCCGGAGGTACGTGAGTCCGGTACGCAAGGAGAGGCGCCGCGCGAGTTGCTCGCGGCGCCGGACGCGGTCCCGACGCCCCGTACCGATTACCGCCCCCTGCCATGGTCGCCGCCCGCACCGGGCCGGGAACGCCCGCAACGCGGTACTCCGTGGAGCGCCGCGGCGGTGTCGGACGGTTCGGCCGAGCACGGTGAAGGGGATGCCGCGCCGGTACCGGCCGGCGCCTCCACGCTCACACCCTGGAGCGGCGGCCGGTCCAGCTCCCGGAGCGACGAGCAGCCGCAGGTCCTACCCGAAGTGCTGCTACGCGACGTGCTGGAACGGCACGGCATCGACAGCCCGGAAGCACTTCTCAACCCGGTTCCCGGCGCCGACCGGGTCGCCGCGCGGCTGCGCGGGCAGGTGGTTGCCGAGTTGGTCGAGGAGGCGACCCACCGAGGCGTCTACGACGAGCTGCGAGCGCGATACCCGGGTCTGTTCGGGGTGATCGGCGAGCTGGGACAGAATCTGCGGCAGCTTCGTCTCGAATGCCAGGTGGCCGGGGCGGCACTGCACTCGACCCGGGCCGAGTCCGAGACGGTGGGACGGCTGATCGACGGTATTCACGCTCTCGAAGTCGCCGTGACGACCACCCACAGGTACCAGCTCGCGGCCAGGGTGAAGTTCGCGGATCTCAATCGCGAACTCGGCTCCCCGGTAACCGGACCGGAGGCGGTGCGGCAGCTGCGTGATCGGCTCGCCGGGGCGGGTGGTGCCGATCCGCGGTCGGCCGCCGGGCTGCGGAAGCTGATCGATTCGGCCGAGGACCATGCTCGGCGACAGCAACAGCTCGCCCGGCTGGATCTGCACGCAACGGGTCTCGAAGCGCTGGCCGCCGAGTGCCGCGCCGCGAGAAACGAACTGGCCGGGGAGACCGGTCATCGCACCGGGCAAGTCGACGCCGTCACGGCGGCGAGCGGCGCCCGGACCGCCGAGGTCCGCGAACTCGAACAGCGACTGCTCGTGGGTCTGGCCGAAGTGTCCAGGATCGCCATGGGGACAGGCGCCGAGCTGACCGAGGCGCCCGCCGGCGCGACCGACGGTATCCGGGTGGTGCGCCATGTCGCGCGGCCCCGGGCCGTCACCACGATCGCCGACGCGGAGGGTATGGCCGGATACCAGCGGCCGCACGCACTGGAGGGACTCGACGATCAGTGCGGGCGTGCCGCGTTGGCCGCCAACGCGGCACGGACCGGGCGTGATGCCGGGGAGATCGAGCCCGCGGTGCCGGGTGAGGGGACGCTGTCCAGCTATATCGAAGCGCGTACGCAGCGACCGGGCCGGCCGGTCAAGGCGCATCAGGTGCGCACTATGCGGGCGGCCTTCGACGAACTGCACTCATGGGCCGGCGCGGCGGAGCGCCGGCAACCCGGCGCCGGCCACGGCAAGTCGATTTTCGTGCTGACCGCGGGCACCGAGGGCCTCGGGCATATGGTCGAGCTGGTGTCGGTCGTGGACAACGGCACGATCCGCATCGACTGCTGGGACGCGGGGCACGACAGTATCCAGCAGAACTTCAGACCTGCCGACGAAGCCGCCGAGCAGAAGATGGTCGCGGTGTGGGTGGACGAGCACGGATTCTCGGTCGACCCGCCGCCGGAGCTGCTACCGCGGCCGGTGGAACGCGACGAGGACATCGCCGTCGCCACCTCCGACACCGGGGACGCCGCGGCGCGTGCGCGGCAGATAGCGCTGGCGTTGGCGCGCGCGGGAATCGACCATATCGAACAGATGGTGCACCACGACGGCGAGACAGCGGCCGACGCGCGTGCCCGTGGCCGGAGTAACGCCCAGCTCTGGGACTGGGCCGACGATCGGTTACGCGCGGTACTGGAGGAAGAGTATCCCGCGATCCTCGGTGAAGCCGCGGGTATTCCGCGCGCCAAACGCAGCGAGTTGAACGAGCTCGAGTTCCTGCGTGAGTTCGATGACCTGCGGTCCCGCGAAGGCTCTCTCGACGAGGCCGATTACCAGCGGCTGCGGGAACTCGAGACGGTCGGGGCCCTGCGCGACGCGGGCAGGGCGCGGGCGAAGCAGATGGGCGTACCTTTCTATCTGCTGTCGTTCCCGCGCGGCACGGGGCTCGGCGGGGGCACCGGCAGCCTCCTGGTCGCCTACGGCGACGACACCGTGGCCGAGAGCGAGATCTGGCACCCGATCGTCCGCAGTGGTGTTCCGGAGGAATGGACCGAGCTGGTGCAGGCCGGCGCCGACTTCGCCGAGCTCGAGCATCGGCCCGGCCGTCCGGTGACCACGCTCGTGCTGCACTCCTACGGCGACGGTGAATCGCGCAACGCCCGTGAGGCACGTGCCGGGAACGACCTGGCGGCGTGGGTGGCCGCCGAAGCCGGGGCACGGGACGTGTGGGCGCCCAACGGCGAGTCGCCGCGGGTCGAACTGGTGTGTCGCAGCAATACCAACCGGGGCACGCAGATCTGGCGGGAGGTGGCGGACCGCCTGCGGGGCGACGGCCTGGACCTCGCGCAGGTCACCCGGGGCGAAACCGACGACGATATCGTCGGGCGCGCCCAGCGCTGGGTCGCGGACCTGCCGGGTACACCCGAACTGCTCACCCGTTCGGTCGCGCCCACTCGGCATTTTGTCCTCGGTGCGGACCCGCGGACCGCGGACAAGGTGGTGGTCTTGGTCGGAGCCGAAGCCACGGCGGCGTCCCTGCGGGCGGGTCTGCGCCGAGCGGTGGATCTCTACGTGGCAGAAGTCGGTGACCAGGGAACGGTCGCCGTCGTGCTGTGGCAGGGCAACGCGGCGCGGTCACTGGTCACCGAGCTCGCCGAACTGGCGGCGCAACGGGAGAACGCCACAGACCCGGGACGCAGGATCCGGCTGGTTGCCGATCCGCCGGCGCAAAGCCTCATCCAGTCCATTGCCACCGATACGCAGCTGAAACCACACCGGAAGGCTTTCACGAACCTCCCCCGCACGAACCCGGCGCCGCAGGGTCGGCTGTTCACGCCCGCGGCACGCTTCGCGAGCTGGGCGGTGGCGAAGATATCGGATTCGTTGCCGACCGGACAGCCCCGCGACCGGAAGGCTCGCGACCCGGCGACGGCGGCGGTCCCGGCAGCTGTCGAGCCCCGGCTGGGGGAGCTGGATACGGCGCGCCGGTTGGCGCGTGCGAGGCGAGCGGACGTGCACGATCTGCTGGCGGAGATAGCCGCTGACGAGGGCATGCCGGTGGCGGACCTGACGGCGCGCAGAGGTGATCTGGTCGACGAGCGAGCGTACGCCCAGCAGCGCCTGATCGAGAAGATCCTGGAGCACGAGGGATTTCTGCCGCCCGACGAGACCGACTTGCTGCGCGTTCATGCCGAGGATGTGCTGGCGCGGGATGACGCACCCACCGATTTGCGGGATGAAGCGGAAAGGTTCATCTGGTTCTACGATGCGATCGAACTGATCGACGCCGTCCCTTATCTGGACGATCGGATCGATCGGATCGATCGGCTGGAGGCCGCCGTCTTCCGCGCCCACGCGCTCGGCGCGCACGATGAATCGGCAGCCGGAGATCTGGCGCGGCTGGGGTCACACCTGTCGAAGCTCGAGCAGGCGGCCATCGCGATACACCGGAACGAGACGGAGCGGATCCGGGAGCACGACGGCCGGGTCTCGATCGCCGCGGTGCTGGCCGACCCGCTTCGGCGACCGCTGGAGCATGCATTCCGCAATGAGCTGGCGGCGGCGCTGAGCGTCGTTGCCACCATCCGGGCTCTCGACGGCGCCGCGGCTCCGCCGCTGATCGGCGATGAGCTCACTGCCCTGGGCGATAGGGACGCCGCTCGGCGCCGTGAGCTGCACACGGCCCGGGACAGTGCCGCCGAATCACCGGCCCTGCTGATCCAGGACCGGACGGCGCAACGGGAGCAGCGTCGCCGGGCCGCGGAAGAACTGGCGGCGCAGACCGGTACGGCCCTCGCCCACCTCACCCCGGCTCGGGTGCGCCGGATCGCCGAGATGCTCGAGCGCCAACGAGCCCAGGATGCGCGCGCCCGAGCGGCCGCGAGGTGCCGGACGCTGGATGCCGAGATCGAGTCATCGGAAGATCTGCTGGCGGTGACCACGCGGATGCAGGATATCGATCGCCTCCGCGCGGCACTGTTCCAGGCACAGGTACACCTGCCCGTTCTGGAGGGCCGGCTCGTCGCCGCGCAGGACGAGCACCGGCAACTTCTCGATGACTACGAGTACGGGTTCGGCGCCGGTCTCGTCGACACCGAACAGGTGCGTGAGCGGCTGCGCCGGGCAGAGCGATGGCGGGGAGGCCGATACGAACACGAAGGGTATCTGAAAGTCCGGGCCGCGTTGCATGAACTGCTCGCTCTCGCCGGGCAACGGGAACTGCGGCAATGGCAGATCGGACGCCTGCAGGACCTCGGGTACCGGCTCGACGCACTCGCGGGGGAGCGGACCCGCGTGCTGGACGAACGCGCGGCGGTGGAAGAGCGAATCGAGGCGCAGACCGAGCTGGACTTCGGCTGGCTGAGGGACGAGACCGGGCGCGGTGCTCGGTTACGCAGATACCAGGCGGGCCGGCGGGCAGCGCTGGCCGCGACGATCGGCTCGGATACGTTGGCCGAGCACGAGCTGACGGCAGCGGATCTGACTGCCGAACAGATCTCGATGATCACGCTGTCGCGCGCCGACCTGTTCGCCGATGCGGCGTTCCACGACCGGATCGCCGAGCTCCGGCGGCTGGAGCAACTGATCGCGGAGGTCGACGAAGCCGATCTACTCGAAGCCCGGCTGGACCGGATCGACGAGGCTCTGGCGAAGGGGCTCGCCGCCGATGTCGACGCTGTATTCGCGGCGACCGTTGCACCCGATCGAGCCGAGGCCGCCACCGAACCCGCGATCGGCACCGTCGAACACCTGTGGCAGCCGGCGCAGCGAAACTGTTTCGTCGAGTCGGGGCTGGGCGTGTACGAGGCCGCGGGCGGTACCGCGCCGGAGAGGCTACGTGGGCATATCCCCGGGCCTGCCGGAGTCCTCGCCGGGGAGTCGTTCGAGCTGCTCGGCGCCGACCCTCGCGAAGGCGGTTACCGCGACCTCGGCGAGGTCGCCGAGCATGTGGAACGGACCGGTGACGCAGTACTGGTGGTGCTGGCGTTCCGGGGATTCACCGACTCCTCGCGCGCCGGATCGCATGCGGTACAAGTGTTCTGGGACGGCGAGTTCGAGATCCGTGCGGACGGTGGCCGGGTCCCGGTGCCCAGAGCCGGTGAAGTAGTGGTGATCGGCAACGGTGAGCGCGTCGCGTTCACGGAGTGGGCCGCCGAGCAGACGGGGATACGCAGCGTATCGGGTTGGGAGATCATGCAGGGCGGCACACCACGCCGCCCACTCGTCGACGGGAAGTCCCGGGCCATAGCCGGATTGGACTACGACAATGTCGGCATCGCGGGCCGACCGACATCGTTCGCGAGCAATGCCGAGTTGCCGAACCCGGTCGATCGGCTGGGAATCGCGCCACCTGTGATCGGCCGTGATCGGCTGAATTCCGCCTTCCGCGCGGCCGGCCTGCGCAATGAGATCTGTGCCCGCCGCATGGTTCGGGTGCTGCGCGCACTCGGTCTCGCACCCGACCTCGACCTGGACGAGAGCAACCCTGCGTGGGATGCCGTGGACAACTGGCGAATCGTCGAAGACAAGATCGCCGCCGACCTCGTCGATATCGCGTCGCTACCCACCACAGACCACCCCCGCCACCCGGACGATCCCGAAGATCCCCTCGTCGCCCGGGTCGCCGCCACCCTGCGTGCCGGCGGTAGGGATGGCGACTCCGCCGTAATCGTGGCCGACGGCCACGGCCTGCTCCTCACCATGATCGCCGGTGCCCTGTACGTCCATGACACCGCTATCGACACACCCATGCCGGGCAGCACCCCACGAATCCGCCTCTATCACAAGAAGTACTGGACGCCCGAGAACAACCACACACACCTCGTGGACGACACGGGCCGGATTGCCGAGGGGAAGGCCTTCGTCGCCTACTTGACCGAGGCCGACGGCAGTCTCGTCGCTCTGAACGCCCGAGACCCCGACCACGAGAACGCGGCGCACCCATCGGAAAGGATCGAAGGCCTCCGCCGACTATGGACGAGTCGATGGCCGGGGCGCGCCGAGGATATGCGCGATCTCACGCTACTGGCCGACGAACTCGGCACGAACAGGTGGCTCGTGGGCAAACTCGATGCCGCCTTGGAGGTGAATCTCCGGTGGTCGGAGGAGTTTCGTGCCCACGTCGACTCACTGCCCGAAGCGGGCCGCGGCGAGGACCTGGGGCAGGTCGAGCGGTGGATTGCGGAACTGACGGAGATCGAACGCCGGATCCGCCGGTTGGTGGCCGGATCTGCCCGGCACACAATCGACGGCGAAGTGGTGGGTTGGGACGACGGCCTTCGGCTGAGCGCGGTGCTGGGAAAGGACGCCGGGGAGCGTATCCGATGCCTACGCGCATGGAGTGACTATTCGCTGGCGAACTTCACCCCGCGGAAGGTGGATTGGCTCGAGGGTTACTGCACCCTCGGGCAGCACCCGAACCGGGCGTTGGCCTATGCGACGGAATGGATGCTCGAAGCGAACCTCGGTGATATCGCCGCCCCTTTCGGCACGATCACCAGGGCCCGGGCGACAAGGACCGACCTGCCGCCGGTGCTCGACCTCTGGCACGACCTCGACCAGTATCCGGAGCCGGATCCGGACCGTGCCCTGTATCCGGCGACGGACACCGTATTCGCGTGGTCCTGGTTCTACAACCGTGTGTTCTGGACGTCGGGACCCACCGTGCAGCTGCGCACCGCGAAACTGCCGGACGGTGTGGTGGTGAGTGGCCGGTGGATCCACAAGGAGCAGTATGTTCTGGTTGTCGATGAGAAGGCGGGCCGCGAACAGATACGCACCGAACTGGACGAGCGTATGCGCTGGCTCATCGGTGAGGGGTATGTGCCCCGGTTGCCGCCGCCGAGCAACACAGTGGGCGGAAACCTGATCACCGCCGGCGCGGAGAACCTCGGTCATCTCGTAGGGGCCGGAGCATCGGCTGCCCTCGATCTCGGTGTCCTGCTCTGGCCGATGATCGGTTTGGTGGCAGGTAGTGTGGTGCGTCGCGGCGGTGGGATGGTCACCGACTACGCGGCGGCCAACAAGAAAGCACGGCGCGCCGTGTTCGCCGAACTCTACGATGCCGCGACAGCGGGGGGAATGGCGCCGCCCGGTTCGAAGATCATCGGCGACCAGCACCGGACTGCGAGAATGCTGCGGCCGGTTGCGGAAGCCCTCGGCCGCACGCCGTTGGAGTACGAGCCACCCGAGGATTTGGTGCCGCTCTCGGAACAGGAGCGGGCCGAACTCGGGCAACGGGCCGAGCGCCTGATGCGAATGTTCCGGCGGGCAGTGGAAGAGGGCACGTGGACGCTGCTGGTGCCGAAGTCGATGGCGGAAAGTCGCTGGGTGAACTTTCATATGCGGCAGCTGCAGCACACCTCCTTGCCGGAGGAGGACGGCAGGTTCTGCTTCCCGCTGGTCGGCAATGAGTTCGTGAAGAAGGTGACGGCGTACTACACACTCGAGGTCGGCGACGAGGTGCCGAAGAGTTATGTGAAATTCCGCAATACCGGCCGACTCGACGAGTTCGACCTCACCATCGTCTTCTCACCGAATCTCTACTACGCCACCGACGAGCAACTGACGCAACTGTTCTTCGACCAGTTGGCCAGGTCGCTCGCAACGGTGGGTAGCGCCTACGCCGATATGCCCGGGTGGAAGGCCCGCGCCAAGCAACCGGCGATCATCAATGGTGTCCTCTATGCTCCGGCCACTCTGGCGCTGGCGAGTCTGCTCGGCGTCGAATCGCTGGTGGCGCCCATGATCCTGGGGCGGGCGGGCGCGGAATTCGGCGCGATTCCCGGTGCCGTGCGGGCAGAATCGGCGACTGCACATCATCGGAAGAACGCCTTCTATGACATGCAGGGGCGGCTACAGTACCTCACCTCGACCGGCCTGGGTGCGGCCCTGGCCGGCAAGTCTCTCGAGCTGAACCGTGTTCAGCGTGAGCAGCAGCAGCAGATTCTGGATCTTCTGGGTTTATCGGCCGATTCGGAATCCGCGGATATGCTCGCCCCCGGTGAGGATGTCCTCACCGCTGTGGGTCGTGTTGTCCAGGAGTGGGCCGGACAGCAGGCCGAGATCGACGACGTCGAGGTCGAGATTCTCGGTGAGACAACCAGAACCGAGGTTTCCGGTGTTCCGGTGAACGAGGTGGCGGGCGGTGCCGACGATGTGCGGTTGGTAACCCTTCGCACAACCTTGCGGGACGGACGCCGCTTGGTCCTGTATGCCGCGATTTCTGTCAATCCCGACAAGAATTACGCAATGCCGCTGGTGTCCTTCGCGGGCGCCGGTTATCGTCGCGGCCTGTCAACGATCCGGCGTGTGCGCTGGGAGCAGCACCGAGAACGCCTCATCGACATCCGGCTGCCCGCACAGTGGCGAGGACGACTGCCGGGTGATGAACTGGCGACACTGCGTCGCACCCTGGACGATCTGCTCGCTCGTGCGCGGATGATGCACGGCCTGCCGATAGGGCAGCTGATCGAACGGGGGTTGGTGCGGGCCCTCGGCCAGGATCTTGTACCCGGGCTACTCGCCTTTTTCGGTGGCGATCCCGCGGTCGCCCTCCGAGAGCTCACCAACGGGGGGATCACCGTGAGCAACGACGGTCTCAACGTGATCATCAATTCGGTGGAGGAGCAGCGCAGCCTGAACAATCGCGTGATGGCCTACCCCCCGGGGCCCACCGCACGAACATTCGCGGATGACTGGGAACGCTCGCTCCTGCAAACCCACGACAGCATCCGCACGGCCGCGGCTCGGCTGCGACAGTATGCCGACTCACATCCAGACGATGCGCGGCTCCGGCAGCTCGCCGACAAGTGGGTTGCCCGCGCTGCGACGGTCGCCCGTCGGCCATGGGAACAGGTCGAGGACGCTCTGGCTCTGCTGGAACGGGCGGTGGCCGACGACGAGTACGCCGAAGGCACGATCCGGCTCGGCACCACCGGTGTCGTCCAGGTGATTATCGCGCGCCACGGAAAACTGCCGCCCCGCCGAGAGATCCTGGAGATCCTGCCGGGGATTCCGGGTGCCGGAACCTTCATGAGACCGAATCCGGACCAGTACGCCGATGTGGGAACCTGCATCGTGTACGACCCCGCCGATCCCCACACATTGCGTGGGCTGCTCACCGGTTGGTTCGCGGAATGGCACGGTTCTCCACTCGGCGAGGTATCGGTGCGTTCACAGGGACCCGAGGTGGGAGTGGCGGAGGGCAGTGCCCTGGCGAACAGGTGGCCCGCCGGCCGTACCGATAGCGGATCCGGTGTGGGAGATTGGTCGTATCTTGCCGCCGGGGGAATCAACGGCCTGGGACAGGCCTGGGTGGACCGCCAGTTCGCCGACCGGGAAACGCAGGCCGATCGGTTGTTCCAGGCGCTGATGCACCGCGATATCGTGACGCCCACCAAGCCGGTCGAGCAGATCATGGATTGGTTCAGAAGGGCGAAGGAGACACAATTCCGGGAGCTGGTCGCCGACACGGTCGCCGGCGCCGAGTTGGCCGGTGTTGCGGTACCCACAGGAATGACAGCCGTACTCGATGGTTTCCGGCGAGCTCCGCAGGACGACACCGAGTCGCAGGGTGAACATCGCAGGCCACGGGGAATCGCTGACCCGGGTACGGGCGACCCGTCCCTTCAGCCGCGACCGGAGTTGTTTCCGGGGCGTGATCCATGGCAGGAACACGTGTTGGGGTTCGCCGGGCACGGCGTGGATGTACTGGCCCGGCAGTTGGGCATTTCGGCCGAGGACGTGTCCACGATGCTCGGTGCGGCAATGGCGCGCACGAAGTTGCTCACCGAGCGGGAGGTGGAATCCGAGGAACAGGGGTTGGCACCGCATGTGGGTGAATCCCTTGTCGACTGGTCGACCACCACGATCTGGCTGGCGCCGCAGCGGACCGACTGTATGGCGGCAGCCTGGCTGCGGCAGGTGCTGCGGCTGCGGCGCGGTTCTCCGGTGGAGGAGATGGCGCGGACCGGAGAGACGGCCTCGGCGGTGGCGGTGCGGCGGGAACAGGAAATAACCGAGGAGCTTCGGCCGTGGCTGCGCGCGGTGGTGGAACTGTTCGGTGACGAAGGGTCTCGGACCATCCGGGCCGGTTCCGAGGAGCCGTCCGGTCCTGATCGGGCGGAGCAGATCCTGGAGCGGTTCCGGGGACTGGAGAAGTATGCGGCCCGGTTCGAGCTGGATATGGCGGCGGGCCACCCGCCGGTGGAGCTGGACCTGCGGACGAGCGAAATTCCCCTACTGCCGGAGAACCGGAGAGAGACGGAAACCGCCTCGGCCCGGCAGGACGGAGGCAACCACGATCCGGTGCTGCGCGATGCCGCCCATCGCAACGAGATCTGTGCGCGTCGCCTCGTCCGCGTCCTGCAGGCGCTCGGCAACGCCTCCGAGCTCGACGTGGAGGAGGACAATCCCGCCTGGCACGCCACCGACAACTGGCGAATGCTGGAGGACAAGATCGTCGCCGACCTGGTCGACCTGACTTCGCTACCGGTCACGGACCACCCCCCACATCCTGATGATCCGGACGACCCCCTGGCCCAGGTCGCCGCTACCCTGCGCGCAAGCGGCAAGGACGGTGACACCGCGGTGGTCGTGGTGGACGATGGCGACACCTCCCACGGATACCTCCTCACCGTGATCGCCGGAACGCTGTACGTGCACGACACGGCGATCGATACGCCCACTCCGGGCAGCGTGCCGCGTATCCGGCTCTACCACCGAGACCATTGGCAGCCCACCTACGGTCGCGAACAGCTCGCGCGCGGCAAGGCGTTCGTCGCCTACTTCGACGACAAAGGCGGCGAACTGGGCGCACGGGACGCGCGTGATCCGGCCCACGAGGACGCGGCACATCCCGGCCGGACGATCACCCGGTCGGGTACCACCGAGCCGGAGTCCGCCGGCGTCTCGGCCGAGCAGGCCACGCGGGCCCGGCAGTTGTATGCCGAGTACAGCAAACCGGTCCTGGCCCAGGTGGTACCGAGGTCGGGAGGGGACCGGGAACTGGTCCGGGCGGTACTGCGGGATACGTTCCTGCGCTTGGCCGGTGAGGCCGGTGAGCAGGACGGCGGTGCCGTGAATCTGTCCGGCCGGGCGGTGGAAATCGCGCTGGAAACGCTCGAATACGAGCAGTTCCAGCGTGGTTTCGACGAGTTCCGGCAGCGGATGTGGGCGGCTGCGAAGACCGACCGGATCCGCACGGCGCTGGCGGCGGCCACCACGGCCCGGATGTGGCAGGCGATCACCGAGCTGCCTGTTGCCTGGCGGCAGGCCACCCTGCTGCGATACCTGAACGGCATGGACCTCCCGACCGTCGTCGAAGTGATGGAACGCGATGGCCGTCTGGTCGAGGCCATGCTGCGCGACGGCCTGCTGCAGATATCGGCGAGACTCGCCGAACAGACGGACGAGGCGGCCGGCTCGCCGGTGCAGCAGCGGCAACCGAAGGCGCGCCCGCCCACCCTGGCCGATATCGCCCGTGTGGCAGGGGTCGCCATCTCCACGGTCCACTTCGCGGTCAACGGGCGCGATATCCCGAACATATCGAAGGAAACCAGTGAGCGTGTCCGGCGGACAGCCGTGGAGATGGGTTATCCGGTCGGCAAGAAAGTCGACCGGGCGGCCGGAGTCGGCCGGGCGTATACGCTCGTGGACCGGGCCGAAGCGACCGGGGTGAATCTGAGCACGCTGAGTCGTGCACGCTCGGGCCTGCCGATCAGCGAGAAGACCCGGCAGCGGCTGGCAGAGGCTCCGGAAGACGGCGTGGTCGCCAAACCACGGGTCACTCTGGCCGACGTAGCGCAGCGTGCCGGTACCAGTGTGACCACCGCCAGCCGGGTGCTGCGCAACGAACCCCAACCGGCGGGCGTGACGCAACGGGTGATGGCAGCGATTGCCGAACTCGGCTATGCGGCAAGTGTCTACACGCGCCGTGCGGCGGAGCCCGCACCGCCGGCCCGGTGGAGTCCGCCGCGCCGCGGCGGTGGTCGCCGGCCCGGCGCGGGTTTCGACGGTGTCGACGCATTCGAGGAGTCCCGCGATCCGCGGGAAGATCTGGGGCTGCCGATCCGCAGGCGTCGCGTATCGGGGCCGAGGTATGGACCGGAAGTCTTCTTCGCCCGCGATCCGAGAATCCCCCGCGGCCTCGGTGCGCGCGCGGACGAGCAGGTGCCGAGGGACGACGGAGCGAGAACGAACCGTGCCGCCGACTCGCGGCCCGGACGCGAGTCGGTGTCGTCGGCCTCCCCGGAGCAATGGCGGGCACGTTACGAGGTGGACGTGACGCAGCGGGTCGCGGCGGTGCGTAACCAGAGAGTCGTCGCCGAGCTCGTCGGTGAGGTCTTCCGGCGCGCGGGTACCCGCGCCGCCCAGCGGCCCCGTGCCCAGGACATGCGGCAATGGCTGTTGTTCCTGGTCGACGAAGTGCTCACGGTGCCGGTCGAGTTCGTGCGTTTCCGCAATGCTGTCGAGAGAGCGGCCCAGGGTGAGGTGCGCAGGGCGCTGGAGCAGGCGAGCTATCCCGAGTTCCGAAGGGCGGTCGCCGAGCTGCGCAAAGGCCGCCGGCGAATGCTCATGGCGCGATACGGGGCCAATGGTTCGGTTGAGGCCGCAGCCGCCGCTGTCGGTGTGGGTGCGGACGTGGTCGTTCGGGTCCTTCCGGAAATACTGGGTGAGCTGGCCCGTGCACTGAGCGGTGATCTGCCCGCCGAGTCACTCGACGACGCGGAGGGTTTCCCCACCCAGGGCGCGGCGCTGGCGGAGTTGCTCGCGGGGGGAGGGGTGACTCTTGCGATGGCCGCCGGCCGGCTCGCGCCCGCGATCGAGGTATTGCGAACGGCCCGCGACCAGCATCTGGATCTCTTGCGCCGGCTTGTCGAAGAGCTACCCGAGAAGGCCCGCGACACTTTCGTTCCGTGGTTTCTGGGATACTCGGTCCCCGAGATCGCCGAGGGCGAAAAGCGCAGCCGGGACACGATAGAACAGCGGTTGAATGCTCTTGTCCCCGACCTGGCAGCACAGCTGTCCACCGCGATGGCGAATCTGCGAGCCACCGCTCCCGCACCACCTACTCTCGCGGATATTGCACGAGAAGTGGGAGGCTCGAAAACAGGCGTCTCCCTGGTGCTACGCGGAGCGAGGTCGCAGGACACCGAGTACGCACGGAAAGTTGTTGCCGCCGCCGCTCGTCTCGGGTACAGCCCACCTGGTGCGCGTGGCAGCTCGGCCGAGTCGAGGCCGCGCGGCACTTCGCGACGGCCGGGACAGGGCAACAACCGTGACCTCGCGTGGGCGGCCTGGCGTGCCGATGAGCAGCTCTGGGAACGGTGCGTCACCAAAGCTCTGGACAAGCAACAGCAGCGGTGCCTGCGGCTGATCGTCCGCGACGGTCTGTCGATCCGGGATACCGCACAGGTCATGGCCCGGGGGGAACAGGCGATCTCGCGTCTGTACACGGATGCGGTGGATCGGTTGGCGCCTGAGATCCTCGACGCATTCACCGATCGATTCCCGAACCTGACCGAGATCAGAATTCCGTCACGAACCGACGTTGCCCGGGCTGCCGGTGTGGATGCGAAGACCGTCTTCAACGTGTTGCAGGGCAGAAGAGCGACCGACACGGCTGTGGCCGCAGCAGTGCTGTCCGCTGTCGCCCGGCTCGGATACCGGGCGCCTCACTACCGTGGTGCCACGGGTGCCGAGAGTCTGTTGCGATCGGCGGTGAACGGCGACCCCGCGGCATTGGGTCTGCTGCGCGCCCGCTTCGAGTCCACTGTTCACGCTCGACTGCTGGTTGCGGGCGTGAAGGAGAAGGCGGTACCCGAGGTCGTCGAGGAAGTCTTCGGCTATGCGGCACAACAACTCGCCGCTGTGCGGCCGAATCAGGACCTCGAGGAATGGTTCCGGTCGGTCTCCGATAGAGTGCTGGAGCTTCGCCGCCTTCGCGCCCGAGTCGGCAGGGCATCGGCTGCCGACACCGCTTGGGTGTCCACCCCGGAGTACCGGACGGTAACGACTGTCGACCTGGCAGCAATGGAGCGGGCGCTACAACACAGGCTTCCAGAACGACAACGCCTGTGGCTGCTCATGCGTTTCGGCCAGAGGAATGTCGCTTCGCGCACCACGATTGCCGCGAAGGCCGGATTTCTCGCGGATGCGGGCGAGGAGGCGGTCACACGTTTCGAGCGCCGCGCGCTACGCGCCTTTCTCGGCGCGGCTGCCCAGGAAGAGGCCGAGAGCACAAGTGCGGCCGTCTTCCCCGAATCCAGCCGGAAGCTCTACGATCGGCGCTGGCATCATCTCCGGGCCGCTGCCCTGGCAGGCGTTGCGGGTGCGCTAGGGGAACAACTGCGCTTCGCGGAGCTCCGGCAACACCTGCACCATCTGTTCGTGCTCGGGGATGTCGAGCCCGGGGGCGGGGTGTTGAGCCGGGCACTGGCTGCTGCCGGTCGATCGGCATGGCACCGGGCCATGGAACATTTATCGGCCGATCAGTACGCGGCGATATCGGGAATGGCGGAATCGGCCACGGCGGAGGCGGTCACCGCTCGAGATCGAGCGACGCTGCGCCGGCTGGCGTTGACGCTGGCCGCCGAACGGCACAACCCGGCGGTGGCGATGCTGGACGCCGGTCGATACGACCGGCTCCGGCAATGCGTGGACGAATTACCGCCCGCGCTGCAGGAGGTCGGGTCGCACTGGTTCTTATACGGCAGAACGCTCAACGAGATATCGGTGGCGACCGGAAAGAGCCGCAAGCGGGTCCGACAACTCTGCGGTGCCATGGTACGGCAGATGGTCGATCGACTCTCGGGTATCGAATTCATGACTCACACCGAGTCTTCCGAGATCATCGTGCAGGCGCTGAACGAAGACTCCGATGCGCTGCGCTCCTACCGGCGGTCTTTCACGCCGCAGCAGTGGAAATGTCTCGAGCTGGCATACCTGCGCGAAACTCCGGCAACGGACGGTGAAATCGCGGGTGCGCTGAATATTTCGGTCAAAGCAGCGGACAATCTGCGGCGGCGTGCGGTTGTTCGTGCCGCCGAATTGCTGACCGTCGGACGCGCCGATACGGAGATGTCCGCCGAGTCGGCGAAACTCCCCGCCACCGGTGGGCCGGAACTCGACTTGGTCCGCAACACTTCATCGGACACTCTTCGGCTCGCCATCCGGAAATTCACACCTCGCCATCGTGAGTTCATCCGGCTGCGGTTCCTTGTCGATCGGCCGCTGTCCATCCCGGACATCGCGAAGCAGATGGGGGTGTCGGAGGCCGCCGCGGGAGCTCTGCAGGACCGGTTGGTTCCGAAGATCGCGACAGCGCTGACAACCGGCGAAGTCTCCACTGCCGGGGGACGGGCGCTGGCACTGGTGATGTCGGAGTGGCTGGATGCTCGACCCGCGTTCCGGCGTGCCTTACGGAAACTGCCGGCCGACGAGCGCGCGACCATCGAATTGCGGATCGTCCAGGAGAAGACCCGTGACCAGATGGTGGCCGCTCTCGCGGGAACCGGGCGCACCCCTCAGGGCCTCGCCCAGCTCTACAAGCAGGCGGTGCGTCATCTCGCCGAAGAGATCACCGGGTTCCGACGGCGCCTTCCAGGCGACGCGATGGAGCGGATCGAGGCGGCCGAACGTCACGACCGACCAGCGCTCGAGCGATTCGTCCGCGAACTGAGTGCCGAGGCGGTCAGCGAGGACGAGCGGCGATACCTCGAATTGCGTTACCTCGACCGCGCCGCACCGGACGATATCGCCGTCGCGATGGGCAAGACCACGAACTCGGTCAACCAGCTGCGGCGGCGTGCGGTGGTGAAGCTCGCGGATCTGCTCGTCGCCGATCTGCTTCCCGGCCCGGCCGCCGGCAAATACACGGTTCTCGATACCGTCCGCCCGGTAACGGCTGCCGACGTCGCGGCTCTCGCCGGCGTGAGTGTCACCACCGTGCACCGCGTGTACCGCGGCGTGGTCGCTTCACCCGAGGTCAGCTCGGCGATAGATCGGCTCGGCTTCCGGGGTCGGGCCCCCGGAACGCGACCGTGGTCGTTGCCGGACCCCGCCGCGCCGCATACGACAGCTACTCGGACCGCGCCGTCGGTCGTGGCGTCCGATGGGGGCGGCGAGTACGCCGCGCCCGCCGATTCGACCGGTGCGCGCGATGCGGGGCATCTCGCCAACACTCCTACGGCCGGTTCCGACCTCGGCGCGCCGCCGGCGAAACCCGAACCCGTCGCCGGCTCCACGCCGGCGAGCCGTGCGCGCCCGCCGGCCGCACCGGCGGAGGTTCGCGCCGTGCTCGGTCCCCTCGCCCGCAGATTCCGGTTCAGCAGACGTGGGCGCGTGCGTTTTCTCGGTGGCGGCATGGAACGCGCCGAAGCCGAGGCGTTCGAGGCGCAGTTCACCGCCCTGCGGCCACAGTTCGAGGCCGTCGGTGCGCAGGACTGGTACACGCACACGCTGGACCGAGTCCATCGCAACACCGAGACCGCGCCGCTGGCGCGTTATGCCAACAGGTACGGCCTGGAACCCGAGCGTGACGATGAAGGGGAGGCCCTGCATCCGGACGAGGGCATAAACGGACGCGTCGCTGCCGATGGCACGTTGTCGTTCGAGATATACGGCTCGGATCGCACACCACCCGGTCGGACGATGTTCGAAGACCTCTGGAGCGCGGTCGGCGGTGCGGTGACCCGTATAGGCGCCACCTGGCGGGCCGGGACCGGCCTGACCGACAACCTCGACACGTTCAACCGCGGTATCACCGGCGGGCTTTCGATCAGCGAAGCCGCCTTGGCCACCTGGACCGGGAAGATGGCCGCGCGCCGGGGATTCACCGAGGTAGTCGTCGTCGCGTTGAACGGCCCCGAAGGCGCCTACGACGACGTGCGGCTGTTGTTCGTGGCGGAAGGCACATCGGACCGGCACACGGCGGCAGTCCCCTATGACAGGGCCCGGACGGACCCCATGGTTGCCCCGGAGGTGGACACTGACGGGACCGCTCGGCCGGCGGCCGGACTCGAAGCGGAGATGGAAGCCGTGTCCCCGGCAGACGAGACCGAGGCCCGCCGTCGCGGTCTGTCCCCACGAGACCCCGCCGCCACCAGGGCTTCCGCAGCAGAGCAGGCAACAGCGAAGCCGGCTACCGCCGGCGACAGCCGCGCGACACCACCACCGGCGGGGGCGGTCGTTTCCGGGAATGGAACCGGAACGCGGGCGGATTGCGTGACCCGGGCATCGGAGGACTACTGGGCGACACTGGGGGTCGAACCTCCGGCGGGTGTGTACGAGCCGAATCTGGGCGGAGTGCTGCTGAAGGATGTGTCCGGGGTGGTCGGTGCGGGCTGGGATCCCGGCATCACCTCGCTGCAGCAGGCGAAGGATCGGGTGGCGCGGACCGGCAAGCCGATGATCGTCGTGGTCGTGTACGAGGGTGCCGACGGAGAGGCACCGCGTTGGGGGCACGCGGTGAATGTGAAGCGGGCAGCCGATGGTTCGGTGGTGGTGCACGAATCCGGTGTGGACGAGACCGAATGGTCGCCCGCGGCCCCGGTGGCCGCGGTTCTGGGTATGCGGATCGCGGAGGGGCCGCACGATCGGGTCGTGACCGAACTTCCGGAGCATGCCCTTGGTTTCGAGGAGGTGCGGATCGGGCTCCGGGCGGGGCTGGCCGCGCTCGGTCCGGAAACCTTCGCGCGCGTGGACGCCGCCAAAAAGGAACTCGCCGCGTTACCCGGCTATTGGTACATCTCCGACCTGCCGATGCCCGAACCCGGCGACATGTTCGGCGCCGATTGGGTCAGTAAACGGGGAGAATGGCTGAGTGCGCTGTTCGACGGGAAATTCGATGAACTGCGCGATATCGAATTCACCGAGAAGGACATGCTCGAACTCGGCCGGATCGTCGAGCGCTTTCCGGTCTACACCACGCTGGCGTTGATCGTCGCGGCCGGACTGTCGGTCGATCAGCTGGTGCACATTCGCAAGATGGGCTGGGGGCAGCTTTTCATCCGGCAGACGAAGATCACGCGGGAGGGCGAGACGATCAGCGTCTGGAAATTCCGGACGATGCGGAGGGGCAACCCGCTGGAACCGAGCAGTCGGAAGATCGAGGACAAGACCACCCCGGCTTCGAGATTCGCACGCAATACCTCGCTCGACGAATTGCCGCAACTCCTCGCGATCGCGGCCGGGACGATGCAGTATCTCTCCGGCCGCCCGCTCCTGCAGGAGGACCACGAAAGGATGAAAACCGTACTCACTTCCGAGGAGTACGAATTCTGGAACGACCATCTGAAGAACGACCTGTGGTCGGCGCTGCATTTCCCGGGTTGCCGGGCGCACGAACCCGAGAGCGAAACATATCTGCGGGCAAGGTATCTCGCTGCCTATATCTGGTCGAATATCGGCAGCAGAGCCGCCCAGGAATACATGATGAGGATTGTCGACCGCTACCTGGCCGGCGTGGTCGCGCTGGAGGCGCCGAACCTGCTGATCGGCACGGCCGAGGATATTCTCCGGGGCATTGCCGGCCTGCTACCCGGCAGCTCGGGGCAACAGCTGCTGAACGTTGCGGATCACGTGGCCGGTGATCCGTTGAGAAGCATCGCACAGACGATTCGAGGCACCGCGAATCGCCTGGCAAACCTGATGTATCCGATGCCGAGTGAGCCCGAGGCGGCCGGTTTCGAGCGGAAGAAAATGCTCGCGGCGATCGACTTCGTCGAGGGCGAGATCGCGGAAACCGACGGGTCACTCCCGGATCCGGGCAACGGGACCGAAAGGACGAGAACCGAACCGGACGCGGAGTCGAAGATCGGTCGGGATTCGCCGGCCGACGAGGTCGCCCGTTCCGGGCCGGCACCCGGGACACGCGGCGAGGGACTGTATTTCCCGCCCGTGGTCCACGGGAACATCAGCCTGCTCCGACCGGAGGACGTGCTGGATTCGAGCCGACTCGTCCGCCAACGGGACCATGTCGTCGCGGGTGTCGTCACTTCCGCGACGGTGTCGACCGGCGCGGATTCCGCGATATCCCTGGACCTCGAGGCCGTCGAGGTCGAGGGGTCGTTCCATCCCAATGTCGAGCAGGCGCTCGGCGGACCGACCCTGCTGCATCTCCGGGTCGGCGAGCTCGCCGTGGAATGCAAACTCTGGTATCGCATATTCGATTCCGGACGAATCCAGGTGCTCGTCTTCTACAAGGACGCGCCCGATACGACCGATATCGATTTCCGCACCCTGACCAGAGCCGTCGATACCGCGTTCCGTGGCAGGTTTCCCGGCTCATCCATAGAAGTCGAGGAATACCGGGACGACGGAACGGATTTCCGGCGGCGGTATATCGGCCCCGAGGAGACGGCGGCGTCTCGCGCGCAGTGGCACCTGGTCGAAGGAGCCCGCGACCTTCAGCACCGCCGGGCCGGCCTGACCGTGGGTTCGGCGGGACAGCCCGATGAGGTCCGGGCCCGGGGTGCGCGTACCGCCGCCGACGGGGTGTTCGCCCTGCTGAGCGAATGTGGCTGGGGCGATCCGGATCTGCTCGGCACCGTGGAGGACGCTACCTTCGATCTCGTCGACGAAGCGTTGAGCGCCGGCGACGGTGAGGTTCGGGTGACCGTCACTGTGACCGGCCGAGACCGCGCGGTCCTGGTCGAGGTCGCCGACAACGGCGTTGCGGAGCCTGCTCCGAGTACCCTGCGAGGCGTCGGCGACCACGGATTCCGGATGTTGCCGGCGAGCGCCGGCCGGGTCCGCTGGTTCCGGGCCGGGCCGGACGATACGCGGGGGAACGTGGCCGGAGAACCGGCGATTCTTCCCGCCGGGTCCCGCCGCGAACTCGCGCAGGACACCGATCAGGACAGCGATGGCGGCCGGGTGGTCACGGACGGGCGGACCGATAAGCCTGGGGAAGCGGAACCGGCCCCGCCGTCCACGCCGATCCCATGGCGCCCAGGACATGGGCGGACCCGGCAGATGAACGACTGCGTAGCCGCCGCCGCGCGGTTCCTCTGGGCCCTCGGCAACGATCGGGCGGCCGCCCCCGCCGACGGGGCCCGGGACTGGCGGGCGCTACAGACCGCCATCGACGCCGCACTCCAACCGGTGCCCCTCGTCCGGACCGCGGTGGGCTCCGACCCGCTCCGGTTCGTCGCCGACGCCGTGACGGATCCGGCAAACGCGCTCGATTCCGCCGTCGTGCTCGTGGACGACGGCGAGCGCATGCACACCTACGTGGTCACGAATATCGGGGGCATCGCCTTCGTCCACGACACCACGGTCGACCGGGCGGGCACGGAGCCGGAACCGGAGGGAGATCTCGTTCCCAGAGTGCGGTCCGTGGACGACTGGGTGCAGCCCTACACCCGGGTCCGACGTGCCCACGTCGCCTACTTCACCACCGATGAAAGCGGCCGGCTCGAGGATGTCCACCGGGATACCGGGTGGGACACCGGGTGGGCGCCGCCGCGCGACGGAGAGATCACCGGGCCACCCACCGATCCGGACCAGCGCACACCGGAAGAGCCGGAGCCCGAACCGGAGGTCGCCGGAGGACTTCACGATTTCCCGGGCCGGCCGAACCCGCGGTCACCCGAATCCGGGGAGATCGGCGCGCCGACTCCTACGACCGGGCCGGGCCGTGGTGAGCGACCTGGAGCATCGGCGCAGTCGCGGACTACCGGCCCGTCCGAGACCGGCGCGCCGCCGGCTCCGGCGCACCGGCGTTCATCCCTGCCGGAGGATCCGCCGCTCACCACCGCCGAGATCGCGGGAGCCCGTAGCGCCGTGGCGAAACTGCCCGATCATCTCGGACCCGGCGCACGGCCGGAATCGCTGATGGCCCGTGTCGATCCCGGTGCCGTCGTGGACGGCGCGCGGGCGCGCGCGAGCGCGAACGCGCGCTGGTGGCATTCGCTGCTTCCGGCCGAACAGTGGGGCTTCCTCCGGATGTATCCGCACCTGACCGGGAATTCCGATGGAATCCCCTACACGGTGCGTGACCGGGCCAATCGTCTCTTCGTCACCCGTGAGCTGGAACGGTTCCTGCGGCGCAAACCGCCCCACGGACGGCGGAGCCACGAACTGACGACCGTGGAACGGATCCACCTGCGCAATCTGCTCGAAACGCGCAGCCAGCTGGCCGTGATCGAACGTGACTCCCGGGCGGTCGGCGTGGACACGGTGCAGCTGATCGTTTTCGACCCGCTCGCGTACGGAGGCAACGGCAGGATCGCGGTATCACACGGTGACGCCGACACCGCGCAGCTGGTCACCCGCCATATCGGTGGTGTGGGCGCCAGGCTGCGTACGCTCCACAATCGTTCGACGTTCGTGCTGGCGCAGCTCGAGACGGCCATGCGGCTGAATCCGGGCGTTCCGATGGCCGCGATCAACGATATCGGCTACCGGCATCCCACTACCGCTTCCGAAGTCGGCGACCCGCTGCTGGCCGAGGTCGGCGGGTACGTGGTGGCCCGGGACCTGGTCTCCTACAACGCGACCCGGGAAGCGCAGGCCGCGCTCCCCGGTGGAGCGGCGTTGCCGACACTGCACACTCTCACCGGCCACAGTTTCGGGTCGACCACCGTCTGCTATGCCGGGCGGCGCGGGCGCCTGGCCGGCGAGATCGATCAGATCATCCTGTCGGGGTCACCGGGGGCGGGTCCGATCACCCATGCCGAACAGTTCGGCATCGGCGCGAGGAACGTGTACGTCATGGCGGCCTACCGCGACCTGATCACCTGGCTCGGGGCCGAGCATCAGGGCAAGGCGGGACGGCTGTTCAATCGCGGTCTCGGCCCCGATCCGGCGGTCGCGGCATGGGGCGGTCGCCGGGTCGAGGTGGTGCCGCCCGATCTCCCCGAATTCCACGGGATCAAGGGCCTGAAGGCCGTACACCAGGGTTACAACGCCTACGCCGACCCCACTGCTCGTATCCCGGCGGTATCGCTGCTCAACTTCGGGTTGATCACCGTCGGTCGCGGCAGCGAGACAATACCGGCAACACCGCGCGGTGACTCTCCGGCCCGCTGGCGGCGGATCGCCGCCCTGCCGATCGACCCGGAGCGGACCCGGCGCGCCGGTCGCGGTCCGGTCGATCCGTCGCCCGGGCAGTCTCCGGCCCATACCGGGCCGGAATTCCCGGCCGACCCGAAATCGGCCGGGGATCCGGCGGATTCGGCGGAGCCCTCGGGTAACCCGTGGTCCACGCGGGTGCCGGCGGCCACCGAGGCGTCCCGGGGTACACCGGTATCCGAAGACGACAGCGACGAACCGTTGTTCGTCGTGGCACCCGGTACTCGCGACGACCTGCTCGACGGTGAACCCGCGTTCGCGATGGAACCGATGCAACCGGCGAACGAGGTCGATGAAGAGTCCGAATACCGGATCGCCGCGGACGCGCGGGTACTGGCCCATCCGGACCTGGCCGGGCTGTTGCCGGCCGCGGCATACCGGGTGCGCGGTACCTCGGAAGGCACCGTGATGTCCCCCGAGCACGCGGCGGTATTGCGCCGGTTCGCCCTGGCGCACGGTGAATATCGCGACGGGAAGTACAACCGTGTTCACCTGCTCGGTAATTACGCGGTACGTGAGCCGAAACCCGAGGCCGCCTCCGCCGACTATCGCCTGTGGCCGCACGAGTATCGCACGGTCGAAGCCCTGGTGCGGACCGCTGTGCGGTTGGGCCCTTCCCATCTGGTTGCCCGGTTACCACAGATCCTGCACGTGGAGACCGACGATGCCGGCAATGTCCTGTACGAGATTCATCGGCGGATCGCCGGGCAGCCGGTGAAACGACTGTTCCATCCGGAGGTCCGATCCGTACTCGCAGATCTGCAGCCGGTCTTCGAGGAAGTACCCGTACCCCAGGAGCTCCTGCCATTGCCCGCGGGCTATCCGGCATCCGGTGATTCGACGGGTTTCTTCGCGATGCTGGTCGATCACCTGGAGACCCGGTATCAGGCGGCTCTGCGTGACCCGGCAACAGGTCCCGCGCTGCGCGGACTCGGACTCCCGGAGTCACTGGCCCCCAGGCTCACCGCACTCGCCGCCCAGGTGCGGTCCCAGCCCTTCCGCCTGCTACATGCCGATATCACCCGCGCAAATATTCTCGGCATCGGAGACGATGCCGCTGTCCTGATCGATTTCGGCCTCGCGCTGTACGGGCCGCCCGATTTCGAATCCGCGGTAATGCTCCAGCGTGATTTCGACGAGTTCCCCAGCGATTGGCGCCTCCCTGCCGCATTCAGGCCGTTTATCGCGTTGCTCGACACGCAGCGGATTCTCGACGATCTGGTGCGTCTCGTTCAGCAGGCGGAACGCCCGGATCCCGACTTCTTCCAGGCGCAGTTGACGGCGCACTCCCTGTTCATGGCGGTGCCGAGGGTCGAATCCATCTGGTATGAAGACGGATTCACCCTGGCGCAGGTATTCGCCGCGATCGGTCACCTCCTGCAGGCGATCGAGGACCGAGTTACCGGTGGCGGGTCTCCGGTGTAATCGACGGACGCAGCGGGCTCGATCCCGCAAACCGATTCGGAGATAGATTCCGGGAACCGGTGTACATGGTTGCCGAGCGCCGGTCGAGCGGGATCAGCGGTCACCGGGTCGGCGGCAGTACGGGCCGGTCGGTCGAGCCGTGGCCGTCGACGCGTCGCCGCGAATCGGCCGGCCGCGTCCGCACGGGCCGTGAACGAGGGCGACCGACCACTGTGTCGTACGCCTGCCGGTCGTCGTCGGGGCCGGCTGTCCGCGGGGAACGGGCCGCCGACTTTCCACCGCCGAGCTACTCGTACCGGGCCGTCGGCCGGTGCGGACATTCCGGGGCACGGGTTCGCCAGATCGCCGCGACCCGGGGCAGCGTAGGTGCGGTGGGCGCGAATCGGGGTGATTGCCCGATCTTTGCGAAAACGGTCAGGAGATTCGTCGTTTCATCTGGGCGAGCCAGTTTGACCAGAGACTTCCCGGGTAGTTGCCGGTATGTAGCCGAACGGATTCGCGCAGGCGAAATGCCGCCGGCTACAGGTAGGTGCGGCGCCGCTCCCGATCCACACAACCGGGATCGACGGGCACACCGAGCGGCAACGTCGTAGCCGGCCACGAGCCGGAAACCGACCGGGCCGGACTCCGGTCGCGACCGCGCGACTCGGTTCGCCGGCCACGTATCGGACGAGAATCGAGGAAGAATGCCATGGCTCAACATGTGGAAGATCTGATCGGCGACGCAGTCTACGATCTCGGCGGCGCCAAGATCGGAAAGGTCAAACGGGTCTATGTCGACAATGCGTCCGGCGCGCCGACATGGGCATCGGTCAGTACCGGCCTGTTCAGTGAGGACTCTCTCGTACCGCTCGCCGGTGCCCAGTTGCGAAAGGACCCCGCCGAACTCCAGGTACGAGTGCACAAGGAAGCGGTGAAAACGGCCCCGCATCTCGCGCACGACGGCCTGATCACCCAGGATTCCGAGAACGATCTGTTCGTCCACTACGGCGTCGACCCGAACCGGTCCGGCTGGGAGGACTACGGGCGGCACGCCGGCCCACCTACCCGCGGCGAGGCTCGTGCGGCCGCAAACACGGCGACCACCGGCCGGGTCGCGGGGAATGCGGGGACCACCGGCCGGGTCGCGGGGAATGGGGGGACCACCGGCCGGGTCGCCCCCACCGCGGCCGCACCCGACAGAGGCGATACCCGGCGCCCCGACTTCGTCGTGCGCTCGGAGGAGCGGCTGAACATAGGCACCCGTCAGGAGGTGTCGGGGCACGCTCGCCTGCGCAAGTACGTGGTGAGCGAAGAGCAGACGATCACCGTGCCGACCGGTCACGAAGAAATCCGGATCGAGCGCGAACCGATCACCGATGTCTCGGCACTGCCGGCCGACTTCGGTGATCAGGAGCAGGAGGTCACGCTGCACGCGGACCGGGTGACCGTGGAGAAGGAGATGGTCCCGGTCGAACGGATCCGGCTGGTCGTCGATCGGGTCGAGGACGAGCAGACGGTCACCGAGACGGTCCGCAAGGAGCGGATCGAGATCGAGGGGCTCGACCGCGACGACGAACTCCGCTGACCGTGACCGCCGGTGGGTCCGGAATACCCGGGCCCACCGGTTCGCGCTGTCAGGACCGGCCGGCCGGTGCCTCCGCCCGGTCCGGGGACTCCTCGAGTTCGAGTGGGGCCGGGGCCGAATCGACCTGCCCGTCCTGTTCCACACCGGGCAGCAGCCGTGGCAGCACCGTCGCGCCCGCGGTCGCGGCCAGCGCGGAGGTGTTCGCGATGGTCCACCCGACCGGCCCCAGCGGTGTGCAGCCGAAGTACGCGCCGAGACCGGGCGTCATCACGATCACTCCCAATACCGCGCCACTGGCGGCGGTGGTGAGCCAGACCAGCGGGCTGCGGTAGCCCGCCACCAGGGTCTGACCGAGTTGGGTGCCGATCAGTGCCACCAGGCCGATGGTGTCCGCTCGCCGCTGGGTGCCGGTGTAGCGACCGGCCATCCAGGCGACCGAGGCGCCGGTGGCGGTCGCGACCCCGCGGACCCCGATGGTGCGCAACAGGTCGGCGCCGAGGCTGGCCGGGGGGATCGCGGCGAGCTGGCCCGCGCGCTGGGCGACCCAGTCGTCGTCGGGTTCGGGGGTCTCCTGATCACCGGCCAGTGCGAGCGCGAGGGCGGGGAACATATCGGTCAGCAGGTTCACCAGCAGGAACTGGCGGGTTCCCAGCGGGGCGCGACCCCCCACCGCGGTACCGAACAACGTGAACGCGACCTCACCGGCGTTACCGCCCACCAGGACTGCCACCGCGTCGGCCACCCGCTGCCACATGCTCCGGCCCTCGACCAGCGCATGCAGCAGCGCCCGCGGATCCGGTTCGGTGAGGACCAGATCGGCGGCGTTGCGGGCGGCGGCCGAACCGTGTGCGGCGATACCGATCCCGATATCGGCGGTGCGGATCGCCGCGGCGTCGTTGCTGCCGTCGCCGGTCATGCCCACGACATGCCCGGTCCGGCGCAGGGCGGCCACGATGCGCACCTTCTGCTCGGGATCGACGCGAGCGAACACGGTGCTGCGTTCGATGAGTTCGGTCTGCGCGGTGTCATCGAGTTCGTCGAGGTCGGCGCCGGTGGTGACGGTGTCGACCGTGATACCCAGCCGGCGCGCGACGGCCGCCGCCGTAACCGGATGGTCGCCGGTGATCATCCGGACCCCGACACCGTTGTCCTCGAGCGCGCGGACCAGATACGGAGTCTGCGGCCGCGGCGTATCGGCGATGCCGAGGAATCCCATCAGGGTCAGCCCCTCCACCACGTCCTCGACATCATCGGGCGGACCGGACAGGTCACGCCGGGCGACCACCAGCACCCGCAGACCCTGTTCCGCGAGGTCGTGCACCGTGGCCTCGGCCCGCTCCCGCTGTCCGTCGGATAACGCGCGATCCGTCTTACCGGACGCGCCACCGCGGACCCGGGTGCACCGGGGTAGCACGACCTCGGGCGCACCCTTGACGACCAGGCGCAGTTTGTGCGCGGTCCGCCCGAATGCCGCCGCGTACCCCCGGTTGGATTCGAACGGTATCTCGTCGATCGGATCCCACCGGTGCGCGTCCTCGCCCAGGATCTCGGCGGCGTCCAGGACGGCCCGGTCCGTGGCGTGCAGCACCGGTCCGTTGTCCGGGTCCGGGCAGGCGCGCGCCGCGGCCCGCAGCAGCCGCCGGGCGGCGTCGCTGTCGCTGCCGGGTTCCCACTGCTCGTCCAGATCGGCGAGCGCGGTCAGCCGCAACCGTCCCTCGGTGAGGGTGCCGGTTTTGTCGAAGCACAGGGTGTCCACCCGGCCCAGGGCTTCGACCGCGCGGTTGGCGCGGACCAGCACGCCGTAGCGGGACAGCCGCCGCGCCGCGGCGAGCTGCGCCACCGTGGCGACCAGCGGGAGCCCTTCGGGCACCGCCGCGACCGCGACACCCACTCCGTCGGCGATCGCCGCCCGCAGGGTGCGGCCGCGCAGACCTCCGAGCGCGGTCACGATCGCGCCGCCGGTGAGGGTGAGCGGTAGCGCGCGGTCGGTGAGGGCCCGCAACTGGGCCTGGACCCCGCCCTTCTCCGGCGGTACCGCCCCCGCGGTGGCGCGGCCGGCCTGCGTATCGGCGCCGACCGCGACGACCACGGCCACCGCCGACCCGCTCACCACCGTCGTGCCCTCGAACACGAGGCAGGCGCGATCGCCGAGCGCCGCCCCCGGCGTGGCCTCGACCTGCTTGGGTACCGTGACCGACTCCCCGGTGAGCCCGGACTCGTCCATTTCGAGGTCCTCGGCGCGCAACAGACGGGCATCGGCGGGCACCACCTCACCGGCGCGGATCGTGAACACATCGCCGATCTGGAGGCTGTCGGCGGGCACCTCCGTGACGGCGGGATCCTCGGCGTCGATCTCGGCGCGGTCGATCACCCGCCCGGCCAGCCGCTCGCCCTCGATGAGGTCGAACAACTCGTTCTCCGCGGCCTGGCGCTGGCGCGCGGAGATCATCGCGTTCACGGTGAGCACCGACGACAGCAGGACCGCGTCGGAGGGGGAGCCGAGGATCGCGGTCGCCGCGGCGCCGACACCGAGGATCGGGGTCAGCGGATCGGCCAGCTCCCGGCGCATATGGCCGAGAAAGTCGGTGAGCGAGGACATCCGGGCCGCGACCACGCCACGGTCCGCGGGTTCGGCGGTCGCACGTTCGGCCACCGGTGCCGGTTCCGGGAGCCGGGCCAGCACCTCGTCCGGTTCCAGGGCGTGCCAGGGCAGCTGGGGCGCGTGCTCCGCGGACGGGCGGGCCCGGACCGCGCGCGCACCGGATACCGCCCCGTTGAACAGGCCGGCGAAATTCGCCGCGATCATGGGTGCGGTCCGGGAGCGGGTCGCGGGCGAGGCCGCGAGCAGCAACCCGGTCAGACTGCACGCCGACAGCGCCAGGGTGCGGCCGCGTTCGCTGACCTGCCGGGCGGGCCCTACCACCCCGAGGGTGCGTTGCACCTGGCCCAGGTCCCGGCACAGCAGATCGGCCGACCAGGGCACATGGATACCGCCGCCTTCACAGCCGACGATGCCGATCGCCACATCGGCCCGGTCCAGTGCCTTGTGCGCGCGGGTGGCCAGTACCGCGACCACATGCCCTTGTTTCTGGAGCCGGTGGACGTGTGAGCTGAGCGATCCCTGGGCGTTCACGAATTCGTCGGCGAGACTGCGGAGTTCGCCGGCATCGCGATGGCCGGCGAGCACCACCCGCAATCCGGCCCGCCGGGCTGTGCCGAGGACATCGTGTGCCCGCGGGTCGAGTTCCCGCCCGACCAGCACTCGGCCGAGTATCCGCTCACCCTCGCGCAGTTCCCGCCAGACCGGGCGGGTGGTGGCCCCGCGGTCGGGGGCGCCCGACTCGGGGCGCACCAGCCGCACTGCCTTCCTGCCTCCGGGACCCACCTCGTCGGGGGCCGACCACAACAGCCGTTGCGCCGTGCTCCAGACCCGCGCCGCCGGCCAGCCGTCGTCGGTCGTCGCCACCTCCAGCACCACACGCCCGGACGTGGCCAGCGCTTCGCCGTCGACGACCAGGGCGGTGAGCCGGTCGAGCCGCCGCCACGCCGCGGGGTGCAGGGTGAGCACGCCGGCCCCGGCGAGGGCGGTGGACACCGTCGCGGCGAATACTTCCCGTCCGGCGCGCGCGGTTTTCGGCGCGCCCAGCATCAGGGCGTCCGGTACGTCACCGATACGGCCCAGGCCCGCCAGAGTGGCGGCACCCGCCAGGGACGCGGCCGCCGTCTCGTCGGCGACCCGTTCGACCGGCCCCCGCGGCATATCGGCGGGCCGGGTGTAGGACGGGAGCGGTTCGGCGACCCCGAAGTGCTCGGCATCGACGATATCGGTCTCCCATTGCTGCCACTGCCCGCGCCGGGCCAGCGCCTCGGTCAGGATGAATCCGCGCTGGACCGTATCGGCCAGCAGGTTGGTGACTCCGCCGGCAGCGCCCTCGCCCAGGGCGGACCCCGCGGCGTTGGCGATGGCGAGCACCATATCGGTGCGGGCGCTGCCCAGCCGCTGCTCGAGGTGTGTGCGCAGCCGGGGCTGGGCGTCGGTGAACGCCGCCACCGCGCGCACGCCGCGCATCAGTCCGCGCAGCGGAGGCACCGCGCCCACCGCCGATACCGCGATGGCGCACACATCACCGGCCACCTCGATGGCCGCGGCCAGGACCGGTTCGCGGTCGGCCGGGAATTCGTCGGCGCGACTCCAGCCGGTATCGGCGACATCGGATTCCTCTTCGACCGCTTCCACCGCCGCCAGCAGCTTCTCCAGATCGGCGCCGCTGGACAGCGCGGTGACGAGCCGGCCGGTGACCGCGTTGACCCGCCACCATTCCACTCCGCGCAGCCGGCCGAGGTGCTGTTCGAGCGAGCGGTTCACCGCCGAGCCCTGACCGTTGTCCAGGCCGCGCACCTCGATGGTCGCGTGGTCCTCGGTCACCTCGATCCGGCGCTGGGCGCGCCGGTCACGCGGGTCGATCAGCGCCGCCAGATCGTCGCGCAGGCTCGCCGACTCGTCGGATTCGAGCGTCGACAGGCCGGACGCGACCGTCGTGACGACTTTCTCCGCCGCGCGCCACGGCACCTCGACCGCCCGGACGCCGGTGTCGACGGCGCGGCCCGTTCCGGTGCGCACCACGGCTGCCGCGGTGGAAACCGGAGCGGTCAACAAGCGGGGAGACAGCATGCTTCGCACAGAGGGACCCATAGGGGAGCGCCTACCCTGCGCGGGCCCGGTCAAACGCCGCCGAGCGGCATATCCGCCGCTCGGGGCGTCGTCGCGAGGGTCGGCCCGAGTGCGAGCCGGTGCCCGCCAGTGGTGTCGCATGTCCGCGGTGCCGCTTCCGGGCTAGCCTGCAAAGGGTGCGGTGCGCAGGACACGCCCACCCGGCAGGGCACGGCGCGGACCACGAGACCGGCGGCCGCGGTGAGCGCCCAGTAGCGGCGATCGCCGGGCCGCTGTCGCGGGCAGACCTCGACGAAGGAGTCTCATGCGCTGTGTGGTGTTCGGAGCCACCGGTTACCTCGGTGGGCGCCTGGTACCGGAACTCCTGCGCGCCGGTCACACCGTCCGGGTGCTCGCGCGGACTCCGGGTAAACTCACCGACGCGCCGTGGCACGACCGGGTGGAGATCGTGCGCGGTGATGTCACGGTCGCCGCGGACGTGCGCGCCGCGCTGGCGGACCAAGAGGTCCTGTACTACCTCGTGCACTCACTGACCCGCTCGGATTTCGACACCGTCGACCGCGACGCCGCGACCATCGTCGCCCGCGAGGCCGCGGCGGCCGGACTCGGCCGGATCGTCTACCTCGGCGGGATCGCGCCCGCCGGCCAGGACCTGTCCCGGCATCTGTCCTCGCGCGCCGAAGTCGGCCGGATCCTGCTCGACGGTGCCGTCCCCGCGCTGGTGTTCCGCGCGGCGGTGGTGATCGGTTCGGGTTCGGCCAGTTTCGAAATGCTGCGCTACCTCACCGAACGTCTGCCCGCGATGGTCACCCCGCGCTGGGTTCGGTCGCGGATCCAGCCGATCGCCGTCCGGGACGTGCTGTACTACCTCACCCGGGCGGCGGCAGTCCCGCCCACCGTGACCGGCGCATTCGATATCGGGGGCCCGGACGTCCTCACCTACGAGCAGATGATGCGGGTATACGCCGAGGTCGCCGGGCTACCGCGGCGGGTGATCGTGCCGGTGCCCGTGCTCACGCCGTGGCTGTCGGCACAGTGGGTGAACCTGGTGACACCGGTGCCCAGGGCGATCGCCGTCCCCCTGATGGAATCCCTGGTCAATGATGTCGTCTGTGCCGAGCACGAGATCGCCGCACATATCCGCGACCCCGACGGTGGTCTCACCGGGGTCCGGCGCGCCGTGGAGCTGGCGCTGACCCGGATCCGGGATCTGGATGTGCCGACCCGCTGGTCGGATGCCGGCCCCGAGCCCTCCGAGCCGTTGCCCACCGATCCGGCATGGTCGGGCGGGTCCCTCTACCAGGATCTGCGGGAGCGTTCGACGAGCGCGGATCCGGCCGCGCTGTGGACGGTGATCGAATCGATCGGCGGGGAGCACGGCTGGTACTCCTTCCCCCTGGCCTGGTCGCTGCGCGGCTGGCTGGACCGTCTCGCCGGGGGTGTCGGACTGCGCCGGGGCCGGCGCGATCCGCACCGGCTCCACGAAGGGGAGGCGCTGGACTGGTGGCGGGTGGAGCGGATAGAACGACCCACCCTGCTGCGCCTGCGGGCGGAAATGCGGGTTCCGGGACGCGCCTGGCTCGAGTTGGAGGTCCGGCCCGGCGACGGGCGTGCCGGCGCGATCTACCGGCAGCGTGCCGTCTTCGAGCCGCACGGGCTCGCCGGGCATCTGTACTGGAAGTCGATCGTGCCCTTCCACGCCCTGGTATTCGGCGGGATGGCCCGCAACATCACCGGCGCAGCGGAGCAGGCCGACGGTGGTCGCGGCGGGTCCGCTCGTCCGAGGACGCCGGGTCCGCTGCGTCTTCTGGGCCGCAGCGCGCGCTGAATTCTGCTGCTCAGCAGCATTTTCGGAGCCGGTGCGCGCGGGCGGCGCGGTACCGTGTCGGAGGCCGCCGTTACCCTCGGGCCCATGTCGCTGGCATGGTTGCGTTCCCACGCCGTCGCCTGGTCACTGCCGCGCAGTCCGGGCTCACTCGCCGAGGCCCTGACCGAACTGGAGTTCGTGCAGGCCGACCCAATCCGTTCACCCGCCCGGGCCCAGGACCTGATCCTGCGGCACCGGGTGCGCGGCTATCGGGCGGGTGATCTCGACCGTGACTACCGGTCGCTCGGGATCGACGAGGACCTCCTGTACGCGTACGGCTACACCGTGCCCCGGCTGCGTCCGTACCTGCATCCCCGCCACCATCCGCGGGGTACCGACGGCGCATTCCCGCACGACGGGCGATCGGCGGCGGTCCTGGACTTCGTCCGGGAGCGCGGCGTGGTGCATCCGCGCGAGTTGCAAGCGCATTTCGGGCATCGCGGCGTGGTCAACGCATGGGGCGGCACCTCATCGGCCACCACGGTCGCCCTGGAGGAACTCCATCGTTACGGGTTGCTGCGGGTGGCCGACCGCGTATCCGGGATCCGGCGTTACGAGATCGCCGAGCCGCCGGCGGTCGTGCTGGAGCCCGCCGAGCGCCGCCGGGTCCTGGCGCTGCGGGTGGCGCGCACCCTGGCCCCGGCCACGGAATCGACCCTTTCCGCCACGGTCAATCGCATTGTCCGGCCGATCGGCGGCGCCACCGGTTCGGCGACCATCCGCGAGCTTCTGGCCACCGGCGAACTGTCCGCCCTGACCGTCGACGGAGTCCGCTACCTGTGGCCGTCCGATCTCCAGCCCGCCGACCGCGCGCCACAGGCCCGGGTCCGATTCCTGGCGCCCTTCGACCCCCTCGTATGGGACCGGAAGCGTTTCGGCCGGATCTGGGGCTGGGACTATCGGTTCGAGGCCTACACCCCCGTCGCCCAGCGGGTCCGCGGGTACTACGCGATGCCGATGCTGTGGCGCGACCGCGTGATCGGCTGGGCGAATTGCGCGGGCCCGGGCAGTGCGGTCGAGGTCGGATACGTGGACGGTGCCCCGAAGGGCCGGGCCTTCGCCACCGCCCTGGACGCGGAAATCGACCGGCTGCACAGTTTTCTGGGTCCGAATTGAGCCGTACGAGCGTGGCGCCCGCCAGAGGCGTCGCCCCGCGAGTTGCGCGGGAATGTATGTGCAACCGCGCTTTTCGGACAGATCCGCCGTAACGGAGGTACTGCCCGTCTCGATCTGTGAGTGACACATAACACGTTTGAATCGGATCGAGGTGGGGTCGTGACGTCTCCGTTGCTGTCCAAGGGACAGAACCTGCAGCTGCCAGGTGATGTGGCGCAGGTGGATGTGGTGCTCGGTTGGACGGAATCGGAAGTGGAAGTCGATGCCTCCGCGCTGTTGCTGGACCCGGCCGGAAAGGTGCGATCGGATGCGGACTTCGTGTTCTACAACCAGCCGGAATCTCCGGACGGATCGGTCCGGTTCCTGGGCGCCAGTGCGACCGAGGAAGGGGCGCAGGCCCGGATCGCACTCGACCTCTCGGCCGTACCTGCCGAGGTGCAGACGGTCGCGTTGGCCGGAAGCCTCGTCGCGGGCACATTCGGAGACCTCGGCAAGCTCACATTCCGGGTGGTCGATACGGCAGGGCATCTGCTGGCCGAATACGTGACCGCCGACGCCGTGAACGAATCGGCGTTCGTCTTCGGTGAGGTATACCGCCGGGGGGATGTGTGGAAGGTTCGCGCGGTCGGGCAGGGCTGGGATTCGGGACTGGGCGGCCTGGCGACGGGTTTCGGAGTCTCCGTCGACGACGGCACCGTGGAGGAATCGAAGACGCCGACCGATCTGCCGCAGCCGGTGCCGGCTGTCTCCGATGCCCCTGCCGACGATGTGGGGGCAACCGTGGTCCCGCCCTCGCGGCCCGAGCGTCGCGGTGTGCGCACGGCGAAGCGTGCGGTGCGGACGAGCAAACCGATCGAGTTCGTATTGGCGGAGAACGAGTCATGGCAACCGGCGCGATTGTTCTCGGTGGCCGGAGTCGGCGCCGGCGAGGAGCAGGAACGCCGGGCTACGTCGGCGTTGGTCGCCACCATGCAGGCGGTCCGGCCGTTCGCCCGGGCGTTGTGCGCGCGAGTCGGGGCTCCGGCAGGAACATTCGAGGGATATTTCGAAGTCCAGTACGACCGTGGTGACGGAAGGGTTGTCCCGGACGCCGTGTTCCGGGTGGCCCGTGGTGGCCGGCTGTGGACCGGCCTGCTGGAGGTCAAGACCGGAAACGGAAAGCTGCGGCGAGAACAGCTGGAAAGCTATCTCGACGTGGCGCGTAAGAAGAAGTACGACGCGGTGATCAGCCTGTCCAACGACATTCCCGCTGCTGCCGGGGAACTGCCGGTGCAGGTCGACCGTCGCAAGCTGACCAAGGTCGCGCTGCGTCATCTGTCCTGGGCCGAGGTCTCGCACGAGGCACGTCGCCTGCTGGCGCACGGTGGTGTCGAGGATCCCTTGCAGGCCTGGCTGCTCGGCGAATTCCTGCGCTATCTCGACCATCCCCGTTCCGGGGCGACGGAATTCGTGGATATGGGGCGGCACTGGGTCGCGGTGCGCGATGCGGTCACCTCGGGCACCCTGCGAGGTGGTGACCAGAAGGCGGCCGCGGTGGCCGAGCGGTGGGTGTCGCTGTCGCGTCACCTGGCCCTGCGTCTGACCGCAGAACTCGGTGTCACGGTGAAGCACATGCTGCCGCGGCGGCACGCCGCCGATCCGGTAGCCCGGAACGCGGCGGTAGCGGAGCGGCTGGCCACCGACGGCATCTTCGAAGCTGTGCTCCGGATACCGGAGACGGCCGGTGATCTCGTGGTCGTCGCCGACGTCCGGACGAACAGGATCCGTTGCCGTATCTCGGTGGCGGCACCCGGTGAGGGGACATCGTCCCGTCGGCTGTCGTGGCTGCTCAAACAGCTCGAGGAGGCGCCGGGGTCGGTTCAGGTCGAGGCGGAGTTCTCCGAACGCGGCCAGACCACCTGTGAACACCTCGACACGGTGCGCGCGGAGCCCAGGGTACTGACCAGCGGCCGGGCCGGTGAGATCGTCTCCTTCACACTCGAACAGGGCTTCCCGATGGGAAGCCGCCGCTCCGGAACCGCGGCAAGTTTCATATCCAGCGTGACCTCCTCGGTCGATGGCTTCTACGGCCGGGTCGTGCAGCCACTTCGGGAGTGGACCCCTGCCGCTCCGAAACAGGCCGAGCCGTTGCTGCCCGCGGCGGCCGGAGCCGTCGGCGGGTGAGGTGGGGCCGGTTTGTCCCGGGAGACCGCGGGTAGCCGCCGACGGAACGGCCCCGGCAGTCGCGGCCCACTCGCCCCGCCGGGGCCGGTACTCGAGTCCGGAGGTGGCGGAGATGAAGGCAGTGACCTGGCAGGGCAGGCGGGATGTATCGGTCGAGGAGGTACCGGATCCGGGGATCCGGGAGCCGGGCGACGCGGTCGTCCGGGTGACCTCCACGGCGATCTGCGGTTCGGATCTGCACCTGTACGAGCTGCTCGGTGCGTACATGAGCCCGGGCGATGTGCTGGGTCACGAGCCGATGGGCATCGTGGAAGAGGTGGGGCCCGGGGTGCGCAACCTGTCGGTGGGCGACCGGGTCGTGGTGCCGTTCCAGATCAGCTGCGGCGAATGCGAGATGTGCCGGCAGGGTCTGATGACCCAGTGCGAGACCACCCAGGTCCGCGATCAGGGCTGTGGGGCGGCGCTGTTCGGCTACTCGAAGCTGTACGGCCAGGTGCCCGGCGGTCAGGCCGAGTACCTGCGGGTACCGCACGCGGATTTCACCCATATCCGGGTGCCCGAGGACGCGGACGATACGCGGTATCTGTTCCTGTCCGATGTGCTGCCGACCGCCTGGCAGGCCGTGGAGTACGCGGCGGTTCCCGACGGCGGATCGGTGACGGTGCTGGGGCTGGGGCCGATCGGCGATATGGCCGCGCGGGTCGCTCACCATCGCGGGCTGCGGGTGATCGGCGTGGACCTGGTTCCGGAGCGGCTGGACCGCGTCGCCGCGCGCGGGATCGAAACCATCGATCTGCGCGCGGTGGGGGACGGACTGGCCGATGCCATCCGCGACCGTACCGAAGGTCGCGGCACCGATGCGGTGATCGAGGCGGTCGGGATGGAGGCACACGGGTCGCCGCTGGCGGCCACGGCGCAGCGGGCGGTGTCGTATCTGCCGGCCCGGGTGGCGCGGCCCGCGATGGACACCATGAGCGTGGACCGGCTCGCGGCGCTGCACACCGCGATCGATATCGTCCGGCGTGGAGGCACCATTTCGATCATCGGCGTCTACGGCGGGACGGTGGACCCGATGCCGATGCGCACCCTGTTCGACAAACAGATCCAATTGCGGATGGGCCAGGCGAATGTGAAGCGCTGGGCCGACGACATCCTGCCGCTGCTCGACGACAGCGATCCGCTGGGGGTGGATTCGTTCGCCACCCACCGGATGCCGTTGTCGTCGGCGCCGCAGGCGTATCAGATGTTCCAGGCCAAGCAGGACGGCGCGGTCAAAGTGGTGCTCGATCCCGCCGCGTGAGCGGGGTCCGGCCGGCCGGTCAGGCGATCGCCAGGTAGCCGGCGAGCCCGAACCCAAGGAGGGCGACACCGATGCGCATCGCGGTGGGCGGCAGCCGGGCGACCAGCGGTGGTCCGTACCATCCGCCGGCGAACGCGCCCAGGCCCATGGCCACCGCGGCGAGCCAGTGCACCGGCCCGAAGACGGCGAACCCGATCGCTGCGACGAGGTTGGCGACACCGGTCAGCACGCTCTTGAGCACACTGGCCCGCCAGATGGTCTCCGAGGTGCACACCAGGATCAGCGCGAGGAACATGACCCCGACCCCGGCGCCGAAGTAGCCGCCGTAGAGGGCCACGACAGCGGTGGCGAGCGGGTACAGGCGGGGGAAGGTCCGGCCGCCGGCGAGTTCGCGCAGTTTGGGCTGTAGCAGCAGGCTCGCCGAGGCCATGGCGATGAGGAAGGGTACTACGGCGGCGAAGACCTCCGCCGAGGTGGTGAGCAGCAGGACGGCGCCGCCGAGCCCGCCGAGGGCGGCGCAGCCGGCGTGGACAAGCAGCGCGCGGGAATCGTCGTTGACCGACGCACCCGCCTTCGCGGTGGAGCCGACCCCGACGGCGACCATGGCGACGGTATTGGTGACATTGGCCGAGACCGGCGAGAGGCCCGCGGCGAGCAGGGCAGGATAGGAGATCAACGAGGCGATACCGGTCACATAGCCGACGAGCCCGGCGAAGAATCCGGCGACCGTGACGAGGCAGAAGGTGAGCACGGTCAAAGGCGGATCTCCTCTGGAACTGGTGCCGGCGGGGCGCCGCCGCCGAGGTCGGGAGTGGGCGGCCGGTCGCACATCACGGTGCGCCGGCCGTCCCGGCGCCGTTGCCGGATCGTGCCGGGACGATCTGCCGCAGCATAACGGTCGTACGGGTTACCGTTTCGCGGGGCCGCGCCGCCAGGGCGCTGTGCCGGGCCGTGGCCTCACCACCGCGGTATTTGCGACGAATCGAGAAAATGTCTCATCGAGGGGTTGAACTCGTGACCGAAGTGCGGAATACCTATTAGGGACCAGGTGATGTCGCGACGACGCGGCACGGACCCGAGGAGACAGACTGTGCGCACATTCACCGGCAAGGACGAGGTTCTCGCCGCGGTGGGGGAGACCCTGGGCACGAGCGACTGGGTGGAGGTCACCCAGCGGATGGTCGACCAATTCGCCGAGGCCACCGGAGATCATCAGTGGATCCATGTCGACCCCGAGCGCGCGAAACGAGAGAGTCCGTTCGGCGGGCCCGTCGCGCACGGCTACCTGACGCTGTCGCTGCTGCCGCTGCTCGGTTCCCAGATCTTCGGCTTCGCGAACGCGAAGCTGGGCATCAACTACGGCTCGAACAAGGTCCGGTTTCCCAGCCCGGTGCCGGTGGGCGCGAAGGTGCGGTCCACGGCCGTGCTGGCCGACGCGACCGAAGTATCCGGGGGCGCGCTGCAATTGGTCGTGCAGCACACGGTGGAGATCGACGGTGGATCCAAGCCGGCGCTGATCGCGGAGGCGGTGAGCCGGGTCGTGTTCTGACCCGGCCCCGCGGCTCAGCGGTCCGCGTCGGTGAAGCGGATGATTCCGCGGATATTGCGGCCCTCGAGCATATCGGCGACTCCCTCGTTGATCTGCTCGAGGGTGTATTCGCGAGTGACCATATCGCCGAGTCCGAGGTCGCCCAGTTTGTAGAGCGCGAGCACCTCGGGAATGAGGAGCTGCGGGTTTCCGCCACCGAACAGTGTGCCGCACAGACTCTTCTGCTGGAAGGTGAGGGCCGACAGGTTCATGCGCGGATTGGTCTCCGCGGCATCGCCGGTGGCGGCGAGGACGCAACTGCCGCCCTTGGCGGTGATCCGCATCCATTTCGCCAGATCGTGGCCGTCGCACCGCCCGACCGCGACGATCACCGTCCGGCACATCTGGCCGCCGGTTACTTCCTCGATTCCGCCGATCGCGCTGTCGATGGTCGGGTAGATGTGGGTGGCGCCGAATTTCGCGGCCTGCGCGCGTTTCGATTCGATGGGGTCCACCGCGAAGATGCGCCGGGCGCCGGAGATGACCGCCGCCTGGATCGCCGCGGAGCCGACCGCGCCCGCCCCGACCACCGCCACATCCGCCCCGGGGCGGACCGTGGCGGTATTCACCACGGCGCCGTATCCGGTGGTGACGCTGCAACTGGCGAGGCAGGCGATATCGAAGGGGATCGACGGATCGATCTTGACCACCGAGCTCTTGTGTACCACGGCGTAGGGGGCGAAGGCGCCGATCAGCGAGGTGGGGTGCACATCGCGGTCGCGGGCGCGGATGCGGAAGGTGCCATCGGACACCGCTCCCCGGGTGAGCAGATTCTGGCCTCGATCGCACAGATTGTGATGACCGGATAGGCAGGATTGGCACATTCCACAGGCCGGAATGAAGGAGAAGACGACATGATCACCCACCGTCAGCTGTTCCACCCCCGCGCCGACCTCGATGATCACTCCCGCACCCTCGTGCCCGCCCAGAATCGGGAACTCGGCGGTGGGCACGTCACCGCTGGCCAGACGCTGATCGAACTGGCACAGCCCGGCGGTCTCGACCCGTACCTTCACCTCGCCGTACTGGGGGTCGCCGATCTCGATCTCCTCGACCGACCACGGCTGCGCGTAATCCCAGATCAATGCACCCTTGGATTTCATCGGCTTCCCTTACTGTCGTGGCGGCGTCGCGCGTGGGTTCGCGGCAGTACCCAGGTTGCCTGATAATGACGTTCTCGGAAAGTGTTATATCGAATTTTCCGGGAAGGTGTTCTGCCGGGACCACGGCCACCGCGCATGACGCCGTGAACGCAGGTGGGCGGTGAGCCGTGAACCGGAAGTTCAGTACTGCGCCGCGCCCAGGTCGACCGAGATACTGCCGGCGGTGACGAACCGGGATTCATCGCTCGCCAGCCAGCACACCGCGTCGGCGATGTCCTCGGGCTGGGCGATGCCGTCCGGCAGCAGGGGAGTGTTCATCCGCGCGAGGAGCTCGTTGGTCTGCGCGGCCCGGGTGAGCGCGCCGACCATGTCCCCCGAACCCATCGGCGTGGCGACCGGGCCGGGCGCGACACTGTTGACCCGGATCGAATGCTTGCCGAGTTCGGCTGCCAGCGCGCGGGCCATGCCGGTGACCGCGTGCTTGCTGGCGGTGTAGTGCACCATGAACGGCTGCATCGCCACGCCCGAGGCGGAACTGATCAGGATGATCGAGCCGCCCCGCCCGCCCTCGATGATCCGGGGCGCACCGGCCGTCACGGTGTTCCAGGTGCCGATGACATTGGTGTCGAGCACCGCCTGGAACGACTCCGGGGTGATGGCGTCCCACGGTTCGGGGATGCAGATCCCGGCGTTGGCGACGATCACATCGAGCCGGCCGAACGCGGCCGTCCCGGCGTCGACGACGGCCCGTAGGGCGGCCGGGTCACGGGTATCGGCCGCTTCGGCGACGATCTTGCGGCCCGTTTCCTCGACCAGGCGGACGGTTTCGTCGAGATCGCCGGGAGTGGCGGCGTCGTAGGGCACCGCGGGTGGAAGTGGACCGCAGAGGTCCACCGCGATGATATCGGCGCCCTCGGCCGCCAGCCGGACCGCGTGGGCCCGGCCCTGACCGCGCGCCGCGCCGGTGACGAAAGCTACTCTGCCGGATAGTCGACCGCTCACTTGCCGTTCTCCTGTCGTTGCGAACACATCCGACCATTGTGTGCCGTACGGGGCGCGCTCTGCACGCATCGAATCGCGGGCGGGCAGGCCGGACCAGGACGCCCGGGCCCCGGATGAGTTACTCCGACAGCGCCTTCAGGGCCAGTTCGGCCAGCTCCGGGCGGCAGATCAACAGGTCGGGGAGATAGGGATCGGGGCGGTTGTAGACGAGGGGGGTGCCGTCGAGGCGGGAGACGTGCAATCCTGCCGCGGCCGCCACCGCGACCGGTGCGCAGGAGTCCCATTCGTACTGTCCGCCCGAATGGGCGTAGATATCGGCGGTTCCCCGGACCACCGCCATTGCCTTGGCGCCGGCCGAGCCCATCGGGACCTCGGTCGCCCCCAGCCGGGCCACCAACCGCCGGACCTCGAAGGACGGGCGGCTGCGCGACAGCGCGACCCGTACGGTCCCGGGCGGTGGCGGCGGCGGGAGGACCGGCGGCTGCCCGGTGTGCAGCACCACGCCCTCGGCCGGGAGCGCGACCGCTCCCGCGGCGGGCTTTCCGTCCACCGCGAGCGCCACGTGCACCGCCCAGTCCGTCCGCGCGGGTTCACCGTATTCACGGGTGCCGTCGAGCGGGTCGACGATCCACACCCGGGACTGCCGGACACGGTCGCCGTCGTCGGGTGATTCCTCCGAGAGCACGGCGTCCGCCGGGCGTTCGGCGGCCAGCCGCCCGAGCAGGAAGGTGTCGGACCGCCGGTCGCCGACAGCGCCGCCGAGTTCCCGGATGCCGAGCAGCAGCTCTCCGGCTTCGCCGGCCAGTGTCGCGGCGAGTGTGTGGTCGTCCATGAGGATCCTTCCCGGCGAGCGATGCCGCCCAGATCCATATACCACGGTGCGTCCGGTGCACTGCTCACCCGGTTCCGCGGACCGGTCCGCGGAGCACCGGCCCGGGCCGGCGCCGGTGCGGCAGGTCAGTAGGCGATGAACAGGATCTCGTCGCGCGAGTAGTCGTGGCCGGGGTGGTTCTCGGTGAGATGTTTACGCACCACATCCACCAGTTCGTCCTCGGTGGCGCCGGTCAGGTGTTCACCACAGGGGCAGTTGAGCCTTGTCTTCACAGGAATTCCTTTCTTCGCGTACAACGATCGGGAACAGCGTACGTCTCCGGTGGCCGGGGCGACGGCTATCGGCGGCGGCGTCCGGTATCCCCGGCGCTGTGCCGGAAGCCCGACCGATCTCGGCAAGGTCGCCGCGCAGGTGGACCCCGAGGTCTGATCAGGCGCGCCGGACCGGCATCCGTTTGATGCCGTGGACGAAATCGCTGTGCACGTACTCCGGGTCGCCGAGCACCACCTCGGGGATCCGGGGCAGTAGTTCGTGGAACAGTAGCCGCAACTGCATTCTGGCCAGCCAGGCGCCCAGGCAGAAGTGCGCCCCGCCGCCACCGAAACCGGAATGTGGATTCTGGTCGCGGGTGAGGTCGAAGATATGGGGCGCCTCGAGCGCGGCGTCGTCGCGATTGGCCGAACAGTAGAAGAGCACCAGTTTCTCGCCCGCCCGCACCGGGGTACCGGCGACCTCGGTATCGGTCACCGCGTGCCGCGCGAAATGAACGACCGGCGTCGCCCAGCGGATGAACTCCTCGACGGCGCCGCCGAGCCGGGCCGCGGGGTCCTCGAGCAGCCATTCCCGCTGTGCGGGATGGTCCACCAGCGCCTTGAACCCGTGGGAGGTGGTCTGTTTGGTGGTGTCGTTTCCCGCGGAGGCGAGCAGCACCATGAACGCGCCGATCTCTTCGTCGGTGAGTCGATGGCCGTCCACCTCCGCGGCCACGATCGCGGACATCAGGTCGTCGCGTGGGCTGCGGCGGCGGCGCGCGGCGAGTTCGGTTCCGGTGCCGTGCAGGATGGCGAACTGGGTCATGAAGAACCCGGCCCGTTCCTCGAGGCTCGCGTATTCCTCGTCGCTCGAGCCGAACATCGCTTCGGCCGCATGGGCGACGGTCTCCCGATCGGCGCGGTCGATGCCGATCATGTCCGAGACGGTACGCATGGGCAGTTTGCGCGAGAGACTGTCCACGAGGTCCACCGGTTGCCCGCCGTGCAGGTCGGCGAGGAACTCGTCGACAATTTCGGCGGCGTTGGCCCGGATCTGGGATTCGATGCGCCGCACCTGCTTCGGGGTGAACGCCGCGCTGATGAGGCGCCGGTACCGGGTGTGCCGGGGCGGATCCATGGTGAGGAAGAAACTCGTCGGACGCTGCAGCTCCACCGGCATCGGGTCCATGCTGACACCCAGGCTCGAGGTGAACAGTTCGGGATGGCGGCTGATGTAGGCGATATCGCGGTGCCGGGTCACCGCCCAGAAACCGGGTTCGGCATGCGGGAAAACGGTGGGTGCCGGGGCGTGCCAGGTGAGTTCCGGTTCGGCGCGCAACCGGGCGAATACCTCGTCGCGGGCCGCGAAGTCACGGGCCCAGAACTCCGGTCCCGAGATATCGAGCCGGTGGAAGCGGCGGGTGGCGGCCGGGGCGCTGTCGGCAGGATTCATGAGCGGCTCGAGCTCTGCAGACCATGGGTACCGCACGCGGTGCAGGCCGGGGACGAGCGCGCGCCGGTAGGAACACTGTAGTGCGCCCCCCGGCTCCCGACGGCTGCTTCCGGTGAATCGGGAGGCTTTCCCGTGTCCTCGTCGCCGGAGTGCGCCGAACGGTGCCGAACGCAGTGCGCCGGCCGCCCGGCCGGTGGGGGCGCAGCCGAAAACCGGAAGCGAAAGAAGTTTTTCGCGCTTCGGCGGAATGTCGGAGGTGGCCCGGCGCAACCGGGCCTGGGTGCGCCGGGTGGTCCGGTATCTCGCGGGGATCGTAGGCGTGGATCCTGGGGCGTGATTCGGCGGTGTGGCGCTATCTCGACCGGACGCGCCCGGTGGCCCTGATCCTCGGTGCGGTGGTGCACCACATCGAGGACGCGGCGGATCCGGCGGGAATCGTGGCGGGATGTGTGCGGGCGTCGAGCCCGGGATCGTTCCCGTCGACGAGTGGTGGCCCTCGGGTCCGTCGCGATCGCCGCGGACGGCCGAGGAACGCCTGCTCCCGGGCGGGGTGGGGCGTAAGGGCGAGCCTTCGGCGACCGGCCCGGTGGAGGTACCCGGGGCGGGTGAGGCGCGCGGGCGCAGGTCGATCGCCGCCGAAGCGCTGCGGAAATAGCATTCTCATATGAAGAGAACTGCCTTATACTTCGGCTGGACCGGCTGCCTCGCAAGGTGATCCTCCGGGTCGAGGGGCGGCGTGAATCGCGCGGGAACTGGATAGATGCCGTGAGCTCTTCGAACGAACCGTGGACAGTGGCCGACGCGCCCGACCAGTCGGGCCGTATCGCCGTGGTGACCGGTGCGAACACCGGCATCGGACTCGAAGTCGCCCGCGGACTCGCCCGCCGGGGTGCGACGGTCGTGCTCGCCTGCCGCAACGATCCCGCCGCCGCGGCGGCGAAGGCCGATATCGAGGATTCGGTACCGGGCGCCGACATCCGTACCACGCACGTCGATATCGGTGACCTGAGCTCGGTCGCCGCCTGCGCGCGACGATTGCACGGCGAGCTCCCCGGTATCGACCTGCTGGTCAACAATGCGGGCGTGGTGGCCGGTACCTGGACGCCGACCGCCGACGGTTTCGAGAGCGATTTCGGCATCAACTTCCTCGGGCATTTCGCGTTGACTGCGCAACTGGCCGATATGATCACCGCCGCACCGGCCGGCCGGATCGTCAGTGTGGGCAGCCTGAGTAACGGACGCCGCAATGCGGCACTGGATTTCGAGGATCTACAGTCCGAGCGCAGCTTCGGCCGCCTGGTGACCTACTCCCGTTCGAAAATGGCCTCCATGACATTCATGGTCGAATTGCAGCGCCGATTGACGGCCGTGGATTCGCGAGCGCTGTCGGTGGGCGCCCATCCGGGCGGGGTGCGGTCGACCATCCTGCGCGATCAGAGCCTGCTCGTGCGGATCGCCTACAGCGATGTGGTGATGACGCTCGCGCGCTTGGTCACTCAGACGCCGGAGGCGGGCGCCCGGTCCCTGCTGCGGGCCGCGCTCGACCCGGAGGTGCCCGGCGCCGGGTTCTACGGTCCGGTGCAACGGTGGGGACTGGTCGGCCCGCCGGTGCGGTTGGCCGTGCCCGCCGGCGCCGCGGACCCCGCGGCCGGGCGTCGGCTCTGGGCGGTCGCCGAGGAGCTGACCGGTGTGGAGTTCGCGCTCGCCGCGCCGAAACGCCCGGTCGTGGGCGAGGCACCGGTACGCGGCGCCGGGGCGGTCCCGGAGGCGGAAGCGGCCGGCGAGAGCGCGTAACCACGCGGCCGGGCAGCGGAATCAGCGGGCGGTACGGGGACGGATCAGTCCCTCCTGCATCGTGGTCGCGCACAGCCGGCCCGCCCGGTCCACGATCTCGCCGTGTGCGAGCCCGCGGCCGCCACCCGCCCAGCGGCCGTACTGGTCGTGCAGGAACCATTCGTCGACCCGCAGCGGAGCGTGGAACCAGATCGAATGGTTGACCGTGGCGACCTGGAGTTCACGGTCGCGCAGGGTCTCGCCGTGCGGTCCGGTGGTCGACGAGAGCAGCAACAGATCGCTCAGATACATCAGGCACGCCGCCTGCTCCAGATTCGTCTCGGGCACCGGCGCGCGGGTGCGCAGCCACACCCGTTGCCGGGGTTCGGACGCGGCTCCGCGCATGGCGTGCGCGCGGGCGGGGGGATCGGGGAAGCGGGCGTCCACCCCGAGCGCGTCGAGGAATGTCGTGGTCCAGCGCAGTGCTTCGGGGTGCCCGGCGAAGACCTCCCCGAGATCGGGCACATCGTCGGGACCGGGGGTGTCGAGCGCGGCGATCTGGTGGGCCACCCCCTCCTCGGGCCGATGGAACGAGGCGAGCATCGTGAAGATCACGCGACCGTTCTGGATCGCCTCGACCCGCCGGGTGGAGAACGAGCCGCCGTCGCGCACCGGCTCCACCACGAACTCGGTGGGGACGGTGGTGTCGCCCGGCAGCAGGAAATAGGTCTGTGCCGAATGGATGGGCCGGTCCGCCGGGGCGGTCAGCCCTGCCGCCAGCACCGCCTGACCGGCGACTTCGCCGCCGTAGCTGCGCCGTGCGGGTCCGTCGTGGGTGCGTCCGCGGAAACGGTGGTCTCCGACGCGTTCCAGAGCGAGCCGGTCGGCCACCGACTCCACGGGCCGCACGCTGTCCAGGGTCATGGCCACCTCCGTGGGGCACGATACGGCCATGTGCCGCGGTGTCGGACAAGGTCGGATCCCATTATGGTGCGGGTATCCGGTACGGCCGGGCGCCGACTCCCCGCACGAGTCCGGGGCACGGCCCGGCCGTACCCCGGTTCGTGGCGATTCACTTGGGCGCGAAGCGCATTCCGGCATCCAGGCGCAGGCACTGGCCGTTGAGCATGCCGTTCTCCACAATGGCGGCGGCCAGCTTCGCGTACTCCTCCGGGCGGCCCATTCGCTTGGGGAAGGCATTACCGGCGACCAGCGGGGTGACCATCTCCTCCGGCACTCCGGCGAGGATGCCGGTATCGAAGAGCGACGGCGCGATGGCAAGGACCCGGACCCCGACCGAGCCGAGGTCGCGCGCCATGGTCAACGCCATACCGGCGATACCGGCCTTGGCGGCGGTGTAGGCGACCTGCCCGATCTGGCCTTCGAAGGCGGCGATGGACGCGGTGTTGATGATGACGCCGCGTTCGCCGTCGGCATCGGGTTCGCCCTGGCTCATATGCCAGGCCTGCAACCGGTTGAGGTTGAAGGTGGCGATCAGGTTCAGATCGATGATCTGGGTGAACGATTCCAGATCGTGCGGCCCTGTTTTGGAGAGGGTGCGCTTGGCGATCCCGCCGCCGGCGGTGTTGACGGCGATATCGAGGCCGCCCAGTTCGGCCACCGCGTCGGCCAGCACGGTTTCGACTCCCGCATGGTCGGTGACATCGGCCTCGAAGAAGGAACCACCGAGATCGGCCGCGACCTTGTTGCCCTCACTGGCGGTCCGGTCGACGATCACGACCTTCGCCCCGCGCGCGGCCAGGAGCTCGGCGCTGGCCCGTCCCATTCCGGAGGCGCCGCCGACGACGACTGCACGTGTTCCCTGAATCTCCATTGTCCCTGTCTTTCTCGGTGTGATGCCCGGTCGTCGCACGCCGAACGTATACCGGCCTACGTTATAGCGGCGGGGTGCGACCGGGCCACAATTTTCGTAGAAGTCTCGGTGAAAGTGCCGGTCGGGCGCTCTGGGACCGGCCGAGCGGATGTCTTCGGATCGGGGTGGTGTTGCCCGGCTCTCCGGGCTCAGGCGCTCGTCTGGAGATTGCGCGCGGAGAGTCCGACGGTCGCCGGTCCGGAGCCGACCAGCATCCGCTGGAACGCTTCCTGTTCCCGCATGCCCCGCGCTTCGGCACGCGCTCGCGCACCCGGGCTGATCCGGGTGGCCGCGCTGCGGACCAGATTGACCGGCAACCGCAGCATCGGATACCACGGCGGCATGTACGGCCACAGCCCGAGTTTGCGCATGGCGGTGGGACCCAGGTACATGGTGGCTATCGAAAGGTGCTGTGCGCGGGCGATTCTGCCGCGCAGCCACGGCAGGTTGGGGTAGGTCCAGGTGAGTGGGTCGTTCGCCATCGGCAGCGCGAGCCGGCGGGTGGTCTCGTCCGGGTTGGTGATGGCGGTCATGCAGTGGTACAGGATCCGCACACTGTCACGGAACCCGGTGGGTAGCCATTCGTCGGCGACACCGATGAGCCACCCCACATAGCGTGCGAGGTGAGCGGCCGCTTCCCGGTCCGCCCGCGACGGCAGGATCCCCATCGCCATCCCGCCGATGAACGGTGCGATGAGGGCGCCGACCAGTGTCGCCGCCATATCCGTCTGGTTGATCGGCAATCCCCAGGCCTCGCCGTCCCAGTCCGGCATGGCGCCCACGTGCCGGCGGACCAGCGAATGGACGAAGCGCACGTGCAGGGTCGAACGGTACCCGGGACCGAACTTCTCCATTCCGTTCTGGACGTCCAGCGCCCACTGCATGGTTTCGGCGAACCGCTGCGCTGGACCCTTCTCCAGGGCTCCGGTCCGCAGCAGGGTCTTGTTGAAACCCGAAGCGAGATAGCCGCCGAGGAAGGAGACGTCGCGCGCCAGGTACAACCCATCGAATCCGCCACGACGCAGGACCTGTTCGCCGCGGCGTAGTGCCTGCTCGTCCAGCCAGGCCGGCGGTGTCTCCACAGTGGTGAAGAATTCGCGTAGTGGGGCGGGAGCGTCGGGGACCGAATCGATCCCGGCGTGCAAAGCCTGTTCGAACAGCGGCCGGGTGGTGTCCATCCCCGTCGCGATCATCCAGTCGACCAGCGAATCCATCGGTTCGTCCCCGACGAGCAGGGAGGCGCCCATGGCGTCCCACTGCTCGGCGTCGGGCGCGCCGATACCCATCAGCAGTGCGAACGGTCGCAGTCCCGGCACCCGGACCGGAGCGGCGGGGTGGCGGGTAGGAATCGCGGCGCCTGTGTTGTCGGAACCCATGAAACGAATGTATGGACTGCGTTACATTGTGTCAATCATGGGGTTCGCGAGGTCCGGGAGTAGCAGATGAACGATGCCCGTCGATATGTCGTGATCGGAGGCGGGCTCGCCGGCCTGGCCGCGGCGGTATGGCTGGCCGAGGCCGGCAAGCAGGTGACCCTGCTCGAACGGCGGCCCCGGCTGGGCGGCCGCACCCAGGCGATGGAGGTCCCCGAGGTCGGCGACACCCCCGACAACGGTCAGCATGTGGTGGCCAGTGGCTACCGCAGCCTGTTCCGCTACCTCGACAGCGTCGGGACCCGCGAGCACCTCGAATTCCCGGGCGCCGGGACACTGCGCTGGCCCGGCGGACGCGCGGTGCTGTTGCACACCAAGGGTTTCCGCGCGGTGCGGACGCTACTCGGCGCCCACCCCGACGCGGGATTGCTCGACCGGCTCCGGGCGCTGCGCGCGACGATCCGGCTCGGCCGGCAGGCCCTGTTCCAGCCCGCGGATCTGGCCGATATCACCACCGAGCAGTGGTTCGAGCGAGTGGGCATGCCCGCGACAGCGCGGGAGGCGCTGTGGGACTGGCTGGCACTCGGTATCGCGGCCGAACCGGTGCAGCGGGAATCGGCGAAGGTGTTCGCCGACGTGCTGGCGACCGGTATCCGCATCGGAGCGCGGGACCGGGTCGGTGTCACCATCGGGTATCCGACCGTGGACCTGGACACCCTCTACATCACCGGCGCCGAACGGGCATTCGCCCGCTACGGTGTCGACGTCCGCTTCCGGGCGGTGGCCCGCCGGATCCTGATCACCGACGGCCTGGTGACGGGCGTGCGACTGGCCGACGGGACCGAGATCCCGGCCGACGCGGTGGTCTGCGCGGTACCCAATTCGCGGATCCACGGTCTGCTCGACGAGCTACCCGAACACGCCGAGATCTACGCCGCCGCCGACAAACTGGGCGTGACCCCGATCGTCAGCACCAACCTGTACCTGGACCGGCCGCTGCGCACGAAAACCGCGATGGAAGCACTGATCGGCGGGACCGGCGTGATCGACGAGGTCTTCGACCGGCAACGTATGCACGGCCGGGCGCCCGGCGGTGCCTGGCTCTACTGCCTCACCACCAGTGGCGCCTACGAACAGATCCACAAGAGCAACGACGAGATCATCGCGGAGCAGCTGGCACTGATCCGGCGCTACTATCCCGAAGCCGCGGCGGCGCAACTGGTACACGCCCAGGTCGTGAAAATGCCCAAGGCCACGTTCTCACAGGTACTGGGCACCACGGGGCTGCGCCCGGAGCAGCGGACCTCGGTGCCGAATCTGGTACTGGCCGGCGACTGGACCCGCACCGACTGGTCGGCCACGATGGAAAGTGCTGCCCAGAGCGCGGAGCGCGCGGTAGCCGCACTGCTCGAGCATGCCGACGCCGCCGATCGCCGTCGCTGAGGATTGCGGCCGCGCTCGCTGCGGCGTCCGTCTGTGGCTGCCCGGTGGGCGCATTCGCCTGGCCCCCCGGCGCGGGTGCGGCGTCTATTGCGGTGACGGACGCCGCTCGCGCGCTGATCCGCCCGGTGGTCGTGCCTCCCGGGAACGGGCCCGTTCGGTTCCGGTCCGGACGAGACCGTGAGCTCGGCCGGGCCGCCGTCCGTCGCCCTCGGAGCGGACACCGCGGTGCCTAGGATCGACGAGGAGGACGGGGCGACAAGGAGTACGACCGTGGTGAAGATTTCCCGGACCACCCAGGTGTCCGACAGCATCGTGGTGCATATCGATCCGGAGACCGCCTACGATGCGGTGACCGATGTGACGCAGATGGGCAGGTGGAGCCCGGAGAACACCGGGGCCGTGGTCCCGGAGCCGGGCCGGCCGGCGTATCCCGGCATGGAATTCGTGGGCGCCAACCGGCGCGGCGTCATGCGCTGGCACACCGGCTGCACGGTGGTGGTGGCCGAGCGGCCCGGCCGGTTCGTCTTCGAGGTCCGCCGGTGGGGCGTGTGGAAGCCGTTGCTGCCGGTGGCCGTGGCCACCTGGGAGTACCGGTTCGAGGAGGTGGCCGACGGTACCCGGATCACCGAGACCTGGTACGACGATCGTGCGGGCTGGCCGGACACCCCCGCGCTGTGGTTCGACCGGATCGCCACCGGTAAACGCGGCTTCGCCGAATTCCAGAAGGGCAATATCCGGCGGACGCTGGAGCGGATGAAGGCCGAACTCGAGGTCGCCCGCGGGGCCTGAACCAGCCTCTCGCCTGCGATGGACAGGTGTACAGGGCGTTCGTTGCGGGGGCCAGAACAGGCCGCTGAACTGCTGCGACAAGGCGCATCGTGAGCACGGCTCGGTACTCGGCCGAGCGTCCGATTGGTTATTGACACCCGTCCCGACAGGTGTCTACTTTTGACCTCGCCCGGGGGACGCTCCACGGGCACTCCGCTTGTCGGCTGTCCCGGCCGCCGCGTTCCGGGACGCGGCGGAGCGGGGGTGGCTGTCGGCGCGGAGTCGTGCACAGCTGTTCGGAGGTCGTCCTTGTCCGCATTCTCACGGCGTACATTTCTCGGTGGTACCGCGGCGGCGGCCGCCGGTCTCACCGTCGCCGGCACGGCCGTCGCCTCCGCGCAACCCGGCAGCGGCGCCCCGCGGCGGCGCACTCCCGTTGTGCGCGAGGAACATCGGGTGATCGTGGTGGGTTCCGGATTCGGCGGCGGGATCGCCGCGCTGCGGCTGGCGCAGGCCGGTGCCCCGGTTCTGCTGCTCGAACGTGGAAAACGGTGGGCCACCGGGCCGAACGCGGACACCTTCGGCAATCCCCTGAACCCGGACCGGCGACTACTCTGGCACGGTTCGGCCCCGCAACTGTTCGGCAAACCGGTAGCGCTCGAGCCCTACACGGGACTGCTCGACGCGGTGGTGGGCGAGAACATGACCGCGCTGTGCGCGGCGGGACTGGGCGGTGGTTCCCTGCTCTACCAGGGAATGTCGCTGCAACCGAGCGAAGCGGTGTTCAATACCCATTTCCCGCAGGAACTGGACTGGCGGCTGATGGACCGCGTGCACTATCCACGCGTGGCAGCCATGCTGCGGCTGGCGGTGGCGCCCGACGAATTGATCGCCCACCCGCACTACAAGGCCGCCCGTACCTTCGCCAGGAACGCCGCGGCCGCCGGGTTGCCGGTGTCCAAGATCCCGATGCCCATCGACTGGAATTTCGCCCTCGCCGAGACCCGCGGTGAAATGACGGCCTCCTACACCAACGGCGCCGGTGCTTTCGGGGTCAACAACGGCGGCAAGCATTCGGTGGATGTGACCTATGTGGCCGCGGCCGAGGCCACCGGCCTGGTCGATGTGCGGGTGATGCACAACGTCACCGAGGTGGAGCGCGGCCCGGACGGCCGCTGGCTGGTCCATGTCGATCGGACCGACGAGACCGCGCGGGTGCTGGAGAAGAAAATTCTCACCGCCAAGGCCCTCATCATGGCCGCGGGCAGTCTCAACACCACCGACCTGCTGATGCGGGCCGCGGCCAAGGGGCTGGTCCCGGATATGCCCGACGAACTGGGCGCGGGGTGGGGAACCAATGCCGATCGGATCTACACCTGGACCGACCTGGCCGAGGACTTCGGCCCGGAACAGGGCGGGCCGGTCGTGTACGGCAGCCTGAACTGGGACGACCCGGCGACGGCGCATACCGTCATCCAGGCCTCGATTCCACCGCTGGGTATGGACGCGCACACCACCATGCTGGTCGGCTACGGGGTGAGTGAGGCGCGGGGCCGCTTCGTCTACGATCCGGCCACCGACCGCTCCCGGTTGTCCTGGCCCGCGGACGGTGACGCGGCCATCCAGTACGGCCGGATCGAGCAGACCGTGCGCAGGGTGGCCGGGCCGGCATCGGTGATCGGCGATACCAATCGCGCGTTCCCCTCGACCTGGCATCCGCTGGGTGGTGCCTGTATGGGGACCGTGTGCGATCTCGACGGCCGGGTCCACGATCAGCCGGGGCTGTATGTGCTCGATGGCGCGCTGCTTCCGGGTAACGCCGCCGCCTGCAATCCGTCGATGACCATTGCCGCGGTGGCCGAACGGGCCATGGACAACCTGGTCGCCCGGGATGTGGGGCCGGTCATCTGACGGCAGCCTTATTCGGTTCGGCCGGCTCATTCGGATCCGGGTTGTGCGAATCGCTCCACCGCGAGTAGAACAGGTTCTAATCGAAGAATCCCGAACCCGCTCGGGAACGAGACCGTTCCCCTCGACCGGAATGAGAACCGTGCCTGTAGCGCTGACCGCCGACCAGGCGGCACTGGCCGAAACCGTGACCGGATTCGCCGACCGCCGCGCCGGTCGCGGATACCTCCGCGAGAACACCGAACACCTGAAAGCGGGTGAGCGGCCGGATTTCTGGCCCGATCTGGTGGCACTCGGCCTGGCCGGGATCCATCTGCCGGAATCGATCGGTGGCCAGGGCGGCACACTCGGCGATCTCGCGGTGGTGGTCGCCGAATCCGGACGGGCGCTGCTGCCCGGGCCCCTGCTGCCCACGGTGGTCGCCAGCGCGGTGCTTGCCGCCGCGGCGGGGCAGGACCGCGTCGATGCCCTGCTGCGGAAATTCGCCGCCGGGGCGACCGGCACGCTCGTCGCGCCCGAGCACGCGATCACGGTGGACGGTGGTGCCGGCGATGCCGTACAGCTCAGCGGCACCACCGGGCCGGTGCTGGGTGCCGCGTCGGCCGAACTGTTCGTGGTGGCCGCGGCGTCCGGCGCGCAGACCCGGTGGTTCGTCGTCGACCGGACCGCCGCGGGACTCGAGGTCGTGGTGCAGGACGGGGCCGACCTGGGCCGCGATATCGGCGAGATCCGGTTCACCTCGGTCGCCGTCGATACGCCGGTCGCACTGGATACCGAGCGGGCCGGCGCGGTCGCCGTGGCGCTGTCCGCGGTGGAGGCCGCGGGGGTGATCCGCTGGTGTTCGGACACCGCCACCGCCTACGTCACCTCGCGGACCCAGTTCGGCCGGCCGATCGGCGCCTTCCAGGCGGTCCAGCACCGCACCGCGCAACTGCTGATCACCAGCGAACTCGCCACGGCGGCGGCCTGGGACGCGATTCGCGGCCTCGACGACGACGCCCGGCAGCGGACCCACGCGGTCGCGGGGGCGGCGCTCACCACCCTCGGCAACGCCGTGCACGCGGCCGTGGAATGTCTCGGTCTGCACGGTGCGATCGGGTTCACCTGGGAACACGATCTGCACCTCTACTGGCGGCGGGCCATCGCGCTTGCCGCGCTGGCCGGGCCGGTGGAATCGTGGGAACTGCGGCTGGGCGAGACGGCCCTGCACGGTCCGCGCACCTTCACCGTACCGCTGCCCGAAACCGATTCCGCCTTCCGGGAACAGGTTTCGGAGATCCTGGACCGGGCTGCGGAACTGGACAACCCGGGCCCGTCGAAGATCGGCGACACCGATGCGGTGAACCCGGGTCCGCGCCGTACGCTGCTGGCCGACCACGGCCTGGTCTCGCCGCCGATGCCCCGGCCCTACGGCATCGAGGCCGGCCCCCTCGAACAGCTGATACTGCAGGACGAATTCGACCGGCACGGGATCGCCCAGCCGTCCATGGGAATCGGTCAGTGGGTGGTACCCATCGTGCTGCACCGTGGCACACCCGAACAACTGGCCCGGCTGGCCGCTCCGGCGCTGCGCGGCGAAGAGATCTGGTGCCAGCTGTTCAGCGAACCGGAAGCCGGCTCCGATGTCGCCTCCCTGAGTCTGCGGGCCACCCGCGTCGATGGCGGGTGGGAGTTGAACGGTCAGAAGATCTGGACCACGCTCGCCCACCGCGCCGACTGGGGGTTGCTGCTGGGCCGCACCGATCCGGACGCCGAGCGGCACCGCGGGCTCACCATGTTCCTGGTCGATATGCACGGCGCCGGAGTGACGGTACGCCCGATCACCCAGGCCAGCGGTGATGCCGAGTTCAACGAGGTCTTCTTCGACAATGCCTTCGTGCCCGATTCGATGGTCCTCGGCGAACCGGGTCAGGGCTGGACGCTGACCCTGGAGACGCTGGCGCAGGAACGGCTGTTCATCGGCGGCGTCCGGGATCCCGGACACAACAAACGGATCCGGGAGATCATCGAGCGTGCGGAGTACGCCGGCAGTCGTGAGGACGCGCTGCGCACGCTCGGCCGCATCAGCGCCCGAGGGGCGGCCGTATCGGCGTTGAATCTGCGCGAGACGATCCGGCGGCTGGACGGGCAACCGGTCGGGCCGGCCACCAGTGTCGCGAAGGCGGCGGCCTCCATGCTGCACACCGACGCCGCGGCGGCCGCCCTGAACCTGATCGGCCCCGCCGGGGCCCTGGGCGAGGCGGTCTCCGAACCGGTACACCACGAGCTCGATATCCCGACCTGGATCATCGGCGGCGGGACGCTGGAGATCCAGCTCAACACCATCGCGACGCTGGTGCTCGGCCTGCCCCGGAGATAACGCCCGGGCCTCGGCCTGCCCGGAGCCGCGAATCGACTCGCAACTGAGGGCGGGCGCCCCTGTTACCGTCGGTGACGTGACCGAGCGACTACCCGCGATCCTGCGCGCCGACCTGCGCCTACCCGTTATCGCCGCCCCCATGTTCATCGTGTCCGGACCCGAACTGGTCCTCGCTCAATCGAAAGCGGGGATCATCGGCTCCTTCCCGGCGCTCAATGCGCGCAGCACCGAGAAGTTGCGGGAATGGGCTCACCCGGATCACCGGTGAACTGGCCGCCACCCCCGGGGGCGGCGCCGTACGCGGTGAACCTCATCGTGCACAAGAGCAATGCGCGCCTGTTGGAGGATCTGGCGATCCTGGAGGAGTTCCGGGTGCCGACCGTGATCACCTCGCTGGGCGCGCGCGCCGATGTCAACGAGCGGATCCGCGCCTACGGCGGAGTCGTACTGCACGATGTCATCAGCGATGCCTTCGCCCGCAAGGCGGTGGCCAAGGGCGCCGACGGACTGATCGCGGTGGCCGCCGGGGCAGGCGGTCACGGCGGGACGGTCTCGCCGTTCGCATTGATCCGGGAGATCCGGGAGTGGTTCGACGGCCCGCTGGCCCTCTCGGGCGCCATCGCGCACGGTGACAGCGTGCTCGCCGCTCTCGCCGCCGGCGCCGATTTCGCCTATGTGGGTTCGACGTTCATCGCGACCGACGAGGCGGCGGCGGTGCCCGAGTACAAGAAGATGATCGTCGCCGGCACCGCCGGGGATATCGTCTACACGGATTTTTTCACCGGCGTCAAAGGCAACTACCTGCGGCCGAGTATTGTCGCCGCCGGAATGGACCCCGATGCGCTGGGGGACCCGGGGGACGGCTCCGGGTCGCTGGAATTCCTGAACTCCGGCGAGGCCAAGGCGTGGCGCGATATCTGGGGCGCCGGGCACGGTATCGGCGCGGTGACCGAGATCGGTCCCACCGCGGCCGTCGTCGACCGGCTCGCCGCGGAGTACGCCCTGGCCCGGCAGCGGCTCGCCGCACTGGGCTGATCGAGCTCAGCCCAGTGCGTGTGCGCGGAAGAAGTCCCAGATGAGCGTGGTGGCGCCGATCGAGTTCGTATCGTTGCCGACCAGGGCCGCCGGGAAGATCTCCGACGGAGTGCCGAACCAGAGGTGACCGCCGCCGACCACCGACCACAGCTGGACCTCGGCTCCCGCCGGGCACGGATACGCCGAGTGGACCACATCGTCGGTGACCTGCCGGTCGACCGGATCGCTCGCGCATCCGTTGCGCCGGGCCCAGGCGGCGGCGTTCTCCGGAATCGGGTGCGGGCCCGGACCTTCCACCGCCGGCCCTCGATGACCGGGGTCGGCCGAACCGGATCCGTCCGGCGAGGGGAGCAGTCGGGCGTTGGGACCCGTACCGCCCGCGTAGGCGACGATGGGGTCGGCGGTGCCGTGCAGGGCGATGACCGGAATCGGCCGGGCCGGCGCGCACCACGCGAAATCGGTCAGGCCCGCGACCGGTGCGATGGCCGCGATCCGGTCGGCCAGTTGGCAGCCCAGTGATGACGTGGTGAAACCGCCCATGGACAGCCCGGTGGCGTAGATCCGCCGGGTGTCCACGCACAGTGTGGATTCCACCTCGGTGAGCAGATCCGCCAGATAGCCGATATCGGCCGAACCACGGCCGAAGTCCCAGCGCGGCAGGCCCGGCCGCAGCAGTTGCGGGGTGACGGTGACGAAGCCGTGGGTACGTCCGTAGGAGCCGAACTCGGTGCTCGTGTACTGGATGACCGCGGGTTCGAGGTAGCCGTGCAGATCCAGGACCACCGGCAGCGGCCGGCCGGTGTCCGCGGGAACGTCCCGGCCGTAGACACCGGAGATACCGCGGGCGCCGAACAGTATCGCCTCGGTGCCGGGCGGCGGCTGCGGTGCCGAACACCCCGCCGAGGGGAGTGGCGCCGGCACCGCGGGTTCGGCATGGGTGGGGCTCGCCGTGAGACCGAGGGATACGACGACCGCGAGAACGACCGGCACGGCTCGTCGCCCGGCCATACGCAGAATTCGCCCGCGCCCGGCGATAACAGGATTTCCGAACATGGTGACGATCATGGCAAATCGAAGTAATTCGCTCGCCGCAATCGAGAATTCGGTCGATCAGGGGTCTCGACATGCCTCCGTCGACCAGCCGGGATGGGCTCCCGTCCCCGCTTCAGCCGTTGGCGCGGGCCAGCAGATCGTCGAGTTCCGCGGCGGTCATCAGCCCACCCAGGTTCAGCGCGATCCGCCCGATGGGGATGGAACCGATCATCCGCGCCATATCCACTCCCAGATCGGTGCCCGCCGAAGTACCGGGTTCACCGATCAGCGGCCCGAGTTTCGCGCCCAGTTCCGGCCCGGCCACCGCATTCGCCATGACCTCGGCGAACGACGACTCCCTGGTGAGCGGCACCCGGACCTCGTCGCCGTCGATCCGGACGGTCGCGTGCACCGGTAGGTCACGGCTGGAACGGCCGATGGACAGGAGGTATTCGCCGCCTTCGACGACCCAGCGACCGGCGGGTTCGTGCCAGCGGGCGAATTCCCGCCGGGGTATCCGCACGGTCACCTCACCCGCCGCACCGGGTTCCAGCTCCACCGCCGCGAAACCACCGAGCTCCCGGGGCGGGCGCAGCATCGACGAGGCCACCGGACCGGTATAGACCTGGACCACCTCCCGGCCCGCGCGGGCGCCGGTGTTGGTCACCCGCACCGTCACCGTGACCCCGTCGGCATCGGCGACCGCGCGTGGTTCGGCGTAATCGAAGGTCGTATAGGTCAGCCCGTGCCCGAACGGGAAGCTCACCTCGAGCTCGCGGCGGTCGTACCAGCGGTATCCGACGAAAATGCCCTCCCCGTACCGGACATGACCGTGTTCGCCCGGGAAATTGTCGTAGGCGGGCACATCGGCGAGCCGTAGCGGCACCGTCTCGGTCAACCGGCCCGACGGCGCGGCGATACCGAACAGCAGATCCGCGACGGCGCCGCCGGCTGCCTGCCCCAGCAGCGCGGTGTCCAGGATCGCGTCCGCGGCATCGACGATCGGCGCCAGCCGCAGTACACCGCCGTGGGCCAGGACCACCACCACACGGTCCTGTACCGTGCGGACGGCGTGCAGTAGCTCGACCTGATCCGCGGGCAGCTCGATATGGTCACGATCGAAGCCTTCGGATTCCTGTGCGGCCGCGAGTCCCAGGAAGAGTACGGCGACATCGGCCCGGGCGGCCGCCTCGACGGCCTCCGCCCGCAGATCCGCTGTCGCGGAATCGGACCCGGTATCGAATCCGCGCGCGTAGCCGATCGTCGCCGGTCCGGCGTGCGCGCGGATCTCGTCGAGCGCGATATCGACTCGGGTGGCGGCGACATGCGACGAACCCCCGCCCTGGTAGCGCGGTTCGGTGGCGAATTCACCGAGTACCGCGATATGCCCGGTCGGCGACAGGGGTAGCAGGTCGTGCTCGTTCTTCAACAGCACCGCGCAGCGGCTCGCGACCCTGCGGGCGAGCGCATGGTGTTCGTCGGCGTCCCAGCCGGTCTCCGGATCGGCAGTGCCGGCGGCGTGGACGGCGAGGGCGGCGATCCGGCGGGCGGAAGCCTCCAGCACCCGCGGGTCCAGCGAGCCGTCGGCGACCGCGGCGACCACGCGCCCATCACCCGCCTCGTCCGCGCCGGGCATCGCGAGATCCAGTCCGGCGCCCACCGCGGCCACCCGGTCGTCGACCGCGCCCCAGTCGCTCACCACCACACCGGTGAAACCCCACTCCTCGCGCAACACCTCGGTGAGCAGCCAGCGGTTCTGCGCCGCGTACACACCGTTGATCTTGTTGTACGAACACATCACCGTCCACGGGGCGGCTTCCCGCACCACGTGCCCGAACGCGTGCAGATAGATCTCGCGCAGCGGGCGCGGATCGACGTCCGAACTCGAGGTCATCCGCTCGTGTTCGGTGTTGTTCGCCGCGAAATGCTTCAGTGACGCGCCCACCCCCTGCTGCTGGAGTCCGCGGACCCAGCCGGTGGCCAGCGCGGCGGTGAGCCGGGGGTCCTCGGAGTAGTACTCGAAATTGCGGCCGCAGCGCGGATCGCGCTTGATATTGATCCCGGGCCCCAGCACGATGTGCACACCCGCCGCCGCGGCCTCCCGGCCGATCGCCGCCCCCACCAGGGCCGCGAGCTCCGGGTCCCAGCTCTGCCCCAGGCCCACCGCGGGCGGAAAGCAGGTGGCCGGAATGCTCGGACCGATGCCCAGCGCGTCACCGGCCCGGTCCGGATCCTGATAGCGCAGACCGTGCGGGCCGTCGGAGAGGGTGATCGACGGGATATCCCCGATCGGCTCGGTCGACCAGAAGTCGCGTCCACTGCCCAAGCGGGCGCGTTGCTCGACCGACAGCGGGGCGACGAGGTCGTCCGGGGTGGATGCGCTCGGGTCCGGCATACGACTCCTCCTGTGATTCAGCACTGCTGTCGAACCTAGCCGCCGGGCGCGGTGTGGTGGTGGATACGACCTGCGGGGGCGTGACGGCCGGCCACGTGACCGGTACCGATCCGCGGGTCGGCCCCCACCGCCATCACCGTGTCAGGACCCGGCCGGACCGTAGTCCAGATGCACCACGCCGTTGGCGTACACATCGTGGCCTTTGAGAGCGAACTTCGTGGTGGCGCCCCCGTCGGTGAACAGTTTCTCCCCCTTACCCAGGGCGATGGGATAGACGAACAGGTGCAGATCGTCGACCAGGCCGTCGGCGAGCAGCGCCCGCACCAGAGTGCCGCTACCGCTGATGTAGATGATGCCGTCGGTCTCGTCCTTCAGCGCGCGGATCCGGCTCGGATCGTAGGCGCCCAGGGAGACGCTGTTGGCCCATTCGACCTGCGGTTCTCGTGCGCCCACGACGTACTTGACGGTGTCGTTGAAGAACGGGGCGCCCGGATCGTCCTCGACAGTGCGGGTGGACCAGGCCGGGGCGAACATCTCGAAGGTATTGCGACCGAGCAGGATCGCTTTCGCCGCTCCGGTGATCGCCGCCAGTGTCTCACCCATCTGCGGATCGAACCCGAACTCGAAGGTGAACGACGGGTCCTCATACGTCCCGTCGAGGGAGACGAATTCGTGCACGGCGATGGTTCCCATGATGATGTCCTTTCTGGCTGCGGCTCGGCGTCGGCCGGCCCGTCCGGGGTGAGCCGCCGGGGCTCGTCGGTCTCGTTCGGGTAGACGTGACCCGGCGGGATTTCTCATCGGTGCCCGGTGAGCTTCCACGGCGCCCATTCTCAGGAGCGGGAGGGTGGCCGGGTTGCGAGATGGAATCCTGTTATGCAGGTGTCGTATCGGGTCGAGGAAGGTGGACGATGGCTCCGAAAGAGGATTGGGCGCTCCATCGTCCGGACAACGCGCCGATTCTCAATCCCTATATCACCTATGTCGAGAAGGTGCTGAAGGCGCTGGAAGACGGACTGGGTGACAAGAACGCGCAAACACTGAATGCCGGGAAGCTGGTGAAGAAGGCGGGCGAGCGTCCCGGCGAGAGCGCGTTGCGGGAGCAGTACGACCTCAACATGAAACAGGTCGACGGCTACCAGGAGGATTGGGAGTCCCTTGATGACCAGATCGGTTTCATCGCTGGCTTCGCCGCCACAGACGCCAATGCGGTGAGCCGGGAGTTCGAGGAACTGCGCGACACCGCCATCGAGATCACCGAGTCGGTGCCGGACAATCCCACTCCGGCCCGTCAGATCGGTGCCGTGAACGCGCTGGACGACGCGGTCGGCGTCGCCTACGAGGCGATTCTGCGTGCGTATGCGAAGTTGGAAGGCAAATCCACCGAGGTCCCCGCACAGAACTGGTCGGGAAACGGCGGGGCCGCGCCCTACGTTCCCGGTCTCACGAATACCAGCGGTGCCTACAGCGGTGCCTCCCCCCAGCCCATCGGCGAGGGCGAGAAGGCTCAGGTGAAGGAGATGTACGACTACCTGATCAAGAAGGGCTTCACTCCCGCGCAGGCGGCCGGTATTCTCGGGAACCTCCAGGTGGAGTCCGGTTTCGACACCGGCGCCTACAACCCGGGTGAGGGCGCGATCGGTCTGGCCCAGTGGCTGGGCGGTCGCCGGGCGAATCTCGAAGCGTTCGCGGCCTCCCGCGGCCAGGATGTGACGAGTTGGGAGACACAGATCGACTTCATGGTGCACGAACTGGAAACCAGTGAATCGGGCGCCATGAACAGACTGAAGAGCACCACGACCGCCGGCGACGCCGCGGCGGTCTTCGACCAGTACTACGAACGAAGCTCCGGCGCGGCGCGCGGGCAACGGATCGCCAATGCCGAGAGCATCGCGACCAGTATGGCCAACTCCGCTCCTTCCACCGATTCCTCGGTGCTGGCGTAATCCGGCGCATTTTCGGTTCGCACGACGCGAGGCCGGGTCGGCCCCATGCGCAGAAGCGTAGAGGAGGCGGAACGGCCGGTGCCGGATCGTCCATGCCCGCCGTGTTCTCCACGATCACGCCGTGCCGGTTTCCGGCGTGGTACCGCCGACATCCTTGTACAGACTTCTCACCGGCGGGGATGCTCGGCAACGCGCCGAATGGAACTCTGCTGAGAAAGTGGTGGTGTACTGGGCGCGGGACGGAGGGCGATGGTCGTCGCAAAGAGCTGGACACTCCGTCGTCCGTACAACGCTCCGCTGCTGAACCCCTATATCGACTACGCCGAAAGGGTCCTCAAAGCGCTCGAAGACGGGCTCGGCGACCGTACCGCGACGAGTCTCACCGCCCAGCAGTTCGCCCGCCTGGCCGGCGAGCGGCCCGGTGACGGTGACCTCGCGGACAAGTACGAACTGCTGGATCAGCAGGTCGCGACCTATATAGAGGACTGGAACACCCTCGACAACCAGATCGCCGAACTCGCGGCCCTGGCCGCCGACGATGCCAACGGCGTCAGCGGATATTTCGAGGACCTGCGCGACGCGGTCATCGAGATCACCGAAGGTGTCCCGGACAATCCCACCTCCCGGCAGCAGTTCGACGCCGTCGTCGCGATCGACAACACCATCGGCGCCACCGTCCGCAAGATGCAGTCCGCACATAACGAACTGGAGAACAAGTCCCTGCAGGTGCCGCAGGACCGGTCGGGAAGTGCCGGTGGTTCTCCGGCGAGCAGTGGCGCCCCGCTGAGCAGCGGCTCCCCGGTGAGTCCGCTCATGGGCGGGCAGTCCTCGGACGGTGGCGACTCCGGGTCCGATGATGATTCCGGGTCCGGTGGCGAGATCACCGGTACCTCCGGCAGGCCCACCAAGATGCCCACCGGCGACCTGGCCCAGTGGATCGGCCAGGCCATCGAGGTGCTGCGCGAGAACGGCTACGACATCAAGGACTCCGACGCGGCCATCATCGCCACGATGATCGAGAAGGAATCCAGCGGCGACCCGAACGCGATCAACCTGTGGGACAGCAACGCAGAGGCCGGGACTCCGTCGAAGGGCTTGATGCAGACCATCGATCCGACGTTCAACGCCCACGCCCTGCCCGGTCATACCGATATCTGGAATCCGGTCGACAACATCTGCGCGGGAACCGCGTACGCCATCGACCGCTATGGGTCGCTCGAGAATGTGCCCGGAATCGTCAATATGTCCCACGGCGCCGGTTACGTCGGGTACTGATCGTAATCGGCAGGGGGAGAACGAGGTCTGGAGTCACCGGCGGTGTCCGGAAGCGATGTTAACGCCACCTCGTCGTGAGGGAATTAGAAATCGGACGCGTCGCCACTCCGGTGACGCGCAGGAGAGCAAGGATTACAGGACTTCCGTATGGGTCACCCGCAACAGCCCAATCCGTACCAGCATCAGCAGCCATATCCGGGACAGCCCGTGCCGGGACAGCAGCCTTACCCGGGACAGTACGGTCAGCCCTACCCGCCCGGTCAGCCGCAGTACGGAGCCCCCGGAGGGTACGGAGGCCCGCCTCCGCGTTCCGGTGGGAACGGTGGCCGGATCGCGCTCGTCGTCGGTGGTGTCGCAGTAGTCCTGATCGCCGTCGGGGTGGGTGCCTTCTTCCTGTTCAGCGATGGCGGTGGTTCGGTCGTGGGTGGTGGTTACGACGATCCCCGGGATGTCGCCCAGGCCTGGGTGGATCACGAGGGTGATCCGGAGGATCTCGTCTGCGCGGCCGATCTGGACGAGATCTCGCAGTACGAGCAGCAGAACCCGACGAAGCCGACAGACGTTCCCGATGTCGACCTCCCGGAGTCGACGACCACTCTGAAGAGTGTCGATGTACCCGCGGGCAGCGATAAGGGCACCTTCACCATGGAGATATCCATGGAGGTGATGGGCACCTCGACCACCACGACCATGACCTATGACCTGGTCGAGGAGGATGGCGGCTGGAAGGTGTGCGGCATCCTTGATCCGGATATCGAGATGGACGATTCGGGCTTCGGCCTGGGTGGCCGCTAGACCCGCGGCGCGATAATCCCGGCGGAACTCGGCGACGCGGTGCGACCCATCGCCGAGTTCCGCCGTGTCGCGAGGGTTTGTCTCGCCGAACCTCCGTGGCGGTGACGGCCCTCGCCGCACGGCAGGCGTATGCGAATGGAAGGCTGCGGCGCACCCCGCAGCGCCGCAGCCATACATTCCCACACGCTGTCGGTTCCGAGCGGCTGCTGTGCGGTTCGTTGCCGGAGCCCGGCCCGACGATGACCGGCGTTCGCCGTGCCGCACCGGCGGCACGGCGGCGCTCTCGCGCGGTGCCGAGCGTCGTCCACGGACCGGCCTCGCGATCCGGTGGGTCGGCGGTCACGGGTGTGTTCGGTGGCGGCACGCGAACGGTGCCGGCCGCGCGAAGGCGACCGGCACCGTTCTGTGTCCCCGACCCTACGGGCTCGGGCAGGCCGGGTAAGAGGGGCGGATGCGACAGGAAACGCTCGGTTTGCGACACGGCGCGGGTGATCGATGCGCGGCCACCGGATTCTGCCTCCATAGGGACCGTCCGGTTTCTCGAACGACGGACCCGAACCGTATCCTCCGGGCGTGGATGTCGGAATTCTCGTGGTGGACGGTGTGGCCGATTTCGGCCTGGGCGCACTGCTCGGCGCGTTCGGCACCGCCAACGCGCTGCGCAAGGAACTACGGAATCCGCCGCCACCTTGGAATATCCGCACGGTATCGCTGGGTTCCTCGGTGCGTTCGGGCAGTGGAAATCTCGTGCCGACCACTCCGCTGGCCGAGATCCCGGTGTCGCTGGACGCGCTCGCCGTGGCGGCGGTGGACATCCTGGAACCCCAGCCGCTGGTGGAATTGGTCACGGCTGCCGAACACCTGCCGGTCCTCGAGCACATCCGGGCGGCACGGGCCGGGGGTGTGCACCTGGCCGCCGCCTGTACCGCGACCTTCTTCCTGGCGGAATCCGGAGTCCTCGACGACTCCCCGGCGACGACCAGCTGGTGGCTGGGCGCCTGTTTCCGCGGGCGTTACCCCCGGGTCCAGCTGGACGAGAGCTGTTTCGTCTGCCACGGGGACGGGATCACCACTGCGGGGGCTTCGCTCTCGCATATGGATATGGCGCTGTCCCTGATCTACCGGACCAGCCCGGAGCTGGCCGAACGGGCCATGCGGTACCTCACCGTCGGGTCGCGGGCCAGCCAGGCGCCCTATGCGATACCCGAGGTGGTTGCCCGCGGTAATTCGCTGATCGCCGACTACGAACGCTGGGTGCGTGACCATCTCTCGGAACAGTTCCTGATCGCCACCGCCGCACGTGAACTAGGTGTCACCGAACGCAGTCTGCAACGCGCAACCCGCGCCGCGCTCGGCATGTCACCGAAGGATTTCGCCGACGATATCCGGCTCGATCGGGCCACTCAACTGCTACGGTCCGGCGGGCTCACGGTGGGCTCGGTCGCGCGCGAGGTCGGATACGTCAACGCCAGCGCCTTGCGCGCCCTCGCCCGCCGCCGGCGCGGCCTGTCCCTGGCCGAGATCCGCGCCCACCGCCTTCCGTGGTGAGGCCGGTTCGTCCGGTTCCGGTGGCGGTGAGCGTCCTGATCCCTACACTGTCCGCATGTCTGTTCGACGGCTGACCGCCGCCCTCCTGCTCGTTGCCGCCGCGTCGCTGGGGAGCGTGGCCTGCACCGCGACGGGTCCCGGGGCGCGCAGCGAATGCGAGGTCAGCGGCTGCACTGTGACGTTCGAGCGCGGTGTCCAGGCGAAGATCAGCGTGCTGGGCGTGGACACCGAACTCACCTCGGTGCAGGGCGAACTGGTCACCCTGTCGGTGGCGGGCCAGCCGGTCACCATAGCGATGGGCGAGTCGGGCTCGGTGCAGGGGCTGAACCTGACGGTGCAGGAGGTCACCCAGGACCAGGTCGTGGTGCGACTGGCCACCGGTCTGTGAGCCTCTACCGCGCGCGAACTCAGCGGTGCCCGGGTACCCGCTTCTCCCTCCATCGGGGTTCGGCGCGACCGTAGCCCGGCGCGGGGAACGGGTAGTCCGGATATTCGGCCAGGGCCGGCGCTGCGCCGGCAACCCGTCCATGGGTCACACTGTTGCCGACGCCGGGCACCGCCGGCGCCGCATGCTCGGGTGTGCGGCCTCGTTGGGAGAGCAACCAGGTCGCGGTGCGGGCCAGTGATACCCGCACGTCCCGGCCGCGGCCATCGCCCACGCGGCCCGTGAGCGCGTCGACTATGCCGGCCGCGAGCAGGTAGCCCGAGGCGTGGTCCAGTGCCTGCGCGGGCAGCGCGCCGGGCACCGCGGACGCTCCCTCGATCACCGCGATCCCGGTCGCAGCCTGCACGATGCTGTCGAAACCGCGCCGGCCCGCCCACGGCCCGGTGAAACCCCAGGCGCTCACCCGGGCATGTACGAGCCCCGGCCGTCCGGTGAGGCCGAGCCGCTCCAGCGCGCCCGGTCGATAGCCGGTCACCAGCACGTCGGCGGAGTCGAGCAGCGCCTCCCACGTCGCGGCGGACGACCGCAGGTCGAGCAGAGTCGAATATTTGCCCTGGCAGGTATCGGTGTACTGCCAGGGGATCTCCGGCAGCCCGGGCGGGTCCACCCGCAGTACTTCGGCGCCGAGCAGCGCCAGCGCCCGGGTGGCCACCGGGCCGGCGATCACCCGGGTCAGGTCCAGTACCCGCACGCCCTGTAGCGGCTGGTACGGGGTCCCCGATATCGGCAGCGTGTACCGCCGCCGGTCGCTGCGTTCCACCAGCGCGACCAGCGGGCCGGCGCCGGCCGCCGCGGCCTGCGGCTCTGCCCGCCACTGTGCTTCGTCGCGTACCCGGGCCACGATCGCGCCCCGGGCCGCGGCCAGTTCTTCCAGGTCGGCGGCGCGGATCATAGCCATCTGGACTTCGGCCGGTTCACGCGGCGCGTCCGGGGGGAGTTCGAGTGCGGACAGCAGCCGGGCGCGGTGATGTGGATAGTTGGCATGGGTCCGCACCCAGCCGTCGAAGGTGGGAAAGAAGCCGGACAGGTCGGCGAATCCTTCGACGGGGGCATCGTCGATCCGCAACAACCGGTCACTGGAGAAGGACGCCGCGATACGTTCGGGGTTCAGCCGATGCCGGATCGGTGTGGTTCCAGTGGCGCGGCGGTACCGGTCGGCGGCCGCGACGAACGCCTGGACCGATCCCGCGGCCAGCCCCCACACCGGAAGGGTGGCGGCGAGGTACTGCCCGGGGTCGGGCCAGTTCACCGGGCCCGAGCCGCCGACGCCTGCCCCGTCTTCGTAATCACGGACCAGCCGTGCGCCCACGTCCACCGCACCGACAGTACTGGGCCGCGAGCCCGGAGAACGCCCGGTCATCCGATGGCACAGCGATTTTCATCACACCGTCACCGGCGGGCGCGGCTCAGCCGGCGACCCGTGCGCTCGGTCCGTGCGGACGGCGGGCGCGCCACCACAGCCCGGCCCACGACACCAGCACACCGGCCGCCACCAGCAACTGCACTTCGGTGAGCATGCTCTCCGGGTAGACCACCCCGGTCAGGTAGTGGTCGATGAAGCCCTCCGCCGGCAACCCCGACACCCCGGCACGGTGCCGCGCCCAGTTCTCCGCATACGTGAGCGGGCAGTCGTAGCCGACCAGCACCGTGCCGAAACCCCAGGCCGCGGCGGCCCCGTGCAACCAGATCGTGCGGGGGAAACGCCACGCCAGGAAGCCGCCCGCCACCACGTAGCCGATGAACAGCAGATGCAGGGCAGCGACCATATCCGCGATCACCCGATACCACACCCTTCCAGGGTATGTCCTCGGATGCGTTACGGCACCGGGTTTACCACGGCGAGGGACGGTAGTCCTTGAGGAAGCAGCCGTAGAGGTCTTCGCCCGCTTCGCCGCGCACGATCGGGTCGTAGACCCGGGCCGCGCCGTCCACCAGGTCCAGCGGGGCGTGGAACCCCTCGTCGGCGAGCCTGATCTTGGTGTAATGCGGTCGCTCGTCGGTGATCCAGCCGGTGTCCACCGCGGTCATCAGGATGCCGTCGGTTTCGAGCATTTCCTTCGCGCTGGTTCGGGTCAGCATGTTCAGCGCCGCTTTCGCCATATTGGTGTGCGGATGCCCGGGCCCCTTGTAGCCGCGGGAGAACTGGCCTTCCATCGCCGAGACGTTCACCACGTACTTCCGGCGTGCGGCCGCCGCGGCCAGTGCCGGTCGCAACCGGGACACGAGGATGAACGGGGCGACCGAATTGCACAGCTGCACTTCCAGCAGTTCGGTGGGGTCCACCTCGCCCACGGTGTGCACCCAGCTGTTGGTGTGGGCGAGATCGGGCACCAGGCCCCCGGCATCGATCGCCACGCCGCGGGCGATGCGTTCGGGTGTGGCCGACCCGGCCACCAGCGCCAGCTCGGCCACGTCGGCAGCCGCCAAGGTGGGAGTCAGCGAGGCGGTCAGCGCGGTCGGATGGGCGCGGGTCGTCTGCCCGAAGGTCACCTTCTCGGGCAACTCGCCGGAGGGCAGCGGTCCGTCCTCGGCGGCGGCCAGGGCACTGTAGGCGCCGGGAGAGCGGCGTACGGTCTGCGCGGCGTTGTTGATGAGGATATCGAGCGGGCCCTGGGCCGCGACATCGTCGGCGAGCGCCACCACCTGGGCCGGATCCCGCAGATCGATTCCGACGATACGCAGCCGGTGCAGCCAGTCGGCGCTGTCGGGCCGGGCGGCGAAGCGGCGGATCGCGTCGTTGGGAAAGCGGGTGGTGATGGTCGTATGCGCGCCGTCGCGCAGCAGCCGCAGCGCGATGTACATCCCGATCTTGGCCCGGCCGCCGGTGAGCAGCGCGCGCCGGCCGGTCAGGTCGGTGCGGGCCTCGCGGCGACCGTGGCTCATGGCCGCGCAGTCGGGGCACAACTGGTGGTAGAACGCGTCGACGCGGGTGTACTTCTCCTTGCAGATGTAGCAGCCGCGAGGGCGCAGGAGCGTGCCGGCCGAGGCGCCGGTGGTGCTGGAGCTGATCGGGATACCCGCGGTCTCGTCGTCGATCCGGTTCGGTGAACCGGTGGCCGTGGCGGCGACCACCGCGCGGTCGGCGGCGAGTTTCGCCTGCCGGGCGGCGGTGCGCCGCTGCCGTTTGAGTTCTTTGAACATCCGGCCGACCGCGCGCTGCACGGTGGTCGAATCCGGATGGCCGGGATCCAGCTGTCCTGCCTGGTCGAGAACGCGCAAACAGGTGGCGAGGTCGTTCGGGTCGATACTGGGCGCGGCCATCGGTGCGGAGGAATTCCTTCGTGAGCTGGGGAAGCGTGCGCACCATTGTGGCAAAACTGCTGGAGTGTGAGCAGAGCCGGGCCGCCGGGATCACCGGGCGCCGGCTCCGGCCGCTTCGCCACAAGTGGGAACGCACCTCGTTGACATCGCGCCAATAGTGCGGGAAAGTCGTTGCCGGACGATCCGGCGCGTCGGCGCCGGGCTGGGTTTTCACGAACAGAGGACGCGGATATGGCACGCCCCGCATGGAGCGACGACGAGGTCGAGGCGGTACGGGAACTCGCGCGCAACTACTTCGAGAAGGAAGTGGTGCCGCATGAGGAGAAGTTCATCGAGCAGGGCCATCCGGACAAGGAACTCTACCGCCGCGCCGGTGAACTCGGTCTGCTGTGCCCCGCGGTCCCGGAGGAATTCGGTGGTGGGGGCGGCAGCTTCGCCCACGAGGCCGCGATCATCGAGGAACAGGTGCGCGCCGGTGACGGGGCCCTCGGAATCCCGGTCCACAGTTCGATCATCGCGCCCTATCTGGCCGAATTCGGCTCCGAGGAGCTGAAGAAGCGGATTCTGCCCAAGGCGAGCAGTGGCGAGATGGTGCTGTCCATCGGGATGACCGAGCCGGGCACCGGATCGGATCTGCAGGCGATCAAGACCCGGGCCGTCCGCGAGGGCGACGAGTACGTCATCACCGGTTCGAAGATCTTCATCTCCAACGGCTGGCTCTGTGACGGCATCATCATCGCCGCCAAAACCGACCCGGAGAAGGGCGCGGCCGGTGTCTCGCTGCTCTTCGCCGAAGTCGGCGACGACACCCCCGGCTTCACCCGCGGCCGCATCCTGTCCAAGATCGGCGGCAAGGGGCAGGACACCGCCGAACTGTTCTTCGACGGATTGCGGGTTCCCGCGGCGAACCTGCTCGGTGGCACCGAGGGCCAGGGCTTCTACCAGATGATGCAGCTGCTCGCCCAGGAACGGCTGGTCACCGCCATCATGGCGGTGGCGATGATGGAACGCGCGGTCGAACTGACCGTCGAATACACCAAGGGCCGGGAGGCCTTCGGCAAACCGCTGTTCGCCATGCAGAACACCAGGTTCGAACTGGCCGAATGCGCGACCATCGCCCGGACCAACCGGGTCTTCCTCGACGACTGCATCAGCCGGCACCTGCGCGGGGAACTCGATATCCAGTCGGCCGCCATGTCGAAGTACTGGTCCACCGATCAACTCGGTGTGGTCGTGGACCGTTGCCTGCAGCTCTTCGGCGGCTACGGGTATATGACCGAGTACCCGATCTCTCAGCTGTACACGGGTGCCCGGGTGCTGCGCATCCTCGCCGGCAGCAACGAAGTGATGAAGGACCTCATCGCGCGTGGACTCTGACCTCGAACCGCCGGCCGCCGCCGTCACCGCCGCCGCGCCCGGCCCGGGCGGGGTCGGCGGGAGCGGCGGGAGCGGCACGGATGAGCAACCTCGGCGGCGCCGGCTCGAGCCCGACGAGCGCCGCGCCCAGATCCTCGCCAAGGCCATCGAGATGTTCGGCGAACGTCCGTACGCGGCGGTGTCCACTGCTGAGCTCGCGCAGCGCGCCGGTGTGGCCCGCGGCCTGATCAACCACTATTTCGGCAACAAACGCGACCTCTATCTCGCGGTCGTCCGCCGGATGGTGACCCTGCCGCGCGCCGACGAGCTGGCCGTGCCCACGGGCACCACCCGGGAGCGGGTCGAGGCCAGTGTGCGCTGGTTGCTGGACACGATCTCCGAACACGGCAACACCTGGGTGAAGGTGACCAGCCACGAGGGGGTCGGTGACGACCCGGAAGTGCAGCAGATACTCGACGCGGCCGACGACGCGGCCGCGCAGCGGCTGCTGGTGATGATCGGTCTGGCCGACGGTGCGGCGTCGGAAGAGCCGCGACGAGCGATGGTCCGCGCCTACGGCGGCCTGGTGAAGGTCGCCGGCCGGGAATGGCTGACCCGCGGCACCATGACCCGCGAACAGGTCCACGCGCTCCTGGTGGACATGCTGAACACCCTGGTCACCGAATCGCTACCACGCGTGCGACGAGGGGGCTGAGCAACTGTGGCCCGGCCCAGCGGAGCGGCCGGGTGTTTCGGATGGTGCCGGCCGAAGCGAGCCCGCGGACAGGGGGATTTACCGGGACCACCGGCGGGTCGCGGCTTATTCTTTCGGGTGCCGGGCGCAGTCCACTGCTCCAGGATGCGCCGACGGCGGCTCGAAGGGATCGGTCATGGCATATACACAGCGCTGGGCGGGTGAGCGCTGGCCGGAAGTCCCGCCGGACCGCGACCAGGAACCACCGCGTAGCGGGCGGCGGGGCGACGACTACGACGACTGGTCCGAGGAGCCCCCTCGCTACGACGAGCGTCCGATCGTCAATCCCTACGCGATCGTCGCACTGGTGGCTGCCCTCGTCCTGGTCTTCCCGGTGGCGATCGTTTTCGGGTTCATCGCGTTCGGGCATCCGCGCGGCCGTTTCATGGCCGTGACCGCCATAGTGCTCGGCGTCGGCGAAGTGGCGCTACTGGCGGCACTGATCCTGCTGCCGCGGGAGACGCCCGGCGTGTTGTCCCGGGTCGGCGCCGCGATGGACGAGGCGACCGGCGGACCGCGGCCTACCGAGCCCCCCGCCCCGGCTGTCTCCGGGACCTCCGAAAGTGCACCGACCTCCTCACCCGGCCGGAGCGCGACGGCGGAACCCTCGGTCCCGGCGAGCGGATCCACTGTGACCCCGCCGGCCGCGGAGGTCGACACCGCCTGTCCCGAACCGGCGCTGCTCGGTGTCGCCACCGGCGGCGACACCCTGCTGTGCCTCACCGACTCGGCGTCGGTCACCGGCTATCAGTGGTCGGGCCCCTACCGGGTGGCCGAGACCGTCCGGTCAGCGGATACGAGCTGTACGGGCACGGGCACGGGCACCGCGCGCACCGCCGCGGGGTACGCCCTGGTCTGCGAAAACGGGGTCTGGACGTTCTGGACCTCCTGAGCCGGGCCCGGCCTCAGCCGTCCGTCGCGGGTTTACGAGCGCGGCTGGGCTGTACCCGCGGCGGCTCGTTCGGCATCTTCGGGTACTGCGGCGGCCACGGCGCGTCCATGAGACCGGAGGCGAGGTCGCGTTCGGACATCCGCAGCAGCGGTTCGATGCTCTGCGGTGGGCGGTGCTCCCAGGGATCGCCGGACTCGGCGAGCCGGGCCGGTACCGTCGCGATCGTCAGGTCCTCGGGGATCACGGTGTCGAGTTCTTCCCAGGTCAGCGGGGTGGATACCGGTGCACCGACCTTGGGTCGCACGCACCAGGCGCCGAATACGGTTTTGTGTGGCGCGTTCTGGTTGTAGTCGACGAAAACCCGGCGGCCGCGTTCCTCTTTCCACCAGTGCGCCGTGATGTCGTCGGGGTGGCGGCGTTCCAGCTCCCGCGCCAGGGCCACGGCCGCGGCGCGGACCTCGTACCCGTCCCAGCGGGGTTCCAGCGCGATGTAGAGGTGCAGGCCGCGCGACCCGGAGGTTTTCACCCACGTCTCGATACCGAGCTCGCCGCACAGCTCCCGGGTCCGGACGGCCGCGGTCCGCAGTTCGTCGAAACCGATACCGGGGGAGGGATCGAGGTCGATCCGGAGCTGGTCGGCGACCCGCAGATCAGGCACGGTGTTGGGCCAGACGTGGAAGCCGAGGCAACCCTGGTTCACCGCCCACAGCACATGGGCCAGATCGTGTGCCACCAGCGCGTCGCTGGTGGTGCCGTTCGGGGTGGTGACCTCGACCGTGCGCAACCAGTCCGGGGCGGATTTCGGCACCCGCTTCTGGAACCAGGACTTCCCGGACGCGCCGTCCGGGTATCGCTCCAGCAACAGCGGCCGCCCGCCGTTGACCCGGAGAAAGGGTTCGGCGACGCTCTCGTAGTAGCGCACCAGATCCAATTTGGTTTCGCCCCGGCGCGAGAAGTACACCTTCGCGGGGTTGGTGATGGTGAGCACTCGGCCGGCGGCCTCGATTTCCACCGCGTCGCTCATTTCGCCACCGCCGTCCCGAAGATCTCGCGCAACTCGGCGGGCGCGGCCTCTTCGAGCTGTGCGTAGGTACACGACTCGGGGGTGCGGTCGGGACGGAACCGGACCAGCCGTCCGCCGTGGCGGAACCGGCCGGACTGGAGATGCTCGTATCTGACCTCGGCCACCAGTTCGGCGCGCAGCGGCTCCCAGGACAGGTCCTTACCACCGCTCCAGCGACTGACCCCGCCGGGCATGGAGCCACCGGACTCGGCCTGGGCCACGGCGTCGGCCCATTCCCGCCACGGATGGTCCGCCAGCGCGTTCTCCCGGTACGGAGCGAGTTCGCCGATCAACTCGGTGCGCCGCGCGGCGGTGAAACTGCTCGCCACCCCCACATGGTGCAGCCGGCCCTCGTCGTCGTACAGGCCGAGCAGCAGCGAACCCACGCCCTGACCGTCCTTGTGCCAGCGGAAACCCGCCACCACGCAATCGGCGGTGCGTTCGTGCTTGACCTTGAGCATCACCCGCTTGTTCTGCTGATACGGCTGATCATCGGCTTTGACCATCACCCCGTCGAAGCCCGCACCCTCGAACCGGGTGAACCAGTCGCGGGCGACCGCCGGATCTCCGGTGAGCGGGGTCAGCTGTACCCGGCCGGGCTCGGTCCGCAGGATGGTTTCGAGCAACCGGCGGCGTTCGGCGAACGGTGCCCCGGTCAGATCGCGGTCGTCGAGGGCGAGCAGGTCGAAGGCCACGAAACTCGCCGGCGTCTCCACCGACAGTTTGGCCACCCGCGACGCCGCCGGGTGCAGCCGCTGCTGCAGCACATCGAAATCGAGTCCGTGTTCGGTGACCACGACGATTTCCCCGTCCACGACGCACCGATCCGGCAGCGCGCCGCGCAGCAATTCGGCGACCTCGGGAAAGTATCTGGTGAGAGGCCGATCGTTGCGGGACCCCAACTCCACATCCGCGCCGTCGCGGAACACCACGCAGCGGAACCCGTCCCATTTGGGCTCGTAGCTCAGGCCCGGCCCCGGCGGTATGCCGGGGGCGGATTTGGCCAGCATGGGCCGGACGGGCGGCATAACCGGTAGGTCCACGCGATCCTCCTCGGGTCGATCCTCACCGGTATCGACGCCGCGGCCGGCGCCGAATCATCGCCCCCGATGATAGGAGTTCGAACCGACAGATCCCCGGATCCGGCCGTCAGCCGTCGACCCAGCCCTGTTCGATCGCGAAATCGGTGAGCCGCTGCCGGATGGCCACGATCTCCCCGGCGGTCAGCGCCGGGGAGGCCTCCAGGAGGAGTTCGGTGACCAGCCGGGTGTGTTCCTCGGCGGTGAGCCGGCCGCCCTCGGCAACCGGTTTGGGTCGCGCGTGCTGGCCGCGCGGGGACCTGAGGTTGATCGCCTTGGGGCCCCGGTCGCCCTCGGTGACATCGAATTCGAACACCCGGCCCTGCCGGAGTTCGTCCTCACCCAGGCCGATATCGTTGACGTGGACGAACACGTCGGGTCCACCGTCCTCGGGCCGGATGAAACCGAAGCCCCGTGATCCGTCGAACGACACCAATTTCCCGCTGGCCACCACACCGCTCCTCGCCGCAGTTCTGCCGGTCACTCTATATCCGGTTTTTCCTCACCGGTGGTCGAAAGCGCCTTTTGCAGCGAGTTGAACACGGTCAACCCCTGTCCGACCATGCCGTTGAGCAGTTCGCCCACCCCGTCCGGTCCGTTGAGAACGGTCAGATTGGCGTTGGACAGGCCACGCGCCGCCTGCTCCACGATGAGCGGCAACTGCTCGATGAGCATCTGATCGAGCGCGATGCGATTGTTGGAGGCCGCCGCCTCGGCCTGGATCCGGGTGCGGTCGGCCTCGGCTTCGGCGAGAATCCGCACCCGCTCGGCCTCGGCCTGCGCCGGTTTCACCACCTCGGCCTGCAACTGCTGTTCCCGCAGTTCGGCCTCCTTGCGGGCCTGGGCGGCCTGGGCGCCGAGCACTTCCTGCTGGGCGAGCGCCGCGGCGAGCGGTCCGGCGGCCGCGGCCTCGGCCTGGGCCTTGTCGATATCGCGCTGGTAACCGGCCTTGAGGATCGCCGTCTCTCGCGCGTACTCGGCCTGCTTGCGCAGGGATTCCTGTTCGGCTTCGGCGGAACGCTGGGCGGCCTGTGATTCGGCGATCTGCGCGTCCCGGTGTACCGCCGCATTGTGCGGCGCGGCCAGTGCCGTGATATATCCGAGATTCCCGTCGTCGATGGACTGGATCTGGAACGAGTCGACCCACAGTCCGATATTGCTCATCTCCACTTTCGACGCGACGAGTACCTCATCGGCCAGCCGCTGGCGCTCCCGGATGATCTCCTCCACCGTCATGGAGCCGACGATGGACCGCAGATGACCGGAGAAGATCCGTCCGGTCAGCACCGACATCTCCTGTTCCTGTTCGGACAGGAAACGCTGGGCCGCGTTCACGATCGAGGCGGTGTCGTTGGCGACCTTGAAGGCGATGACCGCCCGAACCTGCAGCACGATGGCCTGTTTGGTGACGCAGCGCTCGCTGATCTCGGCCTCGAACATCGCCAGCGACAGATACCGCACCTTGCGGAAGAACGGCATCACCCATGTACCGCGGCCGATGATCACCCGGAATGGGGTGGCGTCGCTGCTCTTGGCGCCGCTGACCAGCATCGCCTCGTCGGGATCGGGTACGTGATAACCCAGCACGGATGACTCCTCGCGTCGTGTTGCTACGGCGCCGGGTCCGGTGTGAGCGGTATCCAGGGCACCACGTCGGCGATACGACCGGAATCGACAGCGATGACCAGCACGGTGCTCCCGGCCGGGATCGCTTCGGCAGCGCGCGCGATATACCCTTCGGTCCCCCCACGTACGGCCACCAAGACCTCACCCAGCGTCCCGGGGCCTCGGATCGGCGAGATCAGCTTACCGGTCGATCCGACAACTTCGTCGTGCAATTCTTCCCAACCTCCTTGCCCGGGCAAGGTTTCCCGGGAACGGCTCCCGGCCTGCCCCGGCCTACCGGTAGAGGCCGCGGTAGGCACCCAGCATGGCGACGAGGTGATCGACGATCTCCGCGCGGGTGGCCCGCAACGACCCGTTCAGCCAGGCCGAGAACATGCCGGCGTTCCCGCTCGCCATGGTGACGGCCGCGAGCCGGCGGCGGACCGGATCGTCGATCCGGTGGAAGAGATGGTCCTGGATCAGCCGGGTGAAGGCGGGCATCACGGCGATGGTGGTCTGACCGAGACCGGTGCTGGAGTACGGCTCCACCAGGAACAGGCGCGATTTACGGGGATCCTCGAGCACCTTGTCCACCAGCGCCTCGGACAGCGCACGGTCGCGCGAGGCGTCGTCGGCGACCGTGAAGGCGGTCATCGGATCGAGAAAATCGTCGGCGATCTGCCGGTACAGAACGTCGAGCAGTTCGTCGCGGCTGGCGAAACTCTCGTAGAAATATCGATCGGTGAGATTGGCCCGGCGGCATACCGCCCGCATGGTGACGCCGGCGGCGCCGGATTCACCGATCAGATCCAGTGCGGCCTCGAGCAGCGCGCTGCGCCGTGCCTGCTTCCGCTCGGAAAGCGTGGTGCCACCCCAGATCCGGGGTCCGCTGTCGTCCGATCGCTGATCTGAATGCACCCGTACACAGTAGTGGGCTCGCGCAATCCGCCGTGCCGGGTGGTCACGGCGCCGTCGAGGGCGGCGCGGGCCGGTTCCGGGCGTCGTGATCCGACGGACGGGCCACCAGCACCGCCCGGCCGGCGGCGAGATCGATCCGATCCCGCGGCGGCGCCCCCTCGGATTCCTCGTCGCGCAGCATGGTCTGCGCGGCACGGTGGTCCAGCTGGTCACGTTTGCTCCCGTACCAGAAGGCGGTGATCTCCTCCACGCCCGCGGCCGCGAGCCGAGTGGAGGTGCGCCGGCCGGTCGAGCGTCCGGTCCTGGGGAAGCGGGTGTACACCCACCGCAGCGCGGCGGCGGCCCCCAGCAGCAGCATGGCGATCGGCGCACC
>NZ_BAGJ01000081.1 GCF_000308775.1 Nocardia testacea NBRC 100365
AGCGGAGGCGGCGCCGCAAGCACGGCGGGTACCGCGGGTGGCGCGGGCGGAGCGGCGAGAACATCGGCGGGGGCCGTCCCGGCGCCGATCAGTGTCGCGATGAGCGGAACTGCTCCCGCCGCGACGACCGATCCGGCGGCACGCCGGGATCGGACCGTTGTCCTGTGCTTACCCATGGGTGCCTCTCTGCGGAGATGATCTGTTTGCCAGATATTAGCTCCGAAAGGGCGCCGGATCGGGGAGGTGAGCCGGTTCAGCCGACTTTGCGATCGCCACCCGGTTTCTCGGGCATGCCGGTGTCGACGGCTTCGGCGGTGACGGCCGGGGTGCCGGGGGAGGGGGCCGGGGGCCGGCGACCCGCCGCGCCGCGCACGATCTCCTCGCCCTCTTCGCTGTCGCCGTACACCGCCTCCAGGGCCAGGCGGGCGAAGATCCACTGCTCGGTAGCCGCCATCTGGCCACGGGTGCGTCCGAGGAAGGTGACGAACCACTGGATGATCGTGGTGATCCGGCTGCGGTAGCCGACCAGGTAGTACAGGTGCAGGCCGAGCCAGGCCAGCCAGGCGATGAAGCCGCCGAACTCGAGTTTGCCCACCTGGCAGACCGCGCTGAAACGCGAGATCGTCGCCATACTGCCCTTGTTGAAGTAGGAGAACGGCCTGCGTTCCTGTGCCGTCTGCTTACCCGCCAGCTCCGCCTTGATCTGTTTCGCGGCGTAGGTGGCGCCCTGGATGGCGCCCTGGGCCTGGCCCGGGACGCCCGGCACCGACATCAGATCGCCGACGACGAAGACGTTCGGATGTCCCTTGACGGTGAGATCGGGTTCCACCACGACCCGCCCGGCCCGGTCGACCTCGGTGCCGTCGGACTGGTCGGCGACCATCTTGCCCAGCGGGCTGGCCTGCACGCCGGCCGACCAGACCTTGCACGCCGATTCGATGCGGCGGCTGGTGCCGTCGGCGTCCTTCACCGTGACCCCGTGCGCGTCCACATCGGTGACCAGAGCGTTCAATTGGATCTCCACGCCCATCGATTCCAGGCGCCGCTGCGCTTTGCTGCCCAACTTCGGGCCCATCGGACCCAGGACCGCGCCCGCCCCCTCGACCAGGACCACCCGCGCGTCGCGGGGATCGATATTGTGGAAGGTGCCCTCCAGCGTGCGGTCGGCGAGTTCGGCTATCTGCCCGGCCAGCTCGACCCCGGTCGGCCCGGCGCCCACCACCACGAAGGTGAGCAGCCGGTCGCGCTCCTCTTGGGTCTGCGCCACCTCGGCCTGCTCGAACGCGCCGAGGATGCGGCCGCGCAGTTCCAGGGCGTCGTCGATGGTCTTCATACCCGGCGCGAAGGTGGCGAACTGGTCGTTGCCGAAATACGACTGCTGCGCACCGGTGGCGACGATGAGGCTGTCGTAGGGGGTGACCGTCGATTCGCCGAGCAGCACCGAGGTGACGGTGCGTTTCGTCAGATCGATCTCGGTGACCTCGCCCAGTAGCACCCGGGCGTTCTTCTGTTTGCGTAGCACGAGCCGGGTCGCCGGCGCGATCTCGCCGACCGACAGGATGCCGGTCGCGACCTGATAGAGCAGCGGCTGGAAGAGGTGGGTGGTGGTCTTGGAAATGAGGGTGACGTCGACATCGGCACGCTTGAGGTGCTTGGTGCCGAACAGGCCGCCGAAACCCGATCCGATGACGACGACGCGGTGCCGGCCGTTTCCAACAGGTTGCGTGCTCATGGTCGCTCCTCGCCAGCGGTGGGCCGGTGCTGCCCTGGTGATCATTTCCTGACAACGCACACGGTAGTAGCACTACCCGGATACGACACAGTCAGACGCCCGTTGTTCACTCGCGGTGGTGCGGCAACTCACCACGATAGCCATTGCGACAGGGTCTCGGCGGGAGGCCCGATGATACCGATTCGGTGGAATCGGCCGAGCCGGTGCAACAAAGACAATACGATGGATGCTGTCTCTCAGGAGGTTTCGCCATGGTCACCGTCGACCGTGTCGCCGCGCCCCGAGCGCGTGCGCGCACCGATACCGAGAATTCGGCGCTCATCGAGATCCCGCGCCGAAGTATGGTCGACCGGCTGCTGTTGAAGGTGCCGGACCGGCAGCGCACGCTGGCCACTCCACCCCACGGTAGCGACACCGTGGCCGTCCGTGGCGACGCGGGCCTGCCGTACCTGGGACGGACATTCCACTACATGCGCTGGGGTCCGGCCGAACTGCTGGACAAATACCGCCGCTTCGGTCCGGTCAACATCAACAGTTCCATGGGGATGGACCGGGTGTTCGCCGCCGGGCCCGAAGCGATCGACGAGGTGGTCGGCCGCCGCCGTCGCGATTTCGGGCAGGGCTGGGACTACTTCATCGGGCCCTTCTTCCGCCGTGGGCTGCTGCTGCTCGAATTCGACGAGCACATGTTCCACCGCCGGATCATGCAGCAGGCATTCACCCGGGAACGCCTGGAGGCCCACCTCGCCGAGCTGACCCCGGTGGTTCGCGCGAGTATCGGACGCTGGGTGCCCGAGGGCAGGGGTGCGAGCCGGACCGTGCAACTGTTCCCGGCGATCAAGGAACTGGCCCTCGATATCGCCGGCGAGACCTTCATGGCGGTCGAGGTCGGCGACCGGCGCAAGGATCTCACCGACGCCTTCGTCGCCTGCACCCACGCCGGCCTGGCCCTGATGCGTCACAGCGTGCCCGGCGGTAAGTGGCGCGCGGGGTTACGCGGCCGTGCCGTGCTCGAGCAGTACTTCACCGCAATGCTGCCGGAGAAGCGGCGCAGTGACGCCCCGGATTTCTTCTCGGGCCTGTGCCACGCGCGTGCCGAGGACGGGTCGGTGTTCAGTGACGCCGATGTGGTCAACCATATGATCTTCCTGATCATGGCAGCACACGATACGACCACGACCACCGCCACCGCCGTCGCCTACTACCTCGGCAAACATCCGGAATGGCAGCAGCGGGTGCGGGCGGAGGTGCGTGCGCTGGACCTGGACAACCAGTCGCCGACGATTGCCGATCTGGAGACCTTGCGCACGCTGGACCTTGTGGTCAAGGAGAGTCTGCGCCTCATGCCGCCGGTGCCCGGGATGGTGCGCCGCGCGGTGCGCGATACCGAGATCCTCGGCCACTACATCCCCGCCGGCACTCCGGTGGACCTCGGCTACCAGGTGAACCATCTGCTCGAGGAGTTGTGGACCGACCCCGAGGTCTTCGATCCGCTGCGGTTCTCCGAGGAGCGGCGCGAGGACAAATCGCACCGGCTGGCCTGGATGCCGTTCGGCGCCGGATCGCACAAGTGCATCGGGATGCACTTCGGCACGTTCGAGGTCAAGACGATCATTTCGGCGCTCGTCCGCGACTACGAGTGGAGCTTCCCGGAGGCCTACCGCATGCCGTGGGGTTTCACCACCATCCCGTTCCCGCGGGATGACGCACCGATGCGGTTGCGCCGGCTCACCTGAGCTGCCGACCGTGAAACGACTCCGGGCCCCGTCGCGCGACAGGGCCCGGAGTCGTTTCGTTCGCGGCGGTCAGCGACCGGCCAGCAGTTTTTCGGCGATCGTCGTATCGGTTTCGGCGCCCTCCTGGTAGCCGCCCTCACCGTTCATCGCGGTCATGATCGCGAGCGTGTAGCGCTCACCCGGTCCGGCGAAACCGACCGAGTTCACCACCCAGCCGCCCTGCTCCTCCGACCAGCCGTTCTTCAGGCCCGGCCGCATGGCCGCGCCGGCGCCCCACACGCCCCAGTGCTGGTTGGAATCGACCCGGCGCATCAGATCGAGCAGGTAGCCGCGATCGTCGGGGTGCATCCGGTCCAGCACATTGGACATGAGCCGGTCCAGATCGGCCGCGGTGGTCTTCTGGAAACCCCAGTTCGGGCGCCCGTTGGGCGAGGGCTCGGGCCGGAGGCTGGTCATCCCGTTCGCGCGGAACGCATTGTTGAACGCCTGGCCGTCGAGACCGGAGTACTTGTTCCACAGGATATCGGTGGCCTGGTCGTTGGAGGTGGCCATCATCTGCTCCATGAGCTGACGGTCCTCCGGCGGCAGGGTGATGGCCCCGACGCGGGCACGGTTGAGCAGATCCGAGGCGATGGCCAGTTTGATGGTGGACGCGGTGAACACCATGTCCTCCGCGTGCGGGCTGGCGTAGACCGCGCCGGTTTGGCGGTCACGGACGACGTAGCCGGTCACGCCGGGGCGGGACTCCAGATACGCGTTCACGGATTCGATGCGAGCGGCCAGATCGCAGTCGAAGCCGTTCGCGCAACCCTGGGTATGGGCGTGCGGTACGGCATCGGCTGCGGGCAGACCGGAGGGCACACCGGCGAACAGGATCGCGGCGGCGGCCAGGACAGTGGCGGGTGCGGCCACGCGGGAAGCCGCACCGGTGAGCAGGGGGTAACGCACGAGGAAACACCTTGTCATATCGGCGCTCTGCGCGCACGTTTTCCCCCCGACCGCTAGCGGACCCGCGCGGTGGCCTTCAGTGCGGCGGCGGTGCGGCCGTTGAGGCGATAACAGTGCTCGAATGCTTCGGTGTGCGCCTCGCGCGGCCACGAGTGCAGGACGACGGTGCGTCCGTAGTGCCGGGAGTTGACGAGCTCCCACCGGTCACCGGACCGGCGGACGGTGAATCCGTCCTTCGGTATCAAGGGCACAACCAGCGCTTTCATCGTCGCGAACCAGCCTTTCGTGCGGTAACCGTTCCTCCCGGGGTTGCACTGTGACACAGCGCGTCCGCGAGATCGCGGCCATACGACCGCGTGTCGGTGACTCATGTGCGCTAAATCACTGTGCGCTGGGTGTCGTTATCCGGTAAAAGCCGTTGGCGCTAGGGACATTCGGGGATGATCACCTGTCCCCGGGTTGTCCGCTCCGTCGTGGGGCCTTGGCGAGCGGTGTCGGAGGGCGGGCGTATAAACGGGTGGACGATACGCCCGCCCGAGCAGTGCGGACGTGACGAAGGACGGTGATCGGATCGAGCGGAAGGGCGGAGATGGCGCTGCACATCCACCGTGCCGAACGCGCGGACGCGCTGGCCACCGCCCTGGCCGCCCTGCTTGCCGAGCCGCTGCCCGATCCGTTCGACGCCGAAGTGGTCGCGGTTCCCGCCAAAGGCGTGGAACGCTGGCTGACACAGCAGCTCTCGGGCGTGCTGGGCGCTTCGGCGGCCGCCGGTGACGGTGTCGCGGCCAATATCCGGTTCCCCGCGCCGGCCGCACTGGTCGAGGAGATATCGGGCGCGATCAGCGGTTTCGGCCCGAACGAGGACCCGTGGTCGCCCGACCGGGTGGTGTGGACGCTGCTGCGCGTGATCGACGAGTCGGTGCGCGAACCGTGGTGTGCGGTGCTCGCCCGCCATCTCGGACTGGAGACCGGCGATCCGGACCCCGCCGGACCCGAGGCCGTACCCGCCGCCGGACCCGAGCACCGGCGCGGCCGCCGGTATGCGACCGCCGCCCGGCTGGCCGCGCTGTTCGCGAGCTACACGGTGCAGCGCCCGGCCCTGATCACCGAATGGTCGCGCGGCGACGACACCGACGGCACCGGCCGCCCGCTGCCCGACGACCTGGGCTGGCAACCGGCGCTGTGGCGGCGGCTGCGCGAGGCGGTCGGCGCGCCCGACCCGGCCGAACGACTGCACACCACCTGTGCGCGGTTGCGGGACGAGCCGGGTGTGGTGGATCTGCCGCCACGGCTGTCCCTCTTCGGCGCTACCCGGCTACCCGCCGCGCACCTGGCGGTGCTCACCGCGGTGGCCGAGCACCGCGAAGTGCATCTGTGGCTGACCCACCCCAGCCCGGCCATGTGGGAGGCGCTGTCCGGGCTCGATCCGGAACCCCGACGGGCACGCGACGATTCGGCCACCCGGGTACGGCATCCGCTGCTGGCGGGCCTGAGCCGGGACCTGCGCGAACTCCAGTTGCGCCTGCCCGCGGCCGCCACCGACGTGCGGTATCCGGATCGGGCGGGCGCCGGGATCCGGGCCGGTACCGCGGCGGCGCCCCCGGACGACGCTCCCGGCCGCGACGACCCGCCGGCGACACTGCTGACACAGGTCCAGCAGCACATCCGCGACGACCGCTGGCCGCCCGCTCCGGGGGCCGCCCGTGCGGACGGCAGCGTGCAGGTTCACGCCTGCCACGGCCCGGTCCGGCAGGTGGAAGTACTCCGGGAGTGCCTGCTCGGCCTCTTCGCCGCCGACCCGACACTCGAACCCCGGGATGTGCTGATCATGTGCCCGGAGGTCGAGACCTTCGCCCCGCTGCTGCGCGCCGCTTTCGGGCACCCCGGCCCGGTGGGCGCGGACCAGCGTGCCGGGTCCGGGCATCCGGGCCACCGGTTGCGGGTGCGGCTCGCCGACCGCGGCCGGGCCGTCACCAACCCGCTGCTCGGCGTGGTGGGGACCCTGCTGGGACTGGCCCGCAGCCGGGTCACCGTCACCGAGGTGCTGGATCTGGCGGCCGGCGAGCCGGTGCGCCGCGCCTGCGGTTTCGACGACGACGATATCGAGCGGTTGCGGGAATGGGCGGTCGAGGCCGGTGCCCGGTGGGGCATCGGCCGGCGACAGCGGCAGGCGTTCGGGCTGGGTGATTTCGAGCAGAACACGGTGAACGCGGCGGTGGACCGGATACTGCTGGGAGTCACCGCCGCCGAGACGTCCGGGAGCTGGCTGGACCGGGTGCTGCCGCTCGACGATGTGGACAGCAACGATATCGACCTGGCCGGCCGGTTCGCCGAATACGTCGACCGGCTCGCCTCGGTGCTGCGGGATCTCCAGGGGCCCGGCCCCGCGGCGCAATGGTCCGCGGTACTGGACCGGGCCCTGGATCTGCTGACCGATGTGCCGGAGTCGCAGGCGTGGATCCGTACCGAGGCGCGCCGGGAACTGACGGCGGCCACCGCTCACGCCGGTGATGTCGAGCTGGGGCTGGCCGATCTCACCGGCCTGCTGCAGGAGCGCCTCGCGGCCGCGCCGGCCCGGGCCAACTTCCGCACCGGCGAGCTCACCGTGTGCGGTCTGTCCCCGATGCGCTCGGTGCCGCACCGCGTGGTGGTGCTGCTCGGCGTGGACGACGAGAACTTCCCGCGCGGTGCCGGTGTCGACGGCGACGAGGTGCCGGCCCGTGAACCGCTGCTGGGCGAACGTGATCCGCGCTCCGAGGACCGGCAGCTGCTGCTGGACGCGATCACCGCCGCCCGCGACACCCTGGTGGTCGTGCATACCGGCGCCGATCCTGTCACCGGTGCCTACCGGCCGCCCGCCGTGCCCATCGCCGAACTCCTCGATGCGCTGCGTGCGCATGTCGGGGCCGCGGGGATGGCCGAGGTGCTCACCCGCCATCCGCTGCAGGCGCACGATCCGCGCAATTTCGCCGCCGGGCGGCCGTTCGGGTTCGATACCGTCGCGTTCGCGGGCGCCCGGGCGATGGGCGCGCCGCCTGCCGCGCCGCCGGAACTGCTCGCCCGCACCCTGCCCGGCGCCGAGACCACCGAGATCGGATTGGCCGAGCTGATCGCCTTCCTGGAACATCCCGTGCGCGGTTTCCTGTGGCAGCGGCTCGGTGTGCGGGTCCCCGACCAGGACGACGATATCGCCGACCGGCTGCCCATCGAATTCGGTGGACTCGATACCTGGGCGCTGGGTGAGCGAATGCTCGCCGCCCGGCTGGCCGGCGCCGACCCGGCCGAACTGCGGGCCGCGGAATGGCGGCGCGGGATCCTGCCGCCCGCCGAACTCGGCCGGGCCGTACTGAACGACGTGGAACGTACCGTCGAAACCCTGGTCCGGGCAGCCGGCCCCGACTACGTCCAACCCCCGCGCGATATCGATATCTCGTTCGATCTCGGCGACGGGCGCCGGCTCACCGGCACGGTCGCCGAGGTACGCGGGGATCTGCTGGTGCGTACTACGTATTCGCGGGTGGCCCCCAAGCACCGGCTCGCGGCGTGGGTTTCGCTGCTGGCGCTGGCGGTCACCGACGAACGGTCATGGCGGGCGGCGGTCACCGGCCGGGGCCGTTTCCCGACGCCGGCCTGGCGCGCCGAGCTGACCGCGCCCGGTGCGACCGAGGCGACGACGATCTTGCGCACCCTGGTCGCGCTGCGCGATACCGGTCTCACCGAACCGCTGCCCATCTCCACGGCCACCACCGCGGCCTACGCCGAGGCGCGGTACCGGCGGCTGCCACCGGAAGAGGCGATCGCCGCCGCCGACCGCGAATTCGGCGGCGGGGACAAGACCAGGGATTTCGCCGAGCACACCGACCGGAATCTGCGGTACGTCTGGGGTCCGGCTCCCGATCTGCGCGATCTCGTCGCCGCGCCCGCACCGGCAGGGGAACCGATCGAGCACACCCGTTTCGGGTCGATCGCGCGCCGCCTCTGGGTGCCGCTGCTGCGCGCCGAACAGCAGGGGGCGCCGTGACCGCCGCAGTCGCCGGCCGCCGTGGGACGGAGCAGCTGTGACCATTACCGCGCCCGCCCCACCGGCCGAGCCGGGCAATGCGTTCGAGCTCTGCGGCCCACTGCCGCAGGGCACCACCGTGCTCGAGGCGAGTGCCGGAACCGGCAAGACCTACGCCATCGTCGGGCTCGCCGTCCGCTATGTCGCCGAGGCCGGCGTGGACATCTCCCGGCTGCTCCTGGTCACCTTCAGCCGCGCGGCGACCCAGGAACTGCGGATGCGCACCCGTGACAGGTTCGTCGCCGTCGCCGCCGCACTGGCCGACCCCGAGGCGGCCCGCGTCTCCTCCGACGAATTGATCCGCCATCTGGCCGCCGCGGACTCCGCGGAGGTGCGGGCACGGCGGACCAGGTTGCGGGCCGCGCTCTCGGATTTCGATGCCGGGGTCATCGCGACCACCCACAGCTTCTGCCAGCGCATGCTGGCCGAGCTCGGTCTGGCAGGTGATCTGGAACCCGGTGCGCGTCTGGTGGAGGAGGCCGACGACCTCGTCCGCACCGTCGTCGACGATCTGTACCTGAGCCGCTTCGCACGGACCGCCGCGCCGTTCTCGGTGAAACAGGCGCAGCGGTTCGCGCTCGCGGCGGTACGTGACCGGCAGGCCCGGCTCGCGCCCGATACCGATGAGGCCTCGGCGCAGCGGGTCGCCTTCGCGGCCGCGGTCCGAGCCGAAACCGAACGCCGGAAACGGCTGGCGGGAGTGCGGGACTTCGACGATCTGCTGGTATTGCTGCGCGATATCCTTGCCGACCCGGCGCGGGGGCCGGCCGCGTGCCGGCGTATCCGGGACCGCTACCAGGTGGTTCTCGTCGACGAATTCCAGGACACCGATCCGCTGCAGTGGGAGATCCTGCGCCGGGCCTTCCACGGCCACCACCCGCTGGTGCTGGTGGGCGATCCCAAACAGGCCATCTACGCGTTCCGGGGCGCGGAGGTGCTGAGCTATCTGGACGCGGTCGCGCATGCCACCGCCCGCCGTGAGCTCACCACCAACCGGCGCAGCGATGCCGGGCTGCTCGCCGCGCTCGAACATCTGCTGGGCGGGGCGGCTCTCGGGCACGACGAGATCGTGGTCCCCGCCGTGACGCCCACCCAGCCGTGGAGCCGGTTGCGCGGTCCCGCCGAGTTGATCACCCCACTGCGCCTGCGATGCCTGCCGCGAACGGGCGCGGGCCCCCGTGGCGCCTCGGGGTTCCCCAATATCCACCGGCAGCGGGCCCGGGTCGCGGCCGATGTGGCGGCCGATATCGTCGCTCTGCTCGAATCCGGTTCGGTTGTGACGGATTCGCCGGGGACCCGGGCGGGGCAGTCCGGCCCGGACGGCACGGGCGGCGACTCGCGGGAACGGGTGGTGGGCCCCGGCGATATCGCGGTGCTGGTCCGTACCCACACCCAGCTCGAGGTGGTGCGGGCCGCGCTGGAACGTGCCGGTGTTCCGGTGGTCCTGGCCGGGGGCAGCAGTATTTTCGCGACCCGCAGTGCCACCGATTGGCTGTGGGTGCTGCGCGCACTGGAGCAGCCGCATCGTGCCGACCGGGTCCGGCTGGCCGCGCTCACCCCGCTGTTCGGGTACACCGCCGCCGAGATCGATACCGGGGGAGCGGATCTCGTCGGCCGGGTGAGTGCCGATCTGCGCGACGCGGCCCGGTTGTTCGCCCGGGCCGGCTTCGCCGCCGTATTCGACGAGCTCGCCACCGGGACCCGGTTGGCGCCGCGATTGCTCGCGGTCGAGCACGGCGAGCGCCGGCTCACCGATATCCGGCATCTCGCCCAGTTGCTCGACGAGGTCTCGGTCACCGAGGGCCTCGGTCTCACCGCGCTCACCCGGTGGCTGGCCGACCGGGTCCGCGATCCCGCGTCGGGGTCGGTGCCGGGCCGCAGCCGCCGGCTCGACCGGGATATCGCGGCCGTGCAGATCGCGACCGTGCACGCCAGTAAGGGACTCGAGTTCCCGGTCGTCTACCTCCCGTTCGCCTGGGACAGTTCCGCCGATCCCAAACCCGCCACGCTGCTCATGCACGAGGACGGCGTGCGGGTGCTGGATATCGGTGGGCCGGACGCCCCGGGGTACCCGGCGCGCAAGGTACGCGCCGACAGCGAATCCGCGGGTGAGGAACTGCGCCTGTGCTACGTGGCGCTGACCCGGGCGTGCTGCCAGGTGGTCGCCTGGTGGGCGCCCTCGTTCGGCACCGCCACCGCCCCGCTGCACCGGTTGCTGTTCGGCCGGGCCCCCGGGACGGCGCAACCGAGCGCGCGGGCCGCGGTCCCCGAGGACACCGCGGTGGTCGAGCTCCTTCGGGCGCGGGCGGCCGGCGCGGGCGAGTCGATCTCGGTGACCGCCGCCGATCCCGCCGCCGACCCACCGGTATATCGGCCACCGGCCGACGCCCTGCCGGGTGCGGTGGCCGTTGCCGTCTTCGATCGTGAGATCGACGAGCACTGGCGGCGCACCTCGTATTCGGCGCTGACCGCGGCCGCGCATTCGCCGGTCCCAGAGCCCGACGCGACGGAACCGCCCGGCCCCGGTGACGAGCCCGAGGCCCCGGCGCCGCTGGCCGAACCCGAACCCGGCGCGCCGTCGCTGATGAACGAACTGCCCTACGGCGCCGAATTCGGCACTCTGGTGCACGGTGTGCTGGAGCGCGTCGACACCGGGGCGCCGGATCTGGTCGCCGAGGTACGGGCGCGGTGCACCGAGGCGATCGGTGAAATGCTCTCCACCGCCGACCCGGAACTGCTGACCACGGCCCTGGTGGAGGTTCTGCGCACCCCGATCGGTTTCGGCGCCCTCGCCGATATCGCGGGCCGGGACCGGTTGTGCGAACTCGAATTCGAACTGCCCCTCGCCGGCGGTGACCTCCCGGCCGGCGCGTCCGCCACACTGGGGCGTATCGCCGCCGCCGTGCGCGCGCATCTGCCCCCCGGCGACGAATTCCACACCTACGCGGACGAACTCGACACTCTCGAGGATGTACCGTTGCGCGGATATCTCACCGGCAGTATCGATGCGGTGCTGCGCACCCCGGATCGGCGCTACGTCATCGTGGACTACAAGACGAACCGGCTGGGTACCGGCGACCTCACCGTCGCCCATTACACCCGCGACCGGATGGCCGCGGAGATGGTCCGCTCCCACTATCCACTGCAGGCGCTGCTGTACTCGGTCGCGCTGCACCGGTACCTGCGCTGGCGGCTTCCCGGCTACGACCCCGCCGTCCACCTCGGGGGTATCCGCTACCTCTTCGTGCGCGGCATGATCGGGCCCGGCACGCCCGCGGGCGCCGGAGTTTTCGACTGGACACCGCCGCCCGGGCTGATCGTCGCCCTGTCGGATCTACTCGCCGGAGGTGCGCGGTGATCCCCATCCGGGTGGCGCAGCGGGGGACCGGGATACTGCGCGAGTTCAACGAGGCGGGGGTGCTCTCGGCGGCCGATGTGCACGTGGCCGAACGACTGGGCAGATTCGGCGGGGAGGACCGGGAACTGGTCTTGTTCGCCGCCGCGCTGGCGGTGCGCGCCGTGCGGTCGGGGTCGGTGTGCCTGGATCTCACCCGGATGCGGGATATCGGTGTGGACGCCGACGAGGAACGGGCGGAGTTGCTCGTCGATCCCGCGGATCTGCCGTGGCCGGAGGAGGCACGCGTCGTCGAGGCCTTGCGGGAGAGCCCGCTGGTGCTGGGCGGCCCGGCCGGGCCGTTGCGCCCGCTGCGGCTCACCGAGCCCTCCCGGGCGGGCACGGGCCCGCTGCTCTACCTGGACCGGTACTACCAGCAGGAGCAGATCATCCGCCGGGTGCTCACCGCGCGTGCCGCCGACCATCCGGTCACCGACCCCGCGGTGGTGCGACGCGAACTGGACCGGTTGTTCGGCCCACCGGCCGGTGTGGTGGACCGGCAGCGCATCGCCGCCGCGCTCGCCGCCACCCACTGGACCACGGTCGTCGCCGGTGGCCCCGGGACGGGTAAGACGCACACCATCGCCCGCATCCTCGCATTGCTCGTCGCGCAGCACGCGAGCGCCGCGCCGCCGCGGATCGCGCTGGCCGCGCCCACCGGGAAGGCGGCCGCCCGGTTGCAGGAGGCCGTGCGGGACCAGGCGCCCACCCTGGGTCTCCCGGAGCTGTCCGCCGCGACGCTGCACCGGCTGCTCGGCTGGCAACGTGGGCGCACCACCCGATTCCGCTATCACGAACACAACCGGCTGCCCTATGACGTGGTGGTCGTCGACGAGACGTCCATGGTCTCGCTGACCATGATGAGCAGGCTGCTCGCGGCGCTGCGGCCCGATACCCGGCTCGTCCTGGCCGGCGACCCGGATCAGCTCGCCTCGGTGGACGCGGGTGCGGTACTGGCCGATATGGTCGCCGCCCCGTTTCCCGGGGCCGCCGACCCCTCGTTCGAGGAACTGCTCGGCGGCGAACTCGCGGCGGCCCGGGAGTCCGGGACCGCCGGCGCGGGCCCGGCCGATGACGAGGCGCTCACCGAAACGGAACGCAACCGGTTGCGCGGTGGGATCATCCGGTTGACCCGGGGCCGCCGGTTCGGCGGCCGGATCGCCGATCTCGCCGTCGCTGTCCGGGCCGGCGATACCGATACCGCGCTCGAATTGCTGCGGGCCGGCGGCGAGATGCTCGAGCTGGCCGGCCCGGACGATATCGCCGCCGTCCGCGCCGATATCGTCACCACCGCGCAGCGGGTCACCGCCGCCGCTCGGGCAGGGGACGCGCCGGCCGCGCTCGCGGCCTTCGAATCGCATCGGCTGCTGTGCGCCCACCGCCGCGGTCCGTACGGGGTCGAACACTGGGACCGCACCGCCGCCGAATGGGCCGCGGCCGCGGGGTCCGGACCCGAGAACCGGTACGGCACCTGGTATCCGGGGCAGCCCCTGCTGGTGACCGCCAACGACCACGAGGCCCGGATCTACAACGGCGACACCGGCGTGGTGGTCTGCCGCCCGGACGGGTCGCTGCGGGTGGCGCTACAGCGCGGGGACCAGCCCTTCCTGGTCCATCCGACCCAGTTCCCGGCCGTGGTCACGGTGTTCGCCACGACCATCCATCGCAGCCAGGGCAGCCAGTACGACGCGGTGACCATCGTGCTCCCGGAACCGGGTTCGAGTCTGCTCACCCGGGAACTGCTCTACACCGCGATCACCCGCGCCCGCAAGCATGTTCGCATCCTGGGGACCGAGGAGGCCATCCGTGCGGCGATCGATCGGCATGTGCTGCGCGCCAGCGGCCTGAGCCTGGACGACGCGAGCGTGGTGTCCGGCTGGGAACACTGATCTCGCCGGTCGGTTGCAGGTCGACCGGGGAGAGCTGCCGTCAGGCACCGGGGGAATCGTCCGGGGCCGCCGGGAAGATCCCGGGCAGGCTCATCGCGTACTGCATATCGCCGATATTGCCCAGGGTGGCCAGTACCACGCGGATCATGGTCGTGCGGGCCGCGGCCACGGTCTCGGGATCCGGTTCGCCGCCCGGTTCGGCGGCCGCCGAGATCCGGTAGACCACGTATTCGCACACGTGCAGCGCCGCGTCGAGATCGAGTGGTGCGGGAACCGGGCGGCCCAGTTCGGTGAACTTGGTGCGGACGATCGCGCGGATACCGTCCAGCGCGTTGTTGCGGTACGCCGATACCGGCGACCCGGGGTCGTGGAGTTCGGCGAACAGCGGCCGCAGCATGGGGCCGTGCCCGCGCGCCCAGCCGAGGTAGGCGTCGATGAGCCGGATCCCGAGATCCACGCCCTCCCCGGACGCCTCGAGGGCAGCGGCGATCCCGCCGACGAGTTCGGCATTGGAGATATCGAGGATCGCGTTGAGCGGTTCGGTGGCGTTGGCGAAGTAGCGGTAGAAGGTCGGGCGCGACAGGCCAGCCTGCTCGATGATCTGCGCGACGCTCGACCCCCGGGAGCCGTTGCGGGTGAACACCTCGCCGGTGGCCCGCACGATCCGGGCGCGCACCTGATCGGCCTGTTCCGGCGTCTGCGGTGGCCGGCCGCGCCGCGGTGTCCGCTCGCGCCGCGGTGTCCGCTCGATATCCGAGGCGTTCACGACGCGGCCTCCGGCGGGTCTGTGAGATCCCACAGCCTTCGGCGGTCCGGGACTGTTGCGCGGAACGGAGCCCTTGACACGGCGTACGGCACGAGGATTACCCTAACACCACTGTTTCATTAATCATTTCCGCTGTGGTTCTGCGGCCGCGGCGCGCGAACGCCCAGGAGAACGCCGACGATGACGACCGCCCAGCGTCCCACCGCCACCGGCGCGCTGACCCCGGATCTGGTGCACCCGCTGCTCGCGCGGGCCGCGGCCGGCGGCGCCCCGGCCGTCACGGTGCACGCACCGGCCACCGGGGAGCGGATCGCCGAGTTGCCGCAGTCCTCGGTCGCCGATATCGAGGCCGCGTTCGACCGCGCGCGGACCGCGCAGCGGCGGTGGGCGCGGGTTCCGGTCCGCGAGCGGGCCGCGGTACTGCGGCGCTTCCACGATCTGGTGCTGGCCGAACAGGACACCATCCTCGATATCGTGCAGACCGAAACGGGAAAATCCCGGGCGCACGCCTTCGACGAGGTCGGCGATGTCGCGGTCAACTCCCGGTACTACGCCGCCACCGCGCCCAAACTCCTCGCGCGCCGTAATCCGCGCGGCGTGCTGCCGGTGCTCACCGATGTGCAGGTACATCAGCGGGCCAAGGGCGTGGTCGCGGTGATCTCGCCGTGGAACTATCCCCTCGCCCTGGCGGTCTCCGACGCGCTGCCCGCGCTGGTCGCGGGGAACGCGGTGGTCGGCCGCCCCGACAACCAGACCGCGCTGACCGCGCTGTGGGCGGTGGACGCGGCGGTCCGTGCCGGCCTCCCGGAGGATCTCTGGCAGATCGTGCTGGGTCGTGGATCGGTGATCGGCGGCGAGGTGATCGACCGCGCCGACTACGTCGACTACACCGGTTCCAGCGCCACCGGCCGGACCATCGGCCGGCAGGCCGGCGAACGTCTCATCGGCTGCTCGCTCGAACTCGGTGGCAAGAACCCGCTGCTGGTGCTGTCGGACGCGGATCCGGCCGCGGCCGCCCGCACCGCGGTCCGGGCCAGTTTCGCCTCGGCCGGTCAGCTCTGCGAATCCATGGAACGCATCTATGTCCACGAGGCCGTGCACGATCGTTTCGTGGACGAATTCGTCACGGCAGTGAAGGCGTTGAAACTGGGGTCGCCGCTGGACTACTCCACCGATATGGGTTCGCTGACCTTCCGGCGGCAACTCGATACGGTCCGCGCCCATGTCGACGACGCCGTCGCCAAGGGAGCGACGGTGCTCGCCGGTGGTGTCCACCGCCCCGACCTCGGCCCGTACTTCTACGAACCCACCGTGCTCACCGATGTCACCGCCGAGATGACGGTCTACCGGGAGGAGACCTTCGGCCCGGTCGTCTCGATCTACAAGGTGGCCACCGACGACGAGGCCGTCACCCAGGCCAACGACACCCCCTACGGGCTCAATGCCAGTGTCTGGACCCGCAGTGCCGCCCGCGGCCGCGAATTCGCCGCCCGGATCAATGCGGGCTCGGTGAACGTGAACGAGGGTTTCATCGCCGCGTGGGGTAGCGCCGACGCGCCGTCGGGCGGTATGGGTATCTCCGGAACCGGCCGCCGGCACGGTCCGGAGGGGCTGTTGAAGTACGTCGACACCCAGACCATCGCGGTGCAACGGATGCTGCCGATCGCGCCGTTGCCGGGGATGTCGGAGGCGATGTGGGCGAAGACCATGACACTCTACTTCCGGGTCATGAAGACGCTGCGCCAGAAGTAGGCCACTGCCTCAGCTCACTGCGACGACAAGGATCCGAAACCGATGAAACTGGATACCGTGGCCGGTAAGAAGGTGCTGGTCACCGGGGCCGCCATGGGCCTGGGCAAACTCTTCGCCGCCCGGGCGGTGCGCGAGGGCGCCGCCGCCGTGGTGCTCTGGGATATCAACGACACCGCCCTGCGCGAGACCGCGGCCGAATTGACCGCCGCCGGCGGCACCGTGCACACCTATACGGTCGACGTCTCCGACAGCGACGCGGTCGCCGCGGCCGCGGCCTCGGTGCGGGTCGACGTCGGTGATATCGACGTGCTGGTGAACAATGCCGGCATCGTCCGCGGTAACACCTACTTCTGGGAAACGAAGGACCGCGGCGACATCGACAAGACCATGGCGATCAATTCGCTGGCGCCGATGTATGTGACCCTGGAATTCCTGCCGGCGATGGTCGCCGGGACCACCGAGGCCCGGGTGCTCACCATCGCCTCCTCGGCCGGGCTCGTGCACAACCCCCGCATGAGTGTGTACGCCGCCTCGAAATGGGCGGCGCTGGGCTGGTCGGACTCGGTGCGTATCGAACTCGAGCAGGCCGGTCACGACCATGTCAAGGTCACCACCGTATGTCCGACCTACATCGACACGGGCATGTTCGAGGGCGCCAAGGGATTCTGGCTCACTCCGATCCTGGACCCGCACAAGGTCGTCGAGAAGTCCTGGACCGAGATGAAGAAGGGCACGCCGGTCGTGGTCCTGCCGTGGACCTCGCGCCTGAACAAGGCGCTGTCGGGGGTGCTGCCGGTCAAACTGCGGGATCTGTTCCTCAACACCGTCGGCGTGTACCACTCGATGGACGAGTTCACCGGCCGGAAGTAGCCGGACGGCGGCCGACGGCCACGGTGGCGTCGAGCTCCGATGAGCGCACGATCCGGGCGGTGAGCCCGCCGGCGGTGAGCAGTTCGCGGGCGGCCGGCACCTGATCCACACCGATCTCGATCAGCAGACTCCCGCCCGGCGCCAGCCATCCGGCCGCCGTCGCGGCGGTGCGCCGGGCCAGCGCCAGGCCGTCGGGCCCCCCGTCGAGAGCGGCCTGGGGTTCGTGGTCGCGGGCCTCCGGTGGCAGCCGCGCGATCAGACCGGTGGGCACATACGGGGTGTTGGCCAGCAGAATATCGATCCGGCCGCGCAGGTCTTCCGGTAACGCACCGAAGAGATCGCCCTGGTGCACCCGGCCGCCGACCGCCGCGAGATTGTCGCGGGCGCAGGCCACCGCGACGGGGTCGATATCGGCGGCCACCAATTCCACCGGCCGCGGGCCGAGTTCGTCGACCAGGGCCAGCCCCAATGCCCCCGAGCCACAGCACAGGTCGACCACCGTGCGCACCGGATGAGCCGCGGCCAGCGCCAGCGCTTCCTCCACGAGCAGGGCCGAACGCTGCCGCGGTACGAATACTCCCTCCCGGACGCCGATCCGGATGCCGCGGAAACGTACCCAGCCGAGCAGATGCTCCAGCGGGCTGCCCGCGATCCGGCGGGCCAGCAGGCCGGCCAGCTCCTCGTCGGAAGCCGCCGCTTCGATCAACAGCTGCGCTTCCTCCTCCGCGAACACGCATCCGGCGGCGCGGAGCTGCCGGATGATCTCGGCGGTGTCGGTCATGGGCACAGTCTGTCGGCTGCGCGCGCGGTGCGCACCGGAAATACGGGTGCGCCCGCCGGCTACCGATCGGCGAAGGACCAGACGGCGGCCGGCCTGCCGGTGGCCTTGGTGCGGCGGCGTTCGTCGGTCTTGTGCAGCCCGGGTATACCGGCGAGTGTGCGGTTCAGGTTCGCCGCATCGGGCCGGGCGCCCAGCAGGGAGGTGGTGAGGTCCACCGCACGGGTCGCCGGGAACTCGTCGCCGAGCAGGGCGCGGGTGAGCGCCAGGTCCTTCCAGAGCAGCCCCGAGAGCATGCCGCGCGCCGCCGCCACGATGCTGTCGTGGTCGAAGGCCAGAGCGGGTGGTTCGTCGAACGACACCCACTGCGCGGGGCCGTCGTGCCGGCCGGTCACCGCCCACATGACGATGGACAGGGTGGGTCCGCGGGGGTCGCGGTGGGGTTCGTCGAAGGTCACCAGCTGGCCGACCGGGCCGATGGCGTCGCCGGGTACGCCCAGTTTGGTGTGCACGGCCCGGCGTGCCGCCTCGGCGAGGCGTTCGCCGCGTCCCAGCAGGACACCGGGTAATGCGACGTGCCCGGTGAAGGGCTCGTGCTGCCGCGCCGCAATTCCGAAGGTGGCCGCGGCGTCGTCGGCCCAGAACCGCAACGCCACGACATCCACCGATACCGCCGATTGGTCCACAGCACCCATACTGCCGTATCCGGTGGCGGGACCGGTTCGTGGGATTTCCGCATCATCGGGGCAGCTCGTGGGATTCTCGCCGGTCCGCCGCGGTGGCAGGGGCATACCGTGGGAGGCGCAGACGGGGCCAGGACTTCTCGACCGGGGACGGGCACGCTCATCTGGGGGACCGGGGACGGCTACGCGCGGGCCCGCGCCGCCGGTGAACCCCCGCCCACTGCGTCGGCCGCCACGACAGGCTCGCCGGTGCCGCGGATCGGCGGCGCTCCCGCCCGGCTGGCTATCGTGAACGGGTGCCCAGCCGCATCGTGAAGCGCACCGCGAAACTGGCCGACGGCCGCGATCTCATCTACTACGACGACGCCGACACCCGCCTCGGGCCCGAACGCCGTATCGACACCCGCCGTCTGGAACCCAGGCCGCCGACCGCGGTGATGCGCCAGGACGTTCTCACCGGTGAGTGGATCTCCATCGCCGCGGCCCGGCAGAGCCGGGTGGTGCTACCGCCGGCCGACCGTGACCCGCTCGCTCCGCAGACCCCGGGCAATCCGTCGGAGATACCCGATCAGTACGACGTGGCGGTGTTCGAGAACCGGTCCCCGTCGTTCGGCCCCGCGCTGGCGAACGGGGCGGCAGGCGCGGGGCCGGTCCCGGCCGGGCTCGACGATATGGTGGCCCTCGGCTTCGACCGGGAACTGGTGGCGGTGGGACGCTGCGAGGTCGTGTGCTTCAGCCCGGCGCCCGAGGGGTCGTTCGGCGATCTCACCCCCGGCCGGGCTCGCACGGTGATCGAGGCGTGGGCCGATCGCACCGCCGAACTGTCCGCGCTGCCCGGAGTGGAACAGGTGTTCCCGTTCGAGAACCGCGGCGAGGCCATCGGGGTCACTCTCCCGCATCCGCACGGCCAGATCTACGCCTACCCCTATGTGACACCGCGGACCACACGGGTGCTCGATTCCGTGCGGCGACTGGGTCCGAACCTGTTCCAGCGCATCCTGGACCGGGAACGCGCGGGCGGGCGCGTCGTCCTGGCCGGGGAACGGTGGACTGCCTTCGTCCCGTTCGCGGCCCGATGGCCGATCGAGGTGCATCTGCTGCCGCATCGCCAGATCCCGGATTTCGCGGCGACCGACGAGGCGGAGCGGGACGAGCTGGCCACCCTGTACCTGCGGTTGTTGCGCGGGATCGACGCCCTCTACGACGATCCGACCCCCTATATCGCCGCCTGGCACCAGGCGCCGGTCCACACCGGCCGCGACACCGTGCGCCTGCATCTACAGCTGACCTCCATCCGACGCGGGGCGGACAAGATCAAATACCTGGCCGGTTCGGAGTCGGCGATGGGTGCCTTCATCGCCGATATCCCGCCGGATGTGGCGGCGGCCCGGATCCGGGAGGCCGTGGCGTCGGTCCGGGTCCCGCCCCCACGGCCGGTCCGCGGGTAGCGGGAGGCCGCCCCCGGCTCGCCGAACCGGGGGCGGTGCCCATACGAGGGTCAGCGGCTGGTGCTGAGCTGGAACGTGCGCGTCGCGTCGAGGTAGATGCTGTACTGGGCCTGTTTGCCGGGCGGGGGCAGCTGGGAGACCAGCTGGTTCAACGAGGTGGTGGCGCCCACCACCGGAATTCCGGCGACGTACAGATCGGCGACCGCGCGCCGGATATGGTTCGGTGAGGTCACCGCCACCGCGGTCCGGGCGCCCAGACCGTGCAGGATATCGGCACTGAACAGCGCGTTCTGGACCGTCGAACCGGCCCGGTTCTCCACATGGATCCGTTCGGCCGGGATACCCCGGCCGATCAGCCAGCCGGCCATGGCCTGGGCCTCGGTGATCCCGTTGCTCGGATTGTTGCCGCTGACGACGATCGGCGAGAACGGCGAGGCGATGGCCTGCAGCCAGGCGGCCTGCAGACGTTCGACGAGTTCGGGGCGGGGCGAACCGTCCGGAAGCAGCCCGAACCCGAAGACCACGATCCCGGTCTGCGGCCCGACCAGGGCCGGAAGTGGGTTCGGGAGGGTGGCGATCCCCGCGCCGACCGCGTGCAGGACACCGTCGGTGCCGGCGGCCATGGCGCCGTCGACGGCGCGCAGGCGGCCCATCGCATCGTTGAGGGCCGGGATATCGCCCGCGTAATGGGACCAGATGGCCTGCAGGGACAGCGCCTCGGCATCGGTGGGATCCCGCCCGATCAGATCGTGCAGCGCGGCCCGGCCGGCGACGGAATCGCCCTCGGTGAAATGGCGCTGAGCGGCGTTGTACAGGGCGTCTGTATCAGGGCTGGCCTGGGCCGGCGCGCCGGCGAACCCGGCGAGCGCGATACTCGTCGCGGCGGCCGCGGCCGCCACCAGATACTGCAAACCTCTTCGACTGTGCACTACGGCGACACCTTTCCACGGGTGGAGCGGGGTTCTCGCAGATGATTCGTTCGATGAAATTCGGGTGCGGTATGTGGCAACCCACCATAGGCCCGGTGTCGGCCGGAACCCGGTATTTGCGGCTGTCCGATCGGGGACATGTCCCGTGAAACCCCTGGCTACAGCTTTGCGGGGCGTATCGGTGCCACCGACACACTAATATCCCGCGGTCTGCGGGGTTGCGGGTGGGGTCCCCTCGGGGCACGCCCGATAGGGTGAACATCCGTGGATACCGCATCGCTGACCGGGAAAGACCTCGCCGCCGCCATCAACGCCGATACCACGGCCCGGGCGCAGGCGCTGACCGAGCAAGCGGGCCGTGCCCCGCGCCTGGCACTGGTCGTCGCGAACGACGATCCGGCCAGTGCCTGGTACGTGAACTCCTTGAAGAAATCGGCCGCCAACCGCGGAATCGATTGCGACACCGTGGATCTCGGCGCCGATGCCTCCGCCGACACGCTGCGTACCGAGCTCGCGGTGCGCAGCGCCGACCCCGGCACCGACGCCATCATGCTGCAGACGCCGCTGCCCGCTGGCGTGACGCTCGACGAGGTGTCCCCGGCGATCGTGGCGACCAAGGACGTCGACGGGGTGAGCCCGCTCTCGCTCGGACTGCTCACCGCCGGATCGGCCGGTTTCGCGCCGGCCACGGCCGAAGCGGTGGTGGAGTTGCTGAAGCATCACGGTGTCGCACTGGCCGGGCGGCACGTCGCCATCGTGGGACGATCCAATGTCGTCGGCAAACCGCTGGCACAGCTGTTGCTGGCGGAGAACGCGACGGTCACCGTCTGCCATTCCCGGACCACGAACCTGCCCGCGGTCACCGCGGCGGCCGATGTGGTCGTCGCCGCGGCGGGCCGGATCGGACTGGTGACCGGCGCGAATGTACGCGAGGGCGCCGTGGTGATCGATGTCGGCACCAACGAAGCCGCCGACGGCGGGATCGTCGGCGATGTCGACGCCGAATCCGTCCGCGGAATCGCGGCCGGGTTGAGCCCGGTGCCGGGCGGCGTGGGCCCGGTCACCACGGCGCTGCTCATGCGCCATGTCGTGCTCGCGGCCGAACGGGCCGGGTGAACCCAGGCGGACCGGCGCGTGGAACCGGCCGCTACCGCTGAACCGGACCGCCGGAAAGGTTCGGGGCCGGGCCCCACGGGGTAGCGCTAGTGTGTGCGGCTATCGGTCCGCACTCGCAGTCGAGTTAAGGTGACATCGTGAACGTCGAAGTGACACCCTTGCCGGGAATAGGCGTCCGCAAGGATTTTCCGCTCACCGCTGTACGCCGGCGGATCGGGGTCGTCGATCACAAGGACGGGACGATCGATCTGATCTTCACCAGGATCGGCGATCCCGACGCCACCACGCAGATCCCGATGACCGAGGCCGAGGCGGGCACGCTGGCCAATCTGCTGGGCGCCCCGCAGCTGGTGGGCCAGCTGCGCAACGAGCACCGGGACATGGACGGCGTGAACACCCGGCAGTTGCCGGTCGGTGAGAACTCGCCCTACGACGGGCGCACCCTGGGCGAGACCCGGATGCGGACCCGGACGAAGGCCTCCATCGTGGCGGTGATGCGCGCCGGCCAGGCGATGCCCGCCCCGGGGCCGGACTTCGTGTTCACCGGTGGTGATGTGTTGATCGTGGTGGGCACCTCGGAGGGGCTGGACAGCGCCGCGGATATCTTGAAAGACGGCTGAACCTGTAGCGATGAATGCGACCACGCTGGCGATGATCCAGCTGGGGGCGGTGTTCTTCGGGCTCGGAGTGCTCGGACGCATCGCAGCCCGGATCGGCATGTCCCCAATCCCTCTGTATCTGGTGGGTGGATTGGTGTTCGGGGAAGGAGGTTTCTTCGAACTACACGAAGCCGACGAGTTCATCCATCTGGCCAGCGAGATCGGCGTGGTCCTGCTGCTTTTGCTACTGGGCCTGGAATACAGTGCGGCCGAATTGTTCACCGGGATGCGAAGGTCCTGGATGGCCGGCCTGCTGGACCTGGTCCTGAACACCACGCCCGGCGTGGTGGTCGCCCTGCTGCTGGGGCTGGGCCCCACCGGGGCGCTGGCCATGGCCGGTGTCACCTATATCTCGTCGTCCGGAATCATCGCGAAGGTCCTGAACGATCTGGGCCGGCTCGGTAACCGGGAAACCCCGGTGATCCTGTCGATCCTGGTATTCGAGGATCTCGCGATGGCCGCCTACCTGCCTGTGCTGACCGCGGTGCTGGCGGGTCTCGGATTCGTGGCGGGCCTGCAATCGCTGGGTATCGCCCTGCTCGCGGTGACCGTCGTGCTGGTGGTCGCCTTCCGATACGGCAAATATGTTTCCGCGGTGGTGGCCAGCGACGATCGGGAGATCTTCCTGCTCAAGCTGCTCGGTTCGGCGCTGCTGGTGGCCGGGGTGGCCTCCGCGCTGCAGGTGTCGGCGGCGGTCGGCGCGTTCCTGCTGGGAATCGCGATCTCCGATACCACCGCGCACAACGCGACCAAGATCCTGGAACCGCTGCGGGATCTGTTCGCCGCCATGTTCTTCGTACTCTTCGGCCTGACCACCGATCCACGCAGTATCCCGCCGGTGCTGGGATGGGCGGTGCTGCTCGCGGTGATCACCACGATCACCAAGATCGCCACCGGTTGGTGGGCCGCCGCGCACGCCGGCTCCTCGCGGCTGGGTCGTGCCCGCGCCGGTGCGGCGCTGGTGGCGCGCGGTGAATTCTCCATCGTCATTGCCGGACTGGCGGTGGCCGCGGGCGCGGTGCCCGACGAATTCGCCGCCCTCGCAACGACTTACGTGCTGCTGATGGCCTCGGTCGGCCCGATCGCGGCACGGGTGGTGGAGCCGGTGCTGCGGATCATCACCCGGCAGCCGAAGCCGGAACCCGATACCGCCGACGAGTAGGCCGGGAGAACGGATCAGAGGGCGGTGTAACCGCCGTCGACGAGGTATCCGGCCCCGGTGACGAACGAGGCGTCCTCGGAGAGCAGGAACGCGATCACCGCGGCGACCTCGTCGGCCCGGCCGAACCGCCCCAGCGGATGTTTGTTCTCCAGGAATTGCCGTGCGTCGTCGGGCATCTCGGTGAGCGGGGTGGCGATGACGCCGGGCTGTACCGCGTTGATCCGCAGTCCGGTCGCGCCGTATTCGACGGCGGCGGCCTTGGTCATCCCGAGTACCGCGTGTTTGGAAGAGGTGTAGGCCGATCCGGGCGCGTCGGTGGCGACCGTGCCGTGCACCGAAGACATATTGACGATCGCGCATCCCCGCGGTCCGGCGGCGAGCATGGCCGGGATCTGGTATTTCATCCCGTACACCACGCCGTCACAGTTGATCGACATGAGCCGCCGCCACTTCTCGGCGTCCAGTTCACCGATCGGTCCCGGGCTCACCCCGATCCCGGCGTTGTTCACCGCCAGATGCAGTGCGCCGTAGGTCCGGACCGCGAAGTCCACCGCCGCCTCGTGGTCGGCGAGCTGCGCGGTGTCCTGTGCGATGGCGGCCGCCGTACCGCCGGCATCACCGATCTCCCCGGCGACCCGCTCGACGGCCGCCACATCCACATCGCCGAGGACCACCTGCGCGCCGTCCCTCGCCAGGCGCACCGCCGTCGCCCTCCCGATCCCCGATCCCGCGCCGGTGACCAGAGCGACCTTCCCGGTGAAATCCGCCATATCTCCTCCGCGATGTCGGAACAGCACGTGCGCGGCACCGGGAAGGGATCCGCCGGGACCGCCGGATATTCGGCCTCTCGTCGTATGCGTCGCGGGGCACCGAGCCTGCCACGCTGGCCCGTACCCTACCCGGCGACCTGCCGATATCGCCGCTGCGCGGAAGCCGTCGGCTCGGTGGGCGAGTCGGGCCTGTGTGTGCAGTCGGCCGTCCATAGATCGGTGCCGAGGCGCGCAAATAAACACAGATCCGCCGATCGGCCTCGCGGCGAGGAGGTCGATCGGCGGATCTGTGGTCCGCCCTCAGGCAGCGGCGGCGTGGCGGAGGGAACCGATCGCGGCATCGAGATCGTCGACGTCGACGACCAGGCGGGTGTAATCGTGTCCCCGCAGGTCGATGCGGACGGCGTGACCGCCGAACAGGGTGTCCCAGTATTCCTTCCGGCCCTTGCCCCGGAAGGTGCCCGCGGCGATCGCGCCCGGGAAGAACACGCCGGGGGCGCGCACCCAGGGGGGCCGGCGGTCGATCTCGGCCGGTTCGACGGCCACGATATTCGCGAGGTCGAAGGTGATGTGGTCGCACAGCGACAGCACTCGATGTGCGCCGCGGACGTGAACAGTGACGGTGGTGCCGGTGATCTCGAAGTCCACCATGGGTTCCTCCCTGATGCCGAGTTCCGCTCGTCCGATTCCAGGATGCCGCCGTGGCCTGGCCGTTGGCTGTGCTGCGGCTGTGAAAATTCTCAGGTTCGACGGCGGTTCACCGGAGTCATCGTCGTCGGGCGCCGTGGCGTTTCGGCGCAGGTGGCGTCCGCGCCGGCGGCGTGTCGGATACCGCGGTGGCGCGGCGTGGGCGCTATCGGTCAGACTCGTCGGTGTGGATCAGAAGTCATACGGGTGGGCGGCCGGGGGCCCGGTCGCTCGGGAGACCGGCCGAAACCCGGTCCGGTACGTATCGGGTCGGGGTGATACGAGGTGACCGCGCTCGCTCCGGGAGAGAACCGGCCCGCGCCGGGTGACCGGCTGACGGTGACGGTGACCTGTTCCGCGCCGGTGGATGTTTCGGCGCTGCTGCTCGCCGCGAACGGAAAGGTCAGATCCGACGGCGATTTCGTGTTCTTCAACCAGCCGGCGGCCCCCGGGGTGACCTACCGGCACGGGCAGGGCGCCGGTGATGTCGTCGACGTGCAGACCCCGGCCGTTCCCGGCGATATCGACAAAGTGGTGGTCACCGCGAGCCTGGACGGCAGCGGGCCGCCCACCTTCGGTGCGGTGGGATCGCTCACCGCGACGGTGACCGGGCAGCAGGGCACACTCACCTTCGCGGTGTCGAAGCTGAGCACCGAGACGGCGGTGGTCTGCGTGGAGATCTACCGCCGGGCGGGCGCGTGGAAGGTGCGTGCGGTCGGGCAGGGATACGACAACGGCCTGGCGGGTATCGCCACCGATTTCGGGGTGAACGTCGACGATGATCCGGTCCCGCCGGCTCCCACCCCGCCGGTACCGCCTCCGTCCCGTACGGATCCCACCATGGTGGCCAATCCGGTCGCGGCGCAGCAATATTCCGCTCCGCAGTATCAGCCCCCGCAGCCTCAGATGCCTCAGATGCCTCAGCATCAGGTGCCTCAGCAGCCGGCGCCGCAGTATCCGCAGCATCCCGGTCCGCCGCCGGTGCCGCCCTCCGGGTACCCCGCGGCGCCGCCGCCCGGGTACCCGCCGGTGCCCGGGTATCCGCCCCAGCAGTCGTATCCACCCGGACCGGCCCATCCGGCGCCGCCCGTCCCCCCGCACCAGCCCCCCGCATATTCTTCCCAGCAAGGAGCTCAGCCGATGCACAGCGAGCTGTTCGACCCGCGTCATGCCGAAGTGTCCGGGATGGGCATTCAGAAGCAGGGCAGCAAGATGATCAAGGTCGGCGTGAACGGCGAAACGCTGGTCCGCTCCGGATCCATGGTCGCTTACCAGGGTGATCTGCATTTCCAGGCGCTCGGTTCCGGGGGAATCGGCCGGGCGATCCAGCAGCGGCTCACCGGCGAGGGCGTCCCGCTGATGAAGGTGTCCGGGCGCGGCGATCTGTTCGTCGCCAACGGCGCGGCGGATGTGCACATCATCGATCTGGACGGCACCGACGGGCTCACCATCAACGGGTCCAATGTACTCGCCTTCGACCCGACTCTGGGTTACGACATCCGGATGGTGCAGGGCGCGGCCGGATTCGCCAGTAACGCCGGCCTGTTCAACTGCGTGTTCACCGGCCGCGGCCGGATCGCCATCACCAGCCACGGCGGTCCGGTCGTGCTCAATGTCGATCAGCCCACCTATGCCGATCCGCAGGCGGCCATCGCCTGGTCGTCGAGCCTGCAGACGAGCGTGAAACGCAACGATTCGTTCGGGCTGGGCCGGCTCATCGGCCGCAGCACCGGGGAGGGCATCACCTTGTCGTTCGCCGGCCGGGGTTTCGTGATCGTGCAACCCTCGGAGCTGCCGCCCGGCGGCATGCTCGGCGGGACCGGTGGCGGCCAGGAAGCCGGGCAGAGCGGCGGTCTGCTGGGCGGTCTGCTCGGTTAGCCTCACCGCCGAGGCGCCGGGGGTGTGGTATCGACGTCCTATGGTGAAGCGGTCCCGGTACGACGTAGTGGTCGTGGGCGGCGGGCACAACGGCCTCGTCGCGGCGGCGTATCTGGCCCGCGCCGGGCAATCGGTGCTGGTGCTGGAACAGGCGGCGGTGACCGGCGGCGCGGCCGTCTCGGCGCGGGTGTTCGACGGTGTCGATGTCCGGCTGTCCCGGTACTCGTACCTGGTGAGCCTGCTGCCGGACCGGATAGTCGGGGAGCTGGGCCTGCGCTTCCGGACACGCAAGCGGCGGATCTCCTCCTATACACCGGCCGGATCGTCGGGGCTGCTGGTCGACAACCGGTCACCGGCGGCAACCCGGGACAGTTTCGTGCGGGTCACCGGATCGGACCGGGAGTTCGCCGCGTGGCAGCGGTTCTACGCGATGACGGGGGCGGTGGCACGGGCGGTCTTCCCGACGCTCACCGAACCGCTGCCTACCGCCGGGGAACTGCGGCGGCGGGTGGGCGACCGGGTGTGGGCCGAACTGTTCGAGCGGCCGCTCGGCGAGACGATCGAACAGTATTTCGCCGACGATGTGGTGCGCGGCGTGGTGTTCACCGACGCCCTCATCGGCACGTTCACTCATGCGCACGATCCGTCCCTGGCCCAGAACCGCTGTTTCCTCTACCACGTGATCGGCGGCGGCACCGGCGACTGGGATGTGCCGGTGGGCGGTATGGGTGCGCTGACCGACGCGCTGGCCGACGCGGCCCGGGCGGCGGGGGCAGAACTGGTGACCGGTACGGAGGTGACCGGCGTGGCGACCGACGGGCGCACCGCGGCGGTGGAGTTCGCCGGGGCGGCGGCCGGGACCGTGGCGGCACGGTATGTCCTCGTCAACGCTTCGCCCGCCGAGGCGGCGCGATTGCTGGGCGAACCGGCCGGCGGAAAACCCGAAGGCGCCCAGCTGAAGATCAATATGGTGCTGGACCGGCTGCCGCGCCTGCGTGATCCGGCGGTGGCCGCGCAGGACGCGTTCGCCGGGACCTTCCATATCGCCGAAACCTATGAACAGTTGGCACAGGCCTACCGGGAGGCGGCGGCCGGACGGCTGCCCGCGATCCCGCCCGCGGAGATCTACTGTCACACACTGACCGATCCCGGTATCGCGGCCGGTTCGGCGCTGCACACCCTTACCCTCTTCGGGTTACACACTCCGGCAAGCCTTTTCGAATCGGATCCGGAGGCCGTGAAGCAGGCCGCGGTCACCGCGAGCCTCGACGCGCTCGACGCCGTACTGGCCGAACCCGTCCGGGATTGCCTGGCTTGTGACGCCCACGGCGCGCCGTGTCTGGAAGCCGCCACTCCGGTGGATCTGGAACGCACGCTGCGATTGCCCGGCGGGCACATATTCCACGGCGATCTGTCCTTCCCGTACCGGACCGGACCCGCGGACACGCCCGCGCAGCGCTGGGGGGTGGAAACCGGTCACGCGAATGTGCTGCGCTGTGGTGCGGGCGCGGTACGCGGGGGCGGCGTGAGCGGAATCGGCGGGCATAATGCGGCCATGGCCGTTCTCGAGGAAACCGCCGCCCAGCGTCCGGGAAATGCCGGGTGAATTCTGGTCGGAGAATCGGCGGTCACGCTCACTGGTGGGAGTATCCGAATACTTTGTGGCGGTAGGGTTGTCGGCTGTGGATCGGCCCGGCGGGTCGTTTCGATTCCATGCCCGGCGCCGAGGAGATATACGTGGCACTCGATACCGTCCCGAAGAGCAGGGCCCCCGAGGACAAAGCGGCTCGCGAGCAGAAAGCGATACGTGACCTCGCGGGCCGGCTGGCCGCCGCCTATTCCGAGAATCGTTCACCCGACGAGGTGAATGTCGCGATCCGCACGGCGCACGAACGGTTCGCCGGGAGTACGGTGCGTGATTTCGTACCCATTCTCGTGGAGCGGGTGGTGCGCCGGGAATTCGAATCCGCGGAGGAAGCCGGCCCCACCGAGGGGGTCACCGCGCCGGGCGTCGCGCCGGTCTCGGTACAGAAGGGCACACCGGCCGCCGCGAGCGGGTCGGCGGCGCCGATCGAGGCAGCGGCCGACCGCCCGCTGCGGACCGACCGTCGCGGCCTGTTCGCGCTGGCGGGAGCCGCGGGCGTGGTGGCGGTAGGAGCCACGGCGTGGGCCGTGTCGCGACCCGATTCCGCTCCCGCCCCGGCGGCGCCGGTCGCCGGTGCCGCGCTGACGAAGGTCACCGGGGTGGTCGGTTCGGAGAAGGCGGCCTTCTTCGCCGACGAGCGGGTCGCCGGGGTGTTCGCCGCGCACGGCTACGACGTGCGGGTCGAGGCGGCCGGATCGCGGGAGATCTCCACCTCGGTGAACCTGGACGGCCGGGCTTTCGCGTTCCCGTCCAGCCTGCCGGCGGCCGAACGGCTGAAACGCGAGATGGGGGTGAGCGCCCAGTTCGTACCGTTCTATTCGCCGATGGCGATCGCCACCTTCACCCCCATCGTGCAATTGCTGGATGCGGCCGGTGTGGTGAAGTTCGACGGTCCGGCGCCCAGCCTGGATTTCTCCGCCTATATCGATCTCGTGCAACGCGGCGTGCAATGGGACGAACTCGCCGGTAACACCTCCTACCGGGTGGGTAAGAACATCCTGGTCAGCACCACCGACGCCCGGACCTCGAATTCGGCGGCCATGTACCTGGCGGTGGCCAGTTATGTCGTCAACGATCACGCGGTCGTGCGCGGTGCCACCGCCGAACAGCATGTGCTGCCCACGCTGCAGCGCCTGTTCCTCGCCCAGGGCTACACCGAGGGCTCCAGCGCGGGCCCGTTCGAGGAATACCTGACCGCGGGTATGGGACCCACCCCGATGACCTGGATCTACGAGGCGCAGTACGTGGCGGCCGCGGTCGAGGGACGGCTGCGGCCCGACTCGGTGCTGCTGTACCCCTCGCCCACCGTGCTGTCCCGGCACACCGTCGTCCCGCTCACCCCGGAGGGGGAGGAGATCGGGGCGCTACTGCACACCGATGCCGAGTTGCAGTCGCTGGCCGCCGAACACGGTTTCCGGACCGGAGATGTGGCCCGCTTCGACGAGGTGGTCGCCGAACACGACATACCGGTATCGCCCGACCTGGTCGATATCGTCGATGTTCCCGCCTATGAGACCCTCGAGCATCTGATCGACGGAGTGGCCGCCGCGTACCGCTGATCCGGCGTCCGGGCGGACGGAGCCCGCGGCCCCGTCCGCTCGCCGGATTCACAACTGCGCGGCGACTTCGCCGGCGATGAGCTCCAGATGGTCGAGGTCGGCGAGGTCGAGGATCTGCAGGTAGATCCGCTGGGTGCCGATCTCGCGGTAGCGCCCGATCTTGTCGGCCACTTCCGCGGGGGAGCCGGCCAGTCCGTTGGCCCGCAGCTCGTCCACCTCGCGACCGATCGCGTCGGCGCGGCGCGCGATCTCCGCTTCGTTCGCTCCGACACAGGCGACCAGCGCATTGGAGTACACCATGCTGTCGGCCGCCCGGCCTGCCGCGGCGACCGCGGCGCGCACCCGATCGAACTGGGCGGCGCTGTCGTCCACCGAGACGAACGGGGCATTGAACTCGGTCGCGTACCGGGCGGCGAGCCGCGGCGTGCGTTTCGGTCCCTGGCCGCCGACGATCACCGGCACCGGCTGCTGCACCGGTTTGGGCAGGGCGGGGGATTTCACCAGTTCGTAGTACTTGCCGGTGAAATCGAAGGTGTCACCGAGCCGGGTCTCCCAGAGTCCGGTGATCACCGCAAGCTGTTCCTCGAAGCGGCCGAATCTGTCGTCCGGGAACGGTATCCCGTAGGCGGTGTGCTCATCGGCGAACCAGCCGGTGCCGAGTCCGAGTTCCACCCGGCCGCCCGACATCTGATCGACCTGGGCCACCTGGATGGCCAGCGGACCCGGCAGCCGGAAGGTGGCGGCGGTGACCAGGGTGCCGAGGCGGATCCGGCTGGTCTCCCGGGCCAGGCCGGCCAGCGTGATCCAGGCATCGGTGGGGCCGGGCAGGCCGTCGACCGAACCCATGTGCAGATAGTGGTCGGAACGGAAGAATGCCCCGAAGCCGAGCTCCTCGGCGGCGCGGGCCACGCTCAGCAACGTCGGGTAGTCGGCGCCCTGCTGTGGTTCGGTGAAGATTCGCAGTTCCATGGGCATCATCGTGCCGCACCGGTGCGGTGGCGGCCGTGGGCGGCATCCCGTGGGTCAGGCCGCGGGGCCGGTCATCCTCGTGGGCGATACCCGGTCGGACCAGCCGCACGGCAGCGAGCAACTGGCGATGACGAGGGTTTCGATCTCGCCGTTGTCGAAGACGCGCCGGGTGGATTCGGCGCGGGCCGGATATCCGCAGGAGGCGCATTTGCCGAAATAGTCGAGAATTTCGTCGATGTGGGTGATGGCCACCCGGCGTCGGGTCTGGTGCATCGTGGTCCTCCGGATCGCGGACGAGGGGTACGCGGCCGAATGTAGTTCGCGCACAACAGCTGTACCGGTGGAGTGAGTGGTCGCTGGGAGTTCTCACACCGGGGTGACCGGCCGGCTTGGACAAGCTCCAACGGCGGGATCGGCACCTGCGGGTGAACGCCGGGCAAACCCCTTCGTGACCTGTCACAGACCATTGCTACTCGCTGGTAACAACTATGGCGCCGAGCTATTGTGAGGGACATTACAGATGGGTAACCCCGCCGACCCAGTTGTTCGTTGCGGGCCGACGAGAAGTAGCGGGAGTTGGTCACCGACGTCATCGATATGGTCGCGGAGATTCCCGCAGCGCGTGCCGCTGTCTGGGATATGCTCCTCGACCCGCAGACCTATCCGCGGGTGTTCACCGGTATCGGCGCCTGCTCCAGGCTGGACCTGCCCGGCGCGGAACCGGTGTTCGAATTCCGGCTCGGCACCCCGGAGGCCGGTATCCGGGTGTTGCGCGTGCGCGTGGTCACCGGCCGGTGGTACGAGAGCTTGGAATTGCACGCACCGGAGATCGGCAGTTTCGCGGCGCTGCGGATGTACGGCGAAGGCGACCGCAGCACGGTATCTATCACCTTCTTCGCGCCGGGGCGGGTGCATCGGCACCTCACCGAACTGTCGAATTCGGCGATCCAGGACTGGACCGCCAAAGGCCTGCGCCGGATCGCCGATATCCTGCGCGGCGCGCGGACGTCGACGGTGGTCAACGGGGAGGGTTCGCTGGTACGCCGCCAACTCGAGGTGCTGCGTCAGGTCACCGTCAGCGGTGTGGTGCGCACCCGGCCCAACGCGGTGATGAAACAGCTGCTGTCACTGAACAAATGGGGATTCAACCTGGCGGGAGGATACGCGGCCGGCGCCGCGTACGCACCGGCCCGGCCCGCCGTGATCGACGATCGGGGGTCGCGCACCTTCGCCGAGATGGACCGGCGCAGCACCACTCTGGCCGGAGCGATGGCGGCGGTGGGACTCGGCGCGGGCGACGCGATCGGACTGCTGTCCCGCAATCACGCCGGAATGGTCGAAACCATGGTGGCCGCCGGCAAACTCGGAGTGGACGTCGCACTGCTCAATGCCGGGCTGTCCGCGCGCACCATCGAGCAGATCGTGCAGCGGCACCGGCTCTCGGCCCTGTTCGTCGACGGCGACCTCGAACAACTGGTGCAGTACCTGCACGACGACCTGCCCCGGTTCAACACCGACCAGCGGCCGCCCGTCCCCGGGCGGTACACCCTCGAGGATCTGATCGAGCAGGGCGAGACGGAGTTCCGCCGGCCCGCGCACCCCGGCCGGTTGATCGTGCTCACCTCGGGTACCAGCGGAATCCCGAAGGGGGCGCGGCGGCCCCACCCCAAGGGATTCGGCACCATCGCCGCGCTGCTGTCGCGGATCCCGATGGAGATGGAATCGACGATGCTCATCCCGGCGCCGCTCTTCCACACCTGGGGGCTGGCCGGATTGCAGCTGAGTACCGCGCTGCGGTGCACGGTGGTGCTGCCGGAACGATTCGATGCCGAGGATTGCCTGCGCGCGGTCGCCGAACACCGGGTGACCACCATGATCGTGGTGCCCACCATGGTGAATCGAATCCTCGATCTGCCGCCGGCGGTACGTGCCCGCTACGACACCTCCAGTCTGCGCCAGGTGATCAGTTGCGGGGCACCGCTGGCGGGGGCGACGGTGTTGCGGTTCATGGACGCCTACGGCGATATCCTCTACAACGTCTACGGATCCACCGAGGTCTCCTGGGCGACCATCGCCACCCCCGCCGATCTGCGCTTCGCGCCCACGACCGCCGGGCGGCCGCCGCTGGGCACCCGCGTCTCGGTGCTCGGACCCGACCACAAACCGGTGCCGATCGGTGCCACCGGGCATATCTTCGTCGGCAACCACATGCTGTTCGACGGCTACGTCAATTCCGCGCCACCCGACGAGGCGCACGGCATGCTCGACACCGGGGATCTCGGATATTTCGACGTCAACGGCCGTTTGTTCATCGCCGGCCGGGACGACGAGATGATCATCTCCGGCGGCGAGAACGTCTTCCCGCGCCCCGTGGAGGAGGCATTGGCACATCTGCCCCAGGTCAGCGAAGTCGCCGTGGTGGGTGTACCGGATCCCGAATTCGGCCAGCGGCTCGCGGCGTTCGTGGTGAAACACGAAGGGGCGGGCCTGGACTCGGATATGGTGCGCACCTATATCCGGCATCGGCTGAGCCGGTTCTCGGTCCCCCGGGATGTGACCTTCATGTCGGCGCTGCCGCGAGGGGAAACGGGAAAGATCTTGAAACGGCTACTGGCCGGGCGGCAGGACGGGGAACTTCCACCGTCGGGGCTGGGCGGGCTGGGGGTCACCGGGTCGGTGTGACACCGGCGGCCGGCGCTGTCCTGCCGCAGCGCGAATGCCGGTGCGATGCTGAACGACCCGATACTCACGGCGACATGGAGTGATCCCCGGTTGCCGGATCGGCCACGCCGGTGCACATGCCACCGCGGGGCGCGGTAACGGGTGCGGGGGCCACGGCGGGCGGGGCGGCGAGGGGTAGATTCATCAGCCGCACAATCAATCGGTCGGGAGAGGCATCCTCCGTGGTAGTAGTTTCCGTGCTCACAGGACTGGCCGTGGCGTGGCTGATCGCCGGGCTGCACTGGTACCTGTGGCGGCGGCTCGTTCGCGACACCACGCGGGACGGATCTCGCTGGCGGATACCCGGCGGTATCGTCCTCGGGGCCGGCGCGATCGCGATGTGTGGTGCGTTCGGCGTGATGCTCGCCGAGGTGGACCGGGCCGACTGGCGCTGGTTGACCTGGCCCGGATTCCTGTGGGCGGCGCTGTTCCTCTATCTGCTGCTCGGCGTGCTGGCCGGCGAGGTCGTCCGGCCGCTGCTGCTGCGCGGCCTGGTCAAGCGCGACGCCGGCACCGCCGCACCGGCCGGGGACAGCCGGAACCCCGTGGCGGACGCGGCGCAGGGAGCCGTCCAGTCGGGCGTGC
>NZ_BAGJ01000080.1 GCF_000308775.1 Nocardia testacea NBRC 100365
TTCCGGGAGTACGTCGAAGGGCGCCAGTAGTCGCTGGAGAGGGTCGGTCTCGGCGGCGAGGTGGGTGTCGATGCGTGCCCGCCAGCGGCGGTCGCGGTCTTCGAGATAGGTGACGAGCAGGCCGTCCTTGGATCCGAAGCGGTCGTCCGGCACTCGATCGCGGGCACGCCGCAGACCGTGCGGCGCCGGATCGAGCAGCTCGCCGACCGGACGGGCGCCGTGGAACTGCTGGCGACCACCTCCACCTACGACCGTGCCGCGCTGGCCGCCTCCGACGCCGCACTGGCGCGGATCATCACCGGTTGAGCGGTCGAACCCCGCCGGGAACCGCTCAGGCGCCGGTGAGGCGCCGGATCTCCGCGACCACCACTTCGGGTTCGGTGATGGGGACATAGTGGCCGGACCCCGGGGCGAGCACATGGCGGCCGGCGGCCGATACCGCGGCCCGGTGGGCGTGGGCGGCATTGGCCGCGGCGCGGATCCGGGTGGTCATCCCGGCACCGGCACGGCCGCCGGAGATCACCGTGACCGGGACAGCGCCGAGCTCGGGCGGATCGTCGCGCCAGGTGGCGAGGTCGTCGAGGAAGGTGCGGGCCTGGACCGCCTGGGTGCCGACGATGCCCGGGGTGAACGCCTCTTGTTCCATATCGCGGCGGACATCGGCGGGGACCGCGTTCAGCATCGAGCGATACATCAGCCCGAGCAACCCGAGCCGCGCGAGGACTCCGTTCACCGCCAGGGAGATGCGCTCCGCCCGGCGGAAGGCCGCACCGAACAACAGGTCGGCCGCCTCATCGGTGGGATCGACCAGCACGAGTCCGCTGATCCGTGCCGGGCGCCTCGACGTGGCGAGCCGGGCGATGACGCCACCGGCGCTGTGCCCGACCAGGACGAATGGACCCGGTCCGAAATGGTCGAGAACATCCACCAGGTCGTCGGCCATCCGATCCAGGGCGCGGCCGGCGGGATCGGCCGGGCTGCGGCCCAGCCCGGCCCGGTCATAGACCACGGACCGGGCGAACCGGCCGGTCGCGGGCTGCACCAGACCCCACGACGAACGGGTCGCCGCGGCGCCCGCCTCGAAAACGACGGTAGGCGCTGTCGTCCCCGGTGGTCCGGGCAGAACCATGGCATGCAACCGCCGGCCGTCCCGCGTGGTGACCCACTCCGGCAGCCCTTGGGTGTGCCGGCCGGGATCGGAAACGGAGCCCGTTTCGAGCAATCGAGGCACCTCATCGATTCGGCACTGCGGGCCGACGACCCGAAGCGGCGGAGAGCGGAGTCGGAGCGCCGGTGGGGCGCGGAGGCGACGCTATCATTCGCCGGCCGCGGACCGGATTGCTTTCCCCGGTCACCGCGCGGGTGACCGGTTGCGGCGCAAGCGCTTCGCGCACCCGCTCCCGCCGCGCGGAAGTGCCCGGCCGTACTCGCGGGCCGATCAGCGGGTGAAGTCCGGGCGCTATCCCACGCGGGACGCGAGGAACTCGCGGAAGGCACGCAAGGTCTCGGTCGGCGCCTCGAGCTGCGGATAGTGCCCCACATCGGGAAGTTCCACCACATCGGGCTCGGCGACCAGCTGGCGATATCGGCGCACCATACGCTCGCCCGAGACCGGGTCGCGCAGGCCGTCGATCAGCCGGACCGGCACTTGCGGGCGGATCAGCGCGCCGACCCAGCGCTGCCGGTGTGCGCGCCGCTCGGCCATATAGCCCATGAGTTTGTGGCCGTTGCGCTTTCCGTGCTTACTGCACCACAGCATCCAGAACTGGTGCATCTGCTCCTCGTCCGGCCGCGACTCCGCGGCGAACACCGAGCCCAGGCTGTGGGCGAAGGTCTTCTCGTTCCCGAACCGGCCGACCAGCGGACCCAGCGGGCTCGCGAGCAGGTTCTGGATGGGCCGGGGCCGATGGGCCTCGGGGAACAGGCCGCCGTTGAGCAGACAGACCGATTCGATCACCAGGGACCGGTCGCCGGCGGCCCGGCGCTCGGCATCCCGGGCCAGCATTTCCTGGGCCACCGTATCGCCGTAGTCGTGGGCCAGGATGTGGAAGCCCTGCACGCCCTGTTCCCGGAGCAGTTGTTCGGCGAGGTCGGCCTGGTCACCGATCGTGTAGTCGTAGTGTTGCGGTTTGGCCGACCAGCCGAAGCCGATCAGATCCGGAGCGAGGACCCGCTCGAACTGCTCGCACAGCTCCGGCCACAGGGCGTGCCAGTCCCAGGACGCGGTGGGAAAACCGTGTAGGCACAATAGGGTCCCGGACGATCCGGTACCACCGGCGCGCCAGAAGATCTGGTGTCCGCGATGGGTGAAACGCGCTCCGCTCGACCGCCAGCTCGCAAACTCGTCCATGCTCCCAGCATGCCCCGCCGCGGGGCGCCGGTCGAGTATGTCGCGGGCGCGTCGGCGCGACGTCGCGGCGTCGGAGAATCCACTGGAGGCGGAGGTAGGCTCGACGTCCGGAGGAGCCGCGGGTTCCTCCGGAGAGCCGATCCGACCACTCGACGAGGAGGCACGCCGTGCGTATCGGGATTCTGCTCGGTGAACGGTCCGGAGCCGACGCGTTGCGCCTGCTCGCCGACGATCTGCGCGAGGTCGCCGAGGAGGGGTTCGCCTCGGCCTGGCTCTCGCATATCTTCGGCGTCGACGCGCTCACCGCGCTCGCGGTGGCGGGCAGCCGGGTACCCGGTATCGAGCTCGGTACCGCGGTGGTGCCGACGTATCCGCGCCACCCCGGCGCACTGGCCCAGCAGGCCCGGACCACGGCGCTCGCGGTGGGCCCGGACCGGCTCACCCTCGGTATCGGCCTGTCGCACCGGGTGGTCATCGAGAATATGTACGGCTACGGGTTCGAGCGACCGGCTCGTCATATGCGCGAATATCTCGCGGTGCTGGGCCCGCTGCTGCAACGGCAGCCGGTCTCCTACAACGGTGAAACGCTGAGCGGGAATCTGGAACTCGGGATTCCGGACGAGGGCCGGATTCCCGTGCTGCTCGCCGCTCTCGGTACCCAGATGCTGCGGCTGGCGGGCCGGCGCGCCGACGGCACCGTGCTGTGGATGACCGGTCCGGCCACCATTCGCGACCATATCGCCCCGACGATCGGCGCCGCCGCCACCGAGGCGGGCCGGCCACCCGCGCGCATCGTGTGCTCGCTTCCCGTGCTGGTGACCGATGATGTCGACAGTGCCCGAGAGCGGGCGGCCGGCACCTTCGCCGTCTACGACACCCTGCCCTCGTATCGGGCGATGATGGACCGCGAAGGGGCGGCCGGGCCCGCGGATCTGGCGATCATCGGCTCCGAGGAGCAGGTGGCGGCCCGCGTCCGTGACGTCTTCGACGCGGGAGCCACCGAATTCGTGGCGTCGGTTTTCGCCGGCGGGGCGGAAGGGCGCCGCACCCGCGCGCTGCTGGCGGAGTTGACGGGCTGAGCGCCGCGGCGCGCTCCGCCGGATCGGCGGTGGCGCGTCAGGCCGACCGGGTGATCATGACCGGGCATGCGGAGTGCTGGATGAGCGACTGACTGGTCGACCCGAGCAGCAACCCGCGGAACCCGCCGCGCCCCCGGCTGCCGACCACGACGAGCTGCGCGCGTTCTGACCATTCGCGCAGATGCTGTGCCGGGGTGGACGGGTACACCTCGCGCTGCACGGTGACCTCGGGATAGCGCTGCTGCCAGCCCGCCAGCCGTTCGGCCAGTACCGCCTGTTCGGCGGTCTGCAGATCCTCGGCCGGGATCTCGATCAAACCGGTGCTCGCGAATTCGGTGAAGGTCAGATCGCTCCAGGTGTGGACGGCGACAAGGTCGGTTTCGCGTTCGGCGGCTTCGGCGAAGGCGGCGGCGACCGCGGTGTCGCTGACCGGGCTGCCGTCGACCCCGACGACCACCGGACCGCTGGTGATCTCCTCCCCGTTCTCGCGGATCGCGACGATCGTGCCGCGGCCGTGCGCGGCGACCGCCAGGATGGTCGACCCCAGATGCGAGACCGCGCCACCGCGGCGCGACCCGAGAACCACCATATGCGCCGTTTCGGACAGTCCGATCAGCATCTTCGCGGGGCTCTGCTCGGAGAGCAGGGTGTCGGCCTCCACTCCCGGCGCGGCCTCCCTCGCCACCTGGGCGCCGGTCGCCAGGACCTGCTCGCCGTGGGTCTTCAGCGTCTGCACCGCCTCGTCGACCATGGGCTGATAGGCGACCAGCCAGGTCTTGGCCGGCGTGGAGTTCATTCCATAGGCGAGGATCAGGCGGCGGCCGCGCCGGGCCGCCACCGTCGCTCCCCAGCGGATTGCCGAATGCGCGGCGGCAGTACCGTCGACACCCACTACGACGGCAGCGGATACGAGCCGGTGCGGATCGTCTTCGTGTGCGGTCATAGGCCGAGTATGCCCGCGGCGGACAACCGCGGCGATATCTGCCGGGCGTGTCCGCGAAGTCGGTTGTCGCCCATTGTGGGCTTCGCTGTCACAATATGCGCTACCTGGGTTTTCGTTCGCGGCGCGCCGCGGCCGAGGCTTGTCGAACGCGGCCGGATGTGCAGATCATGATCGCGTGCTGATATCGGATGGGGTGATCGGGCTACGGCCGATCGAGGTGGCCGACGCCGCCGCGCATCTGGCTGCCCAGGACCGGGAATCGGTGCGTCGAACCCCGGGACCCGGAACCCCGAATGTCGTGGCCGATTTCGAACGTTGCGCCGACCAGTGGGCGCAGGACGGCCCGTGCAAGACCTTCGGTGTGGTGGACCTGGCGAGCCATACGCTGGCCGGCACCCTGGACCTCGCCGTGGAACAGGAATTCCTCGCGAAACGTCAGGCCGATATCGCGTACGGCATCTACGCGCCGTGGCGGGGCCGGGGTGTCGCCGGCCGCAGTGTCGTGCTGGCCTGCCGCTATCTGGCCCGGCACGATCTGGCCGACGAGGCGGTACTGCGGATAGACCCGGACAACCAGGCGGCGACCGCGCTGGCCCACCGGCTCGGATTCCACTATCACCACACCGGTGCGGGCCCGGAGGGCCGGCTGGACTGGTTCATTCAGGCAGTGTGATCCGTTCACGCGCCCTTACGGGTTCGCTTCTGAGCCGTTTTCCGGGTCTTCGGCTCCGCGGTTTTCCGGGGTTGCGATTTCCGCGGCTGCGACTTCCGCGCTTTCGTGGATTCCTTGGCCCCGCCCGCTCCGCTGGCCTCCAGGCTGCGCTGCAGCGCGGCCACCAGATCCACCACCTCGGCATCGGACTCCGCGGCGGCCGCCTCGGGGCGTTCGGGCGCCTTCCCGTCGCCGCGGGCGACGGCCTCGTCCAGCAGCCGCTGCAACTCGACCTGATATTCGTCGGTGTACTGGTCGGGGTCGAAATCATCGGACATGGATTCGACCAGCGTCTCGGCCATCTTGATCTCCTGGGGCCGCGGCGTGCCGGCTTCCTCCAGCGATTCGAAGGAGACCGCGCGCACCTCGTCGGGCCACAGCAGGGTCTGCAGCACCAACATGCCCTCACGTACCCGCATGGCCGCGAGCCTGGTCTTCTGACGCAGCGTGAAGTGCACGAGCGCGGTCCGGTCGATGCGCTCGAGAGTGGCGGCGAGCAGCACGTAGGCCTTGGGCGTGTTCGAATCCGGTTCCAGATAGTAGGTCTTGTCGTACAGGATGGGGTCGATCTGATCCGACGGTACGAATTGCAGAACCGGGATCTCGTGTTTCTCGGCCACCGGAAGTTTGGCGAAATCGTCGTCGGTGAGGACGACTTTCTCCCCTTCCGGTGATTCGTATTGTTTATCGATATCGGCGAATGCGACGGATTTCCCGCATATCGTACACACGCGGTCGTATTTGATCCGGCCGCCGTCCGCGGCGTGGACCTGATGGAATTTGATGTCGTGGTCCTCTGTGGCGGTGTAGACCTTCACGGGGACGTTCACCAGCCCGAACGCGATCGAGCCTTTCCAGATTGACCGCATCACTCCATGATGACCGAACCGGACCCCCGGGGCGAGAGCGGGCGCAGCCCGAGTGTCGCCGCCGCCAGCCGGACCCGCACGGAGCCCGGCAGCCCGAAAAACAGCCCGGACATGGCGGTGAGCATGCCGACCGGGTCGTCACGCCGGGAGAGATAGGCGCGTTGCAGTTCGATATCGAGGTCGAAGAATGCGTCGAAGAAACGCGGGATCTCGGTCGGTGGCAGGGCCAGCAACGCCCGGAGCCCGGCCTGCCGGAGCCGATGGACCGTGCGCGCCGCGCCGGTCCAGCCCGAGCCGCCGGCCGCGACCGACTCGGCCGCCGACAGCGTGGCCGCGACGCTGTAGCCGGTGGCGGGGTGGAGGTATCCGCCCGCCGCGCCGAACCGGCCGGCTCCGGGCCTGCCGCCGGTAACCGGGAAGCGCACCCGCTCGACCGGTTCGTCGCCGGCCGTGGGGATGCGCCGGGCCCGCAGCCTGCGGTGCAGGCGGCGCGCGAGTTCCTCCTGGGTGAGGGCGGGGTCGCCCACCAGGCAGGTCTCCTCGTATAGCACGGTTTCGGCGCCCAGCGGGACCGCGTAGAGGAACGAGGCAGGATCGCCCGGGGCGGCGCCGTTGTCGGGTCGCCAGTCCATGAACAGTGCGGGTTCGGAGGTGGCGTCGCGAGTCAGTTTCAGGCCGTAGGCGGTCTGCTCGGCGCGGCCCGGCCGGCGCCGCAATCCGCGTGCGTCGACGACCCGGTCGGCGCGCAGGATCCGGCCGCTGTCGAGCGTGACCGTGCGCCGGTCGAGCGCCACCACCCGTCCCGGGACCACCGTGGCACCGGTGAGGTCGAGCGACTGCTGCAGCAGGGCGGTGTCGAGGACGGAGTACGCGCGCGCGATGCTGTGATCGCGCAGGCCGTGCGCACGCGGTCGCGCGACAGTGGCGGCGACGACCGAGTCGTCGAGCCAGGCGGGGAGTTCATCGGACCAGGCGGCATAGGTCGCCCGCCAGACCCGCCGGGGATTGGGGTCCACGACGAGCACGGTCATTCCGCGGGCCAGACAGCGGTGGGCGAGCGCGCGCCCGGCCGGCCCGAGCCCGCAGACGGCGATATCGGCGCTCACCGTCGGATCGAAACACGGCCGCCGCGCACCGCGCGCGCCGGGGTGGCGGTGATCATCGCCGCTCGCCGGCCCGGCCCGGAACAGCGGCCCCGGTGACCCGTGTTACGACTGGGTGAACCGACGACCCGGAAGGAACCTGGATGACGAACGTGGAGGCGGCGCGGGCCGCACCGGATACGAGCGGCGGGCGGCGTGCCTGGTTCGGTCTGGCCGTACTCCTGCTGCCGGTGCTGCTGGTGTCCATGGATATGTCGGTGTTGTTCCTGGCGCTGCCCACCCTCACCGCCGACCTCGACCCGACCGCCGCGCAACAATTGTGGATCCTCGATATCTACGGGTTCCTCATCGCCGGTCTGCTGATCACCATGGGCAACCTGGGTGACCGGTTCGGCCGCCGTACCATCCTGCTCGCGGGTGCGACCGTATTCGGTACCGCCTCGGCGATCGCGGCGTTCGCGCCCAGTGCCGGGGTGCTGATCGCGGCCCGTGCCCTGATGGGGATCGGTGGGGCCACCCTGCTCCCGTCGAGTCTGGCGCTCATCTCCGACCTCTTCCCGGACCCGCGGCGGCGTTCGACCGCCATCGGGATCTGGACGGCGTTCTTCGCGGGTGGCTCGGCCGTGGGGCCGATCATCGGCGGTATCCTGCTGCACCACTTCTCGTGGGGTTCGGTGTTCCTGATCAATGTGCCGGTCCTGCTGGTGCTGCTCGCCTTCGCCCCGCTGCTGCTGCCCGAGCACCGGACCGCCGCGCTGGGACGGCTCGACCTGCCCAGCGTGGCACTGTCCATCGGCGGCATCCTGCCGGCGGTGTACGCGGTGAAGCACGTCGCCGAGCACGGTCCCGATGTCCAGGCCCTCGCCAGTGCGTTCCTCGGCGCGGCGGTGCTGACCCTGTTCATCCGCCGGCAGCGGCGGCTGGCCGACCCGCTGGTCGATCTGTCGCTGTTCACCCGGGCCCGGTTCTCGGTCGCCATCGGGTCGAGTACCGCCGCCATGATGTCGCTGGCCGGGCTCAGCTATCTGAGCAGTATCTGGTTGCAGTCGGTGACCGGACGAGACCCCTTGCAGGCGGCCGTCCTCGGCATCCCGATGGCGATCACCGTGTTCATCTTCTCGGCGAGCGGTTCGCCGGTGGGCCGGCTGCTCGGTGTGCGGCGAGCGTTCGTCACGGCGTTGGTGACGGCCGCACTCGGCAATCTGCTGGTGCTCGGTATCGGCGCCGACGGCGGCGCGGGCTGGTACGTGGCGGGGTCGGCGATCGCCGGTATCGGCTACGGAATCGTGTTCACGCTGGTCTCGGAGGTGGCGGTGGCCTCGGTCCCGTCGGAACGGGCCGGTTCGGCGGTCGGCATCTCCGAAACCAGTTTCGAACTCGGCAATGCCCTGGGGCTGGCCCTGCTGGGCTCGCTCGCGGCGCTCGTCTTCCGCTCCGGCGGTGAGTTCGCGCCGACCCTGGGCGAGACGATCCAGCGCTACGCGGCCGATTCGGGCCTGCTGGCCGCGGCGCGGGAGTCCTTCGTCAGCGGTGCGCACGCGTCCATCGCGGTCGGCGCCGGGGTGCTGTTGCTGATGGGTGTGATCGCCTTCGTGGTGGGCAGAGGTGAACGCCCGGCCGGTACGCCGACCGACGACCGGTGACGGTGGCCGGCGGCGAGTGGGCCGCCGGCCACCCTCGATCACAGCGCCGGCGGGGTGCCGTACGGGGCGGCGGCGAAACCGTCCGCCGCGCCGATCGCGCCGCCGATGGCCGCGCCGGCGGCGGCTGCCGGCGCGGCGATCACCGCGTAACCGATGGCCGCGCCCAGGACCGGCCCGATGAGGAGCCCGATCGGCAGGAACGGGATCCCGGAGATGAAGCCGGCGACGGCGCCGACCATGGCCGAGGTGCCGGCGAGGGGTGAAGCGAGCGTATTGGCGACCGAGGCGCCGATGGCCGCCGAGCCCAGGGTCTGCGCGGCGATCTTGTCCGAGCGGCTGCGTTCGACGCCGACCGAATCCAGGAAGGTCGCCAGCTGTGCCTCGGTCTGCGCGGCGCCGGTGTTGATATCGCGCACATCGAACGGCGCGTCCATCTCGACATTCCCGATGCGCAGTTTGCCCGGTGGCGCCTCGATCGGCGCGACCGGCGCGACCGGTGCGGGCGCGTGCAGCTCACCCTGCGGTGCGAGGTAGGCGTGGTTGGGCACCGGCCGCGTCGCCGGGGCCGGCATGGCCGGGTCCGCGATCACGGCCGGCCGCAGGACCGGGGGGACCGCCGGTGCGGCATGGGTGAACGGGGCCGTGGCGGCGGTGATCGTATCGGTGGCCGACTGGACCGCGACCCGCGCCGCCTCCTGCACGGTGCCGGTGGCCGCACCGAACGGATCCGCGGCGATCGGGGCCCGGATCGGCGCCGGTAGCGCGGCGGGGATCGGGGATGACGCGGGTGGAGCGGGGAGTACCTCGGCATTGGCGGTGCCGGCGCCGATCAGTGTCGCGATGAGCGGGATAGCACCCGCCGCGACGACCGAGCCGGCAGCACGCCGGGACGGACCGGTTGCCCTGTGCTTACCCATGGTCGCCTTTCTCCGGGAATTTGTCGGTTTGCCAGACATTCGTTCCGGAGCGCGGCATGGATGGGTCCGACACGTTCAGCCTCCTTGCGATAACAGGTAGACCCGGGTTTCCGGGTGGTGGTGTAGTGGTTGTCCCGTGGTTCGCCAGGGGTCGTCGACACAGCGGTCCGCAGGCTCACACCTGCCGGCCGCCGCCGTCGTTCGGCGCCGAACCGGTTCGTCTTCCCGCTCTGCGATGCCCGGCGCCGGCGCGGGCCGTTCCACCGACCGGTTCCGCTCGGGTGCTCGCCGGGGTGAGGCTCCGGAGAACCGTTGCCGCCCGATCCGAGCCCTCCGTGGATACCTCGTTACAGCGGCGGCAGCGGACCGAACGGTTGGGTGGTGAAACCGTCGGTCGCCCCGTACGCGGCGCCCAGCGCCGCTCCGGCGATCACGGCCGGCACCGTGACCACTCCGTAGGCGATGGTCGCGCCGAGGACGGGGCCGACGACGAGTCCGGTGGGGAGGAAGGGGAGGCCGACGACGAAACCCGCGGCGGCGCCGAGCATCGCGAACGGGATGGCCACCGGTGCCGCGGCCGCGGCGCCGATCCCGGCGCCGATCAGGCCCGAACTCATGGCCTGGGCCGCGACCCGGTCGGCCCGGCCGCGCTCGATGCCGGACGAGTCGAGGAAGGCCGTCAGCTGCTCCTGGGCCCGGTCGGCACCGGCATTGAGATCCCGCGTATCGAACGGCAGGCTCATCTCGAGGTCGCCGACCCGCAGTGTGCCCGGCGGTGCTTCCTCGACCGGTCCGGCCTCCTCGGCGGCCGGTGCCGCTCCGGATGCCGGGTATCCGTCCTCGGATGCGGGCGGGATTCCGGGAGCCGCCGCCGGCATCGGCGCCGGGGGCAGCGGTGCTCCGGGGACCG
>NZ_BAGJ01000079.1 GCF_000308775.1 Nocardia testacea NBRC 100365
GGCACCGGAGCGTTCACCCTGCCGCGACCGTTTCGCGGTGTTCTCCGCGCGGCCGCGCTCTCCACCTCGCGGGGTTGTCGTATCGCGCGCGTCGGAGCGCACGGCCTCCGCGTGCCCACTCGCGCCGCTGCGGCGGCCGCGTGAGCCGCGCCGGCCGTTGCGGGAACCGCCGGTGGCCCCGCGTGAGGGGCTCGGCTCGGCTGTGGTGACTGCCGGGTGGGCCGGTGCGGGTTCGGTGAGCGCCGTCCGGTCCGCGAGATCGTCGAGGATCGGGGAATTGATGGTCACCGGGCGCGGCCGCGCCTCGATACCGGCCTTGCGCAGCAGGGCCGCCACGTCCTTGCGCTGTTCGGGCAGCACCAGCGTCACCACGGTGCCCTCGGTGCCCGCGCGGGCCGTGCGGCCGGACCGGTGCAGGTACGCCTTGTGTTCGGCGGGCGGGTCGACGTGCACCACCAGTTCGAGATCGTCCACGTGGATACCGCGCGCGGCGATATCCGTCGCGACCATGACCTTGGCGGTACCCGCGGCGAAGGCGGCGAGGTTGCGGTCACGCGCGGGCTGGGAGAGATTGCCGTGCAGGTCGACGGCGGCTATACCCGCGCGGGTCAGTTCACCGGCGAGCCGGCGGGCGTGATGTTTGGTGCGCATGAAAAGGATGCGGCGCCCACTGCCCGCGGCGAGCGCGCGCACGAGTTCCTTCTTCGCCGCGGCCCCGTCGACCTCGAAGATGTGATGGGTCATCTTCGGCGGCGGCGCGGCGGCCTCGTCGACCGAATGCGAGATCGGCGTGTGCATGAAACGGTCGACCAGTTTGCCGACGCCGTTGTCCAGCGTCGCCGAGAACAGCAGCCGCTGGCCGTCGCGCGGTGTGGCCGTGAGGATCCGGATGACGCCCGGCAGGAAGCCGAGGTCGGCCATATGGTCGGCCTCGTCGAGCACCGTGATGCGCACGGCGTCCAGCGAGAGCGCCCGCTGCTGCATCAGGTCCTCGAGCCGGCCGGGGCAGGCGACGACGATATCGACGCCCTGTTTCAGGGCTTTGATCTGTCGGTTCACCGGAACCCCGCCGAAAACGGTGGTGACCCGCAGTCCGCACACCTCGGCCAGTGGCGCGACGGTCGCGGCGATCTGGGTCGCGAGTTCCCGGGTGGGCGCCAGGATCAGCCCGGTGGGCCGCCCGGGGGTGCGCGTCGCGCCGGCGAGCAGCGCGACCACCGGGATACCGAAGGCCAGGGTCTTTCCGCTGCCCGTCTTCCCACGGCCGAGGACATCGCGTCCGGCGAGGGTGTCGGGCAGGGAGGCGTTCTGGATGGGGAAGGGTTCGGTGATACCGCCGGCGGCGAGTTTCGTGACGATATCGGCCGGAACGCCGAGGTCGGTGAACGTCTGCGCGGCAGCAGTGTTGGCAGGCATGAAGGTATGAGCGCCTTTCGGCATCGGAGGTGATACCGCGACGTCCGTTCGGACCGTCTGTCCGCGCCTACTCGAGGTGGCGGCGTCGCGGGTCCCGACGCGAAAGGCTGGTGATCCGCGACGGAGAGTACGTGTGTGCGCATCGGGCGCGGGTACTGAAGCGATCCTACCGTACCCCCTGTTTCATTCCGGCCCGGTGATCAACGGCACGGTGTGACGCATCTCCACCCGGCGCGGCAGCCGAATGTCACCGGGGGCGCCGGATCGCCTCGAGCACGGTGTCCACCGATCGGTCGGCCAGTTCGTCGGACAGCGGGAGATGTCCGAACAGGGCCCGGAAGTAGATCGGTGCGGCGACCGCGTCGAGCACGAAATCGATATCGGTGTCCGGGTCGATCTCGCCGCGGTCGATCGCTGCCCGCAGGGCGCGCGCTGTGGTCTCGCGGCGGGGACCGAACACGGTGGACCACAGCCGATCGCGCAGCTCCGGATCGGCGGCGAGGTCGGCGACCAGGGCCGGCAGTACCCGGCCCAGCGAGGTGTCACGCAGGGCGGCCACCAGGTCCCGCATGGAGCGCGTGAGATCGGTGCGGAGCTCGCCGGTGTCCGGGGTCGGTTCGAGCCCGAGCAGATCGGCCACCACCTCGGCCACCAGGTGCCGCTTGGACGGCCAGCGCCGATAGATGGCCGGACGATGGATACCGGCGCTCGCCGCGACCTGGCCGATGGTGAGGCCCGCGTATCCCTTGGCATCGAGCAGGGTTCGCGCGGCCGCCAGCACCGCGGTGTCGATCCGTTCGTCGCGGCTGCGGCCCGGCATCAGAACACCGGCCGCGGGACGAGCACGACCTGCCAGCCGTCCGGGTCCGGGAATGCCAGCGCTCCCTGGGCGGCCCAGTAGGGGTTCTCGGTGGGAACCGGTTCGGCGCCGAATTCGCCGAGCCGTATGACGGTCTCCGACATCCGCGCCTCGGATTCGAAGTACAGCACCAGCAGGTTCTCCTTACTCGGCGCATCACCTGGGCTGCCGTCGCTGTGCGTGGTGAATTCCAGGTGGTAGCCGGTGCCGGGGAGACCGAGCATCACCCCGTCGTAGCCGGCGTGGCCGGTGAACCGGTGGAGCTCGTGCAGGCCGAGCCCTTCTACGTAGAAGCGGATCACCTCGTCGAGTCGGTCGGTGGGCCGGGCGAACCGGACCTGGGCCACTCCCAAGTTGCCGGGCCAGGCATTGTCGGCGGTCATTCTCATTAAGGTACGGTACGTACCGTACCGTGTCGAGTGGCTACGGCCCGCCGACCCCGGAGGCGGGGGTGTGCCTGGGGGTCCATGTGGTCCGGACCGATGAAATGATGTCGCTCGCCGCCATTTTCGGAATCCCATCGCCGAGCACCGGAAATTCGAAACGCGCACCGGCGGGCGGAACAATCGGGCGCGGCGCTCCAATTCCATCACCCCGCCCGGCGTGGTATATCTCTGCTGCGGCGCCCGGCCGGGCTCCGTCGAGTTTCGTCGAAGAAGAGTGTGCGCGTGTCCAATCCAACCGAACCCACTCGCGGGCCGAACCCGCGCCCCCATTCGCCGGCGACCGGCGCCGCGGCCCCCAAGAGTGCCCGGGACGCCGAGCGCGGGGTAATGCTCGTGTCGGGGGCGGGTATCGCGCTGGCCGTCGTCGGTTTGGTGGTCACCCTTCTCGTCGGGTCGGGTTCCACGGACGCGGAAGCCGATACCGCGCAAGCGATTACGACGAGCGAGAACCCGGCACCGCCGGTGGCGCCGGCCCCGGCGCCCGCGCCGCTGCCCAAGCGGTACCTGGCCGATATGTCGCCCACCACCGGAACCGCATATACCGGGACGATATCGGTCAACGGTGTCTCCTACCCGCATTCGATCTATCAGCAGTTCAGCGGCTGCGATACCGAGGTGGGCCACACCTACAACCTGAATCGTGAATGGTCGCGGTTCAGCTCGACTATCGGTATCGCCGACGGTGGGAATTCCCAATCGGTGCTCCAGTTCGAGGTGGTCGCCGACGGAAAGTCGATCTATTCCTCGGGCAACGTTCCAGTGGGCCAATCCCCGACGGTGGACGTGCCGGTGGCGGGTGTACAGAACCTGACGATCAGTTTCTTGTTCGTCGGCGGGAATATGGAGAGTTGCAGTCAGGCGGGTAACGGCGTGTGGGGCGACGCGGGGCTCACGAAGTAGGGCGGCCCACGTTCATCGCAACACGGTGGCCGGCCCGCGCCGGTCGGCCACCGTGCGTCCTCCGGTACGGGGAGGCCGGGCCCGTCGGCCCGAGCGCACACCGGCGATGCCGGGAATAGGGTGCCGGTGCAGTGCCGTCGTCAGTTCCTGTTTCCGTGCGGTGGTGAGATGGCGGTAGGTGCCGCCGGAGATCGCGCAGTCCATCGCCCACAGCATGCGCGTATCCGGTGCGCAGCCGGTCGTCAGCATCCGCCGGTATGCCTCCACCGCGCCGATCCTGCGCAGGTCCTCGAACTCGTGCACACCGGCTCGCGTGAGCATCGCGGCGGCATGCCGGCCCACCTGCCACCGGCGATCCCGCCATTCCACGATTTTCAGATGCGCCGTGCCCCGGAGGATATCGGCGGCCTCCCAGATCTCGGGGCGCAGCGCACTCGGGTCGGTGCCGGCGTCGGCACGTCGCAGCACCGTCCGGCGGGCCTGCCCGGCGGTACCGACCATATGGTGGAACCGGCGGAAGGTCTGAACCTCGCCGGTGACCCATCGGTGGTGATCGTCGAGGTAGGTGTAGTCGGTGCCGTGGGCGCCGGTGTCCATGGCGGCGATGTAGAGCGCCCAGTCCCGGCATTCGTCCGGGGTGGCCGGGGTTACCACAATCGCGCCCTTCACCCGGTCGGTCCGGCCGCGCCGGGGCGCCCAGCGCGGTGAGTAGGCGGCCGTGGCCAGCCCGTGGGCGCGCCAGCGCACAGTGCCCTCCGGCGCGGTGCGCAACGGCAGCCGGCGCATCAACTCCCGGACCGCCCGCGGCGTGAGACGGGTGCACCAGCCCGGGACGAGCAGAATCGGATCCGCGGGATCGGCCTCGAAGGGGGTCGGAGTGAGGAAGGGACGATCGATCAGCAACACCGTCGCCGGGCGCGCCTGATAGGACAGGCCCCACAGCAGGGTGGCCAGCAGCCGGCTGCCGTGGTCGTCGGAGAGTAGATGCCAGGTGTCGTGGAAGTAATTGGTGCTGAACCGGGCGGTGGTACCCGGGCGAAGCGAGATCACGGTGTGGACACGTCCGTCCAACCGTAGCGATCGGCGGTGCAACTTCAACCCGTCACCGACGATCCGCGCACTGCGGGGGCGCTGCTGTTTCAGTGTGCTCATCGCTGTCCATGAAGCCTCACACCGGCCCCGCGCTCAACCGGTTTTCCACGCCGGCTTGCGGTTCGGCGGGGCGGTGTGCAGGTCCGCGGGCCGCTGGACGCTGCCGACGCCACCGATCCCGGCCGGAGGAACCGGGATCGAGAGGAACGCGGCCACGGTTCACGGTGGCAGGACGGTCACCGCTGCTTTCCACCGGTCGCCGTCCGGTTGCAGGTCGGTGAGATCGAAAGGCAGTTCGCGCATGACGAGCAGCTCTTTCTCCTCCGGTGTGGCGGACAGATCTCCGATGTACACAGCCGGCACTCCGGGCGGAATGTCGATGGTCACATCGGTATCGCGGCGCTCGACGTTCTTCAGTTCGTCGACGCCGCCGGGGTACAGCGAGGTACTGACGTAATCGCGGAATATGCCGCGGTAGCCAGGAGGTACCGCGGTGATCGGGTGGTCGGGGATGAGCCGGGCGGCCTGGATGGTCTTCGTTACCCGAACCCATTCGGTGGTGGTTCGCCTGCGCAGGATGTCGTCCAACCCCTCGGCCATCGCGCGCGATCTCGGCAACAGCGGGAAGCCGGCCCTGAGGAAGTCGTTGAGCTCGGTGCTGTCACCCTTGGTGTAGTCGTAGAGCAGCCGGCGTTCCGCGGGGCTCAGGCCTTCGAGGGTGGCGCCCCAGATCCTCATTCCGTACGCATCCGCTTCGACGGCGTTGTCGAAAAATCTCGGCGCCGCGGCGGTGGACCCGGGAGTGGGTCCGCGATGGATCACCGAGACGGCCGGACCGGGGAGACCGGTGGCTTCGTCCGCCGCGGGAAGCAGGTGCGACGCGCTCAGGGGCGGGTTGGTGATATCGCGGATCCGCTGCGCGTCGGTGGCACCCATCAGTTCTATATTGTCGGCGAGCTGGGCGGTCAGGCGACGCATCGCCGCTGCCAACTCGTTGTACACACCGCTCCTGTTCCGTGCCCGACACTCGCCTGCCGATCTCGGCGATGTGTCGTCAGGGCAAGTATTACAGGAGCTCCGACCGCGGCACGTCGCACGACGGAGAAGAGTGTGGCCGGTCCGGGCCCGCCGGCGCGGGCGCCGCGGTGGTGTCCACCGGCTGATCCGTACCGGCGCCGTGCCGGTGACCGGTCGAGCCCTCAGCGCGGGGTATAGGTCATGCAGTGGGCGGTGTGGTCGGTGCTGCCCGGCCCGACCCGGATCTCCCCGGCGGTGCACTCGAGATCGGTGTTGTGGGTGCAGTCGGTGCGCTGGCAGGCGCCGACCATGCTGGTGACGGTGTCGAGGCCGCCCTTGGTCGCCAGGGGTATGAAGGTGCCGCAGTCGGCGCTGCCGTTGTGCCCGGTGACGTTGATGGCGTACGCGTGGCATCCCTCGTGGTTGTAGGAACAGCTGTTCACTGTGCATTCGCTGACGTGCGGCATTTCCATGGTGGTCATGTGCTGAGTCCTCCGGAGGTGTTCGGGAGTCTTGCTCATGCGGCTACCGCTGCTGCCCGGTTGCTGTGGGCCGAAGAACTCATTATGGCGTGCGGTGCGCCGTTCGGGCGGCGCATTCGGGGCCCGTGACCGAACGTAGCGAAATGGTTGCCGAAGGGGGCGTGTCCCGTGGCCGGACGATTATGTGAACGATATTTACTAAAACCCGTTCACAAATGCGGTGTGGTGTGGTTCACTCCTGGGGACAGGGTTCCTGCAGGAGGCATCGTGGTGCGATACCTCCCCAACGCTTCGGCCTCCGCGGCCCGCATGTGTATCAGCTCCGAAGGAGGCTCCATGACCGCATCCCTCTCCCACGACTTCGATTTCACCGATCCCGACCTGCTGGCGGCCCGGCTGCCCATCGAGGAATGGGCCGAACTGCGCCGCACTGCGCCGGTGTGGTGGGTCGACCAGCCGAACGGGGTGAGCGGGTTCGACGACGGCGGCTACTGGGTGGTGAGCAAACTCGAACACATCAAGGAGATCTCGAAGAACTCCGAGGTGTTCTCCACCCACGCCAATACCGCGGTGATCCGCTTCAACGGCGATATCGCCCGCGAGGAGATCGATATCCAGCGCGCGATGCTGGTCAACACCGACCCGCCCGAGCACGACAAACTGCGCCGCATCATCTCCCGTGGCTTCACCCCGCGCGCCGTGCAGAGCCTGCGCGACGCCCTGCACGAGCGGGCCGAACGGATCGTGCACGAGGCCAAGCGGACCGGCGGCGGAGATTTCGTCCAGCAGGTCGCGTGTGAGCTGCCGCTGCAGGCCATCGCCGAACTGCTCGGCGTGCCGCAGGAGGATCGCGGCAAGCTGTTCGAGTGGTCGAACCAGATGATGGGCTACGACGACCCCGAATACGCCGACAGTTACAAAATGGCCAATGCGCAGGTGATGGGGTACGCGTGGAACCTGGCCGAAGAGCGCCGCGGCTGCCCGGCCGACGACATCATCAGCCAGCTGCTCAGCGCCGATATCGACGGCGAAGCGCTGAGCTCGGAGGAATTCGCCTGGTTCGTCATCCTGCTGGCGGTGGCCGGTAACGAAACCACCCGGAACGCCACCACGCACGGGATGAAGGCCTTCGTGGACAACCCGGAACAGTGGGAGCTGTACCGGGCCGAGCGTCCGCGCACCGCCCCCGACGAGATCGTGCGCTGGGCCACCCCGGTCATCGCGTTCCAGCGGACCACCCTGCAGGACACCGAGATCGGCGGGCAGGCCATCGCCAAGGGACAGCGGGTGGGCTTGTTCTACGCCTCGGCCAACTTCGACGAGGACCACTTCACCAAGCCGTTCGAGTTCGACGTCACCCGTAACCCGAACCCGCACGTCGGCTTCGGCGGCACCGGCACCCACTACTGCGTCGGTGCGAACCTGGCCCGCCTGCAACTGGACCTGATCTTCAACGCCATCGCCGATGTGATGCCGAACCTGCGTCAGGTCGCCGAACCCGTTCGGCTACGGTCGGGTTGGCTGAACGGAATCAAGAACTGGCAGGTCGCATACGAATGACACCACCCGCCCGGCGGGGCCGGATGCCCGCGGTCAGCGACGCGGACATCCGGCGCGTGGCGCTGGAGCTACTGGTCGCACAGGGAGCGGAGGCGCTGACCCTGCGTGCGATCGCGCGGGAACTCGGCATCACCGCTCCCGCTCTCTACCGCTACTACCCGTCCCGGGAGGAGTTGCTGGTCGCGTTACGGCGCGATATCTGTATCCGGCTGGCCGACGACCTCGGTGCGCAGGTGGCCGAACTACCCGACGACGGGGTGGTCCGGTTGTTCGCCATCTGCCGGGCGTTCCGGCGCTGGGCGCTGGCACACCGCAATGAATTCACGCTGGTCTTCGCCTCGCCGACGCCCGGCGGGCCGGGTACGGTACGCCGTTTCGACGAAGCGTTCGGGCTGGTGTTCCTGGAAGCCGCGGGCAAGTTGCTCGCGGCCTACGACCTGGCGACCCCGCCGACCGATTCGATTCCCGACGCGCTGCGCACCGATCTGATCGCGTTCCAGAACGAGCTGCTGGCGCTGCTCGCCGGATCGGAGCAGAAGTTCCCGGCCGAGAAGTTCGATCTCGGGGTCGCGTATCTGATGATGACGGTCTGGGTGCGGCTCTACGGCCACGTGACGCTGGAAGTGTTCGGTAACTACCCGATGCCGGTGAGCGACCCGGATGTGCTGTTCGACGCGGTGCTCACCGACCTCGCCGCAGGCATGGGCCTCACCACCGGTGAGATGGGGTAGGCCGGTCAGGCCATTTCCGGAACCCGCAGGTGCGCGAGTGCCAGCTCGAACTCCCGCACGTCGAGAGCTTCGACGCCGGTCCGCCGGGCAGCGTCGACCCGCAGCGCCGCCGACTGCTCACGGCCGGCCCGCATCGCCGCAGCGCTGTCGTAACTGGTGCACGAGACCGCGCGACCGGACCTCCGGTTGATCATCAGGCTCGCACTGCAGAACCCTTCCAGATCCTCCATGGCGGGCAGGGTGTCGGATTTGTAGATCTCGACGGCCGAATCGAGCCGGCTCGGATCGGTTTTGACCCAGGTCGCGCGCACGCACGCGCCTTCCTCCGCGTGATGGGCCCGATGCAGGCCCGCGATCTCCCATTCCTCGATCTGTGCGCCACCCCCGAAGGTGGCGAGTGCGCGGTCGCGAAGCGGACCGACCTGTTCCCTGCTCTCGCGCATCGCGTCCTCGGACTCCCACGCGCTGGTGGCGATACAGTGCCCGTTGTCCCGGTCGACCAGCAGCGACAATCCGATACACCCGGGGATTTCCCGCAAGCCCGGCAGCACGACATCGCGCATATGCGCGATCCCGGCATCGATAGCGGAGGGTCGCGCCTGAATAGTGGTGGATCGCGCGAACACGAGCCACCCCCTCTCTGCTCGAGGCGGCGCCCCGGTGGCGCCACCGGTGTTCCTCACCCTGCTCTTCCCGCGTCGTGGTGGCAAGAGGACGGCGCCGCGGCCCGGCACCGCGCCGCGCGAAATCGCCGTTTCGCGCCCGGCCCACCCGGCTACACTGATCATTCGTGCCACCTGTGCGGCGCTGCGTAAATGCGTGCCGAACTGCTCGAATTCGTGAAAAACCGAACGAGACGGGACAGGGAGACCGATGACCACCATTCGCTCGCTGCGTACCGCTCTGCTGAGCCTGATCATCGCCATCGTCGCGACGGCGGCGGTCGCGATGCCCGCCTGGGCCGCGCCGCGGCCGACCGTGGTCCTGGTGCACGGTGCGTTCGCCGACCCGACCAGCTGGAACGGCGTCGCCGCGCGACTGCGCGGGCAGGGCTACGAGGTACTGACCCCGGTGAACCCGCTGCGCGGCCCGGCCAACGATTCCGCCGCCATCCAGCGCACGCTGGACACGGTCGACGGACCCATCGTGCTGGTCGGGCACTCCTACGGCGGGTTCGTGATCAGCAATGTGCACGACCCCGATGTCGTCTCCCTGGTCTACGTCGCGGCCTTCGCGCCCACTCAGGGCGAAGTCGCGCAGCAGGCACTGGACCCGGTGCGGTTCCCGGGTAGTCGGCTGCTGCCCCCGGCGCTGCAGGTGAAGCTCGTCGACGATCCGCAGGGCATAGCGGGCCGCAATCTCGACGGCTATGTGGCACCCGACTACTTCCACGATGTCTTCGCGCAGGATGTCGACGACGCCACCGCCGCCGATATGCTCGCCCACCAGCAATCGATCGCCCTGGCCGCCAATCTGGAACCCTCCGGTGCGCCGTCGTGGTCGGGTGCGCGCACCTGGTACCTGGTCTCGGCGCAGGACCGGGTCATCCCGCCGGCCGCGCAGCGTTTCATGGCCGGCCGGATGGGCGCGCAGACCACCGAACTCGACTCGTCCCACGCCTCCCTGGTCTCGCATCCGGACGCGGTGTCCGCGGCGATCGTGACCGCGGCGGGCTGATCGCCCGGGCCGGGTGGCACTACCCGGGCTGCCCGGCCCTCGATCCGGCCAGCCGGTCCACGACCACCGGCGCCAGGCCGAGCGCGGTGGTCATCCCGATCCCGGAGGTCACCGAGACGACGCGGATACCGGCCGCGGGCGCGGCCACCAGGAAATCGGTGTCCGGCGAATCCGCGTAGACCCCGCGCCAGCGCCGCCGCACCGACAACCGGCGGGCCGAGAGGAGCCGGGCACCTTCGCGCAGCACCAGGTCCGCGATGTCCTCGTCGTCGAACGGCAGATGGGTGCGGGCGTAATGATGGGTATCGCCGAGCACCACCGAGCCGTCCGGGCGCTGGGTGAGCATCAGATTCATCACGGCGTCCAGCGTTTCGGGCGCCCGATCGGTGATCTCGCGCCGCACCGCGGCGGCCGAGGCGGTGGCGGCCAGACCGCCGTAGCGCAGCATGGAGTAGCCGGTGAGAACCGCCGGTTCGATACGGATATCACCGGGCGGCGCGACCTCCAGCATCTGCAACCGGCAGCGGCGCACGCCGTTCTCCTCGGCGATCACCGGAAAAAGCCGGTCGATATCGTGCCCGGCCGCGTGCACGATCGCGGTGGCGGCCAGGTCCCCGCGCGCGGTGTGCACGACACCTTCGGATATGGCGCCCACCTGGGTGTTCCATACGAACTCGACGCCGCGCGAGGCCAGCCACGCGGCCACGGCCGGTATTGCCGCGCGCGGGTCGACCCGCAGGTCGAGTGGCAGATGGGCGCCGCCGACGATATCGCTGCCGGCCTCGCCCGCGGGTGGGAAGTGGCGGGCCGTCCCGGCCCGGTCGAGCAGCCGAACCTGCTCGGCGCCGCGCTCGGCCGCGAACTCCTCCAGGACCCCCAGTTCGGCGGCGGTCCGGGCCACCACCACGGTGCCCGCCCGGCTGATCTCGAACCCCGCCTGCTCGGCCAGCCGCAGCCACTTCTCCCGGGCCGACCAGGCGTACTCGAGTGCCCGGCCGGTCTGCGGGGTGGTGCAGATATGGCCGAAATTGCGGAGGGAGGCGCCGACGGCGCGCGCGTCGCGTTCGACGACAGCCACGCGCATCCCCCGGTCTGCGGCATCGACCGCGTGCGCGAGGCCGACTATGCCGGCACCGACGACGGCGAGGTCGACCGGATGGGGCGGTAGGGCGGATGGTCCGGAGTCCGTGCGAAGAGCCATGGCCGGAATGCTCGCAAGCCGCCGCCGCTACCGGCAAGGTGTCCGCGAAACTTGTACAGATAAGTTCACCGTTAGTTTCCGCTGGTAACGGCGCTTACCTCTATCGTCCAGAGGGGAAGAGAACCACTTGTTCGATCAACCAGTGCCCGATAACCGAACCGAGAGGACGATGTGACCCCGCTGTATGCCCGCGTCTCCACCACCCTGCGGGACCGGATCCGCCGCGGCGAACTCGCGGCCGGGTCCTCCCTGCCGTCAGAGGCCGAACTGTGCCAGGAGTTCGGTGCCTCCCGGGGCACGGTGCGCAGCGCCCTGGCGACGCTGCGGCACGAAGGGCTCATCGGCGGCGGGCAGGGCCGCCGGCCCGTGGTGCGTGATACCGCGGTCGGCCAGCCGTTCGAAACACTGCTGTCCTTCACCGCGTGGGCGGAACGGATCGGCCGGACACCGGGCCAGCGCACCGTGGAGATCGCGCGCCGTGGCGCCTCCGCCGCCGCGGCGGCGGCCCTGCGGACGGAGGAAGGGGCACCGGTGATCGAGGTACTCCGGCTGCGGCTGCTCGATGGTGAGCCGGTGATGGTGGAGCGCGCCGCCTTCGTCGAGCACGTCGGGCGGCTGCTGTTCGATTTCGATCCGGATACCGCGTCGATCTACGCCCACCTCGCCGGCCGCGGGGTCGATCTGCACTCGGCCCGGCACACCATCGACGCGGTCGGCGCCGACGAGACCGACGCGGCGCTGCTGGGAATCGCCCCGGGGACCCCGCTGCTGCGGGAACGGCGGCACACCTCGTCCGCGGCCGGGGACCCGCTCGAATACGGTGAGGACCGCTACCGGCCGGACCGGGTGAGCTTCACCATCGACAACGCCCGGCCGGCCGCGGCGGGCGCCGGGCAGGGGTTGCGGGTCCGTAAACACGCCGAAGGGTAGATCACCGAACGGACGGCCGGGGCAGGGAATTACGTTCCGGCGCGGAGGAATATCGGTGCGGGGCACGATGGGGTGTATCGATTGGTGCGTCCCGCTCCGGCGTCCCAGACTCTCTTTGATCGCATCGAAAAACTCAGGGAGACAAGCATGTCCGAGTCAGTCATCCAACTTCCGACACCCGGTGAGTCGATGTACGAAACGCTCGAGCGGATAATTCGTGCGGGTGAGGTCGTGCCCATCGAACTGCTCGGCGGGGTCGGCGCCTACATGGCGGTCAGCCATCGTGCTGCCGCCGAGGTGCTCGACGACAAGCTCTTCGCCAAGCACCCGTCCAAGTGCCCCGCGCTGCACGACGGCCGGATCCCCGCCGATTGGCCGCTGCGTGCCCTGACCGACGCCGAACACATGCTGAACCAGGACGGTGCCGCGCACCGGCGGTTGCGCCAGACGATCAACAAGGCGTTCACACCGGCTCGGATCGCGGCGCTGGAACCGCGCATCCAGCAGATCGCCGACGATCTCATCAGCGCCTTTCCCGATACGGAAGAGGTCGATCTGGTCGCGAACTACACTGTTCCGCTGCCGGTCCGGGTGATCTGCGATCTGTTCGGAGTGCCGCTGGAAGCGCAGTCGCGGCTCAAGGACTGGACCCTCACGATCGTCTCGGCGCACAGCACCGGCGAACAAACCCAGGCGGCCATGGCGGCGATGAGCGGTTACTTCGTCGAACTGCTCGCCCACAAGCGGGCCGAGCCGGGGGAGGATCTGACCTCGGCGCTGTTGCAGGCCAACGCGGCGAACGAGCTCACCGAAGAAGAGCTGATCGGTGTGCTGTGGCTGGTCATCGTGGCCGGGCACGAGACCACGGTGCATCTGCTGGGCAATGCGGTGATCGCGTTGCGCGACCATCCCGAACAGCTGGCGCGGGCGCAGGCCGAGAATCGCTGGGCCGATGTGGTCGAAGAAGCGCTGCGCTACCGCTCTTCGGTGGTCGGTGCGCTCATGCGCTACCCGCTCGAAGATGTGACGGTCGCCGGTGTCGACATCCCGGCGGGCACGCCGACGCTGTGGTGGGGCGGCGTCGACCGGGATCCGCTGCTCGTCCCGAACGCCGAGGTGTTCGATATCGACCACGAGCATCGTGACCAGCTCGTATTCGGCCGCGGCCCGCATTTCTGCCTGGGTGCGCCGCTGGCCCGGCTGGAGAGCCGGATAGCCCTGCAGACGCTGTTCACCCGCTTCCCGAAGCTGACCCTGGCCGTGCCCAGCACCGCGATCGAGTACGCGGTGCAGATCAGCACGGTGGGCCCGGAGAAGCTTCCGGTGCGGCTGAACCCCGGCTCCTAGTCCGGATTCACCCCTGCGGGTTCATCTGTGCCGGTCCGTGGACTCGGCTCGTCTGCTGCGCCGGAACTCCCGCGGCGTGACACCGAACCGGTCCTTGAACGCCGCCGAGAACCAGGCGGGGGTGAAACCGCAGCGGGCCGCCAGTTCCGCGATGGTCATGGTGGCGCGCGGGTCGGCCAGGAGTTCGCGTGCCACCCGCAGGGCCTCGTCCCGGCGCAGGTCCCGGAAGGTCGTCCCGGTTTCGTGCAGCACCAGCCGCAATTGCCGGGGCGACCAGCCGAGCGCGTGCGCCACCGCGGGCAGGCGCACATCGGATCGGCCGATGTGTTCGCGCAGATATCGCCGGATGCTCTCGGCGACCTCCGTGTGGTGGATCGCCTGCGGACCGGTCTCGCCGACGGCCATCATGCACAGCAGCTCGGTGATCCGGTCGCAGACCGCGTTGAATTCCCGTTCGCCCAGACCGGACTGTTCGGCGTGGACGCCGCGGATCATATCGCCGGCGATCCGGCCCAGACCACGGTTCATATCGAGGACGACGTTCATGTGCCGGTGCGGACGCAGCCGGGACTCGAACTCGGTGCGCGGCACCTGGAAACCGTAGGCCGCCGCGTCGGGAATGTGCAGCCGGCACGGTACCTCCAGTCCGGCTACGACCGCGTGCCCGCGCGGGACACGGGTCACCTCGTCGTGGAAGCGGATGGCGAAATCGCCACGATCGGGGACGACGACCCAGAAGAAGTCGTCGCCGGGAACGCGGCGAATGTGGCGCCGGGTCCGATGACACAGGCGATTTCCGTGCTGATCCCAGCGCAGCAGGGTGTAGGTGCTCGACTCCTGGGCGGTGAGTCCGGCGTGCCAGTTCTCCGGGTTGCCGAATTCGTGTGCCATGGGGACGAATCCGTCGGCGAGCTCGGAAAAGGATTCGGGTCCGCAGGCGGCGACCTGGTACCAGCGCATAGTGATCATCCCCTCGATCGGGCTCGGCTGCCGGTTCCGCCGGCCGCTACGATCGGCGTCCTCACCATACTGGGCCCGGCCGGTCCGGGTACGCATCGGACACGGATTACATAGTCCGCCAACTGTCGAGTTCGCCGGACCGCGGGAGCGTCGAGACGGTGTTGTTTCGTAAGGCGGCAGTGGCGGGGCGCGTCGCTACGGGCCGACGGCCGGGGCGGGGGCGATTCATGATCATCGTCCCGTCCACAGCCGGGCTCATGATCTGATCGGCCTACTGCGCAGTTCCACCGAGAACACCGACCTCCGGCGAGTCGAGGTCGGTGGCATCTACTATTTCCTGCACGATATCCGCTTCCGGGACCGACGCGTCGGGCGCGACGATCGCTGTGGAATCCTCATTCTCTCCGGGCCATACGAATCCCACTTCGATACCAGAACGAAGCCTCAGCAGTAGATATTGGCGGGAATCCGGAACGGATTCGGTGAATATTCTACCCACTCGTGTCTCGATTTCTGGCCAGCTCACATCTACACGCGCAATCGCCGGAGCACCGGAAAATTCGCTCCATCTGGTTTCCGGTAGCTCTTGAAATGGAAGATCCGGCCACGGCCGGAGGGCGTCGAGGCGGTCGACAACCTGTCGCAGAAAATTTCTTACGGCATCCTCGGAATGTCTCGGTCCAACAATCGAACCGATTTCCGAACCGGATTCGAGCGCATCGACAATCGATTGATACTCCTGCTCCGGAGTGAGCGACCAGAGCGGATTGTGCAGCAGGGACGACGACGTGCGGTCGACCTCGGCTGCAGTCAGAGTGTCTGCGAACTGAACGTCGTGGAGGATGGCGTTCACCACCGCTCGCTGATCTCCATTCATCTCCGGATCCACCGCGCTATGCCCGCGCCAGCAGGTCGATGAACACCCGATCCATTGCCACGCCCAGGCTGCGCAGTTGCGCTATCACTTGGTATGTGAGGGGTCGTGCCGGGAGATAGTGTCCACTTCGGTCGCTCAGGTATGTCAGTACCCCCTTTTCGACACGCATGGTTCCTGCTCCGGCGACCGGTCCGCCGGCCAGCAGGCTCGAGTGATGGAACTTCCCGTTCATCCCGATCTTGTGAGCGTACATTCTTCCTTCTTCGTCTACGACGAAAATCGCGTCGCGGCGCTGACCCAAGAATGTTCTCGTCGTATCGAACAGCTTCCCTTTGGCGTCGTACATCTTTCCGTCGACTATATGAATACGAAAGCGCTCTCGCTTCTTCGGGTCGGTCAGGTACTCGACCTTTCTTCCAAAAAATACAGTGTTGCCCGGCAGGTGCTCCCCGATATCTTCAGGTCTCATCGAAACCAGCTTGAAGGAGCCGGCAGTAGGTGATGTAGGGGTTGCCGGCCTGCGCGGAGCAAACCATTCGAATTTCTGTTCGCGGCGACCGAACCATTCGAATTTCTGTTCGGGACGACGAAACCACTGGAAGGGTTTGTCGGAGCTCGACAGTCGCTCCAGTCCGCGGACGACCTCGTCGCTGAGGCGTAACCAGGAGGTTCTCTTGTGTGTCACGGCTCCACGCAAGATCCCCGTCAGATGCTCGGTAACAGCCCGTAATTCTGCCTTCGATCCGGTGGACATGCGAAACTCCTTCGAAGCCTGGATTCAGCCGAGGAGTTCGGGTGCGGCGGTTTCGGCTCGTTCGCCCGGGCCGCCATACGTTCGGCTCGACTCGGGCGAAGCCATCGGGCTCCGGTTGTGACGAGGTGCCCGGTGATCCGCTGAGCGCTGGGGGTGTAGCCGGCCATGTTCCCGGGCGGTGGTCCCGATCGCCGAGTCTGTCCATCGTCGGCCGTGTCCGACCACTCGTCTGTTGTTTCGCTTGTGTGAGCGCCGGATTCGATCGTCGACTCGTCCGCGGGGCGCCTCGTCGGCGGCGCGCCGGACAGCCGCGATCAGCTCGTTGTTCACCCGCATAGTTGTCAGACCGACCGTTCCTGCAAAACCATATGGTCTCTTTTCCGAATGAAGACTCTCACCGTTACCGGTGTTCTGGCAACTGCTGGGCGTACCGCTCCGACCCCATGACTCGGCGCGTGAAGGCCCGTCCGGCCGCTCCCGATCGATTCGAGTCGTTCGGCCGCACCGGTCGGGCGCTCACCCGTTCGGTGCGGACCGTGCGGATCTCGGCCGCGAGGCCGGACGGCAGAGTGATCGGCCCCAGGCGAATCCTTTTCCCCGGCTCGTGCCTCTCATATACGTCTCGGCAGACGCCGGGGACGGAAGAGGAGGTTGTCGTGATAATCGGTATCGCAATCGCCGGTGGGCTGGTACTGCTCTGTACGTGCATGTTCGTTGTGCGGCGCAAACGAGCCGGGCGTGACTGAGGTGACCTGGCCCGGCGAGGAGCTGATCACCGCCGCGCAGGATGGTGACATCGATGCGATCGCCGCGGTGGTCTCGGCCGCCCACCCGAACGTCCGGCGCTTCGCCCGGTCCCTTTGCGCCGACGCGGAGGATGCCGAGGACGCGGCGCAGGAGGCCCTGATCATCCTGTACCGGAAGATCGGCATGCTGCGGGCCACGGGCGCACTCGCGTCCTGGATGTTCCGGATCGTGCGCAACGAATGCCTGCGCCGTGCGCGGCGACAGCCGGTCGCGCCCACGTCGATGCCGGACACCGCGGTGACCGACTCGGCCGAGTACGAGGCATTACGCCGCCTGGAAGCGGGCCGGGTGGCGGCCGCGGTCGCCGCCCTGCCTCCCGATTACCGCCGGGTTCTGATCCTGCGCGATATCCAGGGTTACAGCGGGCGGGTGGTCGCCGAAGAGCTGGGCCTGAGTCCGGCGGCGATGAAATCGCGCCTGCACCGAGCTCGCGCCGCGGTTCGGCACACCCTGTGCACCACATCCGAATCGGATCCCGGAGGCGAAGATGAGCACAACGACACCTGACGGCCCGGATTTCACGAGCGGCTCCGCGTCCGAGCATGTGATGCGCGGTGTGGTGGGCTTCGGCGCGCTGATCGGCGCGGTGGCCCTGATTCCGGTCGTCGGACCGATGAGCCTGATGCTCGTGCCCGTCGGTCTGGTCGCGCTCCGCGGCTGCCCGATGTGCTGGACCATCGGGCTGATACAGACCATCTCGCGGGGACGACTCCAGCGCTCCTGCGGGGACGGCCGGTGCACGCTGACCGTCGCCGAACGGGAAGGCGCCGCGAGATAGCCGCTTCCAGCTCTCCGGCCGGAACTCCCTCGAGACCGCCCCGCGGCCCGTACGCTGCGGAGACGGCCATCGGGTAGGGCTCCGGTGCGGCACGAGAGTGGATACGGCAATGACGTCGGAGATCGGTTTCCATCCGGACCTGCGCCGCGCGCGCTTTCTGCCACGCGCTGTGGTGTCCCCGCGCACCGTCCGCCTGATCCGCGCGCTCGGCGACCGGGGAGGGCGAACGCGGCCGGCGGGCGGAACGATCGAGCGGGTGGACGCGAACGTGACGGTCCGGGTGTTCCGGCCCGCCGGGGCGCCCCGGCGCGCGCCCGGGCTGTTGTTCGTACACGGCGGGGGGTACGTCATCGGCACCGCGGCCATGGGCGACCGGTTCTGTGCGACCGTGGCCCGGCGGCTCGGCGCGGTCGCGGCATCGGTCGAATACCGGCTGGCGCCCGAACATCCCTATCCGGCGCCGCTCGAGGACTGCTACGCGGCTCTGCGCTGGCTGGCGGGGGCGCCCGGGGTGGATCCGGACCGGATCGCGATCGCGGGGGAGAGCGCGGGCGGTGGTCTGGCGGCGGCCCTGGCGCTGCTGGCCCGCGACCGTGGTGAGGTGCGGCCGGTACTGCAACTGCTGTCCTACCCCATGCTGGACGACCGGACCTCGGCACGCACCGATATCGATGCCCGGCGCCTGCGGATATGGAGCATCCGCAGCAACGATTTCGGCTGGCGTGCCTATCTGGGCGAACTCGGATCCGGGCCGGTGCCGCCGCTGGCGGCACCGGCCCGATACGACGATCTGGCGGGCCTGCCGCCCGCCTGGATCGGGGTCGGCACCCGCGATCTGTTCTACGACGAAGATCTCGCCTACGCCGATCGGTTGCGCCGCGCGGGGGTGCCCTGCATCCTGCACGAGATCACGGGCGCCTACCACGGATTCGACCTGATCGAGCACGCCGCACCGGTCTCCCGCGACTACCGGGGCGCCCAGCTGTCCGCGCTGGCGGCAGCGCTGGGCGGTGCCGCCGCGGCCGAGTGAACACTGCCATGCGTCCGCAGGCGCGAGACGAACCGTGTGCGCCACCGGCTTCCGCCCGGCGAACGCCGGAACGCGGTCGTGGGTCCACCGGACCGGCCCGGCGAGTGGCAGACTGCGGGATATGAGCACACCGGATTGGGCTGATGTGGACCGGTACGTGGTGGATCACCTGGCGCGCGACGGCGAGACGAGCGCGACGCTGCGGGCCAACGCGGACGCGGGGCTGCCCGCTATCGACGTGTCCGAGGCCCAGGGCAAATTCCTCTATCTGCTCGCCCGGTCCATCGGCGCCGGGCGGGTACTGGAAATCGGCACACTGGGCGGTTTCAGCACACTGTGGCTGGCTCGCGGGGTCGGGAACGCGGGCCGGGTGACCACGCTGGAATTCGAGAAGCGGCACGCCGAGGTCGCGCGGGCGAATCTGGACCGCGCCGGCGTGGGCGACCGGGTCGATATCCGGGTCGGCGCGGCCCTGGACAGTCTGCCCGTGCTCGCCGAGGAGCAGCCCGAGCCGTTCGACCTGGTATTCATCGACGCGGACAAGGTCAACAACTCCAATTACGTGCAGTGGGCACTGCGACTGACCCGGCCGGGCGCGGTGGTCGTCGTCGACAATGTGGTGCGTGGGGGCCGGCTGGCCGCCGCGGACGACACCGACCCCGCGGTGCGGGCGAGCCGGGAACTGGTGCAGTTGCTGGCCGACGAACCACGCCTGGACGCCACCGTGCTGCAGACGGTCGGCGCCAAGGGCTGGGACGGGTTCGCCTTCGCCGTCGTGAACTGAGCACGCGCGTCCCGCTCACGAATCAGGGGTGCTGGGACGCGGTGATCCGGCCTTCCTCGATCGCGCGGCGCAACGCCGCGTGGTCGCGGGCGTTGCGATCGGCGTACTCCTCGGCGAATTCCGCGATCGCCGCGTCGAAATCGTCGTCGGAACCGAGATACCCGGCGATTCCGAAACGGTCACCGCCGCGGGCGTGGGCCTGGGCCAGTACCCGGGCGCACAGCCGCCCGTAGAGCGCCATGAGGTCGGGGGACATGGTCTCGATCACCGCCGCCCCCTTGCCGTCGCGGAGCTGGCGGATATAGAAATCACGGGTCACCCCGTCCGGATCGGGGCCGGGATGCTGCTGCCAGCCGAGGAAGATATCGCTGGCCGCCTGCATCAGCCGCTGCCCGCTCACCACCCGTTCGCCCTGGTTGGTGTATTCGGGGCCGGGGAGATAGCGCGCGAGAACCGAAGGCTGTGCCTCCTTGGCCTGGAGGAACAGCGGTTCGTCGCCCGGCCCGCGCAGCAGGACTATCCAGGTGCGGGTGCCCACACTGCCGACCCCGACCACCTTGCGCGCCGCGTGCACGTACTCGAACCGGTCGAGCAGGAAGCGGCGGTCGGGTTGCAGGGTGCCGCGATAATCGGCGAGGCGGCGCATCAGACCCCGGTGCACCGTCTCGGCATCGGCGCCGGTGAACAGCTCCTCCACCGGAACGATCAGTGGGGGCATGCTCACGATGCGCGGTCGCCCGTCGCACGGCGTGGTCAGCTTGGACAGCGCCTGGAAACTGTCGCGCCCCCAGGCCTTGTCGATGCTCTTCTGGACGCGTTTGCGCATCGACGAATCGAGGACATCGCGGAGTTCGGCCATATCCGTGGCGGCGTCGATATGGGCGTACCAGACGGCCAGTTCGCCGCGTCCGGCCTGGTAGATCATTGTCTCGCGGTACTCGGCCACGCAGGCGCGGGTGATCCGGCGCCGCTGTTTGCGCTTGAATCCGTTGTCGCGCCCGGCGACCGCGAGGCTCGCGGCCAGCCGCTTCACATCCCATTCGAAGGGGCCGGGATAGGTTTCGTCGAAATCGTTCACGTCGAAGGCGAGCTTGCGTTCGGGGGTGGCGTAGAGGCCGAAGTTGCTCAGGTGGGCGTCCCCGCACAGCTGAGTGTGCAGCCCGGTGCCGGGAGAGCGGGACAGATCGTCGGCCATCACCAGCGCCGCGCCCCGGAAGAAGGAGAACTCGGAGACCGCCATCCGGCCGTAGCGGACCGGCACCAGTTCGGGCACCCGCGCCGGTGTCTGCGATTCCAGCAGGGCCAGCGGGTCACGATCCGGCGCGGCAGCCGCGGCGGCGACGGCGGCGAAAGGGACGCGGTCGCGCTGCCGGGCGCCGTGTTCGGTGCGCTGCGCGCGGGACGCGGCGGCGCGCCGGGCCCGATCAGCGTGGGGTTCGCCCATGGGCGCACGGTAGAACGGCCGCGCCCGGCCCGTCGTCACCCGCCGCGGGTGAGCTACCCGGCGGGCGCGTCCGCTTCGGATCACCGGGCCGGTGAAGCTGCCGACCCGGTTCTACGATCCGACCGCCGGATAGGTGCTGGTCGGCGGTGTCGACATCCGCCGGTACGCATTGCGCGACTACCGCAAACGCCTCGGGCGTCGAATCGGCCGAGCTGTCGCCGAAGGTCGCGGCGGTGGAATCAGGAAGGAACCTTCGTGGCGATGGTGCCGTCGACGACCTCGGCCAGCATCCGGCCCCAGTCCGGGTAGGTGCGCACCTTCTGCAGGTGCAGTTCCTCGATCCGGGCGGTCAGGTCCGGATCGGGGTCGTCGGAGAACCGAACCGCGGACAGGCGGGCGATATACGGCAGGATATGCGGATCACCGGCCAAGTGCACCGGGTCGTGCAGATAGCGCTCGAGGGCGCTCAGATCGGCGACCGCGGCGCTGTAGGCGTGGGTGAATCCGTCGCGTGGGTCGCCGATATCGCGCCCGACGACACCGAATTCGACCGACTCGACGCTCGCGGTCCGGCGCATCCGCTCCAGTACGGCGGCCTGTTGGTCCGGCGAGACACCGTCTTTGAAGCTGAACCGCAGGATGTTGACTATCACTCGAAACCTCCGAATTTGAACCGGTTGGTTCAGACTAACGGTCCCACGAGTATTGTCAACGGTATGGAATTTTGTACCCGTGGGTTCAGTGTCTCGCGGGGCGGGCGTTAGCATGGGAGGGTGCGTGCGCGAGTGGAGGACGGCCCGGTCACCGGCCGGATCGATAAGCGGCGGGCGATTCTCGACGCGGCCTTCGCCGTATTCGCCCGGCTGGGCTACGAACAGGCCTGCGTCCGCGAGATCGCCGATGAGGCCGGGGTCGCCAAACCGACTGTCTACAACCACATGACCGATAAGGAGGGCCTGCTGCGGGAGGCTCTCCTCACGGCGGCCGACCGGGTGGGCGCCGACTGTCTGGCCGCGGTGGAACGGCTGCGCAACCCCGGCGCCGACCTCACCGCGGCACTCGAGGACACGGCCCGCCGGCTGCTGCGCATCTGTGCCGGGGACACCTCGCACGCCTTGCGCCGGCTCACCGCGGCGCAGGCCAACCGGCTGCCCGACCTGGTGGCGCTCGTCCGGGAACGCACCGCGACCGCGACCCTGGACGCGCTGACCGACCGGCTCGGCCTGCTCGCGCTGTCCGGCGAATTGCGCACCACCGACCCGGCCGTCGCCGCCGAGCAGTTCCTCGCGCTGCTCACCGGTCCACTGGAGAACCGGTCCGCTCACGGCACCCGCCGGGTCCCGCCCGCCGAACTCCGCGGGATCGCCACCGCCGCGGTCCGGACCTTCCTGGCGGCCTACGGAACCCGCGGTGACCACCCGGGGGATGGAGCCGGGCCGGCGTGAGCGCGGTGGGGCGCGCGATCAGCCGAAACGGCGCAGCGGCGGATCGGTGCCCTCGGGGACGGGGAGTTCGTCGCCGTGGTCCTGTACCCAGGAGGCCAGGGCGCGCAATGGTCCGTCCACCAGGCTGACTCCCAATTCGGTCAACCGGTACTCGACTCCGGGCGGTGCGGCCGGGTCGGGGCGCCGGGCGATCAGGCCGCGCCCCAGCAGCCGGCGCAGCGCTTCGGTGAGCGTCTTGTCGCGGATGCCGCCGATCCCGGTGCGCAATTCGACGCGTCGCCGGGGGCCGTCGGCGAGGGCGGCGAGGATCACCGGGTCCCAGGTGTGGGCGAACAGATCGAGTGCGCCCCGCAGCCGGCAGTCGGCGATCGGGTCGGCGCGGTCGTGGTAATCGGTCATCGCCCACCAGCATCGCGGTTCGGTACGCACCGATCGGTGCGTATCCGGCTCCCTACGGTAGCCCTCGCACACGGTTCGCGAAGACGGAGGAGACGAGGGTGCGGATAGCGATTCTGGGAACGGGTCATCTGGCCGAAGCGCTCGGCCGCTGCTGGGTGCGGGCGGGCCACCGGGTCACCGTGGCGGGACGGGCCCCGGAGAAGGCGGCGGCGCTGGCGCGGCGGCTCGGCGGCCCGACCCGCCCGGCCGCGGCGCGAGAGGCGGTGGACGGGGCGGACGCGGTGCTGCTCGCGGTGCCGTGGGACGCGGCCGACACGGTGCTGGAGGCCGCCGGCGGCAGCGGTGGAGGACTGGCCGGGATACCGATAATCGACCCGACCAACCCGGTCGAACACGGCGTGGGGGTGGTGCTGGGCCCCGCGGGGGAATCGAATGCGGAACGGATCGCCGCGGCGGCGCCGGGTGGCCGGGTGGTGAAGGGTTTTCATCTGGTCCCCTCCACCCAGTGGGGTGTGGCCGGGGTGGCGACGACGGTGGTCCTGTGCGGGGACGACCCCGGTGCGCTGCACGTGGTCGAAACGCTGGTACGCGATGCCGGGGCGGAACCGGTGGTGGTGGGACCGCTGGCACGGGCACGGCAACTCGAGGAGGTGGCCGGGTTGTTCATCACGCTGGCGTTCGCCGGAGTGGACCCGCGAACCATGGCGCCGGGCCTGCCGCCGGTGCGGGCCTGACCGCCCGATCACCGGCCCGCGGCCGTCGCTTCCGGTCGACCGGCACGGTCGGCGAACTCTTTCCGGGCCGAATCGAGAATCCGGGCGACCTGTTCCGGGTGGGTCAGATGCGGGTAGTGACCGGCGCCCGCGATCTCGGTGACCGGGGCGGTGACCGCGGTGGTCAGCGGATCGGCGGATCCGGTCACCAGGTGGACCGGTACCCGCAGTTCGTCGAGGAGGCGGCGGGCGGTCACGTGGGCGCCCGGCCGGCCGGCGGCGCGTAGGGCCGCGAC
>NZ_BAGJ01000078.1 GCF_000308775.1 Nocardia testacea NBRC 100365
GAGACCGGGTGGTCCGGCGGGCGCGTCCACGCGCCCGCCGGACTTTCCGTCCCGGATGACCCACGATGGGTGCGGCGGGCAGTACGGCATATCGGTGGGTGCGGCGGGCAGTACGGCATATCGGTGAATGCGGCAGTTGTCGGCGCTGCGGCGGCGATCGGTGCGTAGGGCCGCCATCGGCGGGTGCGCCGTGGTGGGAGTCAGTAGGCGGTCTGTGGGGCGAGTCCGGTGAGTGCGGCGATCGGCGCGATGAGTGCGCCGGCATCCGGAGCCGACTCGGTGGTCAGCGCGTGCAGCAGGGCGCCGTCGAGGTAGATCGCGACCGCGCGGGCCGCGACGGGCCCGATGTGCGGGGTGAGGATTTCGACGAGACCGTCGAACCAGACCCGCGCCGGCGCGCGTAGTTCGGGAAGCCGGGCCGCGGCGAGGTAGAGCTCGTTCACGGTGAGCAACTGTTCGGGCCGGGCCAGATAGTCGGCGGTGAGCGCGGCCAGGGTCGCGGGCAGGTCCGGGGCGGCGTCGAGCGCCGCCGACCATCCTCGCAGCGTCTCGCGGGTGGCCGCCGCGGTATCGGCCAGCGCGGCCGCGGTGAGATCGGCCAGATCGGCGAAATAGTAGGTCGTCGAGCCGACCGGTACGCCGGCCTCCGCGGCGACCAGGCGATGCGTGAGGCCGGCGATCCCGTGGACCGGTATCAGCGCACGGGCGGCGTCGAGGATGCGCTGGCGGCGATGGGGGTCGCGGGGGGTCAATGGGCGCCCGCGAGATTCAGGGTGACCACCCCGGCGACCACCAGGGCGACTCCGGCGATCTTGGCGGCACCGAGCGATTCGCCGAGGAACAGCACGCCGATGAGGACGATCAGCGTGGTGCCCAGCCCGGACCACACCGCGTAGGCGAAGCCGACGTTCATCCCGCGCGCGATGGCCTGGGCGAGCAGGACGAAGGCGAGCGCGTAGGCCGACAACGAGGCGAGTGTGGGCCACAGCCGCGTGAAACCCTCGGTCGCTTTGAGCAGGCTGGTGCCCACGAGTTCCGCGACGATGGCCGCCCCGAGCAGTGCCAGCGACATAACCGATCCCTCCAATTGTGTACGTTTGTACATGGACAAAGGTACACAAATGTGGGGACCGCGGACCGGGCAGTGGGTGTCGGCCACCCGGCGCCACGCTGCCGGACCTCGCCGGGCCGGACTTCATCTCATCGACGTGGCCGGGGCGCCTATTGGCCCGGGGTCTCAGGCGCCGGGGCGGCGGCGCCGGACGAGCAGCAGCAGGAGCACCACGGCCGCCGCGCCGAGACCCAGCAGCAGCTGCCGCTCCGCGGTGACCCCGGCGGCCGCCATCAGATCGATGGGTTCGGCCGCCGGGCGGGGCGTGATGCGGGTGACCGACGCGGGCCCGGGATCCGGGGCGGCTTCCGGCGCCGTGGGTGGCGCGGTGCCCGGCGCCGCGGCGGTGATCTCGGCGGCGAGATTGTCGGCGAAGGTGCCGATGAGGCTACCCGCCACATCGGCGAGGGCGCCGCGGCCGAACTGGGCCGGTTTTCCGGTGATCGCCAGATCGGTGTCGACGAATACGTCGGTGACGCCCGCGGACTCCACCAGCCGGCAGGTGATCACGGCCTTGGCGGTGCCATTGCCGCGGGCTTCCCGGCCGCCGCCCTCGAGCACCGCCACCCTCGCGGTCTCGTCCTGGGAGACGACCTTGATGATGCCGTTGTAGGTGAGTCCCACCGGACCCAGTTTGACCTTGATCTTGCCGTGGAAATCGTCGCCGTCCCGGGAGGTGAGCACGGCGCCGGGCACACACGGCGCGATCCGCTCCAGATCCAGCAGGACAGGCCAGGCGTCCGCGGCGGGAACGGGGATCCGGAAGGTGTTCTCGAGTTTCATACGCGGTCCTTGGCGTCGGTGCCGGCCTGCGGGGTCGCGGAGGCCTCGGTGCGGAGGGTGGTGGCGGCGTCCCGTACCGCGCGGATGATGCCCTGGTAGCCGGTGCAGCGGCAGATATTGCCGGACAGCGCTTCCCGGATCTCGGCGTCGCCGGGATCGGGGGTTTCCCGGAGGAAGGCGGTCGCGGAGACGACGAAACCCGGTGTGCAGAAACCGCATTGGAGGCCGTGATGGTCCCGGAAGGCCTGCTGAACGGGGGAGAGGGTGCCGTCGGCATCGGCCAGACCCTCCACGGTGGTCACCTCGGCCCCGTCGGCCTGTACCGCGAAGACCAGGCACGCGCGCACCGCCGCGCCGTCGAGCAGTACCGAACACGCGCCACAGACCCCGTGTTCACAGCCCAGATGAGTGCCGGTGAGGCCGCACGTCTCGCGGAGATAGTCGGCCAGCGTGCGCCGCGGCGGTATCCGGTCGCGGCGTTTCACCCCGTTCACGACCACCGAGATCTCGATATCAGTCATTGCTCGCCTCCTCTATCGCGCGTTTCCAGGCCCGCGCGACCATGACCGCCCCGATCCGGCGCCGATAGTCGGCGGAGCCGTGGATATCGGCCGGCACCGAAGTCAGGCCCGCGGTCACCGCGTGCCCGAGTTCGGCGGCGTCGACGGCGGCGGCCGGGCGGCCGATCACCTCGGCTTCGGCCGCGGTGGCCCGTAGCGGGGTGGCCGCCAGGCCGATGAGTCCCAGCGCGGCCCGTTCGACCCGGGAATCCGCATCCAGGCGTACCGCGACCACCGCCCCGGCCATGGCGAAATCGCCCGCACGGCGGGCGAACTCCTCGATCGCGAAGCCGGTCCGTCCCCGCCACACCGGGAAGCTCACCCCGGTGAGCAGTTCATCGGGCTCCATGGCCGTACTCCACATTCCGGTGAAGTACTCCGCGGCCGCCATCGTGCGCTGCCCGCGGGGGGACAGGGTGTGCATCTGCGCGTCGAGAGTGAGCGCCACGGCCGGGTACTCGCCGGCGGCGTCGGCGTGGGCGATCGCACCGCCGAGGGTGCCGCGATTGCGGATCTGGAAATGTCCGATCAGGGGGGTCGCCCGGTTCAGCAGTGGCACGTCGCGGCGGATCCCGGGGTCGCGGCCGACCGTGGCGTGCGTGGTGCCCGCCCCGATCCACACCGTGTCACCGCGGGGTTCGATACCCCGTAACTCGTCCAGTTTCCGCAGGTCGACCAGATGGTCGAAGACGGCGAGTCGCAGCGCCAGCATCGGCACCAGACTCTGGCCGCCCGCGAGGATCTTGGCTTCGTCGCCGAGATCGGCGAGCAGGGCCACGGCCTCGGCCGCGGTGGCGGGCGCGTGATATTCGAATGCCGCGGGTTTCATGCGGTGACCTCCGGTGTGCCGCTCGCCTCGATCATCGAGACGATGCGGGCGGGGGACAGGGGCAGCCGGTCGATCTCGACACCGAACGGTGCCAGCGCGTCGGCGACGGCGTTGAGTACCGCGGGCGTCGAGCCGATGGCGCCGCCCTCGCCGACCCCCTTGAATCCGCCCGGCCCGGTGCTCGGGGTCTGGATATGGCCGAGTTCGATCTCGGGCACTTCGGTGGCGGTCGGCAGCAGGTAGTCGAGGAACGTGGTGGCCACCGGGTTGCCGTCGTCGTCGTAGGCGAGATGTTCGTAGAGTGCGCCGCCGATGCCCTGGACGGTACCGCCGTAGATCTGTCCCTCCACGACATTCGGGTTGATCATCGGCCCGACGTCCTCGCTGACGACGAAGCGCAGCAGGGTCACGTGCCCGGTCTCGATATCGACCTCGCAGGTGCACACATGGGTGGCGTTGGCCCAGATCATCAGCTGGTCGGCGCGATGGCGGCCGGTGGCCTCCAGTCCCGGTGGTATGCCGGGTGGAAGCAATTCGGTCTGGTAGTAGGCGATCTGCGCGATCTCGGCCAGCGACAGGGATTTCTCGGTATCGGGTACGCCGGCCCGGCCGTCGGCGAACTCCACCTCTTCGACGGCGACGCCGAGCTGTTCGGCCGCGATCGCCACGATCCGTTCGCGCAGCACCTGCGCGGTCTGGCGGATGGCGCCCGCCGCCATCGAACCCGATCGGCTGCCGTTGGTTCCGCCGCCCTGCGGCGCGACCGCGGTATCCCCCTGGATTGTCTGCACATCGGCGATATCGATACCGAGCGCGTCCGCGGTGAGCTGGATCGCGGTGGTCTCCAGGCTGTTGCCGGCCGACCCGCCCGACAGGTAGACGTTCACCTTGCCGGTCGGCGCGATCCGGATGGTGGCGCCCTCGGTGCTCAGGAACGGGGTGGCGCCGGTGGTGGGCTCCACGTAGGTGCAGGTGCCGACGCCGAGGTAGCGGCCTTCGGCACGGGCGGCGGCCTGCTCGGCCCGGAAGGCGTCGTAGTCGAGGATCTGCAGCGCCTGCTCGAAGGTCTCGCGCGGTGAGGCGTCGGAGTAGGGCATCCCGTTCGGGTTGGCCACCGGCATCTCGCTGTGGCCGAGCATATTCCGGCGGCGCAACTCGACCGGGTCCAGGCCGAGGCGGCGGGCGGCGGTGTCCAGCAGCAGTTCCCGGGAGACCGATTCGAACTGCCAGGGGCCTCGATAGGCCACCCGGCCCACCGTGTTCGAGTAGTAGGAGGCGGTGCTGGAACCGGATTCCGGTACCCGGTAGGGCCCGGGAAAGAGCATGCCGACCGCGATCGAGGAGGTGAGCGGCGAGGGGATCGGGTAGGCCCCGACATTCTGTACGTGTTCGATGGTGGCGGCGAGGATACGGCCCTCCTCGTCGAAGGCCATGGCCACCTCGCCGTGTTCGTGGCGGGCCATACCGGCCGCCATCAGGCTCTCCTGCCGGTCTTCGATCCATTTCACCGCGTGCCGGACGGTGAGCGCGGCCAGCATCACACAGGTTTCCTCGCGCTGTGGCGCCACCTTCTGGCCGAAACCGCCACCGGTATCGCGCACGATGACCCGGACCCGGTGCTCGTCGATCCCGAGCAGCCGGGAGCAGAAGCCGCGGACCTCGTGCGGTGACTGGGTGGAGGTCCAGATCGTCATCTCCCCTGTGGGGGCGGTCCATTCCGCCACTATGCCGCGGGTTTCCAGCGGTACCGGTGCGTAGGCCTGCTGGTGGATGGTCTGGCGGACCATGTGCGGGGCGGCGTCGAACGCAGCGGCCAGGTCGGCGGGGGCCCGCCCGGCCAGCCCGCCGGCCGAATTGCCGGCGTGTTCGGCGTGCACGAGTTCACCGGCGGTGGCGGCGGTCTCGTAGTCGACCACGGGTTCGAGCGGGTCGTAGTCGACGATCACCAGCTCGGCGGCGTCCTCGGCGATGTACCGGTCGGTCGCCAGGACCAGCACCACCGGATCACCGACGAAGCGCACCTCGTCCTCGGCCAGCGGCGGGCGGGGCACCTCCGGGAAACCGGGCGTGTCCAGCGCGTAGGAGATCTGGCAGACCCGCGGGTTGAGGTCGGCCGCGGTGTAGACGGCCACCACACCCTCGAGCTCGGCGGCCGCGCCGGTATCGATGGCGATGATCCGGGCCCGGGGCAGTGGACTGCGGACGAAGCAGGCGTGCACCATACCGGGCCGGGTGATGTCGTCGACGAAGGTTCCGGCGCCGGTCAGCAGCCGCAGATCTTCGACCCGGGGTACCCGGGCGCCGACGGCCGTCGGCTTCTCGGTGGTGCTCATCGTCGGCTCCGTTGCGTCGGAATGTGGTGGGGGGCGCTGCGAGACAGCCTGATTCGACCCATCCGGCCGTTCCTCCGTTCACGGGATGTCACGGGCACCGGCCACGGGGCGGCCGGGTGCCGGCACGCCGATGCTGAGCACTTGTTTAGCATCGCCGTTCCAGCAGTGTCAATACAGGATATGTCGTCTTCAAGAATTGCAATGTCGATTTGTGAAAGTGCTATTCTCGCTTGTTGACCTGGTTTTACGGCAACGCTGCGGCGCGGAGGTGGAGCTATGCGCGACCTGGCTGCGCACCTGGTTCGATGGCATGCCGAGGGTGCCGCCTACGCCGTGGCGACTGTGGTGGCGGCCCAGGGGAGCGCGCCGCTGCCGCTGGGGGCGGCGATGGCCGTCGACGGGTCGGGTGCGGTCCGCGGGAGTCTGTCGGGCGGCTGTGTGGAGGGCGCGGTGTACGAGTTGTGCGCACACGTCCTGGCGACGGGTGAGCCGGCGCGGCAGACCTTCGGCTACAGCGACTCCGACGCGTTCGCGGTCGGGCTGACCTGCGGGGGTGAACTGGATGTCTTCGTGCAGCGGATCTCGCCGTCGCAGTATCGGGTGGTCGAGGCCGCCCTCGACCCGTCCCGGCCGGTGGCACTGGTCCGCGACCTGAGCACCGCGGCAGTGGCGGCAGTGACCGCCGAATCGGTGATCACCGACGGCGGGGACTGGCCCGATCCGGTGGTGGAGCAGGCGCGTGCGCTCCTCCATCAGGGAGCGAGTGGTCTGCGGACGATCGGTTGTGGCCCGGCGGTCCGGGAAATTCTCGTCACCGCGCACGCCGCTCCGCCGCGGATGATCGTCTTCGGCGCGAATGTCTTCGCCGCCGCGCTCTGCCGGGTCGGGAAACTGCTGGGCTATCACGTCACGGTCTGCGAGGGGCGTGCGGCCTTCGCAGACCGGGCCCGGCTACCGGAGGCCGACGAGGTGGTCGCCGATTGGCCGCACCGCTATCTCCGGGCCACCGCGGTGGATTCCCGGACCGTCCTGTGCGTGCTCACCCATGATCCGAAGTTCGATATTCCGGTGCTGGTGGAGGCGCTTGCGCGACCGGTCGCCTATATCGGCGCCATGGGTTCGCGCCGCGCGGACGCCGAGCGGCGGGCCCGGCTGCGCGAGGCCGGTGTCACCGAGGATCGGCTCGCACGCCTGCGGTCCCCGATCGGACTGCAACTGGGCGGCCGGACTCCGGAGGAGACCGCCCTTGCCGTCGGCGCCGAGATCGTCGCGTTGCGCCACGGTGGGTCGGCGCGCTCGCTGTCGGGTACCCGGCGGCCGATCCACCCCGGTACGCCGGAGGTGCGGGAATCCGACGCGGTGCGTGCCGCCGATCACCGGGTCAGGTCCTGAGGCGTGTCGACGTCGTCGGGCGAGCCGGTTCCGTCACACGGCACCTGCTGAACCAGTTCGGTATTGGCGGCCAGGAATTTCCGCGCGCCGATATCGCCGACCGCTTCGGCCGCCACCGCCGCGAAGTATTCGGCGCCGAGCAGCACCGGATGTCCGGGCCGGCCGGCGTAGGTGGCGGTCGCCAGGCGCGCGCCGCAGGTGAGCACCCGGCGGACGGCTTCGGCGCCGAGCCACGGCATATCGACAGGGACCACCACGGCCGCGGTCTCGTGCACGGCCGCCAGGCCGGTGGTCAGCGAGGAACCCATCCCGGTCGCCCACCGCGGATTGTGCACCACCGTGGCCCCACGAACCCGCAGCCGCACCGCGCCGGAGACCACGACCACCCGGCCGCATCCCCCGTCGCGCAGCAGGCGTACGGCCCGGTCGACGAGTCGTTCGCCCTCGAACACCACCTCGGCCTTGGGCTTTCCGAAACGCCGGCCGGCGCCCGCGGCGAGTACCAGTCCCGCGGCGTCGATCGGTGTGGCTACGCGATCCATGCCGAGATCATCGCCGATGTTCAGTTGCCGGGGGGATCGATACCCAGCAGGGCCGTCTGCACCCGGTGTAGCCGGTCCACATCACCGCGCAGCCCGGTGACATTGTCCTGGTAGAGGAAGGCTTCGCCGAGTCGCACCAGGGAGTAGGCGAGCAGCGACCGTTCCAGCTGGGGCGTGTATCCGTCCTGCTCCTCGGCCCGGGTGATGAGCTGTTCCACCGCGACGAGGATGCGCGGCTGGACCGGGCCGTCGCTCGCGGTGAGAATGCGCAGGCCGGCCAGCGGCTCGTTCTCGAAGTACTGGCGAAAGGGTTCGTTGCCCGCCATCCAGCGGTTGACCCGGTCGAGCACGCTGAGGATGCGCCGGGCGCCCGATTCGCGCCGGCGGGCGTCCGCGCGTTCGATGAGGGATTCGAATTCCCCGGCCAGTACGGCGCCGAGGACACCGTCGCGGGAACCGAACCAGCGGTAGATGGAGGCGCGGCTCAGCTTGAGCTGGGCGGCGATCGCCTGGATATCGACCCGTTCCCCGGCCAGGAAGGCCTGCCGGGCCAGCGCTACTACTTCTTCGCGGGTGGCCGAGGCGGGGCGGCCGGGCGGTCGGGAAGTGCGGCTCACGGTGGTCACCACGTTATGGTACACACATTGATTCGTGTATCTAAAAACCGGTGACGTGCTGAGGTGAGGTATCGAGTGTAGAGCGGTTCAGGCCGGCTGGGCCAGCGGGGAACGCGCCGACCATCGGCCGCTCTCCCGGGTGACCCGCACCGGATGATCGAACGCCGCCGAAATATGTGCGGTGGTGATGGTTTCGGCTGCCGGGCCCGCGGCGACCGTCCGTCCGTTCGCGATCAGCAGCGCATGGCCGGTCGTCGTCGGCAACTCCTCGAGGTGGTGGGTCACCAGGACCGAGGCGAGTTCGGGGTGGGTGCGATCCAACGCGTCGATGGTGTGCAGCAACTGTTCGCGAGCGGCCACATCCAGCCCGGTGGTCGGTTCGTCGAGCAGTAGCAGGCGCGGCGCGGTGATCAGTGCGCGAGCGATGAGGGTCCGCCCGCGTTCCCCCTGGGAGAGGGTGAACCACGAACGTTCGGCCTTCCCGGCCATCCCCACCGCGTCGAGCGCGTCCATCGCCGCCGCGATCTGGCCGGCGGTCGGTACCCAGCGCAACGGAGTGTCCACCGTCCCGGTGACTCCGGTCAGCACCACATCGCGCACCGGAAGCGGTGAGCGCAGTGGATGCCGCGGGTCGACGTGACCGATCGAGCGCCGCAACCGCTGGAGTTCGACGCGGCCGAGTTGCTCGCCGAGCACGCGCACGGTGCCGGTGGTCGGATGGGTGAGGGCCCCGCAGAAACCCAGCAGCGTGCTCTTTCCCGCGCCGTTGGGCCCGAGCAGGGCCCAGTGTTCACCGGCGTGGACGGTCAGCGAGATCCCGTCGATGATCTGGTTGCCGTCGCGCCGGAAGGTGACATCGGTCAGCTCCAGAACGGGGGTTGTCACGAGAAGGCCTCCTTGATGGCGCGCAGATGATCTCGGCTGAGTGCGGCCGCGGCGTCAGGGTCGCGGGCGGCGATGGCGGCGGCGAGCCGCTCGTGTGCCGCGTGGTCGGCCGGTGGGGAGGGCACCGGGCGGATGTGCAGCATATCGATCATCGCGATCCGGAGCCGGGGCAGGAAGGTGTCGAACAGCTGGATCAGTATGTCGTTGTGCGCGGCCACGATCACGGCGCGATGGAAGGCCGTATCGGCATCGACATGCTCGGGGACCGAGAGACCCGGCGCCGCGCGGCCGGCCAGGGTGCGGCGGATCGTCCGCAGATCGGCGGGGGTACGCCGGTGCGCGGCCAGCGCGGCGGCCTCGGTCTCGATGGCCATCCGGGCCTCCACCACCGCGGCGATGGTCGCGCGCCGCACGACGATATCCCAGTCCTCGGCGATATCCAGGGCGGTGACGAAAACGCCGGCGCCCTGCCGGCTGCTGAGCACCCCGCGTCCCGCGAGTTCGCGAATCGCCTCGCGCAGTGTCGAACGTCCCACCCCGAGCTGGGCGGCGAGCGTGGTCTCGCCGGGGAGCCGATGGCCGAGCGGCCACTCCCCGGCCCGGATGCGTGCCAGCAGCAGATCGGCCGTCTGTTCGGCCAGCGGGTGCCGTCGCACCTGGGAAACCATATCGAACCTCGCTACTTGTCTGAGGAGTCGTGTACAGTCTGCCACATGTCGCACCCGGAGCTTCTCCTCGACCGCCACGGCGGGGCCTGAACGATCGGCCACCCCGCCGTGGGGTTGTCGTCGGCCGGTCACCCGTCACGGAACGGCCGTACGCACAGGAAGATCGGGCAACGACCCATGACCACACAGACCCATCCCACCATCGACACCCCCGCCGGCGCGGTTCCCGGCGATGCGCCGCAGTGGTACCGGCAGCGGCGCTCCCGGCTGCCCTCGCATCGGTACCGCGATATCTACGACCGGGTGGACGTACCCCTCACCGAACGCCACTGGCCGCAGGCCCGGATCGAGCGTGCGCCGCTGTGGGTCCCGGTGGACCTGCGCGACGGTAATCAGGCCCTGGCCGAGCCGATGGATCCGGACCGCAAGATGCGGTTCTTCACCCTGCTCGTCGCCATGGGTTACAAGGAGATCGAGGTCGGCTACCCGTCGGCCTCCAAGGCCGATTTCGATTTCGTGCGGATGCTCGCCGATACCGGCGCGGTCCCCGCGGACGTGACCCCGGTGGTGTTCACCCCCGCCCGGCGCGATCTCATCGAGCGCACCGTCGATTCGGTCCGCGGGATGGACAACGAGGTGGTGATACACCTGTACACCGCCACCGCGCCGATGTGGCGCGATACCGTACTCGGCAAAGACGCCGGTGCGGTCCGCGAGCTGGTCCTGGCCGGTGCGCGCGACGTGCTCGAATTCGCCGCCGACCTGCCCCGGGTCCGGTTCCAGTTCTCACCCGAGGTGTTCAACCAGACCGAGCCCGGTTATGTGCTGGAGCTCTGCGACAGCGTCACCGAACTGTGGGACGCCACCCCGCGGCGGCCGGTGACCCTGAACCTGCCGGCCACCGTGGAGATCGCGACGCCCAATGTGTACGCAGATCAGATCGAGTTCATGCACCGCTCGCTCGCCCGCCGCGACAGCGTGATCCTGTCGGTGCACCCGCACAACGATCGCGGCACCGGCGTGGCCTGTGCCGAACTGGCGGTACTGGCCGGCGCCCAGCGGGTGGAAGGGTGCGTGTTCGGCAACGGCGAACGCACGGGCAACGTCGATATCGCCACGCTCGCGCTGAATCTGCACGCCCAGGGCGTGGATCCGATGATCGATTTCTCCGATATCGACGCGGTCCGCCGCACGGTCGAGTACTGCACCCGGCTGCCGGTCCACCCGCGCCACCCCTATGTGGGCGATCTGGTGCACACCGCGTTCTCCGGCACCCACCAGGACGCGATCAAGAAGGGGTTCGCCGAGCACCGGGCCCGGGCGGCCGCCACCGGGCGTCCCGAACACGAGATCGAATGGCGGGTACCGTATCTGCCCATCGATCCCGCCGATATCGGCCGCAGTTACGACGCCGTGGTCCGGGTCAACTCGCAGTCCGGTAAAGGTGGTATCGCCTATCTGCTCGCCACCGAACACGGACTGGACCTGCCGCGCCGTCTGCAGATCGATTTCGCCGGCCGGGTGCAGGGCCACGCCGACGGGACCGGGGGCGAGGTGAGTGCCGCCGAACTGCGCGCCCTGTTCGACGAGGCCTATATCGATGCCGCCGAGCCGCCGGATGTGCAACTGAAGGATCTGCGCGTGGCGGATACCGGCAGTGCGCCGGCCATCGCCGTCGATCTGGTGATCGGTGGACGGGCCCACCACACCGAGCACGCGGGCGCCGACCGATTGGCCGCGGTGGTCGCGGCCCTCGCGGCGGCCGGGCGGGAGATCGAGGTGCTGAGCCTGACCGGGCACCCCGTCGCCGGTCATACGATCGCCTACCTCGAGTACCGGCGCGGCGGACGGACCGGATGGTCCTGCGCGCACGGCGATTCGGTGGAATCGGCCGGGGTGGCCGCGGCGCTGCGCGCGGCCGGAGGTGCCGCCTGATACCGATACCTCAGTCCCCGGTCCGCCCGTCGATCCGCTCGCGCAGTAGGTCGGCGTGCCCGTTGTGACGGGCGTATTCCTCGATGAGATGCAGATACACCCAGCGCAGGCTGTATTCGGTGCCGTTGGGATGGCGACAGCGGTGGTCGAGCCCGAGCTCGGCCACCGCCGCGTCCGCCAGCCGTATCTCGCGCCGGTACACGGCGAAATCGGAGGCCGGGTCCGTGGATCCGGCACTGTCGATATCGCCGTCGGGGTCGGGGGCCGAACAGTAGAGGTAGTCCAGCTGTTCACCGGCGGCGGCCATCCGCAGCCAACCGCATTCCACCTCGGCCAGATGCCGCACCAGGCCGAGCAAGGACAGCGCGCGGGCTCGATGTCTGCGTCCGACGGTCCAAGCCGCCGCCGTGGCGAGTCGTGGAACACTCCTCGGTGTGGGAGAGCCAGTCGAGATCATGCCTTACGACCCTGTTTGGCCGGACATGTTCGCCAGGTGGGGCGTGGGCCTACGTTCGGCCCTCGGTGGTGCCGCGGCTCGTATCGACCACATCGGATCCACCTCGGTGCCAGGACTGGCAGCCAAACCGGTGATCGACATCCAGATCTCGGTGGCCTCGCTGGAGTCGACGGACGAGTTTCTGGGCCCGCTCACCGGCATGGGCTTCGTGTACCGAGTGGACAACCCCGAACGGACCAAGCGGTACTTCCGCGAGCCGCAAGGTCAGCACCGCATGCACGTGCACGTGCGACAGCTGGGCAGCTTCTCCCAACAGTTCCCACTCTTGTTTCGCGACTACCTCCGCTGTCATACGTCTGCCGCGACCGAGTACGCAGCAGTCAAACGGCGCTGCGCAGCCCAGTTCCGTAACGACCGGCCCGGCTACGTCCAAGCGAAGGATGCCTTCGTATGGGACATCATCCGCCGCGCTGACGCCTGGGCTCAGCGCACCGGATGGATCCCCGGTCCCAGTGACGCCTGAACCTCGCTGAGAGGCGACACGAAGATCCCCCGGCGGCCGAGACGTCCAGAGGAAGGCGGCGGCCATGAGGACCGGCAGCATCCCGGCACGCCGTCGACCAGCACAACAACGCTGCGATGCAGTTGCTGCAATAGATCGCTGGGACACAGCGCGTTTCCGGTCAACGCGAGGATCCACCCCGCTGCGGCGACGGTACTGCGTACAACGATCGGGCCGCGTGCCACCGATTCGCTCGGCGGATGTTGGAGGCCGACCGGACTGCTCAGGCTGCCCTGCCGAATAGGACTCGGTCGAGGAAGGGGCGGATTACTGCGACACATTCCTCGAATGCGGTCTCGAGGACCCAGTGCCCCGCCTCGAGTAGGTGAAGCTCCGCCTCGGGTAGATCACGGAGGTACGCGCGGGCGGACTCCTCGGGCATGTATCTGTCTTGCGGGCCCCACAGCAGGAGCGTGGGGGGCCGGTGATCGCGCAGATATGCCTGGTATCGGGGGAACCAGGCCAGGTTGTCGCGGAGGCCGGCGATGATACGCACCGCGATATCGCGCCGCCGATCGGTCATCAGGCGCCAATGCAGTTCCCACATGTCCGGCGGGATCCTCTCGGCCAGCCCTTCACCGACATCGTTGAGGATTTCTTCGCGAAAGCCGTCACTGCTCACCCCGGCTTGGATGGCAGCGAGGTTCTCGAGGGACGGATCATCCCAATACCGCCGGAGTAGGTCGTATCCGGGGCCGAGCACGTCGCGATAGATATCGCCGTTGCTGATGACAAGCGCAGCGATTCGCTCCGGATGCGCGATCGCGTAGCGCAGCCCGATCTGCGAGCCGAAGTCGTGTAACCACAGCGCGTGCCGATCCACACCCAACGTCTCCGCGAAGGCCGAAAGCCAGTGGGCGTATCCATCGAAATCGTAGGAGAAGTCCTCGGGATCGGCGGTGTAGCCACAGCCGGGAAAATCGGGCGCAATCAGGCGCCAGCGATCGGCCAGCGCCGGCAGAAGTCGCCGATAGGCGAACGAGGAAGCCGGATAGCCGTGCGGAAGGAGGAGCACTGGAGCATCGGGGGGACCGGCCTCCCGATAGAATGTATCGATCCCGTCGACGCTGATTCGCCGATGACAAGTGTAACCGGACATTCCGGCACGATAGCCGCAAGGGCCGACAACCTGCCGGATGCGCGCCCGACGGGCGACGTCCTCACGCCACTGCGACCCGGACCGAATCCAGGTCGGTCTTCGAGACGATGTGCCGAAATTCCATAGCGGCGGCCCGGACCGACACCGGTATATCGAAGACCATGGTCATCGTGTGCACGACCTGCGGGTCGATCATCTCGCCCACCGGGTCCGACTCGAGGAGGAGTTCGGCGCCGCGGCCCGGTCCGAAGGCTCGCCCGTCGTCACCGATGAGCCGCGGCGCAGCACCGAAAAAGGCCGGTGGTTCGGCGCCGACATCGGTGACCTCGACATGGATGACGAGATACTGCCCTTCCGCCGTCTTCTTCGGGCCACCGGTACAGACCGCGCTGATCGGTCCATCGATACCGGTGACCACGAACCCGAATCCACCGACCTCGACCCGGCTGCCGACCGGGTGCACCTCCCCGGCGTTGTCCGTAGGCGAACATCCCGCCGCTACACGGAACGGGCGTCCCGGGGGTGCCTGTCGACTCCCCACTGCCGCTCACTGCCGCGTCCTGGCCGCTCCCGGTTGCGGCCCGTCCGTGCGAATGTCAGTGTGGTCGGCCTGTGGCGGGGTAGCACTCCGACCATGATCACCGAGACAACGCCGGACGCAGCCACAAGCCGCCTGTCGGGCCGATCCAGTACGGGCGCAGACAGCCCCTCCGCGGCGACAACCGGCCGGCTGATCGAATTACTGGCTGCGGCCGGCGCCGGTGACCGCGCAGCGTTTACCGCTTTCTACCGCGCTACCCACAGCGCTGTGCTGGCCTCGGCAACCCGGATCCTGCGCAGCCATACTCTTGCCGAAGAAGTCATCCAAGAGGTGTACCTGCATGCGTGGATGTCCGCAGACAGGTACGACCCGCGCGTGGCGAGTCCGCACAGTTGGCTTTTGATGTTGGCCCACCGCCGATCGGTCGACCGCGTGCGGGCAGAGCAGGCCGCCGGGGACCGAGAGAGGATTTATGGCATGAAAACGCTGTGCCGTGACCACGACAGCGTCGCCGAGGCGGTGATGCAGCGCTACGACGAGCGCGCGGTGAACGCGTCTTTGGCGACCCTGACCTCACGACAGCGCCGAGCGCTGACCCTGGCCTTCTACGACGGCTACACCTATGGCGAAGCCGCCGCCTGTCTGAAAGTTACATTGCCTACATTCAAAAGCCGCGTCCGAACGGCGCTTCACCGCCTTCGCGCGGAGGTGGACGTCACCGGAAACTAGGCGATCCTGTCCGCGGCAGCGCGGACACCACCACCGATAGCGCTCTCAGCTGCGGTTATTTCTATATCCGCCCGACTTTCGGCGATCACCACAGAAATCTCCATCGACGCCGAACTCGCCCGGCTCGGGCGGACCGGATACCCATGGATACCGAGAAGTTCCGCACTCGGATCCGGAGCCGGCTACCGCGGCGCCGTCTCATCCGAATTGCGCCCCCGCCCTGATCTTGTGCCGAGACCTCGTCAGAACCAGTTCTCGCGCATATCGAGGGTGGTGGTGTCGAGGTCGGCGAGGAGGTCCAGTTGCGGGCCCGTCCGGGGTAGCTCGTGACGGAAGAAGTAGCGGGCGGCATGTCGTTTGCCCTCGTAGAAGTCGCCGCCGCGGCCATGCGCGGCGACCGTCTGCGCCAGCCAGATCCAGGCCACCACGTGATGGCCGAACGCCTCGAGGTAGACCGAGCTGTTGGCCAGTGCGACCTCGATATCGCCGGCCGCGAACAGTCCGCCGGTGACCGTGACCAGCCGGCTCCAGGATTTGTCGAGCCGGTCGGCGAGGTCCGCGGGTTCGCCGCCGAGTTCCCGGGCGGTCGAGAGGGTTTCCCGGACCCTGCTGTCGAGTTCGCGCAGACTCGCGCCCGCATGCTGGGTCACCTTACGGCCCAGCAGGTCCAGGCCCTGAATGCCGTGGGTGCCCTCGTGGATGGGATTGAGGCGGTTGTCGCGGTAGTGCTGTTCGACGTTGTACTCGCGGGTGTAGCCGTAACCGCCGAGGACCTGGATGGCGAGATCGTTGGCGGTCAGGCACCACTGGGAGGGCCAGCTCTTGGCGATGGGGGTGAGGATGTCCAGCAGCAGGGTGAGCGCGCGGCGTTCGTCGTCGGATCCGGTGGTCCGCTGTTCGTCGATGAGCCGCGCGCAGTACAGCACCAGGGCCAGACCGCCCTCGGCGTAACTCTTCTGCGCCAGCAGCATGCGTTTCACATCGGCGTGTTCGATGATCGGACGCTGTGGGGAGGCCGGGTCGGCGGCTCCCTTGGTGCGGCCCTGGGGACGGTCCCGGGCGTACTCGAGCGATTCGAGGTAGCCGGTGCAACCGAGGGCCGCGGCGACCAGCCCGACTCCGCAGCGGGCCTCGTTCATCATGTGGAACATGTACTTCAGCCCCTGGTGCGGTGTGCCGACCAGGTAACCGACCGCGCCGGGGGAGCCCTCGGGCGTCCAGCGGCCCTCGCCGAAGTTGAGCACGGTGTTGACGGTGCCGCGGAAACCCATCTTGTGGTTGAGCCCGGCCAGCGCCACATCGTTGCGCTCGCCGCGCGTACCGTCCTCGTTCACCAGATAGCGGGGTACCACGAACAGTGAGATGCCCTTGGTGCCTGCCGGCCCGCCGGGGATCTTTGCGAGCACCAGATGCACGATGTTGTCGCCGAGTTCGTGATCGCCGCCGGAGATCCACATCTTGGTGCCGAAGACCCGGTAGGTGCCGTCGTCGCGCGGTTCGGCCCGGGTGACGATATCGGCCAGCGAGGAACCGGCCTGGGGCTCGGACAGGCACATGGTGCCGAAGTAGCGGCCTTCGAGCATCGGCGGGACGAAACGGCGGACCAGCTCTTCGTCGGCGTGCGCTATGAGCAGATTGGCATTGCCGATGGTGAGCAGCGGGTAGGCGCTGGTCCCGGGGTTGGCGGCGTGGAACCACGCGAATGCCGCCTGGGCCACCGCGGCCGGGAGCTGCGCGCCGCCCAGTTCGGTGTCCATGGTGGCCCCGACCATGCCCGCGTCGGCGAACGCGGTCAGCGCGGTGCGCACCTGCGGGATGATGGTGACCGTCTCGCCGTCGAAGGTGGGTTCGTGAGCGTCGTTGAGCTTGTTGTGGGTCGCGAAGTACCGGGTGGCCAGCTGTTCGCTCAGTTCGAGGACGGCATCGAAGGTCTCTCGTGAATGGTCGGAGAAACGCGGCCGCCGGGTCAGGTCCTGCACCGCGAGCCATTCGTAGAGCAGGAACTCGAGGTCGCGCCGGGACAGCAGAGTAGACCGCATAACCACCCTTTCGGTACAAGTTCTCGTCAGAGTATCAAATACCGGCGGCGGTCACTGCCCGCGGATCCACGCCTCACCAGGGCCGCCGAACGGATTCGAGAGTAGTCATCCGGACCGGACGAGCAGTCCGGAAAGCGTGGATCCGACCGGGCTCCTCACCCGTACGCTGGACCGGCCCGAGCGGATGGACGTACGCGGGTCCCGACCACTTCATGCCCTCACCGGTGAGGAAGTGGCCCTCGGCGAACTCTCGGCCGGTCGGTCGATCCGTTCGAGGAAGCCGCGGATCGTGACCGCGTCGGCGGTCAGGCTGCGTCCGGCCACCGGAGGGCGCAGACCTGGCCACCGTCGGCGAGTACCGCGTTCGGGCCCGCTCCTGCTGCGGGATGACGGTGTAGCGGCGCAGGCTCTCTGGTTTTCGGTGCCAGGAGATTGCCATCGGCTCGCGGTCTGTTACTTCCCCGACTGGATGGCGTGGGCTACGCGGGACATGACGGCCACTTGATGGACTCGGTCCTTGCTGAACTGTGTGGTGATATCCGCTCCAGCGTGTGAGGCCAGCGCCGATAGGGCGGATGGGCTGTAGGCACGCAACTCGCTGATGAGCCAGTCATGCGCCGTCGGGTAGCCCTGTGCGAGGGCTATGAGCGCGAAGAACAACGGCAGGCGCAGAGGCTGCACAATAGATGGACGGCGGAGCAAGTCGATGACGAGGAATTTCTTGGCGACTCGGGTTGCTTCGGCGATCGTGGCGGAAGCCGCCTCGGGCGGTAGGTGGTGGAACGACTGGGCGAATACGACGAGGTCGTAAGCTTGATCTGGTGCATTGATCGAGGTCGCATCCTCGACGCGCACGACCGCACGAGGTTGGGATCCGAGATCGCTGGCGACCATATCGTCTACCGATGCGGCATTGATATCGGTGACGGTCAACTCTGCGTCGGGGTGCTGTTCGAGCAGCGCGCGGGATAATCCGCCGTGCCCTGCGCCGAGCTCGAGGATTTTCGGGTGAGGGATATCCGCTACTTGTTGCAACGCGAGTTGGGCGAACTTCTCGTTGTACCGCAACTTGGCGCTGATGTGGTCGAGTGACCGAACCACAGACCGTTTCACCCGGTCGTCGACGTCATCTCGGTCCAAGAACTCCAAGCGCTCGGTTTCGAACTGTCGGTCCAGCCAGGAGGCAGTTGGGCCGCCCCGAGGCAAGGAGTCGATCGTGTCGGCCGCCGGTACTCGATTCTCATGCATATTGGCTGACTTCCTTTTCCGGATTTCCCCTCGGCGGTCGGCCGCTGAGGATCACACGGGCATTCGTGCACACCAGGTGACCGCCGCCGTTGATCCGCAACGACAACTCCTCGGACTCCCCTTCGGCCGGGGATAGGGCGAACCGGCGGAGTGCCGTTGCCATGATCAGTACCATCTCCACGACGGCGAGTCGCTGGCCCAGGCACACGCGGGGTCCGCCGCCGAACGGGAACCAGGCGAACCGGGGGATGGCATCGGTCGAGCCGTCGAGCCATCGGTCGGGCCGGAACTCATCGGGCGCGTCGAACCACCGTGGATCTCGCTGGGTGACACAAGGTGCCACCCATACCAAATGGCCTGGGCCGAACTCATAACCACCGGCACTGAATGTGGAATTGACTCGATGGTTCAGTGCGCGCACTACCGGGTACACGCGCAACGTCTCCTTGACCACCGCTTCGGCAAGCTCGAGTGCACCCACATGCTCGTATCCGAGAGCGCCACCCGCCGTGGCTCGCTCAACCTCGTCGACCAACCGCTGTTGCAAATCCGGGCGTCGGCTCAACAGCGTCAACGCAATCCCCAACGTGTTGGCTGTCGTCTCGTATCCTGCGAGATACAGCGTGTAGATTTCATCGCGCAACTGTAGGTCGGTGAGAGGCTGCCCATCCTCGTCACGAGCGTCCAAGAGCATGTCGAGCATGTCCTTCCCGCTTCTGACCGCTTGTGTTTCACGTTCGGCCAGCCGTTGCTCCACAGCGGCCATGATGAGCCGATCCATGCGGGTCGAGGCGCTTTTCAGCCAGTGCCGCAACGGTGTCGGTACCCATACCGGGAGCTTCGAGCCAAGCGCGAATTCGAGCATGTTCACCGTCAGCATCCGGTCGCTTGCGCGTTTGAGTCGTTCGGCCATCTCGTCGCCCAGGTCGGACCCCAGCAGCGTCTTCATGGCGATCCGACCCACGAGTTGTTCCATGTCCTGCTGCACATCCCGCGTTTGGTCGAGGCGCCAGCCCAGCACGAACTCCTCCGCGAAGCTGCCGATGACTTCGGCGTAGCCTTCGATCCACCGCGAATGCATGCCTGGCTGAAGCGTGCGTCGCTGCCTCCTCCAGTAAGAGCCTTCGCTCAGGATCAGTCCTCTGTTTCCAGTGATCTCGGCATGCCTTGCGAAGGTTCCGTCTTGTCCCCGTCCAAGCGGCCCGTTGGCGCCCGCAGCGGCGAATACCGGCCCGACGTCGTCCGGGTGGAACAACACGACGACCCGGGTGGGGCCGAGTGACCACTCGGCCACGTCTCCGAACCGCCGATGCAGTGACGACAGAAACCCGAATTGATCTCGAGCGAAGGCTGCCAGGTCGCCGATGAGCGGTAAGGGGCGAGTACCCGGCGGCCGCTCCACGTCCCTATCGGCTCTCCGGGACATAAGCGCACCCCCGCTCCGCAAGCGAAGGCAAGGCTACCCTCACTGACTCGTTGCTCACAAGGTCAGCACTTTAGCCGTGAGCTGACCGGTTTCCCATCTGTGGATATTCGCGGGCGGCGTCTGCACCGCAGGCGACAGCCCAACCCAGGGATGGGAGCGCAACCGATATCGCCGCCCCGACGCTGCCGGTGGCCGTGCCGGTCGGATGACCGGCCCCCCGGGGTGGCGGGACCCGTCGTCGGAGCAGCGACCGGCGCGCGCCACCGATGGAGGGCTCCGTCGGTGGCGCGCCGGTTCTCATGCGGTGCGGGTCAGGCGCTCTCCTCCCGGGCGAGCAGCGCCAGGATCGCGGCGGCCATCGCGGCCGGATCGCCGTCCTCGGGGCGCAGCACCAGCGCCGGTGCGGTCGGGGCCTCGTAGGGATCGTCGATACCGGTGAAACCACGGACCTCCCCGGCCCGGGCCTTCGCGTAGAGACCCTTGGGGTCGCGCGCCTCGCACACCTCCAGCGGGGTGTCCACGAAGACCTCGACGAAGGGAATTCCCGCCGTGGCGTGGGTGTCTCGCGCCCGTTCGCGATCGGCCCGGTAGGGACTGATGAGCGAGACGATGGCGACGGTCCCGGATTCGGCGAACAGCCGGGCCACTTCGCCCACCCGGCGGATGTTCTCGGTGCGGTCGGCCGCGCCGAAACCCAGATCCGAGTTGAGACCGTGGCGCAGATTGTCGCCGTCGAGCAGGAACGCCGGCCGCCCCGCGGCCACCAGGCGGCGCTCGAGCTCCACCGCCACCGACGATTTCCCGGACCCGGACAGTCCGGTGAGCCAGACGGTCAGTCCCCGGGTCGCGCGCTCGGACCGCTCCACCGCGCTCGCGTGCCACACCACCCGGGAGGAGGGCAGGCTCGGCCCGGTGATCATGCCGGCGCCCACGGTATCGCCGGTGGTGTCGTCGACCAGCAGGAAACTGCCCGTGGTGCGGTTGCGGCGATACGGGTCGAATTGCAGCGGCTGCCGGGTGCGCAACTGCACCCGGCCGATCTCGTTGAGCGCCAGCGCGCTTGCGTTCTCGTCCCGGTGCAGCGTGTTCACATCGAGGCGGTAGTCCAGCGAGCGGATCTGCGCGGGCACACTGCGGGTGGTGTGGCGGACGGTATAGGACGCGCCGGGGCGCAACTGGGCCTCGTCGCTGAACCAGCACACCATGGTGTCCACATCACGGCCGGCCTGCGGGCGGTTGGCCGGCCGGCAGAGCATATCGCCGCGGCCGATATCGAGTTGATCGGCGAGGGCGACCGTCACCGCCTGCGGGGGGAACGCCTGCTCGAGCGGTACCCCGCCGGGACCCCAGATCCCGGTGACCGTGGTGGTGAGACCCGAGGGCAGCACGGTGATCTCGTCACCGGCCGACCAGACGCCGCTGGCGACGGTGCCCGCATAGCCGCGGAAATCCGGTGTGTGACTGCGGATCACATACTGCACCGGCAGTCGCGCGTCGATGAGATTGCGGTCCGAGGCGATATGCACCTCTTCGAGGTGATGCAGCAACGGGGTGCCCTCGTACCAGTCCATGGTGGCGCTGCGGTGCACGATATTGTCGCCGTGCAGGGCCGACATCGGGATGAAGGTGAGATCCGCGATCTGCAGCCGGGAGGCGAAACCGGCGAATTCCTCCCGGATCTCGGCGAACCGCTGCGCCGAATAACCCACCAGGTCCATCTTGTTCACACACAGCACCAGGTGCGGGACGCCCAGCAGCGAGGCCAGGAAGGCGTGCCGCCGCGTCTGCTCGACCACCCCGTGCCGGGCGTCGACCAGGATGAGCGCAAGATCGGCGGTGGAGGCGCCGGTGACCATATTGCGGGTGTACTGCACATGCCCCGGGGTATCGGCGATGATGAATTTGCGCCGCGGGGTGGCGAAATACCGGTGCGCGACATCGATGGTGATGCCCTGTTCCCGTTCGGCACGCAGTCCGTCGGTGAGCAGCGCGAGATCGGGGTAGTCCTGGCCACGCTCCCGGCTGGTGCGTTCCACCGCGTCGAGCTGGTCGGTGAACAGGGTCTTGGAGTCGAAAAGGAGCCGTCCGATCAGCGTGGACTTACCGTCGTCGACGCTGCCCGCGGTGGCCAGGCGCAGCAGGGTGCTCATCAGAAGTAGCCCTCTCGTTTACGGTCTTCCATCCCGGCCTCGGAGATCCGGTCGTCGGCGCGGGTCGCGCCACGTTCGGTGACCCGCGCGGTCGCCACTTCCTCGACGACCTCGGCGGGGGTGGCGGCGGTCGATTCCACGCAGCCGGTGCAGGTGGCGTCGCCCACGGTGCGAAAGCGCACCAGCTCCTCCTGGGGTTCCTCGCCGTCGAGCAGGGTCAGGAACCTGGTGTGCGCCAGCAGCATGCCGTCGCGCTGGACGACCGGGCGGCGGTGCGCGTAGTACAGCGACGGCAGTTCGATACCTTCGCTCGCGATATAGGTCCAGATATCGAGTTCGGTCCAGTTGGACAGCGGGAACACCCGGATATGTTCACCGGGGCGGTGTTTGCCGTTGTAGAGGTTCCACAGTTCGGGTCGTTGCCGGCGGGGGTCCCACTGGCCGTACTCGTCGCGGAAGCTGAAGACCCGTTCCTTGGCGCGCGCCTTCTCCTCGTCGCGCCGGGCGCCGCCGAAGACGGCGTCGAACCGGCCCTCGCGCAGGGTGCGCAGCAGGGTGGCGGTCTGTAAGCGGTTGCGGCTGGCGCGGGGTCCGGTGTCCTCGGTGACCCGCCCGGCGTCGATATCGTCCTGGACCCGGCCGACGAGCAGGCGTAATCCGTACTTCGCGACGACGGCGTCTCGATAGTCGATCACCTCGTCGAAATTGTGCCCGGTATCGATGTGCAGGATCGGGAACGGGACCGGGGCCGGCCAGAACGCCTTGGTGGCCAGATGCAGCATCACCACCGAATCCTTGCCGCCGGAGAACAGCAGGACGGGACGTTCGAAGGTGGCGGCCACCTCCCGGAGGATATGGACCGATTCGGCCTCGAGTGCGGCCTGATGCGAGAGCTCGTAGGTACTCGCCGCCGACTTCGTGTGCTGGCTCACGCCTAAAAACTAGAACACGTTTCTATGCGCGGTCAACGGTTCACCGGATGCCGTCCGCCCGCCGCGGCGGTGACCGCGTCGGCGGCGGCCACGAGCGCGGCCCCTCGGCGGGCGATCTCCGCGCCGGTGATCGGTTTCCCGACGTACATGGTGAGCACCAGTTGCTGGCGGCCGTCCGCGTCGTAGGTCGGCGCGGCGAGCAGGCTCACCGGGTGCTCTTTGCGTGGCCGCAGGTCGGAGCCGAGATAGACCCGTTCGCCGAGGGTGCTGACCAGCTCGGCGACCGCGGTGCGCAGCTCCTCGGGCAGATCCTGCCCGGCCACTCCGGCGAGCAGTGAATACAACCGGCGGCCCGCGCCGGTCATGCTCTCCACCAGATAACCGCGTTCGCGGCATTCGGCCACGATATGGCGCAGCAGGGTCTCGTCCTGGTGCAGCGGGACGGTCGGCGCGGTGGCGCGCCAGGCGTCGAACGCGGCCTCGGTGTCCCAGAGCACGTACATGAGCCCGACCGGCGGGGCGAACCGATAGGTGGCCCCGACCTGCACCATTGCCGGTCCTGCGCTGTCCAGGACGCTGATCCGCTCGCCCACGACCGCCGAGGCGGTGCAGGTGGTGCCGTAGGCCGCGCTCAGTCGTTCCAGTTCGGGATGGGCGAGCGCGGCGATGGAGAAACTCTCCTGGGCCACCCGGCCCGCGGCGATCAGGGCCGGGCCCGGGCCGTATTCGCGGGTGCGCGGATCGCGGGTGAGATAGCCGGCCGCGGTGAGCTCGGTGAGGATGCCCAGGCAGGTGGGTTTGGCCAGGCCCAGGTCGCGGGCCATTTCGGAGAGTCCGGTGCGGCGGCCGCGCCGGGCGACGACATAGTCGATCACCTGGATCACGCGCTGGGTCGGAGCGGACCGGCGCCCGACTTCGCGTACCTCCGAAACCTCTGCCGTCATTGACCACTCCTAGAACAGGTTCTAATCTTCTCGGTATCGCAATGTACCAGGGCGGTACATATATGGAACACCGGGAGTATCGTGCTGACCCAGCCGTTCGCGGAATCGATCGCCGCCGCCGAGGAAATCATCAAGAGTGCCCCGCATATCCGCACCGCACAGGATCTCGCCGAGGGTTACGACTACCTCGCGGGGAGTATCCGCGCCGCCATCCAGATGTCGTGGGCGTTCGAACGGGACTTCCCCTTCTTCGTCCAGTCCACCGGCCCCTACACCAAGATGGGCCTGGACAACCCCGACACCCTCTACTGGCACGCCAACCTGCGGCCCGACGCCGAATACGTGGTCACCGGCACCCGCGGCACCACCCGGGACCTGAGCTTCCAGGTACTCAACGGCAACTACTCGCCGACCGAGGTCCCCGGCGGGGAGACCGCCTTCGACGACCGCTCCATCGATATCGCCGCCGACGGCAGCTACGAACTGACCCTGGGCCCCGGCCCGGGCGGCCGCAACCATATCCGGCTCGCCGCGGATTCCACCATGCTCGCGGTGCGGGAGGTCTACAGCGACTGGGCGAACGAGAAGGCCGGTACCGTCCGTATCAGCCGGGTCGACACCGTGGGCTCCGCCCCGCCCGCGATCACCTCCGACCTCATGGCGAAGCGTTACGAGGTCGCCGGCAAGATGCTGGTGTCCCGGCTGAAGACCTTCCTGGCCTTCCCCGAATGGTTCTATCTGAACCTGCCGGTCAACACCATGACCGAACCGCGGCGCACCCCGGGCGGGCTGTCCACCCAGTTCTCCTCGGTCGGTCACTACGACCTCACCGACGACCAGGTGATGATCCTGACCGTGCCGAAGTCCGACGCCCCCTACCAGGGCTTCCAACTCGGCAGTATGTGGTACCTGTCGCTGGACTACATCAACCACCAGACCAGCCTCAATGCCGACCAGGCCGATGTCGACCCGGACGGGATGATCCGGCTGGTGATCAGTGAACGCGATCCGGGTCTGATCAACTGGATCGAACGCACCGGCCACGATCGCGCCTACCTGCAGTTCCGCTGGCAGCGGCTGTCGCGCGAGATGACGCCGGCGGACGGGCCGACCGTGGAACTGGTGTCCTTCGACGAACTGCCCGACCGGCTGCCCTATTACAAGGAATCGCGCATCTCCCCGCAGGACTGGAAGGCCCGGATCGCCGGACGCCAGGCCGCGGTGGCGGAGAGGATGCTCGGCTGATGCTGTTGCGGGACAAGGTCGTCGTCGTCTCCGGGATCGGCCCGGGGCTGGGGCAGGCGATCGCAGTGCAGAGCGCGAAGGCCGGCGCCGATGTGGTGCTGGTATCGCGCACCGAGAAGCGGCTGCGCAAGGTCGCGACCCAGATCGAGGAACTCGGCCGGCGCGCGCTGGTGGTGCCCACCGATATCACCGACGACGACGCCGCCCAGCATCTGGTGACCACCGCCCTGGCGGAGTTCGGCCGGGTCGACGCGCTGGTGAACAATGCCTTCGCCATGCCGCCGATGGTCGACCTCGCCGAGGTGGCCTTCGACGATCTGCGGAACAACCTGGAGACCAATGTCTTCGCCGCACTGCGGTTGACCCGCCTGTTCGCCCCCGCTCTCGCCGAGAGCCAGGGCTCGGTGGTGATGATCAATTCGGCGGTACTGCGGCACTCCCGCCAGCCCTACGGCCCCTACAAAATGGCCAAGACCACGCTGCTGGCCCTCGCGCAGAGTCTGGCCACCGAACTGGGACCGCGCGGTATCCGGGTCAATTCGGTGGCCCCGGGCTGGATCTGGGCCGACACGCTGAAATGGTATTTCGACTATCTGGCCCAGCAACGCGGGGTGAGCGCGGACGATATCTACACCGAGACCGCCGCCGATATCGACCTGCGCCGGTTGCCCGAACCCGACGAGATCGCCGACGCGGTCGTCTTCTTCGCCTCCGCGATGTCGCGGGCGATCACCGGCACCTGTCTCGACGTGAACTGCGGCGAATTCCACCACTGAGGAGAAAAGAACATTGAGCAGGGACAGTGTCGGCCGAGAAGATGTCGGGACCATCGACGATCTGCACGCCTCCGCCACCAAGGTGGTAGGACTCGACGATTTCGGCGACGACGACTACCGCACCGGCCTGTCGGTGCTGCTGGAATCCTATGAGCACGACGCCGAACTCACCCCCTTCGGCAACAAGGTCAACCGCGCGATGCTGCGCGGCGCCTTGATCGCCCGGGCACTGAGCGAAGCCGGGTGGAAGCAGTATCCGCAGCACGCCGAGATCGCGATCGAACGACCGATCTTCGTCACCGGATTACCGCGCTCGGGCACCACGGCGGTGCACCGGCTGCTCACCGCCGACCCCGGTCACCAGGGCCTGGAGATGTGGCTGACCGAGATGCCGCAGCCCCGCCCGCCGCGGGAGACCTGGGAGCAGAACCCGGTGTTCGCGCGCCTGCAGGCCGGCTACGAGAAGCATCATGTGGAGCATCCCGAATTCATGGGCGTGCACCATATCTCCGCCGATCAGGTGGAGGAGTGCTGGCAGCTGCTACGGCAGTCGGCGATGTCGGTCTCCTACGAATGTCTGGGCTATCTGCCCCGCTACTCGGAATGGCTGCGCGAACAGGACTGGACACCGGCCTACGCGCGGCATCGCCGGAATCTGCAGCTGATCGGTCTCCACGACCCGGACCGGCGGTGGGTGCTGAAGAATCCGAGCCATCTGTTCGCGCTCGACGCGCTGCTCGCCGTCTATCCGGACGCGCTGGTGATCCAGATGCACCGGGTTCCGCGCACTATCGTCGCCTCGGTGTGCAGCCTGAACGAACAGGCGACGGCGGGCTGGTCGGAGAAGTTCCGCGGGCCCGTGGTGGGGGCCGCGCAGCTGGAACTGTGGTCGCGGGGGGCGAAAACCTTCCTCGAAGAACGGAAGAAGTATCCGGCGGCCCAGTTCTGCGATGTGTACTACGAGGATTTCGTGACCGATCCGATCGGAACCGTCGAGAAGATCTACACGCAGTTCGGCCTCGATTTCACCGACGCGGCCCGGGCACAGATGGCTGCTCTGCACGGTGAATCGACCTCGGGTGCGGCGCGGCCCGTCCACAAGTACTCGCTGGACGATTTCGGGCTGACGCCGGAGGAGGTGGACGCCGCGTTCGCGCCCTACCTCGAGGTGCACTATCCGGGTGGTAATCGTCCCTGAGCGGTACCCGGCGGGCGGTGGAACGGAAATCGAAGGCGCCGCCCGCCCCGCTCACCGTGCCCGGCCCGGCATCCGGCCGGCCACCCCTGGTTCTCCGCGGCGGTGGCCGGTCGGTACGAGATCAGGGCTGACCGGGCTTCAAGACGATGAACAGGCCGTGGGCCTCGGCGCAGAGCCGATCCCCGTCGTGCAGGGTGGCCCTGATCCAGATCTTGCGGCCCTCTCGGCGTTCGGCCCAGGCGCGCAGTGCCAGCTCCTTGTTCAACGGCGTGATCGACCGGTAGTCCACCGTGAGCGATGCCGTCCGGGTCACCGATCCGGAATGCGCCGAACCGGCCAGCCCCATCAGATCGTCGAAGCCCAGCGAAATGTAGCCACCATGGGCGGCGGCGTTACCGCCGAGATGGAAGGTGCGATAGGTGATGCGGGCGTCCACACCGTCGCGGTCCACCCGATCCACCCGGTATGGCGGCAGGGTGACGTTACCGCGCGAGGGCAGATCGAACCGGGTCCAGCCCGGCGCGTCCCATTCCTCGCCGACATAGGCGCCCAGCCGGTCGTTCAGCTTCTCCAGGATGCCGGCCGCTTCCTGCACCAGATCGTCCGGCGGCACCGCCAGGCGGACCCGGTCCATGAGCGTGCGCACCTGTTCCACGAAGTCGCCGTAGTGCGGGCCGCCGCGACTGGTGTCGACGGTGCGGACCGCGTCCATCAACTCCGACATCGGCCGGAATCCACCCTCGTGATGCTCGGCATCGGGCAGGACCTTCCCGGCCTCGTTTTCGCTCATGAGAACACGTTATCGTCACGGGTATCGCCGAGCGGAGGCCGGGGCCGCCGTGCCGGGTGCGCGATCGGGCTGCTCGCCGCCACCCGGCCGCGTAGGCTGCCGGATATCGGCGGTCGGGGAGTGCGCCTTTTCCCCGTCGGCCGGACGCCTGTTCGTGTCACGATGCCGGACGGGGCCAGTACGCACGCGGGGCGGTCCGGGTCGGGCCGCGGGAGGACGACCATGCCGACGACGCCACTGACGCAGCAGAACTTCCAGACGGTGGTGGCCGGCAATCACATAGTGCTGGTGGACTTCTGGGCGACCTGGTGCGGTTGGTGCGCCCGATTCGCTCCGGTGTTCGAGGAGTCCTCGGAAGTACACCGCGATATCGTGCACGCGACCGTGGAGGCCGAGGCCGAACCCGCGCTCGCCGCCGCCGGGCAGGTGGATCGGTACCCGTGGCTCATGGCCTTCCGCGAGGGCACGCTGGTGTACTCGAAGGCCGGATTCCTGCCCGGTGACCAACTCGAGGAACTCGTCCAGCAGGTGCGCTGGATGGATATCTACGAGTTCCGGCGCGATAACAATCTCCCACAGCCCACGGCCGCCGCGCCCTCGGCGCCCACCCCGGCCCCGGCCGGCCGGGCGGGCCCCGCGTCCGGACCGCAGGCCTACGGCTGGCCCGGTCTGCGCAGCGCGTGAAGAGCGGCCTGGAACCCGGACAGCTCTTCGCCGGTTACCGGATAGAGCGGCTGCTGGGCGTCGGCGGAATGGGCGAGGTCTACCTCGCCCGCGATCGCGACCTGCCGCGGCCCGTGGCGCTGAAGTTACTCACCCCGATCGCGGGCGACGACCGCGACGTCCGTGCCCGGTTCCTGCGCGAGGCCGATACCGCGGCGCGGCTGTCTCATCCCAATATCGTCGCCGTGTACGCCCGGGGTGAGGAACAGGGCAGGCTCTGGATGGCGATCCAGTACATCGAGGGCACCGATGTGGCGGCCGTGCTGCGGCGCGGGCCGGTGCGGCCCGATCATGCCGTGCGGATCATCGAGGAGACCGCACGCGCTCTCGATCACGCCCACGCGGCGGGTGTACTGCACCGGGACGTCAAACCCGCGAACATCCTGCTGGCCTGGGGCGAACAGCAGCAGGTGTACCTCTCCGACTTCGGTATCGCCAAAGCGCTGGACCGCACCGACGGACTGACGCGCACGGGAGAGTTGTACGCGAGTTTCCACTACGCCGCGCCCGAGCAGTTCGAGATGCGGCCCGATATCGACTGCCGCGCCGATGTGTACTCACTCGGCTGCACCCTCTACTACCTGCTGACCGGGCAATTGCCGTATCCGGCCACGACCACCGGGGCACTGGTCAACGCCCATCTCAACGCGCCGGTGCCGCGGCCCTCGGCGGTGGACCCGCGGCTGCCGTCGGGATTCGACGGCGTCATCGCCCGCGCCATGGCCAAGAACCGGGCCGAACGGTTCGCCGGCTGTGGTGAATTGGCGCTGGCAGCCCGTCGCGCGCTCACCGAACCCGCGGTCACCGTGCCGGCCGTGCTCGCCGCGCCGGTTCCGCCGCCGCCCGCTCCGGGTGGGCAGGCCCGTCCGTGGCGCCGCCTGCTCGCGGTGCTCGGGGCCGTCGTCGTGGTCGCGGTGTTCGGTGGGACCGCCTGGCTCACGGGCCTCCTGAGCGGTGCGGACGGTGATGCCGCCGCGCCGCCGACTCCCGCCGGTGCGAAAACCGCCGCGGAACAGGCGGCCTGCGAGTACACCGCGCTCGTCGCCAGTTACGACTACGACGATCCGGCGAGCTGGGAGCAGAAGGTACAGGCCGGCGCCACAGGGCAGTGGAAGAGCCAGGCCGCGACCGTGCTCCCGATGGCCCGCATACTGATCTCCGCGGACCCGGAGCGCTCCCGGGCGGGGGACACCCGCTGTACCGCGACCATGGGCGAGGGAGACACCCGCGCCGATGTGCAGGTGCAGATCACCACGGTCGATCAGATTCCGGGGGAGGCCGAAACCACGCGGGAGCTTTCGGTGTCCACGGTGATGGAACTGGTGGACGGGCGGTGGCTGTGCAGTGTTTTCAACGCACCCTTCCTACCGAGCTGAGTGTCCTGTGATGGTTCGCACAGGTACCGGAAGGGGCATCGTCGGTACCGTGCGGTTCGCTGCGCATATGCTGGCCGGGCTGCACGATGGAGGTAAGTCATGACGGTCGAGGTGCTGGCCGACCCGGAGCCGGGAGGGTCGTGGCGGGGTGCGCAATCCCCGGCCCGGCCCGCGCCCCCGGTCTCGATGATCGAGCGGATGACGTTGATCCTGGACGCTTTCGAGCCGGCGACGCCCGTGCTCACGCTGCAGGATCTGGTGGAACGCACCGGGTTACCGCGTTCCACGGTCCATCGCATCCTGGACCAGATGATCCGGTTGCGGTGGCTGGCGCACTATCCGGGCGGTTACCGGCTGGGGCTGCGCACCCTGGAACTGGGTGGCCTGGCCGCGGGGCACAACGAACTCCGGGCCGTGATCGGGCCGCTCCTGCACGAGCTGTGCCAGCGCACCCTGTCGGTCGGGCATCTGGGGGTGCTCGACGGCCGTGACGTCGTCTATCTGGACAAGACCGGCGGCAGGCAGAGCGCGGCCGTGCCGACCCGGGTCGGGGGCAGATTGCCGGCGCACAGTACCGCGCTGGGCAAGGCGCTGCTGGCCGCCCTGGATCCCGGGGTGGTGGAAACCTCGCTGCGCGAACAACTTCCCCGGCTGACCCCGCGCACCATCGGTGATCGGCTGGAACTGCACCGGGAGCTGGCGCGGATCCGCAGCAGGCAGGGTGTCGCCGTCGACAACGAGGAAGCGGTCACCGGTATCGGCTGCGTGGGCGTGCCCGTACGTCGTCGCGGGGTCACGGTGGCGGCACTGTCGTTGGCCACCCGGATCGGCTCCGGCCGCCCGGCGATCGATACGGGCCGGCAGGCCCGGCAGCTCTCGGCGCTGGCCGCCGAGGCGGGACGGCTGCTCTCGCAGGACTAGCCCGGTCCGGCCGCGTCCGGCCGGACCGACCGGTCAGGCGCGGTCCAGTGCGGTGACGAGTGCGCGGCCGGCGGTCCGGCCGGAGAAGATGCAGCCCCCCAGGAACGTTCCCTCCAGGGCGTTGTATCCGTGCACGCCGCCGCCGCCGAATCCGGCGACCTCACCGGCGGCGTAGAGACCCGTCAGCGGGGTGCCGTCGGGGCGCATCACCCGCGAATGGAGGTCGGTCTGCAATCCGCCGAGGGTTTTACGGGTGAGAATATTGAGCCGGACCGCGATGAGCGGGCCGGCGGCCGGATCGAGTATCCGATGTGGTTTGGCGACCCGGGCGGTGCGATCGCCGAAGAAGGTGCGCGCGTTGTGGATCGCCGTCACCTGGGCGTCCTTGCTGAACTTGTTGGTGATCTCGCGATCGCGGGCCACGATCTGCCGCTCCATCGCGGCGTAGTCCAGTTGCGGGCCGCGTGCGAGCCCGTTCATCCCGTCGACGAGTTCGCGCAGCGTATCGGCCACCACGAAATCGACCCCGTGTTCCTTGAACGCCTCCACCGGCTGCGGGGCGCCCTTGGTGAAGCGGCTGCGGACCGTGGTGAGCCGGTCCTTGCTGGTGATATCCGGGTTCTGCTCGGATCCGGAGAGCGCGAATTCCTTTTCGATGATCGACTGGGTCAGCACGAACCACGAGTAGTCGTAGCCGGTCGCCAGGATCGCCTTCATAGTCGAATTCGTATCGAAACCGGGGAAACACGGGGCCGGAAGCCGTTTACCGTTCGCGTCGAACCACAGCGACGACGGGCCGGGAATGATCCGGATGGCGTGATCGGGCCAGATCGGATCCCAGTTGTTGATGCCCTCGGTGTAGTGCCACATCCGGTCCCGGTTCACCAGTGCGGCGCCGGCCGATTCGGAGATACCGAGCATGCGCCCGTCCACATGGGCGGGCACCCCCGAGATCATGGTGCGCGGTGCGGGGCCGAGCCGGTCGGTCGGCCAGTTCTGCCGGATGAGATCGTGATTGTGGCCGATCCCGCCGGAGGTGACCAGCACGGCCCGGGCATGGAATTCGAAATCGCCCACCACCGTGCGCGAGGACGCGACACCGCGTGCGAGTTCGGTGGGTTCGAGCACGCTGCCGCGCACCCCGGTGACCGCGCCGTCGTGCACGATCAGTTCGTCCACCCGGTGGCGGAACGCAAAACGCACCAGTCCTTTGCGCTCGGCTTCCAGTACCGGATTCAGGAACACCTCGAGCACACCCGGCCCGGTGCCCCAGGAGATGTGGAACCGCGGTACGGAGTTCCCGTGCCCGTCGGCGAGGGCGCCGCCACGTTCGGCCCAGCCGACCAGCGGGGTCACCCGCAGGCCGAGGTCGTAGAGATAGTCGCGCTTCTCGGTGGCGGCGAACCGGACGTAGGCCTCGGCCCACTGCCGGGCCCAATGATCCTCGTCGTCGCGGTCGAAACCGGCCGAACCCAGCCAGTCCTGGAGCGCGAGCTCGTAGGAGTCCTTGATACCGAGCCGCCGCTGCTCGGGGCTGTCCACGAAGAACAGGCCGCCCAGCGACCAGAAGGCCTGGCCGCCCAGATTGTTGCGGTTCTCCTGATCGAGTACGAGTACCCGGTGTCCGGCCTTGGTCAGCTCATAGGTGGCGACGAGACCGGCCAGCCCGGCCCCGACGACGATCACGGGGTACTCGTCGGCCGGTACCGGGTCGGCGGCAGAGGTTTCGGACACGGTTCACCCTTCGCTCACGGTGGCTACGGGCCGGAATGTATCAGACGACCAGGTCGGCCGGTCGGCGATCAGGAAGGGCGCCGGGCCGGGAATTCGGCGGCCAATTCGGTGAACACCGCGCGGTTGAGCACGAAGGCGCGTTTGCCCTCGTCGAGGATGCGGCGCTGCTCGAGCTCGTCCACGCCGATCCGGTCGAGCAGCGCCCGGTATTCGCGTTTGAACGCCGCGGGATTACCGATCCCCTCGAAGACGTAGAACCGCACCCCGTCGCCCCGGTGGGGCAGGTCCCAGAGTTTCTCGGCATTGCCCCGGATCACCTGACCGCCGGACAGGTCACCGAGGTAGCGGGTGTAGTGGTGGGCGATATAGCCACCCGGCCAGGTCCGGGCGCATTCCTCGATCCGTGCCGCGTAGGCGGCCGTGGCGGGCAGCGGCGTGAGGTCCGCGCGCCAGTCCGGCCCGGCGAGGTGGGCGAGATCCCGCTCCAGTGCGGCCGTGCGGGCCAGTTCCGGCTTGATGAACGGGCCGGCCACCGGATCGCCGGCGAGCGCCTCGGCATATGCCTCCAGGGCCCGGTAGATGAACCAGAGCTGACCGGTGTAGCGGCGATACGACTCGATCCCCAGCGACCCGTCCAGCATCTCGGTGATGAAGGTCGAGTTCTCCGCCTCCTCGTGCTCGCGGGCGGTGGCCTCCCGGATCCGGGTGGAGAACGAGGACACGGCCGGGTCGGCGGTTTCGGGGGCGTCCGGCATCGAGCGAACCTTCCTGCGAATACGGTCCGGGCATCTCGCCCGGCCGATTGCGCCGGTCGCGCGGGGTGCGTGCACGCCACGCGACCGGGCGGTGGACAACCCGACGATACCGGGTCCGAAGCCCGGTCAGGGTTCCTCTGTCAGCGGCGGTCCGGGCGCAGCGCGGCCGGTAGCGGTTCGGTTTGCGCGAGTCGTGCTTCCGCCGCGCCGACTCCCACCGGATCGCCCACCACGGCCCCCACCGGGTGTGGTGGAACCAGGATCGGCATCGCCAAGGTGGGCGCGATGTCCTCGCCGGCACCCAGGGGCTCGGCGGGCAACCCCACCGGATCGGCCGCCAGGGCCGGCATTTCGAGCATGTCGGCGGGCAGGGCCGCGGGCGTCGCCTCGGGCAGTACCACGGCCGCGGCCAGTGGCGCCGGATCCAGGTCGTGGCTCCAGACCCCGTGATCGAAATCGGGGACCGGAGAGGTACCGCGTTCGGTGAGCTTGGGCACCTGGGGCAACTGCCCGGCCGCCGGCAGGCTGAGGGACAGATCCCTCGAGGCCTCCGTGGTGGGAGTCGAATGCTGCACGGGCACCCGCACCGGATGGCGTCCGGGCACCGTGCCGCTGCGCTTGCCGAGGTTCACGGTGGTGCGGCGTTTGCCGAGGTTCACCGCCGGCCGGCGTTTGCCCAGGTTCACCGTGGGCCGCCGCATGCGCTTGACGACCGGGCGACGCAGCGTGCCGAACTTGCGCAGGACCGTCGGGCGGTTCACCGTGCGGTCGAACCACTCACCGAGCGTGACGCCGCCGGCCAGCGCGCAACCGATACCGAAGGCGGCAAGCAACTGGTTCGCGCCACGCGCCAATTCATCGTTGAGCAGGCCGTACAGGCCCCGGTAGATGCTCAGGCCGGGCAGCAGCGGGGTGATCCCGGCGAGCGCCACGACCAGCGGCGGGGTGAGCGCGCGGCGGGCCAGCAGACCACCGACGAGACCGATCACGATGGCGGCCGCACCCGCGGCGACCACCGGTCCGAAACCGGCCGTGATCACCAGCAGGTAGCAGATTGTGCCCATCGCGCCGCTGCCCGCGGCGGCCGCCAGCGCGCGCCGCTCGGCGTAGCAGGCCAGGGCGAATGCCGTGGCCGCGGCGGCACCCGCCACCACCTGCACCGGCAGGTTGGTCAGCCCGTGGCCGGGGCTGAGGTCCAAAGGCACGGTGGCGTCGAACATCTCGCCGATACGCAGGGTCAGGGCGATACCGGCGATGATCCCGCCGGTCATCATCAGCAGTTCGAGCATGCGCGCGGCCGCCGTGATCGGCGCCCCGGTGATCGCGTCCTGGACCGAGCCCACCAGACTCAGCCCACTGAGGAGCACGGTGATCCCGGCCGCGATGATCAGCGTCGGGCTGACCGAGATCCCCAGCGGTCCGGCGAAGGCGGCGAGCACCACCGCCGGGACGGCGGCGATGGCACCGCCCACCAGATGCTGGAAGAAGAACGGCAGGCCGTGCCGGTTGAGCATGCGGTTGGTCCGGTCGATCACCGCGGTGGTGACGAAGCTGAGTGCCGCGACCAGGAATCCACCGCCGAGCAGCAGCGAGATCGCGGCGGCCATCAGTGACCAGCCGAAGGTGGCCGTCCACCGCTTGTACGGGTGGGGCGCGGTGGTGATGGCGTCCAGGGCCCGGCGCGCCTCGTCGGGCGGCACCACATCGCGGCGGATGCGGCGGGTGAGCCGGTCCACCGCGGCGAGCCGGGTGAAGTCGAGTGAGCGGTATTGCACGACGCGCATCGAACTCGCCGAGGGCAACCGCGCGCCGCGATGCGCGTAGATGCGGATGGAGTTGTAGGTGACCTCGACATCACAGGCCGACAGACCGTAGGTGGCGGCGATGAACCGCACCGTGGTCTCGGTATCGGTGACGGCCGAACCCGAAGCCAGCACGACCTCACCCATGCGCACCGCGAGATCCAGCACCTCGGCGACCGCGGCGTCATCGGAGAGATCGATGGGCTGCAGCGGCGCCGGCGCGGAGACGATCGTGTCTGCGGTGGCGGGGCGATCGGCGACCAGCTTGCTGATGGCGCCGGTGAGGACGGGCAGGCGCAGGGGATTTCGCCGGGCGTCGGCGTACCCGGACGGGTCCGGGGAGATCGGTGGTTGGGAGGTCGCTCCTTCCAGAATTCCTTGCGCAGCCATAGCCGCGAAGGTAGTGGCCGCAGGCCCCTCTTGCCCACCGCAAACCGGGTCTCGAAAATGTGACGTTTCTTACGTACCGGTTTATTTGACACGACGAATGGAGAAAACGTCCCGATCACCCCGCTGACCTGGGCCGTCTCCACGGGCGCCATACCCGGTTCCGGGGGCGTTACACCCTGCGTGTTCTGCGTTACACCGCCGCGTGTCCATCGACCCCGCCCCCACCGCACCCCGGCTAGGGTCGGAACCATGAGCACCGGCAGCACTTCGACAGCGCAACGTTTACGTGAGGCACTGGACGGGCCGTGGGGCGAGGTCCGCGAACAGGCCCGCACTCAGCTCGCGGGACCGGAGTTCACCGGTGATCCCGATCTGGATCTGCCCGAGGCGCGGGCCCGGGTGCTCGAGCAGATGCGGGCGCTGGCGAAACTCGATTACGCCGAGCGGGGCTTCCGGCGGGAGAACGGGGGCACCGGGGAACCCGGCGCGGCCGTCGTCGGCCTGGAGATGCTCGCCTACGCCGATCTGTCGCTGTGGGTGAAGTCCGGTGTGCAGTGGGGGCTGTTCGGGGGCGCGGTGGAGAACCTGGGCACCGAACGGCACCGCGAGCACATCCGGCGGTTGATCTCGCTGGACCTGCTCGGCTGTTTCGCGATGACCGAATCCGGGCACGGGAGCGATGTCGCGAATCTGGAGACCACCGCGACCTACGATCCGGCCACCGAGGAATTCGTGATCCACACGCCGACCCCCTCGGCGCGCAAGGATTACATCGGTGGCGCCGCCGAACACGCGCGGATGGCCGCTGTTTTCGCGCAGTTGCGCACCCCGTCGGGTGAGCACGGGGTGCACTGCCTGCTCGTCCCGATCCGGGACGAGCAGGGCAACGATCTGCCCGGCGTCACCACCTCCGATTGCGGGCGCAAGGGCGGGCTGCCCGGCGTGGACAACGGCCGCATCGTCTTCGACCAGGTGCGCATACCGCGGGAGAACCTGCTCAACCGCTATGCCGATGTGGACCCGGACGGTACCTACCACTCCGAGATCGACAATCCCAGCCGCCGCTTCTTCACCACCCTCGGCACCCTGGTCCGCGGCCGGGTCAGTGTCGGCGGCGCTGCGGCGGCCGGTGCCCGGGTCGCGCTGAGCATCGCGCTGCGGTATGCGCTGAAGCGCCGTCAGTTCGGCGATCCGGACAACGGCAATGAGACCCTGCTGCTGGACTACCGGATGCATCAGCGCCGGCTGCTGCCGCTGCTCGCGCATTCCTACGCGCTGGCGTTCGCGCAGAACGACCTGGTACGCCGGATGCATCTGGTGCAGACCGGTCAGGATCTGGCACCGGGGGCACAGCGGGCGCTGGAGAAGCGGGCCGCCGGCCTGAAGGTGGCGCAGACCCGCCACGCGACCCGCGCCATCCAGGAGTGCCGCGAAGCGTGCGGCGGCGCCGGCTACCTGACGGAGAACCGGCTGGTGACCCTGAAGGCCGATACCGATGTGTTCACCACCTTCGAAGGTGACAATGTGGTGCTCACCCAGCTCGTCGCCAAGGAGATCCTCACCGCCTACGCCGACGAGATCCGTGATCTGGACGCGCTGGGCTGGGTCCGGTTCGCCGCCACCATGGCCGGCGATGTGGTGCGCAAACGGTCCGGGGTGCGTCAGCTCATCCAGAACCTGCGCGACCGCGGTGGCGAAACCGTCGACGAGGGAGATCTCGGTCGCCGCGATACCCAGCTGGCCCTGTTCGCCGATCGTGAGGACTATCTGACCCGTACGGCCGCGCACCGGTTGCGGGCGCGCGCGGAGGAGACCGAACCGTTCGAGGCGTTCAACAACGCCCAGGACCATATCCTCGCCGCGGGCGCCGCCCATATCGACCGGCTGGTCCTCGAGGCCTTCATCGAGGGCATCGCCGATATCGAGGAGGAGGAGCCCCGCCGGCTGGCCGAGACCGTCTGCGATCTGTACGTGTACTCGATCCTCGAGGAGAATTCGGCCTGGTTCATCATGCACCGGTTCATCTCGGTGGAACGGGCCAAGGCGATCCGGCGCGGAGTGAACGAACTCGTCGACCGGCTCCGCCCGGACGCGCTTACCCTCGTCGAGGCGCTGGGGGTGCCGGAATCCATGCTGGGCGCCGCGATGCTGGACGACGCGAGCGTGTACGAGCGGCAGTAGCGGACGGCGGGCCCGGATCGGTCATCCGGAACGGGCCCACGCCACGCGGGCGAGGTACACCCCCACCCAGTAGAGGCCGATGGCCAGCGCGATACCGGCCGCCGCGCCGCCGAGGACGTCGGTGGCGAGATGGTAGTCGAGGGCGAGCATGCCGACCCCGGCCCCGAACCAGGCCGCGGCGGTGAGCGCGATGATCACCACCCGGGCGCGCACCGAGCGCAGTAGCAGCACCAGGGTGGTGACCACGGCGACCAGGTGGACGGTATGGCCGCTGGGGTAGGCGAGGTAGTCGTGCAGGGGGCGCGACCAGAACGGTTTCAACACCCAGGCGTTGATCGCGACGGCGGCCTCGGGCACCAGCACCATGGTCGCGGTCTCCCACCATCTGCGCTGCCAGGCGAACCACGCCGCGCCGGCGCACAGGATCGCCAGCACGATCCCGGAGTTCGTCGCCAGCGTGAGCACCTCGGCGATCCAGGGTCGCGGATCCAGCCGTGGATCGACCTGCTCGTCCACCGCGAGATCGAAGGTCGTGGGCCCGCCGCCCGGCGGAAACGACAGCGGGAGGGTGGCGGCGACGGTGGCGCTCACGACCGCTGTCGCCGTGGTGACGCGGGGGCCGGCGGTATGACCCGGTGCGCCCGGTCGCCGGTCTACCGCCGGCTCCGGTGATGCGTCGGCGTGCCCGGCCGGCGGCGTGCCAGGTGTTTCCGGGATCTCCGGACGGTCCGCTTCCGGGCGGCGGATACGGCCGGTGGAACGGTCCGCCCCGAACGGATCCGACGCGCCGGATGCAGTGCTCACGACCCGACCCTAACGGGCACGGCCGGGAGATGTCCCCGCGCAGTCCACGTACGGCGGTGGCGAGAGCGGAGGCGGGCGGAGAACACACGGCCGCGGCCGGGAAGCGGTACGCCGGCGCCATGCGCCCGGGGAGCGGCTGACGGGAACCCGGGAGGGGCGGGGAGGCCGGAGCGCGATGGCTACCGACGCGCCGTCCCCGGGCCCGCGAGGTGGGTGTACCGGCTCACCCCGGGCCGTAGGTGAGGAAGGCCGTGATCACGAACCACAGCATCCAGGCGATGGCGATGAACATGCCGAGCGCGAAGCCCGCGCGCATGACGGCGCGACCGAAATCGATATCGCCGACCTCGCGCGGGTACAGCCGCCACGGGCTGTACCAGGGCGAGCGGAACCGTCGCGCCCCGGCCGCGCGTTCGTACTCGGCGAGATCCTCGGCGTACTGTTCGGCCTCCGCCTGCGCCGGTCCGCCGTGCCACAGGGTGACATCGATCGGACCGAGGAATCCCTCCTCGAGCAGGCGCTGCGGCGCCGGGAGGTAGGGCAGCATCCCCATCCCGCGGAACGACTGTGCCACATCGTTGGCGGTCCAGCGGTGGGATTCGCGTTGGGCGAGAACACCGAAATAGTGCCGCAGCCGGTCGCCGTCGTCACCGAGGATCACATCGAAACTCGGGTCGTGCACCTTCTGCTCGATCTGGACGGGCGCGTTCTGCAGCGGGACGACCAGCGCGACGCCGTGGACCGCGCGCTGCCCCAGTCCCCGTGCGGCCAGCCAGGTCTGGAGGGCGAAGGTGTTCTCGCGGGAACGGTCCAGCGGAGAACGATTGTCGCTGGTCTCGAGTTCGGCGCGCACACCGTTGAGGGTCCAGTCGCCGGTCAGCGGGACCTGCAGGGTGCCCCCGTGCGGCGAACGCAGCCCGGCGACGTCGATGACCACGCAGCTGGTGGGTGTCCACACGATGGCATCGAAATTGTAGACCTCACCCTGGTGGACGAGGCCGCAGTTCACCGTCGCGACCCCCTGCGGGCTGCCCGCACCGTCCCAGCCGCCGAGCCAATCGACCAGGGCCCGTTCGGCAACGCTGTCGGTGCTGTTCTGTACCTGCACGAGCATGGTGACCGCCCTTCGCGTCCGAGCCGAGGCAATGGTGTCCGAGCCGAGGCTGTGGCGGCGCCGACTGCCCGGCGCACCCCTTCGAAACTACCGGTCCGGCTCCTGCGCGGGAAGTTTACCGGCGCGAACCGCCGCGACGAGTTCGGCGTGATCGGCCTCGGCGCGGTCGGCGTAGCGCACCGCGAAGGCGGCGACCGCCTCGTCGAAATCCTCGTCGTCGCCGAGATAACCGCTGATCAGGCGGGGATCCAGGGAGCGGGCGTGGGCGCGGGCGAGTAGTGCTCCGGCCAGCCGGCCGTAGTCGTCGAGGTCGTGCGGTTCGAGTTCCTCGGGGGCGATCCCGCCCTTGAGATTGCGGAATTGACGGACGATGAACGGCAGCTCGCGGGTTCCGTCGGCGGTGGGCACCGACATGGTGGTCCAGCCGAGGAGGATATCGGTCTCGGTCTGAACCAGCCTGGCGCCCTGCACGATTCGCTTGCCCTCGTGTTTCGGCGCGGCGATGCCGAGTACGGGCGCCAGCGACGAGGGCGCCGCCTGTTTGAGCTGCAGCACCAGCACCTCACCCGAATTGCCGTGCAGCAGTGCGACATAGCTGTGCAGGCCGACGCTGCCCGTACCGACGATGCGGAACGCGATATCGGCCACCGCGAACCGGGCCAGCAGTTCCTGCCGTGATTCCCGCAGCGTTGTCCCATAACGCTCCAGGGCGTCGACGGCCGCGTCCTCGACCTCCTGGGTGACCGTGGTGAGGAGCGGGGGATCGGCGACGAAACGGTGACTGTCGATGCCGGTTTCGTGATCGTCGATATGGGTCCACTTCCGCACGACCTTGTCGCTGTTGTTCTTCCGGGCCTTCTTGGCCGCCTTCTTGAAGTTGTCCAGCAGATCCTCGGCCTCGACCCGGTCGAGGACGGATTCGTCGGCGAGCGCGGACCAGGTGGTGAGGAACGGCCGTTCGGCGAGGACGGCCGCGACGCGGCGATAGCTGCGCGCGGCGTCCGCGGCGGCGGTCCGGCATTCCTCCTCGCCGGCGCCGCCGACCCGTCCCGCCAGGACCAGACTGGCCGCCAGCCGCTCGAGGTCCCATTCCCACGGGCCCGGCACGGTGTCGTCGAAATCATTGATATCCATCACGATTTCGCCCCGCGAGGTGCCGTAGAGGCCGAAGTTGCCGGCATGGGCGTCCCCGCAGAGCTGGGCGGTGAAGCCGGTGTCGGGGCTGCCCGCCAGATCGGCGGCCATCAGCCCGGCGGCGCCCCGGTAGAACGCGAACGGGGAGGCGGTCATCCGGCCGATGCGCAGCGGTATCAGCTCCTCGATCCGGCCGGTGTTGGAGGCCTCGAGGAACTCCACCGCCGACGGCCGCCCATCGGTGCGCACGGCACGGTCGCGGGCCGTGCGCGGCACCCGGTCGCGGACGGCCCGGCCGTGGGCGAGTACATCCTCGGCGGGAGTGTAGGAGCGCAGCGGGATACGACCGGTCGACACGCGGTAACGGTACCGACCGGGCGATTCACCCGGGTGCCAGGTGCGCGCGGATGCGCGACCGGGGGCCGTTCAGCTCGCTCGCAGCGGCGTGAGCGGCAGGCGCAGCGCCCCGGGCGCGGCGGCGGGAACCACCGGCCGCATCGGCGCGACGGGAGCGATCCGCTGATACGGGGTGCCCAGTCCCGGCCTGGTGTCCTCCTGGTCCTTGTTCGGCCAGAACGCCATCGCGCGTTCGGCCTGCGCGGTGATGGTCAGCGACGGATTGACCCCGAGGTTGGCGGTGACCGCGGACCCGTCGGCGATGTGCAGGCCCGGATGCCCGTAGACCCGCTGATAGGGATCCACCACGCCGGTCTCGGGCCGGTCACCGATCACGCAGCCGCCGATGTAGTGGGCGGTGGCCGGAACATCGAGGACGTCGGTGTAGAGCCCGTGGGTGTCTCCGTCGATCTTGGTCGCGAACCGCCGCCCGACCTCGTGCGCCAATGGTATCCAGGTCGGGTTCGGCTCGCCCGTGCCCTGTTCGGTCGTCAGCTTGCCACGCCGCAGGAACGAGGTCAGCGAATTGTCCAGTGACTGCATGACCAGCAGGATCACCGACCGCTCCGAGGCATGCCGGGCGTTGAAACTGCGCAGGAACACCAGCGGATGCCGGACCGCGGCCAGCAGGAAGCGCAGGAAACGGAAGGCCCCGCCGTCGACCACCGGCGCCGAGAGCGGGAACAGCGCGTTCTGCCCTTTGCCGTAGTGGCACACCTCGATATGGGTGTCGGCCTCGGGATGTATCGAGGAGGTGATGGCGACGCCGGCCGCGAAGTCCCGGCGCGACCGGCTCACCACCGCCAGGATGGCCTCGGAATTGCTCCGGGTGAGCTCACCGAGCCGCGGGGACAGCCGCGGTAGCACGCCCCGATCCCGCATCCGGTGCAGTAGTTGCTGGGTGCCCAGCGCCGCGCCCGCGAACACCACCTGCTCGGCGGTGAAGGTGCGCTTGCGCTTGCGGATCCACCGGTCGGGGCGGGCGGTGTCCACGGCGTAACCGCCGTCGGGCAGCGGCCGCACCGCGGTGGCGGCGGTGAGCGGGTGCACCGCGGCGCCGGCCTGCTCGGCCAGGAACAGGTAGTTGGTGGTGGTCGTGTTCTTGGCGTTGTGCGGGCAGCCGGTCAGGCAGCGGGCACAGTGCACACAGCCGCTGCGGCTCGGGCCCGCACCGCCGAAATAGGGATCGTCGACCTCGGTGCCGGGGTCGTCCTCGTTGAAGAACACCCCGACATCGGTGGGGTGGAAGGTGTCGCCCACACCCATATCCGTCGCGACCTCGCGGATCACCTCGTCGGCCGGGGTCGTCCGCGGATTGGTGGTCACGCCGAGCATGCGGCGCGCCTGGTCGTAGTAGGGGGCGAGTTCGGCCTGCCAGTCGGTGATGTGCGCCCACTGCCGGTCGGTGAAGAAGTCGGTGAGCGGTTCGTAGAGTGTGTTGCCGTAGATGAGCGAACCGCCGCCCACGCCGACCCCGGAGAACACCGCGCATTTGCCGAGCAGGCTGATCCGCTGTGGTCCGGTCCAGCCGATTTTCGGCGCCCAGAGCGATTTGCGGAGGTTCCAGTTGCTGCGCGGCAGCGTCTCGGCGTCCCAGCGCCGCCCGGCCTCGAGGACTCCGACCCGATAGCCTTTCTCGGTGAGTCGCAGAGCGCTCACGCTCCCGCCGAACCCCGATCCGATGACCACGACGTCGTAGTCGAATTCTGGCATGATCTTCCTCTCACCCGAATCGATGATGAGATGGTTTCATACTCATTCATTCATGGAATGACGCGGCGGGGTGTGCTGGCGCGGGTGGGCCCCATGCGGTATGCACACCCATGTGATGAGCGATTCGGGAACCGGCGGATCAGAGACCGCGGACCGGGATCCCGGCGGTGCGCTCGCGGCGATCCTGTCCGACCGGCTGCTCACCGTCCCCAACGTCCTCAGTGTGCTGCGGTTGATCGGGGTACCGCTGTTCCTGTGGTTGCTCCTGGTGGAGCACGCCGACGGCTGGGCGTTCGCCCTGCTCGTCCTGAGCGGGCTCACCGATTTCCTAGACGGGAAGCTCGCCCGGCTACTGGACCAGTCCTCGCGGCTGGGGGCCCTGCTCGACCCCTTCGTGGACCGGCTCTACCTGGTGACCACGCTGGTCGCCTTCGTCGTGCGCGGGCTGGTCCCCTGGTGGGTGGCCGTCCTGCTGATCGGACGCGACGCGGTGCTGGCCCTGACCCTCACGATCTACCGCCGCCGTGACCTGGACCCGCCCGAGGTCATCTATCTGGGCAAGGCGGCCACCTTCGCGCTCATGTCGGCGCTGCCGTGGCTGCTGGCCGGGCAGATGGACTGGGCCGGGGCCGGTTTCGGTGCCGCCTTCGGTGGGGCACTACTGATCTGGGGTACGGCCGTCTACGTGTGGACCGGTCTGCTCTACCTGGGCCGCGCCGTCGTCGTGGCGCGCCGGATTCCGCCGGCGCCCGCCGGGGGCCGTGCCACACACGGCGGGGATACCGGCGCGGCGGAGGGCGGCGGGCTCGCATAGAGTTGCGGGCATCGTGCACGACGACACGAGGAGAGGACATCACGTGAACCGGGCTCCGGAGGATCTGCGTTACACCGCGGAACATGAATGGGTGCGTCGGATCGAACCCACCCGGGTCCGGGTCGGGATCACCGATTACGCCCAGTCGCAACTCGGTGACGTCGTGTTCGTGCAGTTGCCGGAGGCCGGCGCCGATGTCGCCGCCGGCGACAGCATCGCCGAGGTCGAATCGACCAAGAGCGTTTCCGATATCTACGCTCCACTGAGCGCGAAAGTCGTTGCGGTGAACCAGGAATTGGAGGCCCAGCCGGAAACGCTGAATACCGATCCCTACGGTGCCGGGTGGTTGTTCGAACTCGAGGTGGGCGATGCGTCCGCACTGGACTCGAGTGTCGCCGAACTACTCGATGCCGCGGGTTATCAAGGAGTTATCGGGGGCTGATCCAGCCTTCCCGGTTCTACCTGCACGGGTACGGCCCGGCAGGGTACGGTCAATGCCAACGGATGTGCCGCCCGGAGTCGGGGCCGCCCAGCCACGTCTTATCGCGGCATCTGCCTGCATGGTTTATGAGGTTCGAGGAGGAGAGAAACGGTGAGCGAGAACAAAGACCCGGGTTACGGGGAGACCGCGGCCGAGACGACGTCGGTCTTCCGCGCGGATTTCCTGAACGAGGTCGACGCGTCGCGCTCCGGCGAGCCGACCGGTGAACAGCCGGTGCAGGGTGTCGAGGGTCTTCCGGTCGGGGCGGCGCTGCTCGTCGTCAAACGCGGCCCGAACGCGGGTTCGCGTTTTCTGCTGGACCAGCCCACCACCTCGGCCGGCCGGCATCCCGACAGCGATATCTTTCTCGACGATGTCACCGTCAGCCGTCGCCATGCCGAGTTCCGGCAGGACGAGGATTCCTTCCAGGTCGTCGATGTGGGCAGCCTGAACGGCACCTACGTCAATCGCGAGCCGGTGGATTCGTCGGAGCTGCAGAACGGTGACGAGGTACAGATCGGCAAGTTCCGGCTGGTGTTCCTCACGGGTCCGCGGACCCAGGAGGCCGGTTCGGCGGCCGGTGCGGGAAGTCTGTGAGCAGCTGACGATCGGTGCGCCGGTCCGGGTGATCGGCGCCTCGGCATGAAAGACTCGAGATCATGACAGGCGCGGCGCAGCAGTGGGCGCACGGAGGGATGTCGATCGGCTCCGTGCTCGAACTGCTGCGGCCGGATTTTCCGGATATCACCATTTCCAAGATCCGCTTCCTGGAGGCGGAGGGCCTGATCCGGCCGGAGCGGACGCCGTCGGGCTACCGCCGGTTCTCGGTCGCGGACTGTGAGCGGTTGCGTTTCGTCCTGACGGCGCAGCGCGATCAGTACCTGCCGTTGAAGGTGATCAAGGAACAACTCGAGGCGATCGACAGCGGCGCCGCGACGCTCGGGGTGCGGGAAGCCCGCGCCCGAGCGCGCACCGCCCGTCCGGAGGCGGGGCAGCCCGAGCCGGACGACAGGACCGATGTGCCGCCGCGTCCGCCGCGTCGGTTGGGTGTGCCACCGGGTCGTGTGACGCCCGACGATTTCGAATTCGATCACCAGATCCGGGTGACCCGGGCGGACCTGCTGGACCGGGCCGGGATCGATGAGACATTTCTCAACGATCTGATCCGGGCGAACCTGATCACCCCCGGCCCGGCCGGGTTCTTCGACGCCGATGCGGTCACACTGGCGGCGACCGCCAAGGCGATGGCCGAATTCGGTTTGGAAGCCCGGCATCTGCGCGCGTTCAAACTCGCCGCGGACCGGGAGGCGGCACTGGTAGCGCAGATCGCGGCACCGATCGCCAAGAGCCGCGACGCCGGTGCCCGGGCGCGGGCCGAGGAGACGGTCCGCGAGCTTGCCGCGCTGTCGCTGACGCTGCACGCGAGCCTGGTGAAGGCATCGGTGCGTAACTCGCTCGGCGGATGAGCCGAGCGTCCGATTCCCGCCGTCAGCGGCGGAATCCGGTCTGACCTGGGGCCGAGCGGCCGGTGGGTACACCGGTGGCAACACACCGATTCCGGTGCCCGTCAGCGATCGCGGCGCCGCGCCGAATTCGCCTAGACTCGTGGTACGGCGAGCCCTGCATCGGCGAGGGCGGGCAGCCGGGGAGTATGGGAGGCAGTGCGATGAGCGAAATGCGCGTGATCGGCATCCGGGTCGAGCAGCCACAGAACCAGCCCGTCCTGCTGCTGCGGGAGGCGGAGGGGGAGCGGTATCTGCCGATCTGGATAGGACAGGCGGAGGCCACGGCCATTGTGCTCGAACAGGAGGGCGTCACACCGATCCGGCCGCTCACCCATGATCTGATCAAGATCTTGATCACGGATCTCGGGCACACCCTCGAGGAGGTTCATATCGTGGACCTGAAGGAAGGCACGTTCTACGCCGATCTCGTCTTCGACAACGAAGTGCGGATCTCGGCGCGGCCGTCGGATTCGGTGGCGATCGCCCTGCGCGTCGGCTGCCCGATCTACGCGGCGGAATCGGTGCTCGAGGAAGCCGGTCTGGTGATGCCCGACGAGCGCGAGGACGAGGTCGAAAAATTCAAGGAGTTCCTCGAGTCGGTATCGCCCGACGATTTCAAAGCGACCGATAGTTGAGAACTCGCATTTTTTTCTAGACCTCAACTACAGGTCGAGACTGTTACCGCGCGTCGCGTTTGGTTCGGCACCGCTGTGGCCGAGAGAATGGGAAGAGTAGCCTCGTAGTCGACGCCGGGCCGTCGGCTGTGGGCACTGATCGGCGGAGCAAGGGAGTAGTTCAGTGGCAGAGAATATGCGGGATATGCGATCGGAAGAGGGCCCGCCTCGGCGCTACGAAATACAACCCGGATTGTTCCCCGACGATTCGGTGCCCGACGACCTGGTGGGATACCGGGTGCCGACAGCCTGTCAGGTCGCCGGTATCAGTTACCGGCAACTGGATTACTGGGCGCGGACCGGCCTGGTGGTGCCCTCCATTCGCGGGGCGGCGGGATCGGGCAGCCAGCGGCTGTATTCCTTCAAGGACATCCTGGTCCTGAAAATCGTCAAGCGGCTCCTGGATGCCGGTATCTCGCTGCAGAACATCCGTATCGCCGTCGATCATCTCCGGAGTCGCGGAGTAGAGGATCTGGCGAATATCACCCTGTTCTCCGACGGAACCTCGGTATACGAGTGCACCTCGCCGGAAGAAGTCGTCGATTTACTGCAGGGCGGCCAGGGGGTATTCGGGATCGCGGTGAACAGTGCGATGCGGGAACTCACCGGCGCCATCGCCGCATTCCCCGCCGAACGCGCCTCGGCGACCAGCGAACGCCCCGAGGACGAATTGTCCTACCGCCGTAAGGCGCGGCTGACCCGTAAAACCGGCTGATCGTCCGCGCCGGTGCGAACGGCCGGCCGGAGTGAGGGCAACGACACATACCGGCGGGTGAGTCCCGGCCGTTGGCGCGCACCGGGCTAGAATTGCCAGGCGCCGTAGCCGTGCGGGAGAGTCCCGGATCCTCGCCGGATCCGGGCGCCGAAGGAGCAGCACCTCCCCGTCAATCTCTCAGGCACCAGGACCGTGCGGGAACCGGCGCCTCTGGAAAGTGGTGGCTGCGGGCCGCCCGCCCAAGGTGAAAGGTGGCCGGTGCGATATCCGGCAGCCGAAGCTCTCAGGCGCCGCGACAGAGGGGGAGGGCCCCGCCGACCGTGCCGGTCGGCCGTCCCACCCAGGGAGCCGCGGTGACCCAGACCTTCGCAGATCGTCATATCGGACCGGATGACCACGAGTTCGCGCGGATTCTCGCCGCGATCGGCGTCGGTTCGGCCGACGAGCTGGCGGCCGCCGCCCTGCCCGCCGGAATTCGCGATGATGATCCGCTGGCCGGCCTGCCCGCGCCGGGCACCGAACACGAAGTGCTCGCCGAGCTCGCGGCGCTCGCCGAATCCGATCATGTCGCCACCTCCATGATCGGTCTGGGCTACTACGACACCCTGACTCCGCCGGTGCTGGTGCGTAACCTGCTGGAGAATCCGGCCTGGTACACCGCGTACACGCCCTATCAGCCGGAGATCAGCCAGGGCCGGCTCGAGGCGCTGCTGAACTTTCAGACCATGGTGACCGATCTGACCGGTACGGATGTGGCCAATGCGTCCATGCTCGACGAGGCCACCGCGGCCGCGGAGGCGATGACGTTGTTGCGCCGGGTCAATCGCCGGGCCCCCGCCCGGCTGGTGGTCGACCGCGACCTGTTCCCGCAGACCCGCACCGTGCTGGCCACGCGGGCCGAACCGCTGGGAATCGAGATCGTGGAGGCCGACCTCGCCGGCGACGGCCTGCCCGACGGGGAGTTCTTCGGCGTGATCGTGCAGGTACCGGGCGCCTCGGGCCGGATCGTGGACTGGTCGGCGACCATCGTCGCTGCCCACGAGCGCGGCGCGCTGGTGGCTGCCGGAGCGGATCTGCTCGCGCTCACCCTGATCACTCCACCGGGTGATCAAGGCGCGGATGTCTGCTTCGGGACGACGCAGCGCTTCGGAGTGCCGATGGGATTCGGCGGCCCGCACGCCGGGTACCTGGCGGTACGCGCCGACTACGCGCGCCAGCTGCCGGGCCGGCTGGTCGGGGTGTCCAAGGACGCGGACGGCGCCCTTGCCTACCGGCTCGCCCTCCAGACCCGCGAACAGCACATTCGCCGGGAGAAGGCCACCTCCAATATCTGTACGGCCCAAGTGCTGCTGGCCATCGTGGCCGGGATGTACGCCTGCTACCACGGCGCGGACGGGTTGCGGGCCATCGCCCGGCGGGTCCACGGGCACGCCGCGCGGCTGGCCGGGGCGCTCGGTACGGCCCTGGTGCACGACCGCTATTTCGACACCGTGCTGGCCCGGGTGCCGGGCCAGGCCGAGACAGTGGTCGCCAAGGCCGCCGCGCGCGGCGTGAACCTGCGCTGGGTCGACGACGACCATGTGGCCGTGGCCTGCGACGAAGCCACCACCGCCGACCACCTCGCCATCGTGCTCGACGCCTTCGGTATCGCTCCCGCCGACCCGGCCGCCACCACGCTCGAGGACCGGGCCTCGGAGTTCCTGACCCATCCCGCCTTCACCCGGTACCACACCGAAACGGCGATGCTGCGGTATCTGCGCGTGCTGTCGGACAAGGACATCGCGTTGGACCGCAGCATGATCCCGCTCGGTTCGTGCACCATGAAGCTCAACGCCACCGCGGAGATGGAGCCGATCACCTGGCCCGGGTTCGCCCGGCTGCATCCCTATGCGCCGGCCGCCGATACGCCGGGTCTGCGGCGGGTGATCCACGATCTGGAGCGCTGGCTGGCCGAGATCACCGGCTACGACGCGGTGAGCCTGCAGCCGAACGCCGGGAGCCAGGGCGAATACGCGGGGCTGCTGGCCATTCGCCGCTATCACCTGGACCGGGGCGATACCCGGCGGGACACCTGTCTCATCCCGTCCAGTGCGCACGGCACCAATGCCGCGTCCGCCGCGATGGCGGGCCTGCGGGTCGAGGTGGTGAAGTGCCGGGCCAACGGCGATGTGGACCTCGACGATCTGCGGGCCAAGATCGCCGACCATGCCGAACGCCTGGCCTGCATCATGATCACCTACCCGTCCACGCACGGCGTGTACGAGAACGAGGTCGCGGAACTGTGCGCGCTGGTGCACGATGCCGGCGGCCAGGTCTATGTCGACGGCGCCAACCTGAACGCACTGGTCGGCCTGGCCCGGCCGGGCCGGTTCGGCGGTGACGTCAGCCACCTGAACCTGCACAAGACATTCTGTATCCCGCACGGTGGCGGCGGCCCGGGCGTCGGCCCGGTCGCGGTCCGCTCCCATCTGACGCCCTACCTGCCCGGCGATCCCCTGGTGGCCGGGTCGCACGCGGTGTCGGCGGCGGAGTACGGGTCGGCTTCGATCCTGCCCATCACCTGGGCCTACATCCGGATGATGGGAGCCGAAGGGTTGCGCCGGGCCACCCTCACCGCGATCGCGTCGGCGAACTATCTGGCGCGCCGCCTCGGCGAGTACTACCCAGTCCTCTACACCGGCGACAACGCGATGGTCGCCCACGAATGCATCCTGGATCTGCGCGAGATCACCAAGCGCACCGGGGTCACCGTCGACGATGTGGCCAAACGGCTCGCCGACTACGGGTTCCATGCGCCGACCATGAGCTTCCCGGTGGCCGGCACCCTGATGGTGGAGCCGACCGAGAGCGAGAATCTGGCCGAACTCGACGCGTTCGCCGAGGCCATGATCGCCATCCGGGGTGAGATCGATCGGGTGGGTGCGGGGGAGTGGCCGGTCGAGGACAACCCGCTGCGCAATGCCCCGCACACCGCGGCGAGCCTGGTCCGCGACTGGGATCATCCCTACAGCCGGGAGGTCGCGGTGTATCCGCTGGGTCTCGGCCACGACCGGCCCAAGGTGTGGCCCGCCGTGCGCCGGATCGACGGGGCGTTCGGCGACCGCAATCTGGTCTGCACCTGCCCGCCGCTCGAGGCCTACACGGACTGACGGGCGTACAGCGGTCGCGTATCGAGAATCACGCCGACCGGTGTAGACCGACCCGGCACGGTCAGCGATATGGCGCGGTCTTCTCGCCGGAGAACGGGCCGCGCCCCGGCCGGGTCCCGTTCCGGAGAACGGCACCTCGACCGGGGCGCGCCGCGCCGGGCGACCGGCGTCAGGCCGGGACGGGCACCTTCGCGGTATCCGCCTCGGCGGGCAGCGAGTCGTGATCGTCCACCATCGTCTCCTCGTCGAACGGCAGCTTCCGGTCCAGGACATCGCGCACCTGCCCGGCGTCCACGGTCCTGGTCCAGGTGCCGACCAGCAGTGTGGCGACCGCGTTACCGGAGAAATTGGTGAGTGCGCGGGCCTCCGACATGAAGCGGTCGATCCCGACGATCAGCCCCACACCGTCGAGCAGTTCGGGCCGGTGACTCTGCAGCCCGCCGGCCAGCGTGGCCAGGCCGGCACCGGTGACACCGGCCGCGCCCTTGGAGGCCACGATCATGAACACCAGCAGGCCGAACTGTTCGCCGAGGTTCAGCGGTTGTCCCATCGCGTCGGCGATGAAGATGGAGGCCATGGTCAGGTAGATGGCGGTGCCGTCCAGGTTGAACGAATAACCGGTCGGCACGACCACGCCCACCGTGGTGCGCTGGACCCCCATATGCTCCATCTTCGCGATCAGTCGCGGCAGCGCCGATTCGGAGGAGGAGGTGGCCACGATGAGCAGGTACTCGCGCGCCAGATAGCGGCACAGCTTGAAGATCGACACCCGCGCCACGAGCCGCAGCAGCACACCGAGGACCCCGAAGACGAAGAGCAGGCAGGTCAGGTAGAAGGCGATCATCAGGGTGGCCAGCTGGACCACGGCGTCGAGCCCGGTGCGGCCGACGACATTGGCGATCGCGCCGAAGGCGCCGATCGGAGCCAGCCACAGGATCATCGACAGGATCCGGAAGACGAGCTTCTGGATCAGCGCGACACCGCGCAGGACCGGCTCGCCGGCCGAACCCATGGCCTGTACCGCGAACCCGACCAGCAGCGCCACGAACAGCGCCTGCAGCACACTGCCCGCGGTCAGCGCGGAAACCAGGGTCGTGGGAATGATGCTGTGCAGGAATTCCACGGTGCCGCCGGCGCCGTGCGCCTCCTCGGCGTACTTGGCGCCCTGGCCCGCCGACTCGGTGATGTTCAGCCCGGTGCCCGGGTCGAGCAGATTGCCGACCACCAGCCCGATACCCAGTGCCACGGTGGACATGACCAGGAAGTAACCGATCGCCAGACCACCGACCTTGCCGACGGTGGCCGCCGCGCGCACCGACCCGATACCGAGGACGATGGTGCAGAAGATCACCGGCGCGATCATCATCTTGATCAGGTCGACGAACATCGTGCCCAGTGGCGCCAGCGCCCGGCCGGCCTCCGGGGCGAGCCAGCCGACCAGTATGCCCGCCAGGACGGCGACGATGACCGCCAGATACAGCCAGTGGGTGCGATCCCGCCGTGTTCGAGTCCGGTCCTCCATGACCAGGTCTCCTCCCGAGTCGTAGTGCGCGGGCGGGGTGAACCCGGCCACCACGCCCCTGTGTAATGGTGGACTGGTACGTGACGACGGTCACGCTTTTGTGCATTTCGTTCAGCGGAGGAACTCGTGCGAAGCGGTCGATGGTCCCTGGCGGGACAGGTCTTCGTCCTGCAATTGGTGCTGTTGGCGCTGGTCACGGCCCTCTGGGTGGGATACGCGATACTGGATGCCCGGCGCGAGGGCGACCGGACCGTCACCCGCGAGGTCACCGATGTCGCGGTGAGTGTCGCGGCGGCGCCGTCCACCGCGGCGGCGGTGCGTTCCCCGGACCCCACCGCGCTGCTGCAACCGGTGACCGAACAGATCCGGCAGGCGACCGGGGTGGATTTCATCGTGGTGATGGCTCCCGACCGCACCCGGTTCACCCACACGGACACGACGCGGATCGGTCAACCCTTCAGCGGGAATATCGACCGGGCACTGGCCGGTGCCACCTTCACCGAGACCTACACCGGCAGCCTGGGTCCCTCCATCCGCGCGGTGACCCCGGTCTACGCCGATGGGCGGGTGATCGCGCTGGTCTCCGCGGGGGTGACCCGGGCGGCGATCGGGGCACGCTTCACCGCGCAGCTGCCGGTCATCCTGGGTGTGACGGCTGCGGGTCTGCTCGTCGCCGCCGCCGGATCGCTGCTGCTGAACCGCCGCTTGCGCAGGCAGACCAGGGGGCTGGCACCGGCGCAATTGTGGGCGATGTACGAACACCACGACGCGGTCCTGCACGCGGTCCACGAGGGGCTGCTGGTGTTCGGGCCCACCGGTGATCGGGCGGAGGTGGTCAACGACGAGGCCCGCCGGTTGCTCGAACTGCCGGAGGGGCCGGTGACCCGCGCGGATCTGCCCGCTTCACTGCGTGACCTGGACGGGCGGACCGTACGCGACGAAACACATGTGACCGCCGATCGGGTGCTGCTGGTCAACCAGGACGTCGTCGATCTGGGCCGCCGTGCCCAGGGCACCGTGACCACCATTCGTGACCACACCGAATTGCGGACGGTCATGGGCGAACTCGACACCGTCCGCGGTTTCGCCGAATCCCTGCGGGCCCAGGCGCACGAATCGGCCAATCGGCTGCACACCGTCGTCACCATGGTGGAGCTGGGCCGCTACGCCGAGGCGGTGCAGTTCGCGACCGCGGAACTGGAGCTGTCCCAGGTGCTCATCGATCGACTGCTGGCCGAAGTAGGCGACCCGGTGCTGGCGGCTCTGCTGCTGGGCAAGGTGAACCAGGCGGCCGAACGCGATGTCGAATTGACCGTGACCGCCGAGACCGCCATGGATTCGGCGGCGCCGCTGTCCACCCGGGAGGCAGTCACTCTCATGGGGAATCTGATCGACAACGCGATCGACGCCGCGGCCGGCAGCCCGGACGCCTGGGTCGAGGTCACCGCCCGCGCCGAAGCGACGGCACTGACGGTCCGGGTGGCCGACAGCGGCCCCGGTATCCCACCGGAGAGTTTCACCCGGGCCACGGAACGCGGGTACTCCACCAAGGCCCGCCATCACGGGCTGGGCCTGGCGCTGGTGCTCGGGCTGGTCACCCGTCACGGGGGCACCATCGGCACCGAGACCACTCCGGAGAGCGCGGTCACGGTCCGTATTCCACGGGAGGTGCGCGCATGATCCGGGTGCTCATCGTCGAGGACGAACCGTTGATCGCCGACGCCCACACGGCCTACCTGGGCCGGATCTCCGGGTTCCGCGCGGTGGGGCACGCCCGCACCGGCCGCGACGCGCTGCGGTCCGTCGCGGCCGCGGCGGCCGCCGGCACGCCCGTCGATCTGGTGCTGCTCGATATCGGTCTGCCCGATATGAGCGGCCTGGAGGTGGCGGCGACGCTCGTCGGGCAGCGGCCGCGACCGGATGTCATCGCGATCACCTCGGCGCGGGATCTCGCCATGGTCCGGGCCGCCGTCTCCCACGGCGTGGTGCTCTATCTGCTGAAACCATTCACCTTCGCGGCGTTCCGGGACAAACTCGAACGGTACCGCGAGTTCCACGGCGCGTTGCCCACCGGTGCGGCCGCCGCGACCCAGGACGATATCGATCAGGCCTTGGCGGTGTTGCGCACGCCCGCGCGCCAGGCCGACACCCCGAAGGGGGTCGCGCCGAATACGCTGGCGGAGATCAGCCGCGCGGTCCGCGCGGCGCCGGACGGGCTCACCGCCGCCGATGCCGCGACCTCGGTCGGGGTCTCCCGGATCACCGCCTGGCGTTATCTGGAGCGGCTGGCCGAGGACGGGGTGCTGGACCGGCGCTCCGACTACGGCCGGACCGGCCGGCCCCGGACCCGCTATCGCTGGCGGGAATCCCGGGCCGGGCGGTCCGGATGATTTCCGGTCAGGGCGTGGTGAGCGCCCCGACCACCGCGGTACCGAACTCGAGGTCGTTACTGCTCGGCAGGACGGTGTAGCTGCCGCCGGTGCGCTGGGTGAGCGTGCGCAATGTATCGGTGCCCTGGCCGCCGCCGACGACGATGACGTCCACCCGGACCGGAGTCGCGGGATCGCCCGCGTCCTGGATGGCCGACAGGAGGTCTTCCCCGCTGAGCGTGGACTCGTCCTCGGGTCCGTCGGTGACGAGCAGGATCGAGTTGGTGCGGTCGGCGGCGTAGGTCTCGACGGCGCCGCGGTAGGCCGCCAGCAGGGCCGGATAGCACTCGTCGGCGCTGTCGGCGCTCGCCTCGATCTTCCCGAGCGATCCCATCAGGGCGCCGCGGTGCTCGTCGTCGAGGCGGGCGGTACCGGCGATGACCCGGTACGGATTGTCGCCGTCGACGTTCTTGCCGAAGGTCCAGATGCCCAGACCGAAATCGGGCGGCATCACATTCAGGGTGGAGGCCAGCGCGCCGACAGTATTGGCCAGGCGGGTCAGGTCGCCCTCGGTGGTGCTCATGGAGGACGACACGTCCAGCAGCGCGGTGGCATGCACCCCGAGTACCGGGTTGCTGATCGCCTTCCGGAGCCGGTCCAGCGCGGCGCGCGGCGGGGCGGTGACCTGCTGGGCCGGCGGCGCGGCGAAGCCGGCGGCGATGAGATCGCGCTGCTGTTCGGGCCGGCGCAGGTAATCGGCGAACAGACCGGCGATGAGATTCTGTGTTTCGTCCACCCAGGGGCCGGACATGATGGCGGCGGGGTAATCGGCCACCGGTGCCGCCCCGACCGGGACATAGGCGGTGGCGCTGCCATTGGCCGTCAGTTGCCGCTGGGTCACGGGTACGGCGTGCACCGCGGCCTCGGCCGGAGCGGCGGCCGACAGGGTGGTCAGCGCGGCGGCGACATCGGTGGCCTCTGGTGCGGCGGCCGCCAGACCGGATACTGCGGAGATCGCCTGGCCGGATTTCGCGGCCTCCTCGGTGAGCGGTTCGGTGCCGGAGATCGCGCCCGCCACGGCGGCGGCGACGGCCAGGGTGCTGTCACCCGGAGGGAGCGCGAGCTCCAGACCCGCCCATCCGGGCAGACCGATCTGATCGAGCGAACCCTGTTGCAGCCGGGGCAGATCCGCCCACGAGGTCTGGGTGGCGGCCAGCGCGTGTCGCAGGATCTCCGGTACGGCGAGCACGATGGGGCTGGAGGCGATCGATTGCGGGGTGCCCTCGATGAGCCCGGGTACCCGCATGGACTCGATATCGCGGCCGGACACGGGTATCCACAGCCCCGGCCGGGGCCCGAGCACGGGATTCCAGGTGGCGTTGGAGGTGAAGGCGGCCACCATATCGGCGGACGGCCGCTCGGTGACGACGACCTTCGCGCAGTGGTCGCGGACCACCGGCCGGGTTTCGTTGTATCGTGCCGCGATGGCGCGGACCGGGTCGGCGACCTCGGGATCGGCCGTCACGTCGAGGACGGCCTCGCCTTCCACGCACGTGCCCGCGGCCGCCGATCGGTCCGCGGAATCCGTGCCCAGTCGAGAACATCCGAAAACGACGGCGACCAGGACCACCACGATAACCGCCGCGATCACCGGTCCCTTGCTCGATCTCCGGGAAGAACCGGTGCTGCGATGGGTACCCACGGGCAGTCAGTCTATGGTCCTGAACCGCCTCGTGACGCATCACGGTCACGACTGTGGGGCCGTGCTCGCCGCACGGCCCCACAGTGCTTCCGACCGGCTTCGATCCGGCTATTCCCGGATCATCGTGCCACGGTCGAACTCCTGCCCGCCCCACACGCCGGATTGTCCGGTGCGCTCGGCGAACCTCCGGCATTCCCGCCGGATCGGGCAGCGCCCGCACACTTCCCGCGCATAGGCGAAATCCTGGGACGGGTAGGGAAACCACGCCTCGTGGTTCGGGTCGCCGCGGCAGGCGGCCCGATGCCATTCGCGGCTGTCGGAGACGGGCAGCAGGTCTGCCAGAATCTCGACGGTCATCTCGATCCCCTCCTTTCGTGGATCGCCTCGGTGGTGGCTGTCGTCGCGAGTTGCCGCCAGACCCGACGCTGGGCCCGGGCGAGCGGGTCGGGCGGCCGGGGCTGCCAGAGCAGTCGCATCCCGGCTTCTTCCGGAGTGCGGTCGGCCTTGCCGGTATTGCAGGTCACGCAGCACGCGATGAGGTTCTCCCAGGTATTGGGCCCGCCCCGGCTGCGCGGCCGGATGTGGTCGACGGTGTGCGCTCCGGCGCCGCAGTATCCGCACCGGTTGCCGTCCCGCCGCAGGATGGCGGCATGGGTGGCGCGACCATCGGGTCGGCGGACCGCGAGATGGGCCAGGTACCGGTAGCGCACCAGGCGGATCGTCTCCGGCAGCATGATCTCGGTGTGCTGCGACCGGATCGGGAAATGCGGCTGCCTGATCACAATGGATTCGGCGATTCCGCTGGTCAGCAGTACCACCGCGCGGTCGGCCGGAATCCGGGCCAGTGCCTCGTAGCTGGCATTGAGCACCAGGACCCGGGTGCGTATCCAGTTGTCCGGAGTGAGGGTCGCCGGTTCGGCGACAGCGGTTGTCGGCATGGGAATCACCAGGTTTCGACGGCCCGGGACAGCCGGGACTACAACGGATGCGGGAGAGGGCGGGCGGTCAGCGCCGCTGCGGGAGGAGACGGTCGATCGCGAGATCGCCGACGGCGGATCCCGGCTGTCGCGACGGTTCGCCGCGGACGCCCATCGGCCGGTTCGGCACGCTGGTGCGCGCTGCGGAATCGGCGTTCGACCGGGGGTCACCGGCCGGTGCGACTGGATACAAGACCACTCCTCCCTTCTCTGTGTCGTAGCCCTGCCGGGGTGGCGGACCGGATGGAATACATGGTGGCACAGGGTGGTAGCGGTTGTCGGCCCATTTTTCCGCTACCGGATCGAGGTCACCGCCCGGCGCGCCGGAGCCGGAACATCGCCCGGCGCGCCTGCGGCGAACGTCGCGCGGCGGAGCCGGGGCGGTCGTACCGGCCCGGAGTAGAGTCCGGGATCGGGACCTCTGCTCCCCCGCCCACGTGATCACCCGGCGATCGGAGCGCTGCTACCGGTCGGTAACATAAACGTCGACTTTCCACCCGGTATTTCGCGGAAGTGAGGCACGTAGATGACAGAGCGGAAAAAGGTCGGCGGGCTCGAGGTTGCCACCGTTCTCCACGACTTCGTAGAGAACGAGGCGCTCCCCGGTACCGGCGTCGATTCCGCCGCGTTCTGGGCCGGCGCCGAGCGGATCATCACCGAGTTCGCTCCGCGCAACCGGGCCCTGCTCGCCGAACGCGACGAGATCCAGGGCAAGCTGGACGCCTGGCACAGCGAACACCCGGGCGCCAACTACGACAAGTCGGCCTATAAGCAGTTCCTGGTCGAAATCGGCTACCTGCAGCCCGAGCCCGCCGATTTCAGCATCGGCACCACCGGCGTCGACGACGAGATCAGCAGCACCGCCGGCCCGCAGCTGGTGGTCCCGGTGAGCAACGCGCGGTTCGCCATCAATGCCGCCAACGCCCGCTGGGGATCGCTCTACGACGCCCTCTACGGCACCGACGCCATCCCGGAGACCGGCGGCGCCGAAAAGGGCAGCGGCTACAACCGGGTGCGCGGGGACAAGGTCATCGAATGGGCTCGTAATTTCCTCGACGACGCGGTCACCCTGATCACCGGCTCGCATATCGGCTCGACCTCCTACGCCATCGTCGACGGTGAGCTCGAGGTCGGCCTGGAGGACGGCACCACCATCGGCCTGGCCGACGCCGGTCAGCTGGTCGGCTACATCGGCGACCCGGCCGCGCCGCAGTCGATCCTGCTGAAGAACAACGGCCTGCACATCGAGATCCAGATCGACCCGGAGTCGCCGATCGGCAGTACCGATACCGCCGGTATCAAGGACGTGGTCCTCGAATCCGCGGTCACCACGATCATGGACTTCGAGGATTCCGTGGCCGCGGTGGACGCCGAGGACAAGACCCTCTGCTACCGCAACTGGCTGGGCCTGATGAAGGGCGACCTCGCGGAGGAGGTCACCAAGAACGGCAAGACCTTCACCCGGACCATGAACCCGGACCGGGTCTACACCGCGCTGGACGGGTCCGAACTGACCGTGCACGGCCGGTCGCTGCTGTTCGTCCGCAATGTCGGCCACCTGATGACCAGCGACGCGATCCTGGACGCCGAGGGCAACGAGGTGCCCGAGGGCATCCTCGACGGCATCGTCACCTCCCTGATCGCCAAGCATTCGCTGCGCGACGATGTGGCGCTGACCAACAGCCGCACGGGTTCGGTCTACATCGTGAAGCCGAAGATGCACGGCCCGGATGAGGTGGCCTTCACCAACGACCTGTTCGCCGCGGTCGAGGATGTGCTGGACCTGCCGCGCAACACCCTCAAGGTCGGCATCATGGACGAGGAACGCCGCACCACGGTGAACCTGAAGGCATGTATCAACGCCGCCGCCGACCGCGTGGTGTTCATCAACACCGGCTTCCTGGACCGCACCGGCGACGAGATCCACACCTCCATGGAGGCGGGTCCGATGATCCGCAAGGCGGAGATGAAGACCCAGCGCTGGATCCTCGCCTACGAGGACTGGAACGTCGATACCGGTATCGCGGCCGGTCTGCCGCACAAGGCCCAGATCGGCAAGGGAATGTGGGCAATGCCGGATCTGATGGCCGGCATGCTCGAGCAGAAGATCGGTCATCCCAAGGCCGGCGCCACCACCGCGTGGGTGCCCTCGCCGACGGCGGCCACCCTGCACGCCACCCACTATCACCTGGTGGACGTGTTCAAGCGGCAGGCCGAGATCGCCAAGGGCGGGGCGCGCGCAAGCGTCGACGATATCCTCGAGATCCCGCTGGCCGCGGATACCACCTGGTCCGAGGCCGACAAGCAGCAGGAACTCGATAACAACTCGCAGTCCATTCTGGGCTACGTCGTGCGCTGGATCGACCAGGGCGTGGGTTGCTCCAAGGTGCCCGACATCTCCGATATCGCGCTGATGGAGGACCGCGCCACCCTGCGGATCTCGAGCCAGTTGATGGCCAACTGGCTGCGTCACGGTGTGGTCACCACCGACGAGGTGGTGGCCAGCCTCGAGCGGATGGCGCCCGTGGTGGACCGGCAGAACGCCGGCGACCCCGGCTACCGTCCGATGGCGCCCGATTTCGCCGGCAGTGTCGCTTTCCAGGCCGCGAAGGAACTGATCCTGGAGGGCACCGCGCAGCCCAACGGCTACACCGAGCCGATCCTGCACCGCCGCCGCCGCGAGGCCAAGGCGGCCTGTAAGTGAGTGACATCCGATGATCGAAAAGTAACGCCCTGAGCTCCTTTTCGGCTCGAGGCCCCGCACCCGGATCGCCCGGGGCGGGGCCTTTTCGTCACCGGGGCTCTGCTCGAATCCCGGCTCGTCACGCTCGGAACGGTTCGCCGGCGGGTCTGCCGTAGCGGAGGTGGGCCGCGGGAGAACCCGGGGCATGATTGCGCCGGAAAGCTCGTAGGACCGGCCGGTTGTGCGTTTCAGCCGGTACGGCGCGCTTCGGCGTCCGGTGGGCTGTCGGCGGGCTGCCAGCCCGGGGGGCCGAAGATGTACCCCAGGCGGTCGCGACCCCGCCGGGCGGAGCGTAGATCTCGCCAGAGTGCGCCGAATTCGTAGTACTGCAAGGTCAATACGTTCGTGCTGTCGATGTTCTTGGTCAAACCGTAGGTGGGGCGGAAGGTTTCGGCTCGGAAGGTGCCGAAGATCCGGTCCCACAGGATGAGGATGCCGCCGTAGTTGCGATCCAGGTAGTCCTGGTCGCTGGCGTGGTGCACGCGGTGATGCGAGGGGGTGTTGAAGATGAATTCGAACCAGCGCGGGAGTTTTCCGATGGTCTCGGTGTGGACCCAGAACTGGTAGATCAGGTTGAACGACCAAGCGGTGAAGATCATCCAGGGCGGCACGCCGAGTAGGGGCAGCGGTGTCCAGGCCAGCAGTTCGAACCAGGGGTTCCACTTCTGGCGCAGGGCTGTGGCGTAGTTGAAGTAGCGGCTGTTGTGGTGGACCTGGTGCGCCGCCCATACCAGCCGCACGCGGTGCGAGGTCCGGTGATAGGCGTACCAGAGCAGATCGACGCCGAGCACGACCGCGATCCAGGACAGTGGGTTACGCGGGTCGAGCTGCCAGGGCGCGTGCGTGTAGAGCACTGCGTAGCCGAGTAGGGCCGCGAGTTTGGCCGCGCCGCTGACGAATACCGAGATCGCGCCCATGATCAGGCTGTTGCGCGCGTCGACCTTCTCGTAACCGCCGCGGTCCTCCGGGTGCGCGCGCAGAGCGGCGATCTCGAGGACCATGGCGAGGATGAAGAAGGGGATCGCGTAGGTCACCGGCTGGTCGATCTGTTCCCACAGGGTCATTACCTACACCTCGGCTATGTGACCCTATGGTCACTTCCATGGAAGTGACCATAGGGTAAGTTCGGGCGCATGTCAACGGCCGGATTGGGTACCAAGGGCATGCCTTCGGGAGACCGCCGCGAGGAAATCCTGACCGCGGCCCTGTGTGAGTTCGCCGAACACGGGTTCGACCGCGTATCCATGATGTCCATCGCGGCGCGCGCGGGCATCTCCAAAGCGCTGGTGTACCAGCATTTCGCCTCGAAAGAGCAGCTCTACGCCGACTGCCTGGTCGCGGTCGGCGAACCTCTCATGGCCGGACTCGACGCCGAGATGCGTGCCGACGCACAACCATTCGATGTGCCCGCCAACGCGTTACGTGGCCTGTTCGCCACCCTGGGTCCCGATCGCACCGCGTGGCGGATCATCCATGATCCCGGCGCCCCGGCCGGCGGGGTCGCGGGGGAGTTGGTACGCGAGTACCGCGCTCGGATCTCCGCGCACGCCGACTCGGGCGTACGCCGGTTCCTGGCCGCGCTCGGCGACAGTGACCCGGGTGATATCGAGGCATTGGTGCGCATCTGGACCGCGGTCGTCGACGCCGTCATGGAGTGGGCACGCGCGCACCCCGAGGAATCGGCCCAGGACCTCACCGCGCGCTTCGCACGGCTGATCGACACCGTGTTCTCCATCGGAAGCGGGCACCGAAACGCGCAGCGTGCCGTCGGAGAATGAGGGCCGCGTATTTCGTATGCCCGGACGCCCCGCGCGGCACGCGAGGAATGTCCCCGCCCGGTCGCGGTGTTGCCCGGGACATGAAGGTTTTGATCGTCTACGCGCACCCGGAACCCGATTCGCTCACCGGAGCCCTGAAAGATGTGGCCGTCGAACAGCTGCGGGCCGACGGCCACGAGGTGCGGGTGAGCGACCTCTACGCCATGGGCTGGAAGGCCCACGCCGACGCCGCCGATTTCGGGGCCGTCGAGGAGACGAACTTCATGCTGGCCTCGGGTGAGGCCTTCGCGAACGGCACGCTGAGCGCCGATATCCGGGCCGAACAGGAGAAACTGCTGTGGGCCGATACCGTGCTGCTGCACTTCCCGCTGTGGTGGTTCGCCATGCCCGCCATCCTCAAGGGCTGGGTGGACCGGGTCTTCACCTGCGGGTTCGCCTACGGCGCGGGCGGTACCGCCATCCCGCGCTACGGTGACGGCGTACTCGCCGGCCGGCGGGCGATGCTGGTGGTGGCCGTCGGCGGCCGGGAGCCCGCCTACTCCGATCGCGGAATCAACGGCCCGATAGCGGATCTGCTGTTCCCCATCCACCACGGCATCCTGTACTACCCGGGTATGGATGTGCTGCCACCGTTCGTTGTGCACGGTGCGATCCGGGTGGACGACGAGCGTTTCGAACAGCTCGCCATCGATCTGCGCAAACGCCTGGCGGAACTGGACAGTGCCGATCCTATCCGGTACCGGCGCCAGGCGAGCGGGGACTACGATCGCGGGCTCCGGCTCGAAGTGGGCCGCGAGGAGCCGGGAGCCACCGGATTCGGGTTGCATATCGCGTCCTGAGGTGTCCGCTGCGGCCGCCCGCCGCGGCGAATCCGTTCGCGCGACGGGTGGTCGGGGAGGGCTCGGGCTGCGGACGTTCCGGCGCAGGACTAGCTTGGTCGAGTCGAGACCGTATCCGGGGAACGAGTGGATCGGTTCCCTGTTCGATGGAGGAGAATTTTGCGAGTCCTGCTGGTCGCGAGTGCTTTCAACAGCCTGACACAGCGTGTGCACACCGAACTGCGTTATCGCGGGCACGAGGTCGCGGTCGAATTGGCACTCGGCGACGATCTGCTGCGGGCCCGGGTCGCGGCGTTCCGCCCCGATCTCATCGTGGCGCCCATGCTGACAACCGCTGTTCCGGAGGACATCTGGACCGAGCACACCGTGCTGATCGTGCATCCCGGTCCCAAGGGCGATCGCGGCCCCTCCTCGCTCGACTGGGCGATCAGCGAGGGCGCGTCCGAGTGGGGCGTCACGGTGCTGCAGGCGGTCGAGGAGATGGATGCCGGGCCGATCTGGGCCTCGGTGCCCTTCCCGGTACCCGCGTGCGGGAAGAGCGAGCTGTACCGCAACGAGATGTCGGATGCCGCCGTGGCCGCGGTGCTCCTGGCCGTCGAACGTTTCGGTGCCGGGGATTTCGTGCCCGAACCGCTGGACTACGCGCGGCCCGATGTCCGGGGCCGGTTGCGGCCCTACCACTCCCAGCAGTACCGCCGCATCGACTGGGCGTCCGACAGCACCGCCGATGTGCTGCGCAAACTGCGGGCGGCCGATTCGCAACCCGGGGTGCTCGACGAACTCTACGGCCGTGAGTATTTCGTGCACGGCGGCCACAACGAGGACAGGCTGCGCGGGGCGCCGGGCGCGGTGATCGCCACCCGCGACGGCGCGATCTGCCGGGCCACCGTCGACGGCGCGGTCTGGTTGCCGCAGCTGCGGCGCCGCCGGACACCGGGCGGACCACCGACGTTCAAACAGCCCGCGGTGGCGGCGCTGGGCGCCGACCTGCCCGCCGCCACACCGGAGGTGCCGGTGCCCGCGGCCGCGGCGGCCGTGCGCGATACGTGGTCGGAGGTGCGCTACCGCGAGGAAGGGTCGGTGGGCTACCTCGAATTCGCCTACGCGGGCGGTGCGATGAGTACCGCGCAGTGCCGCCGGCTGCTCGCCGCCTACCGGGAGGCCTGCGCGCGGCCGACCCGGGCGCTGGTCTTCGGCCCGGCGCGGGACTTCTTCTCCAACGGCATCCATCTGCACGTCATCGAGTCGGCCGAGGATCCGGCCCGGGAGTCCTGGCACAACATCAACGCCATGAACGATCTGGTGGAGGCGATTCTCAACACCACGGACAAACTCGTGATCTCCACGCTGCCCGGTAACGCGGCCGCAGGCGGGGTGATGCTGGCGTTGGCCGCCGACGAGGTATGGGCCCGCGAGGCCGCGGTGCTCAACCCGCACTACCGCCTGATGGGTCTGTACGGTTCGGAGTACTGGACCTATTCGCTGCCCCGGCGTGTCGGCGCGGCCGAGGCCGCCCGGCTCACCCGGGAGACTCTGCCGGTGGGCGCGAAAGCGGCCGCGGAGCTCGGCCTGGTGGATCGGGTGAGTTCCGGGGATACCGCCGAGTTCGCCGCCTGGGTGCGCCGGGAGGCGGAGGCACTGGCCGATTCGCCCGAGCTGGAGAGCCGGCTGACCGCCAAGAAACAGCTGCGGGAGGCCGACGAGGCCGCCAAACCGCTGGCGGAGTACCGCGCCGAGGAACTGGCGCAGATGCGCCGGAACTTCTTCGAGGAGGGCGAGCCCTATCACGAACTGCGGCGCAACTTCGTGTACAATGTCGTGCCGCCCGCCACTCCGGCGTACCTGCGGAGCTGAGCCGGATATTCCGGCCTTAGCTCAGTTGTGACATCAAGTGGCGAATGCAGGGCTCGGTGGGGTGAAATTTTTACTCTGCAGGCCCCCTCGGGGTATGTCGAACTACTGTCCAGGTGGCCGCGGTTCGGAAATCGACTAGTACATCGGAGTTACACGTGCAACTCGAGCACTTCAGCAATGGGTGGGTGACACCTGTCCTCGCCTATTTCATGTCGTTCATCGGGTCGGTGCTCGGTCTTCGGTGCGCGGTCCGCGCGCGGTCGTCGGAGCAGGCCGGCGGCTGGCTGGTCGCGGCGGCCATCGCGCTCGGTGGCGCGGGTATCTGGGTCATGCACTTCACCGCCATGCTCGGTTTCTCCATCGGCGGTATGACCATCCGATACGACATGCCGATGACGCTGCTCAGCGCCGGTATCGCGATCGTGGTCGTGTTGATCGGCCTGGCGATCGTGGTGCGCGGGCACCGGGAGGTGATCGCGCTGCCGCTGGGTGGTGCGATCACCGGGATCGGGGTCGTGGGGATGCACTACCTGGGCATGGCCGCGATGAACTCCGGCGCGGAGATGGAATACAGCACCGGCCTGGTGTTGCTGTCCATCCTGATCGCGGTGGTCGCCGCGACCGCCGCGTTGTGGTTCATGCTGCACGTGAAGGGCTGGGGCAACACCATCGGTGCGGGCCTGATCATGGGTGTCGCGGTGTGTGGTATGCACTACACCGGTATGGCCGCCATGAGTTCCCACCACGGCGACCACAATGTGGTGCCGGAAGGTGTCGCGCCGGTGGAGTTGCTCACTCCGTTGCTCACCACCGTCGCGCTGGTGGTGGTCGGTCTCGTGGTCCTGGTCGGCGTGGCCGAGCTCGAGGTACGGTCCACGGCCGCGGCGAAGCAGGAGTACGAATCCGACGAGGTCGCGACCCTTACCACCGATCCCGCGACGCTCGCCGTCAGCGGTCGGGAGTGGCCGCGGATGCCGGTGGACCGCTAGTCTGCCGCCTGTCGCAGTGGTGACATCGGGGTGGGGCCCCGGTTGTCGTCCGCGGCGGGGCGGCCTAATCTGGGCCGCCGTATCTGCAAGCTGAAGTGAGGATTGTTCGAATGGGTAGTACCGTCATCGATATCTTCGCGTTGATCATCACGCGAATCGGGGACTTCTGGACCTGGGCGTCCACCGGTTCGGCGGGTTTCCCCCCGCTGTGACGCGGTAGCGATCGCCGATACGGAGCCCGGACGCTGTGCGCGTCCGGGCTCCGTCGTATTCGTACGAGGTGGGTCTTGGGAACCGCCGTGACCGTCCGCCGGTTCAGCTCGGCAGCGCGACGTTCTGGAGCCGGACCTGACCCCGGGCGAGTGCCTTGCCGCTGTCGCTGTCGGCGATGACCACCTGCCACAGCTGTTGGGTCCGGCCCTGGTGCAGCGGTTCGGCGGTGACCGATGCCCGCTGTTCGGTGGCCGGCCGCAGGAAGTCGGTGGCGTTGTGGACGCCGACCGCGAACTCGCCGCGATCGGCCACGGCCGCGCTGGCCCCGATACTGGCCGCGCTCTCCACGATCGTCGCGTAGACGCCGCCGTGCACCACACCCCAGGGGGTGTGGTGGTCGGGGCCGAGTTCGACATGTCCGCGAACATCGGTTCCCGAGACGTGCTCCACCACGAAGCCGCTCGCGGCGACGAATCGTCCGGCGTCGGCGAGGTCCACGCTCGGCAGTGGACCGGGCGGATTCGAGTTGTGTGGCATGTGTCGCTCCCGTGCTAGAAGGCTGGCTTTCGATATACAAGCTAGCCATGAGCCGGAACTGACTGTCAAGTCCGCAGTCAGATAGGCTGGCCGGATGGAGTGGCTCGAATACAGCACCGCCAACTGCTCGGTCCAGCGCACCCTCGACATCATCGGAGACCGCTGGACGATGATCCTGCTACGCGAGCTGTTCAACGGCGTCCGTCGCTTCGAGCAGATGCGCCGGCACTCCGGAATCTCGGAATCGGTGCTGTCCAACCGGCTGGGCAAACTCGTCGACGCGGGCATTCTCGATGTGGTGCCCTATCAGGAGGCGGGCAGCCGGACCCGCCGCGAATATCGGCTCACCGGCAAAGGACGCGCTCTGTATCCGATCCTGATCGCCCTGCTGCAATGGGGTGACGAATACTGTGCCGATCCCGAGGGTCCGTCGCTCACCGTCGCGCATCGCGACTGCGGCGCACCGGTCGACGTGGTCGTTCGGTGCGCCGCCGGGCACGATCTGGGCGGGCCCCGGGAGGCGGAGACCCATGCGGGCCCCGCGGCCCGGCGGCTGCCGGGGGTGGGTTCGGACTCGTGAGGCGGCGTGGCTGCCGCGCACCCGTTGTCTTTCGCGTAGTTGCCGGGCGGCCGGCGTAGGGTTCGCAGCCCCGCGGACGCATAGAGTGGGATCGTGATCTCCGGGGGTGTAACAGGGACGCCGCGGCGTCCGGCGGCGAAATGGTGGTCGCTGACCACGGTGACGCTGGCGGTGTCGGTCGAAATATGTTGTGCGGCGGTGATCTGGCTCGCGGCATCGGACGGCGACGCCGGATATCTGCTGCTCCTGACCGGTGCGCTGCTGGGACTGGCCGTACTGTGGGCGATCTGTGCGGTATTCGGACTGATCAAGTACCGGGCCTGGCTGCTGAGCGCCGTGGTTCCGGTTGTCGTGCTGGTGGCGATCGCCGTGGTGTACTCGGGCGCCGCCGAACAGGTGGGCTGGCGGGTTTCGAAGGCGGCACTGGAAGAGGCTGCGGCGCAGTGTATTCCGCTCTCGGAGCCGAGCCGGATCGGCGTGTACACGATCGAGTGGGTGGACCGGACCGACACCGGGTGTCATTTCTACACCCGCGGTGGCTTCCTCGACCCGGTCGGATTCGCCTACCTACCCGACGGGGCTCCGCCCGAGCGCCGGAGCAGTGAGACCACCTACCGGCAGTACGACGGTTCGTGGTACCGCTTCGTCGTCTCGTGGTGACCCTTCGAACCCTTCGCGTCGACGCCTGTCACGACCCCACGACCGACTGCTGGTCCGCAGGTGGTGAATACACCGATTCGTCCACCTGCAACACCATGAAACCATTGTCCGAGCAGGTGACATACAGTGCGTTGCCGCGCCACTCCGGCGGCGACAGGCACCAGTCGGTGGAGACGTCGCCGAAGGCGAGTTTCCCGGTCCGCGAGCTCAGCGCCTGCGAGGGATCGAACCGGCCCTCGAGGACCGCGCGGGCCGCACTGGGCGCGGTCATCGCCGGGATGCCCAGTAGCGACGCCAGTGCGTGGGGTGAATTGACCAGTTCGAGGTTGCGGCCGGTGCGGGCCGGTGGATTGAAGTAGGCGATCTCCCGGATGGCCTGCGGGTCCTGGATATCGAAAACCCTGATGCCGGAGGAGATCCAGCCGCAGGCGAGGGCGGTCGGATCCACCGGCCGGTCGGCCGCGCAGTAGTGCGATTCGTAGGCGAAGATCGAACCGCCCATGGAGGAGGCGATATTGCTGTCCAGATTCTGTGGCAGGTTGATCTCGAGTTTGATCTTCGCCACGACTCGTGGCTCGGCGTCATCGGAGATATCGATGAGTTTCACCCCACCGGAACCGCCCTCATCCACGGTGTAGACGTGCGGTCTGCCGCCATAGGTGACCGGAATGCTGTGCTGGGTGGCCCAGCCGTCCGACCAGAACATCCGCCCGAGGTGATGGACCTGCGGGTTCGGGTCGCGCCGCTGGACCGCGCTGATATCCAGCACGGTGATACCGCTCAGTGCCGAGAGATACATGCGGTTGCCGTCCGGGCTCACCCCGAAGCCGTGCGCGGTGAGCCCGGTCAGTCCCTGCCACACGACCCGTGGGTTCGCGGGGTCGGTGAGATCGACGGCGCTGAGGAAGCCGGGGGTGATCCCGGAGGCCCAATAGGTGCGGCCGTCGGGGGAGAAGCCGCCCTCGTGGGTGGTGATCGGCAGCGGCATACCGAGATTCGTGCCGGGACCGGGGTTGAGCAACCGTGGATGCGCGCAGTCGGAGATATCGTAGACCGACAGATAACCGGCGCCGACCAGCAGCGGAACCCCGGTGCCCACCAGTAGTTTCCGCTCCCGGTTGACCTTCAGGCTCTCCCAGGTGCCGGCCACCATGGCGGGTTCGGTCAGGGTCGCCGTCGGCCGCGGATGCGCCGGATCGGAGACGTCGAGCACCTGGACCCCGCCGTTCTGGTGCAGCAGGTTGCCGGGGAAGAAGGTCCCCATATAGGCGCAGTGCTCGAAGCTGGTGGAGGTGATCCCGGCGCCGCGCCCGGCGAACTGGCCGACCATCGACATATTGCACCGGTAGCCCTGCGTGCTGCGGCCGCTGTCGCGATCGGCCGCCGGTACATCGCCCTGGAAACCCGGTTCGGGCATCGAGCCGGGCCCGCACTCGGCCCGCGGCACCGACGTCCGGCCGACATCGAGGAATTCCCGCACCTGGCTCTGGATATCGGATTGCAGATCGGCCGACGCGCTGCCCGGCAGCATGACCGCGGCGACCACACCCACCGCCCCCAGGACCAGCGCTCTGGTCCGGCGAAGTCTTCCGAAGGGACGCCCCATTGCATCCTCACGCTTCCCGAGCTACGTTGCTCGACCCGGTCATCCGGGAGGGTTCGGTACACATCCCGGGATATGTTCAGTGATGGTAGCGACCGGGGCGCGGCGTAATACGGGTTTTCGCGGAATACGCGATCGGGCAGCCGGCTGCTTCCGGTGGTGTACTCGGTGGATGCGTTCCGCCGAGTGCACCGCGGCGCGGGCCGGTACTACCCTTCCGGACAGCGAGAGCCGCGGTGGAGGCGTTGGTGGGGTCCGGCGCCCGCTCCGCGCCGGGGCCGAGGGGGTCGGGGTGGTCGCCGTGGACACTCCGGTCCGACCGGGAGCGGCGAGCGCGGCCGCACGGGCTGTTGGTTCGCGAACTATTCTTCGCTTCTGGTGGCTCGGCGCCACGGTGGATCGTGGCCACCGGGAGCGACACCACCCGGCCCCGGTCGCGCCCGGCCCGAACCTTCCGCGCGCCGCCGACTCCGGCCGGACCGCGGAACCACCTGTACACCGACGAGAGCGAGGACCGTAGCCATGTCGACCCCGCCCGAGGTGCGCCCGGCGCGCCGTGACGAGATCGGCGCCCTGGCACGCACTTTGGGCGCTGCCTTCCAGGACGATCCGGTGATGGAATGGTTGTGGCCCGATCCGCGCCGGCGGGCACTCGGGCTGCCCCGCCTGTTCGCCACCCAGACCCGGCACCAGCACCTCGCCACCGGCGCGGTGGATATCGCGCGGAACTCCTCCGGTGCGCTCGGCGGGGCCGCCCTGTGGGACGCGCCCGGGGAGTGGAAACCGTCCCCCTGGCGCGAACTCCGCATGTTCCCGCAGCTCGCCCGGGCGTTCGGCGGGCGGTTGCGTGCGGGAAAGGTGCTGGTGGACCTCATGACCGAGGTGCATCCGGACGAACCGCACTGGTATCTCGCGACCATCGGCACCGATCCGCAGTGGCGCGGACACGGTTTCGGGCAGGCACTGCTGGGAGGCAGGCTCGAACACTGCGACCGCGAGGGCATCCCGGCCTATCTCGAATCCAGTAAACACGCGAATATCGCCTACTACGAACGCTTCGGCTTCGAAGTGACCGGGACCATCACCCTGCCCGGAGGGCCGGATATGTGGCTCATGTGGCGGACACCGCGGCCGCGTGGTTGACCTACGCGCTGTGCCGTGACCTCTGGCGCCATCGCCTTCCCGGCCGTCGCGGGTCTCGTGGTCGGACGAGCCGATGACGTCGCAGCTCGGCTCGGCGGCAGCAGCGGGGGTCCGATCCGGTGGCAGGGTCAGTCTTCGGCGACCACGATCACGCTGTCCAGCGCGGACAGGATGATCGGGGTGTCCTTGGAAGGGTTGAGGGTGACGCCGTAGGCCGGCGGCAGGCCCGCGTGGCGATGGAGTCGGTAGCCGATCGCCGCCTCGCCACGCATCCGCGCCGCGTGGACGACGGTGGCGAAGTTGATCTCCTTGTCCGTGGTGACGTAATCCGGGGCGGGTTTGAGATAGATCTCGGAGCCGCTGGGATCGAACAGGTCGGTGAACACCGCGTGCAGGTGGCGGTTCTCGGCGAGCTGGGTCAGCAGCAGGCTGATCAGCTTGCTGCTGACGATGAAGTCGTCGGCCTTGGTGACCTGCGCGATCTCCCGGTTGGCATCGTCGTTCATCTCGGTGACGATCGAGTACGGGTCGCCGAGCCGGACTTCGATGTCGCGCAGGTGCAACAGGGTCACCAGAGTGCGGTCGTCGGCGTGGTGCTCGTCGAGTGTGTCGTCGGTGAGCACGACGACGTGCTGGTAACTGCCCGGGTTCAGCGCTTCGAGCGACCGTCGGCTGGTCGGCTCGCAGGTCCGGTAGCCGACGGCCAAGTTGGTCCGCGGACAACCGGTGACCTCCTCGGGCGGCGGGTGCGGGGAGGCGATATCGAGTACCGAGCCGGGGGCGACGTACTCGTCGAGTAGGCCGAGAATACGGGGGCCGCGCGAGTTCCACCCGATCAGCAGAGTCCGGTCGGGCACCGCGGCGGCGGCCTCGTCCGGGACCTCCATCAGGGCCTCGGTGACCACGGGCACCGCCTCGGTCGCCAATTCCACCAGCGGGTCGTCCTCGGCGATCACGATGATCTGGTCGTCCCCGGCGATCACGGTGTCCATGGGCGGGTTCACCGCCACCGTCCCGTCGCCACGGCGCAGTCCCACCGGGCAGCTCGTGTTGTACGCGCTCAGCGCATCACCGTAGGTCCGGCCGGTCAGGGCGGGCTCGGTCCGCAGGTAGAGTCCGTTACCGGCGAAGTCGAGCAGGTCCGTGCACACCGTGGACAGGCCCGACTGGCGATGCGACTGAACCACGATCCGCACCGTGATGTCCTCGGCATCGATGACCAAGGTGTCCGGGCCGGTGGCCAACCGGGCCGCGGCCACATCTTCGGACTGGCGCACCGCGGTGACGATATGGGGTCGCCGGGCCGGCCACGACCGGTTGTTCAGCAGGAGCAGGGCTTTGATCACGTCGATATCGGCATCGTCGCCGGGCCGCGGCAGCACGATGATCGACTTGGCGGTGTCCAGGCTGACCAGCTCCAGATCGCCGCGCTCGAGCGGGCTGCCCGACCGGCAGGTCACTCGCGTTCGCCCGGTGTGGCCGACCCGGGCCCGGATCTGGTCCTCCATATCGACCTTGTCCCGGTCGGCCAGGATCACCACGCTCGAGCGGCGGCTTCGCTGATTCGCGGCGGTCAGCTCGGCCACCACGGTGAACACCTGATCCGACCAGCCGAGCACGACCGTGTGCCCGGCCTCGATCAGCGGGGCCCGGCCCTTGCGCAGTTCTGCGATCCGGTGTTCCATCCCGGTCACGAGCACACCGATCAACGAACTGACGATGAAGATCCCGCCCAGTGTCACCACCAGCATCAACAGCAGGAACGGCACGCTGAACACGGTCGCGTCGTCGCTGCCCATGGTTCCGGGATCGAGCGTGCGCAGCAAACTCATCCACGCCACACCCACCCAGCCGCCCTTGACTCCCGCGACATCGGCCGGTGCCAGCAGTGCGGCCAGGGCCGTGGTCACCGCGATCAGCACCGCCGACGCCAGCGCGAGCCAGCCGATCAATGCCGGAGTCCCGCGATCCATCGTCCGGTCGAACCAGAATCGCAGCCGGTCACGCACTCTGATCCTGGCCACACGCACCCCAACTCACACTCACACCCACAGCAACCCGTCGCTGACGAACCTAGCTTTCCGCAGCGAATGACGCACCCCTGAAACAACATTCATGTCCCGCCGGCCGGCCCCGGCTTGGTCACCGTGGCGCTCGGTGAATGCCCCGACGACCCTTCGCTCGACAGCCGCGCGGGTGGCCCCCGCGATCGGCGGCCAGGGGGTGACTCGGCGAGCCGAGGCCGATCAGGGATTTCCCCGATGTACCGGGGCGGCCCCGGCTGGTTTGCTGAGTGCATGGCCGGCAACACAACCCGCGGTGAACTGAACCGCGTGGAACAGTTCTTCGACCGTATCGCCGACGGGTACGACCGGCAGATCGGCTGGTCCGAACGGGTACTGCTCGGGGACGCGCGCCGTTGGGCGATCGACCGGGCCCACGGGACGGTGGTGGAGATCGGGGTGGGCAGCGGGTTGAACCTGCCGCTCTACGGCACCGGAGTGGAGCGGGTGATCGGGGTGGACCTGTCCGAGCGGATGCTCGACCTCGCGCGTGCCCGTTCGGCGCCGGTGCCGGTGGAGTTGCGGCACGAAGATGCCCAGCGGCTGGAGTTGCCGGCCGAGTCGGCGGATACGGTGGTCTCCACCTACACCTTCTGCACGATCCCGGACCCCGCCGCGGCCGCGGCGGGGGCATGGCGGGTGTTGCGCCCGGGCGGTGTGTTCGTCGGGGTCGAGCACGGTCCGGCCCGTGCGCGCCCGATGGCGGCGCTCATGCGCCTGATCGAACCGCTGGCGGTGCGGTTCGCGGCGGACCATCTCACCCGGGAACCGGTCGGCTACCTCACCGGTGCGGGGTTCACCCTCGAACACTTCGCCCGTACCGGCCGCGGCGGGGTGGTGTTCCGAGTGGTGGCGCGGAAACCCGAACACACCGGCTGATCGCGAGCCGGAGACGATCGGCACCGGAGGTGGGCCCGTTCGCGGGGTGGGCCCGCCGCGGACGCGGATCGCGGGGTACGTCGGTGGAGCGAGAAGGCCGAGGTTCCGGCATCCGGCCGCGCACCGCGCGGGCAGCTGCCGGCCGACCGGTCCACCGGCGCGAGACGGACACGTCAGTCGGGTAGTTGTTCGAGCAGCGATTCCAGGCTCGTGAGCAACCGGCTGCGCAGCAGCCCCGCCCGGTGCGCGATCTCGGCTTGGCGGCGGACATATTCGGCCCGCCCGCCCGGGGTTTCGATCCGCACCGGCTCGTATCCGTGTGCGCGCAGATCGTACGGGCTGGCCCGCATATCGAGGGTGCGGGCGTCCAGCGCCAGCGCGAAACAGTCCAGGAGCAGGTCCGAGGCGAGCAGCGGCGTCGCCTTGAAACCCCACTTGTACAGATCCATATTGGCGTGCAGGCAACCCGGCTGCTCGGCATGGATCTGGTCGTCGCGGGTCAGCTGCCTGTTGTTGCGGGGGGCGGCGGCCGGGGTGAAGAACCGGAACGCGTCGAAATGGGTACAGCGCACCGGCATCGACTCGACCACCGCGTCGGTACCGGCGGCGCCGAGCCGCAGCGGCACCGAATCGTGGCGGACCTCCCCGGTGCGATACACCATCGCCCATTCGTGCAGGCCGAAGCAGGACAGCTGAGCGGGCCGGGACGCGGTCGCGCGCAGTAGATCCGCGATATAGGTGAGCGTCTCGGCGCGGGCCCGCAGGAACTCCGGGTCGGCGGTCACCACCGGTCCGGTGTCCGCGCCGGCCTCGTCGATTCGCCGATAACCGCGCAGGCCGGCGTACTCGGCGGCATCGGCCAGCGCGACCCCGAATCCCGGATGCCAGCGGCGTAACCGGGCCGGTTTGTGGCCGTAGTAGGTGAACAGGAAATCGAGCACCGGATGTTTCGCCCCGGCGGCCCGCGCTCGCAGGTACGGACCGGCCAGGGCGTCGAGGCGATCACGGTGCGCGGCGGCGCGCCGGCGCCATTCGGCCGCGTCGAGCACCGAACCGGTGGCCGCAACCGTCATTCGGCGACCCGGTGCGTGGTATCGCGGACGGTACCGACGAACTCCTCGACGAGATCCTCGAGCGCGACGATGCCGACCGTATTGCCCCGTGCGTCCACCACCCGCCCCAGATGACTGCTGGTACGGCGCAGCCGGGCCAGTGCCTCGTAGAGGGTGGTACCCATCAGCACGGTCGGCAGCGGCCTGATATCGGTGCGCGGGATCTCGGTGCCGGGACCCGCGGTCTCGTCGGAGACCTTGTCCAGCACATCCTTGACGTGCAGATATCCGACCAGCGAACCGTCGGAGGCGCGGACCGGGTATCGGGAGAAACCGGTTTCCGCGACGGCGTTCTCGATATCGCCGAGGGTGGTGCCGCGGGCACGCAGCGGGATCGTGCGCACCTGCGCGAGCGGCACCATGACCTCTGCGACGAACCGCTCCCCGGTACCCAGCGCCTGGGTGAGGCGGCGGTGCTCCTCCTCGTCCAGCAGGCCCTCGGACCGTGATTCGCCGATCATCTCGGCCAGTTCGTCGCTCGACACCGTGGCCTCGAGTTCGTCCTTGGGTTCGATGCGCAGCATCCGCAGCGACAGGTTGGCGGCGAAGTTGTAGACCGCGATGAGCGGCCGGGCGATCCGCAGCCAGGCCAGATGCAGCGGCACCAGCAGCAGCGCACTGCGTTCGGGGCCGGCCAGCGCGATGTTCTTCGGGATCATCTCGCCCAGCAGAATGTGCAGGATCACCACGATGGCCAGGGCCAGCACGAACGACACCGGATGCAGCAGTGCCTCGGGCAGTCCCGCGAGCTCGAACGGACGCTCCAGTAGATGGGCCACGGCCGGCTCGCCCACCCGGCCCAGCAGGATCGAGCAGATGGTGATGCCCAGCTGTGCGGCGGCCAGCATCATCGACAGGTTCTGCCCGGCCCGGATCACGGTGTCGGCATTGCGTTTACCCTGCGCGGCCAGCGCTTCGAGCCGGTCGCGGCGGGCGGAGATGAGCGCGAACTCGGCGCCGACGAAGAAGGCGTTACCCGCCAGCAGGACCACGGTCAGCAGTACTCCGAACAGGTCACCCATGGCGGACCTCCCGGCCGGTGGGCTGCTGGTCGCGCCGGTCGATCGCCGCGGCATCCGCCGGGACCAGGCGGACCCGGTCGATGCGCCGTCCGTCCATCCGCTCCACCCGGGCCAGCCAGCCGCCCTGGCCGTCGCCGTGGCGGCGTTCGTGGCCGCGCTCGGGCAGCACGACGGTATCGCCGGCCACGGGGATCCGGCCCAGCCGGGTGAGCACCAGCCCACCGAGGGTTTCGTACTCGCCCTCGGGAGCGATGTAGCCGGTCGCCCGGCTCACCTCGTCGATCCGGAGCAGGCCCGAGCAATCCCAGCCGTCGGAGACCCGGCGCACCTCACGTTCCTCTTCGTCGTGCTCGTCGCGTACGTCGCCGAGGATCTCCTCGATGATGTCCTCCATGGTGACCAGGCCCGCGGTGCCGCCGTACTCGTCGACGACCAGCGCGACCTGCATACCGTCGGCGCGGACCCGTTCCAGCACCTCGTCACCGTCGAGGCTGGCCGGGAGTACCTGCACCGGCTGCGCGATCTGCGCGAGCCCCACCCCGGCACGCGTGCGCGCGGGATGGGTGAACGCCTGTTTGACGTGCACGACACCCAGAGTGTTGTCCAGGTCGCCGTCGATCACCGGGAACCGCGAGTAGCCGGTGCGGGCGGCCGCGGCGAGCAGATCGCCGATGGTGTCGGTGCGGTCGAGGGCCTCGATCTTCACGCGCGGAGTCATCAGCTCCTCGGCGCTGCGCTCACCGAACTGCAATGAGCGGTCCAGCAGTTGCGCGGTGCGCTGATCGAGCGCGCCGTGCTGGGCAGAGGTGCGCACCAGCGAACCGAGTTCCTGCGGCGACCGCGCCGAGCGCAGTTCCTCCGCGGGTTCCACGCCGAACCGGCGGACCGCCCAGTTGGCGGTGCCGTTGAGGAACTGGATCATCGGCTTGAACACCGCCGAGAACGCCACCATGGGCCCGGCGGTGGCCCGCGCGGTGGCCATGGGCGCGGCAATGGCGATGTTCTTGGGAACCAGTTCGCCGTAGATCATCGACAGCGAGGTCGCCAGGATGAGCGCCAAGGCCAGGGCGATGCCGGTCGCGGCGGAATCGGGGACCCCGAGCAGGGTGAACAGCGGTTCGAGCAACCGTGCCAGCACGGGTTCGGCGATATAACCGGTGATCAGTGTGGTGATGGTGATACCGAGCTGGGCGCCGGACAGCTGGAAGGACAGGGTGCGATGCGCCTGCCGGACCGCCCGGGCCCGGACATCGCCGTCGCGCGCGTGCGCCTCGACGGTGCTGCGTTCCAGCGCGGTGAGCGAGAATTCCGCGGCCACGAACAACGCGGTGCCGGCGGTGAGTGCCACGAACCCGATGAGGCTGAGGACGGTGAGTGCGACGGCCACCTCAGCACCCCCCGGCGGGCATCGGTATCAGCGATGAGGAAAGGGCCGGAGAGAGGAGGGTCGTGCAGCGGAGGACGCCGGGTCTGTCACCCGGCTCGATAGATGAGCCCTCCTGAGTGGCGCCCTCGGACGCGGGTGACAACTGGATCCTTTCGTCCTGATGATTGCGGCCGACGGTCGCCGACGGTTCTCATGCTACCGCGACCGTGCGCGCGGGCGCACGGTCGCGTGGGCGGCGACGCGCGGTGATGTGGCCGGGGTCACCACCCGCCCGGCAGCGGACGGCCTTCGGCGAATCCGGCGGTCGACTGCACTCCGACCACCGCGCGCTCCCGGAATTCGGCGAGATCGCGGGCGCCGGCGTAGGTGCAGGCGCTGCGCACCCCGGAGCAGATGTGGTCGATGAGGTCCTCGACGCCGGGACGCTCGGGATCCAGCAGCATCCGGGAACTGGAGATACCCTCTTCGAACAGCGCCTTACGGGCCCGGTCGTAGCCGCGATCGGCGGCGGTCCGTGCCGCGACCGCGCGTTTGGAGGCCATGCCGAAGCTCTCCTTGTACGCGCGACCGTCCCGATCGACCCGCAGGTCACCGGGCGATTCGTAGGTGCCGGCGAACCAGGATCCGATCATGACGTTGGACGCGCCCGCCGCCAGGGCCAGGGCGACATCGCGGGGATGGCGGACCCCGCCGTCGGCCCAGACGTGGGCGCCCACGTCGGCGGCCGCGGCCGCGCATTCGGCGACCGCGGAGAACTGCGGCCGGCCCACGCCGGTCATCATGCGGGTGGTGCACATGGCGCCGGGCCCGACACCGACCTTGACGATATCGGCGCCGGCGGCGACGAGATCCCGGGTGCCCTCGGCCGAGACCGTGTTCCCGGCGACCAGCGGCACGCCGAGGCCGAGATCGCGGATCGCGCTCAGGGTTTCCAGCATCTTCACCTGGTGCCCGTGCGCGGTGTCCACCACCAGGACATCGGCGCCGGCGTCGACCAGTGCCTTGGCCTTCGCGGGCACATCCCCGTTGATCCCGACCGCGGCCGCGATCCGCAACCGCCCCTCGTCGTCGACGGCCGGGGTGTAGATACCGTGCCGGACCGCGCCGGTGCGGGTGAGCACGCCGGCCAGGGTGCCGTCCGGTGCGAGTAGTACGGCGGGCCCGGCATGCGCGGCCTCGAGGCGGTCGAAGATATAGGACGCCTCGGCGGTCGCCGGGACGGTGACGAAATCGGTGGTGGCGACCTCGTGCAGCCGGGCGAATCGATCGACGTCGGCGCAGGCCTCCTCGGTGACCAGCCCGATGGGCCGTCCGTTGTCGACCACCACGACCGCGCCGTGCGCGCGCTTGTGGATCAGTGCCAGCGCATCGGAGACGGAGTGGTCGGCGGTGAGCGTGACCGGGGTGTCGGCGATCAGCGACCGGCTCTTGACGAAGGCGATGGTCTCGGCGACGGCGCTGTTGGGCAGATCCTGCGGTAGCACCACGATTCCGCCGCGCCGGGCCACGGTCTCGGCCATCCGGCGGCCCGCGACCGCGGTCATGTTGGCGACGACCAGCGGGATGGTGGTGCCCGAGCCGTCGGCCGTCGCGA
>NZ_BAGJ01000077.1 GCF_000308775.1 Nocardia testacea NBRC 100365
GAGCCCGGACCGCGCCGCGACCTCATCCACCGGGATATCCGCCGACTCCAGCAGTTCCCGGGCCAGATCGACCCGGCGGTCGCGGAGCCAGGCCCCCGGCGACAGTCCGGTTTCGGCCCGGAACCGGCGGCTGAAGGTCCGCGGGCTCATGCGCGCGTGCGCGGCGAGGGCTGCGACGCTGAGCGGCTCGGCCAGCCGGGTCAGCGCCCAGGCCCGGGTGGCGGCGGTGCTGAGGTCGTCGGGTCCGGGAACATGATGTTCGATGAACTGGGCCTGCCCGCCCTCGCGCCAGGGCGGTACGACGCAATAGCGGGCGGCCCGATTGGCCACGGTAGCGCCGTGATCGCGGCGGATGATGTGCAGGCACAGGTCGATTCCGGCCGCCAGGCCCGCCGAGCTGAGCACCGTGCCCTCGTCCACGAACAGCACGGACTCGTCGACTTCGACCGCGGGGAACAGCCGGCGGAAATCGTCGGCGTAGCGCCAGTGGGTGGTGGCGCGGCGGCCGTCGAAGACCCCCGCGGCGGCGAGGACGAAAGCGCCGGTGCAGATGGACACCATCCGGGCGCCGGCGGGCACGGTGGCCAGTGCCGCGGCGAGTGCCGGGCCGAGTTCGCCGTCGGACCGGGCGGGGCGGTACCTGGTGCCGGGAAGTATCACCGTATCGGCGTCGGCGAGTGCCTCCGGGCCGGCTGCGGCGACCAGCGAATACCCGGCGGTGGCCGGTACGGGCCCGGCCTCCAGGGAACACGTCACGACCCGATACAGCCGATTGCCCGCCTCGTCGGTGGCCTCGCCGAAGACCAGCGACGGGATGGTCGCGTCGAAACCGATCACCGGATCGAGCAGCAGCACAGCGACGGTATGCGGCCGCCGCCGCCCCTCACCGATGGCAGGATCTTCACGCATAATGTCAATTCTGCCACTGGCGGCCCGGCAGCGCCTGCCGGAGGCTGATCATCGTGATGACGAAGATCGAGTCCGGGGGCGCGGTCGCGCGGGCCGGGCGGTGGCCGCGACCGCATTTCGCCTGGATCGTCGCGGGCGTGAGTTTCGTGGCGATCCTGGGCGCCGCCGGATTCCGGGCGGTGCCGAGTGTGATGATGACGCCGCTGCACGAGGAATTCGCCTGGTCGCATGCGACGATCGGCGGCGCGATGTCGGTGAACATGGTGCTGTTCGGTGTCACCGCTCCATTCGCCGCCGCGCTCATGGACCGGTTCGGCGTGCGCCCGGTCCTCACCGGTGCGCTACTGCTCATCGCCGCCGGAACCGGTGTGGGCACCGTCATGAGTGCGAGCTGGCAGCTGGTGTTGCTGTGGGGTGTGCTGGTCGGGCTCGGTACCGGGTCCCTCTCCATGGGTTTCGTGGCGACCGTCTCGACCCGGTGGTTCGTGGCCCGGCGGGGGCTGGTCACCGGGGTGCTGACCGCGGCGAGCGCGACGGGCCAGCTCGTGTTCCTGCCCGTGGTCGCCGGAGTTACCGACGCCTTCGGCTGGCGCTGGGCCTCCATCATCGTGACCCTCGCGGCGCTGGCGGTGATCCCGCTGGTTGTGCTGTTCATCCGGGACCGTCCCGGCGATATGGGCCTCACCGCCTACGGCGGCGAATCGGAGCCCACGGCGGGCCCACTACCCGGCGGCACTTTCACGGCAGCGCTGGCCGGGCTGGCGCAGGGCGCGCGGGTTCCCGTGTTCTGGCTGCTCGCGGGCAGTTTCGCCATCTGTGGAATGACGACGAACGGTTTGATCGGCACGCATTTCATCCCCGCCGCGCACGATCACGGCATGCCGGTCACCGTGGCCGCCTCACTTCTGGCCACCATCGGGATCTTCGACGTCGCGGGCACGGTCTTCTCCGGCTGGCTCACCGATCGCGTGGATCCCCGCGTGCTGCTGGTGATCTACTACCTCGGCCGCGGGGCGTCGCTGCTGCTGCTACCGTCGCTGCTCTCGCCCGGTGCCGAGCCGAGCACCTGGGTTTTCATCGTCTTCTACGGTCTCGACTGGGTCGCCACCGTGCCTCCGACGATCGCGATCTGCCGCGCCTGGTTCGGCGCCTCGACACCGGTGGTGTTCGGCTGGGTGTTCGCCGCCCACCAGCTCGGTGCCGCCGTGGCCGCGTTCGGCGCGGGCTGGATTCGTGACGCACACGGTTCCTACGACCTCGCCTTCTACGTGGCCGCGGGGTTGTGTGTGGCGGCGGCACTCCTGTGCGGTGCCGCCCGGCGGCCGCGGTCCGATTTCCCGGCGGCCGCGGCGGCACCGGTCGCCGAGCGGGCCTGACCGGAGCGGCGGCGGATCGGGCCGTCCGGCCGGCGAGGGAGGCACCGTGCGCCGACTGTTACCGCCCTGAGTCGTCACCGGAGTTTGCGCGCTGTGCGCAGGGGAAAGCGCTCGATGACCGCGGGCCGACCGTGCCCCGCACCGACGCCGGGAGAGGCCATGGACTACCGCGCCCTCGCCTTCGCCGCACTCGTCACCTGTTGTGCTCTCGGTCCGCCGGTCGCGCAGGCGACGCCGGTGCCCGATCCGGTCCCGCCGACCGCCGCGGGCGAGCCCGCGCCACGCACAGCGCTGTCGGTGCGTTCGCTCACCGGCCTGCGCTGGGGCAACTCCGAAGAGCACCAGATACGCAGCGCGCTGTCGCTGGCCAAGCTCTACCTCACCGATTACGCACTGCGCCACGGCGACGGTTCGGCCGGTGACCGCGCCCACGGTGAGCGCATGATCCGGTATTCCGACGATGCGGCCGCCGACGCGGTGGAGGCGAAATATCCCCAGGCCATCGCGATCGTCGCCGCCGAATACGGGCTGACGGAAACCCGGCCGGGCGCGAACTGGGGCAGCTCCACCACCAGTACCGCCGACGTCGCCGATTTCCTCGCCGCCAAACAGCGCTCCGATCCGGCCTCCCCGATTCTTTCCTGGATGGCCACCGCCGCGCCCCGCGCCGCCGATGGCACCGAGCAGAACTGGGGTACAGCCGCGCTGCCCGGCGTCCAGGGCACCAAATGGGGATGGGCGGACGCCCCGCCGCAGGAGGTCGCCTCGGCATCGTTCGGGCCGGTTTTCACGGTGGCCGCGCACACCCGTGGCGGTCCCGCGGACCAGACGGCCGACGTGCTCGGGGCACTGGCGACGATCCGGCCCGGTCGTGGTGGGCCTCCCGCGACTCCCGTACCCGCGCACATCACCGGCTCCCGTCCGGCGCCGGAAGGCGCGTGGCCCGGGTGACTCCCCGGTCAGACCGAACGGGCGCGCGGCGGTGCGGGATTAGGACTGAGCCGCAGAGCGAACAACAGATCGGTGTTGTGCACGGGTTCCGGTGATTCGGCTCCGCGCAGCAGCCCGGCCCCGCGGATCCAGCTGTGGTGCCAGTGATGCAGGTCCGGCAACGTGGTGTCGCACCGTGCCGCGGTGTGACGGAGGCGGCGCCCGGCACCGCCGATGGCGCCGGCGAACAGTTTCGCCGGGGGTGCGGGGTGTGCTTCCTGGTACGCGCGGGCCTCGTGCAGCAGTGCCCGCACCGGCCCCGGCAGAACCCAGACGTACAGGTCGGCGGGCTGGACGTAACCGATCGGCCCGGTGAAGACCAGTCCGTCGCGGGTGAGTCCCGTACGCGGCACCGAACCGAGCTCCACCATGGTGGCGCCGGTACACAACAGCGTGGCGAGGGCCGCCGCGTCGACCGGATTACCGGTGCGTGCCCGGATCCGGCCGAGGGTGCTGTCGTCGATGCGCGCGGTGGTCAGCCAGGGACCCACCGAGTAGTTGAGGTCGGGCGGCAGTGCCAATCGCATACCGTGCAGCAGGAAACCCGCCTGGGCCCCGCGCAGCCGGGCCACGGTGTGCCCCCGGCCCGGACTGCCGCAGACGAGTTCACCGAGAAACCGGTACAGCCCGAGGATCTCGTGTCGTTCGCCGGGGTGGGTCACCTCGGCGAACTCCGGGCGGGCCGTCGAGAACGAGTGATCCCAAAGGTATCCGCCGGTGCCTGGTTCGCCGAACGGTATCGGCGTGGTGGCGCCGTCCGGGTGATGCGTGCACGGCCGGCCGGTACGCGCGGCGAGCCAGCGGCAGGTCGCCTCCATCCCTTCGGTGTACACCACGTCGAGACGGGCGAATTCCGCCGCGGACAGACTGCGGTGGGCGTCGGCGCGGAAGGTGGTGACATCGCTGTCGGGGATCCAGGGCAGGCCCTCGTCACCGGTGGTCAGCGAGACTTCGGCGATCGGGTCCCGGTTCTCGGCGTCGCGGTAACCCATTATGCGAGTGGCGGGTTCCGGCACCGCGGGCCCGGCCGGGGCCCGCCGCGCCCGGCGGATCGTCAGGTACTGGTGTAGTTGTCCCTCGGCCAGACCGAGCTTGCGCGCTGTGGACCGCACATCCTCGACGGACAGTTCCTCGTTCTCGTCGAGTTGGATCAATCGGTCCAGTGCGGACGGACGCAGCGTGGCGCCGCTGGTCTCGGTCACGGTGACAACCTCCTGGGCGCAGGCCCGGACGATATTTCTTCTCTCCTCCGGTACAGAACATTCGAACACTTTCCGGGCCCTGGGAGGAGACGATCAACGAGAACTTAACCACCGTTGACATGAAATCCGCAGTTCCGGCAGTTGCGGAATGTTGGCAGTCGGCCGCGTGGAAACCGCAATCGGCACCGGCTCGTGAGCGCATGCGCTGGAACCGATATCGATGGGCTCGACCCATACGCGGTAAGAAATCGGTGGCCGTTCGATTGCTGATTTTCGGAGTTGTCACCGCTGGTAACCGGAGTCCGGGCGACGGAGGCCAGCCCTGGTGTCCGCGCCGGCGCTCGTCAGGCGTCCGGTCGTCCACCCGGCTCGAGCGAGCCGCCGGCGGCTCGCCATTCGACCAGGCCGCCCGACATGTTCTTCGCCTCGAAGCCGTATTCGATGAGGAGGTTCGCGGCGCCGTAGGACCGCAGGCCGCCGGTGCAGAAGGTGATCAGAAGCCGATCATCGGGCAGCTGTTCGTATCCCGTCGCCAACTGTTCGAGCGGTAGGTGGACAGCACCCGGAATGTGGGTGCGCTTCCATTCGAACTGCCGGCGCACATCCACGATCAACGCTCCGTCGCCGACGGCGGCGATCGCCTCCGGCGCGGACAGGGAGGGAGCGCGGTACAGGTAGTGGCGGATGCCCATGGGAGTCGATCCTCATTTCCTCGGAAGGCGGGGACGGTGACCTTTTCGCGGTCTTACCGGGTCAGGCGGTGGCGCCGGGGCGCACGATCATGAGCACCACGACGACGAGCCACAGCACGTTGTAGCCGCCGGTGAGCATGCCGAGGGTGCGCAGTCGCCGTCCGTCGTCGGGTGTTTCCAGGGCTTGACGCTGCATCGGGTGGATCGTCGTGAGCACGACCGCGGCGGCGCACGCGGTGAGAACGATCGCCGCGGTGATCCAGATCTCGCCCAGTCGGTCCTGGAGGGTGGCGAGGACGATGCCGACTACGGGGACGATCAGGCTCAGCCGGCCGTAGGTGCCGGTGATCCGGTGCAGGGCGGCGGCGACGGCGTGATGACGCTGCGGGGCAGCGTCCGCGGCGCCGGACACCGGGGCGTAGCGAGGGAAAAGGCTGGTGGCCACGGCGGAGCCGCCGACGAAAACGATCGCTGCCAGGACGTGGACCGACAGCAGCAGGTTGTGCATGGACAGCTCCCTCTCAACCTTCAGGTGAGCTGAAGCCTAACAGATCCTTCAGCTTGGCTGAAGGGGTGTCGGCGACGGCACAGTAGCACCGGGCGAGGCCGCGAGCTAACCGTCGATGGGCAGCTCGCCGCTGCGGCAGAGGTAGGAAGCGATTTCGGTGAGCTTGGTATTGCTGTGCTGACTGGCGCGCACCAGCAGGGCGAAGGCCTGGTCGGCGGTCAGTTTGTACCGCTCCATGAGAATGCCCTTGGCCTGACCGATCAGGTCGCGGGTATCGATGGCGTGCTTCAACTGCGACACCTGCTGCGCCGTGGCCATCGCCACGCCGGCGTGGGCGGCGAAGAGTCGTCCCACACGTTCGGAGTCGGCGCCGAAGGCGCGGGGTGTGCGGGCGTACAGATTGAGGGCGCCGAGATCGTCGCGCAGTACATAGAGCTGGAAAGAGAGCATGCTGCCGATTCCGAGTTCGGCGGCGCGCGCGGCGAACCGCGGCCACCGTGGTTCTCCGGCGGTATCGGGCAGTGCGACGGTGTGCCGTTCGTACAGCGCGTCCAGGCAGGGGCCCTGTTCGACGTCGATCTGGGCGCGGTCGACCTCCACGACCACGGCCGCCGAGACGATCGGCGTATCCATCAACCGCCGTCGGGTGACCACCGAGATTCCCGCGTACGCCGCGCCCGGTACGGTATCCACCGCGGTATCGACGATGCCCTGCAGAGTGGCCGTCACATCCGCCCGCGATTCCAGGTAGCGGGCCAGATCACCCAATCGCTCGGCCAGGTCCGCCGGTATCCGGGACCGTCCCGGCGCTTCCCGCGCCGTGTCCTCGCCGGGGCCGGCTCGTGGATCGGTCGCCATGGTCGGAAGCACCTTCCGCAATAGGGTCCCCGGCCGGGCCCGGCCGGGGACGTCGCCCGCGGGCTCTCGTCCGGAGGCCACAACCGTTCTCCAGCCTACGTCGGGTGCCGACCCGGCGATCTCGCACGCCCGCCGGGCGGGTTACCCCGGCGGCGGCCGGAGAAATACCGCGGCCGGAGGCCATCGGGACTCCGGCCGGGTTGTCCGGCGAACGGCTCGCGGGTTACCGGCGGCGCGGCATCGCCGTACCGATCACGGCATCCGGGATGCCGGCCGCGTGTCCGGGAACGATCTCGCCGGCCCGATAGACGGGCCGGTCGATACCCGGCTCGTCCCGGATGACGACCGGGGTTCCGAACCGGCCCGGCGCACCGGTCGTGCTCTCCGGCCGCTGCTGCAGCGTGGTCACTGCCGCGACGACGGTGGAGCGGATGGGTAGGCCGGCGGTCCGGGGATCGGCGCCGGCGAGGCGCGCGAGGCGCGCGTAACCGGTCACCAGGCATATCTCCACGCCGTCGCGGCGGTATTCCGCCGCATCGGCCGCCAGCGCTTCCACAGTGCGCAGCGACAGGAACCCGAGCCTGGTGGCATCGACGATGAGCGAGCCGCATCCGGCGCTCGCCGCTTCGGCCGCCTCACGGACCTTCTGCCGCCACAGGGCGAGAGTGAAGGCGTCCGCTTCGCCGCGGACGGCCAGGACGGCGATTTCGCCGCGCCGGAGAGTCCGGAAGGTCAGCTGGTCACCGGGCGACCTGGATGGTGACGGGGAAATACGGGCAGAAGGTGGAGCCGAAGAACCGAGAGGCTTCATGGGGACCTGAATCAGTCGAGATGCCGTGCGGCATCGTGGTCGGGCCGACCCTGGAGTCTCAAGGCGAACGTGAACCCGTCAGCCCCACCCTACGCGCCCGGGTCCGCGGCCGGGTATGCCGAGCCGCGGGCGCGAATCCGGCGCCTGCCTTCGCGCGGCGCGAGGGTGTTTGCCCGCACCGGCCCCGGGTAGGCGGCCGGGTGACGGCAGGCTGCCGTCATCGGCAACAAGGTCAGGAGGTACGGGACATGCCGATCGATCAGGAAACCGGCCAGGTCACCGGGACCAAGGACAAAGACTACAACCTGCTCTGGTTCGCCGAGGCATCGTTGAGCAACGCACTGCGAATGGAGATCTACAGCCAGGACGCCGAGCGGGCCGGTGATACCGAGCTCGCCGATTTCTTCCGGCGGGCGCAGGGCGAGAGCCGTAAAGGTGCCGAGCAGGCGAAGGCATTGCTCGCCCGCCGTCTGAGCTGATCGTCTCGGCGGCGGTGCACCAGGGTGCCGGGCGGACAGGCACCGAGTTCGTCAACGCGGCGGAGTCGAATCGCCGTGCCCACAAGAGTCTACGAACAAGGGAGCGCACTATGAGCCAGATCAGTCCTGTGCAGGTGCAGAAGTATCTGTCCGGAGTCGACTATCCCTGTGACCGCGACGGCCTCGTCTCCACGGCGAAGAGCAACGGAGCCGACGCGGACGTGCTCGACGTCCTCGGGGGCCTGCCGGACCGGTCCTTCGACGGGCCGGACGCGGTCAGCAAGGCGATTTTCTGAGTACACCGGGCAGCAGCCGGGCCGGGGGTCGTGCCGACGAGGCACCCCGGCCCGGTCGCCGAATCCGGGACGAGCGCGAAGTGACCCGCGGTCACTCTGCGCCGGTGCCGATACCCACCACCTCGAAACCGGTTCCGCGCAGGACGTCGCGGTCCAGCAGGTTGCGGCTGTCCACAATGATCGCGCGGTCGGCTCGGGCCTTCAGTCGCGACCAGTCGAGGGCGCGGAATTCGGGCCATTCGGTGAGAATCACGAGTGCGGCCGCGCCGTCCGCGACCGGATAAGGGTCGTCCACCACCTGTATCGGATCGAGTCCGGGGGTGCTGCCCGGGACGCACGGGTCGTAGGCCCTCACGGTGGCGCCGTGCCGGCACAGCTGCCGCGCCACCGCGACCGCGGGCGAGTCGCGCAGATCTCCGGTCCCGGCTTTGAACGCCAGACCCAGCACGCCGACACGGGCACCGGCAAGCGAACCGTCGACCGAGCCGGTGACCGCGCGCCGCACCTTGCGCAGCACCATGGCGTGCTGCCGGTCGTTGGCGCGTACGGCATCGCGCAGGATGGCGAAATCCACGCCCGCCGCTTCCGCGGCGCGCAGCAGCGCATGGGTGTCCTTGGGCAGGCAGGAACCGCCCCAGCCGGGTCCGGGGGCGAGGAAATCCGGCCCGATGCGGTCGTCCATCCCCATCGCGCCGGTGACCTCGCCGATATCGGCGCCGACGCGTTCGCACAATTCGGCCAGGGTGTTCACGAACGACAGTTTCACCGCCAGAAAGGCATTGCTGGCGTATTTGGCCAGTTCCGCGCCTGCCGTATCGCAGCGCAGTACCGCGGCGCCTGTTCCCGCGTACAGCTCTTCGACCCGATCGGCGGATTCCGCGTCCCGCGCCGCGGCGCCGATGACCACCCGGTGCGGCCGCAGGAAATCCTGTACCGCCCGGCCTTCCCGCAGGAATTCGGGATTGCTCACCACGGCCGTGCCCGCGCGGCCGGGACGGGCCGAGAGCCGGGCCGCCGTCCCCACCGGCACAGTGGATTTGGTGACCAGGGTGCAGTCCGGCCGCAGCACGCCGGCCAGCGTCTCGAGCGCGGTGTCGAGCACACCCAGATCGGCCGCTCCGCCGTCGCCACGGGGGGTCGGCAGGCACAGCAGCACCACCTCGGCCTCGGCCAGCGACTCCGGGTCGGTGGTGAAGACGAGCCGGTCCTCGTCCAGGCCGGCCCGGACCAGTTCCGGCAACCCCGGCTCCACGATCGCGACCCGGCCCGCGCGCAGCTGTTCGATCTTGGTCTCGTCGTTGTCCAGACAGACCACGTGATGACCCAGATGGGCCAGACAGGCGGCGCTCGTGAGCCCCACATATCCGGCGCCGACCACACCGACGCGACTACCCATGGCGGACCCCCTTTCCGATGACCTCGGCCGCGGCGCCGAGGACGCGTTCGGGTCGCACCTCCAGCAACCCGGAATCAGGACGATCCCCGTGCGGATCGCCGAGTTGCCCCGCCCACAGCGCGATATGACATTCCGCGGTGGGCGGCGGGCCCCAGGTACCCGGCGAAGTGGGTCCGAACAGCAGCACCGACGGCGTGCCGAACGCGGTCGCGAGATGCCCGACGCCGGTATCGCCGCAGACGACCAGCGCCGCACCGGCGACCAGCGCCGCCAGCCCGGTCGTGTCGGTACGTCCGGCGTACACCGCGGAGTCGGGCACCCCGGCCCGGCCGGCGACAGCCTGCGCCAGCGGCACCTCCGCGGGCGATCCGGTGACCACCACCGGGCGGCCGTCGGCGGCGAGTTCGCGGGCCACGCGGGCGAAACGTTCGGGCGGCCAGCGCCGGGCGGGATAGGCCGCGCCCGGGTGGATCACGACCGCGTCCGGCGCCGGTGTGGGTGTCGGCGGCGGACGCAGCCGCAGCGCGGTGGGATCGGTGCGGATCCCCGCGTACTCCAGCAGCCGGCACCAGCGGTCCACCTCGTGCAGGTCGGCCCGCCAGGCCGGGCCGGGGTGGGCGGGGAAATCGGGATGGTGATGGGTCAGTACCGAGCCCGGCCCGGTCGCCGCCAGGTCGCGGATACTCTCCGGGCCCCGCCCGTGCAGGTTGACCGCCAGCCGCGGCGGTTCGTGCGGCCGGCGCAGCGCGCCCAGACCGGACGTCGGCAGCAACTCGTCGACCGCCTCGACGAGATCGACCAGGCCGCGCAGTGGTTCCGGCGCGGCCAGCACCAGGCGATCCGCCGGGTAGGCGGCGCGTAGCGCCCGGAGTGCGGGTACCGCGGTCAGCAGATCGCCCAGGCCGAGCGCGCGCAGTACGAGAATCGAGCCGCTCAGGGCCACGACCCCTCTTCCGAAGCGCAGACCACGAGTTCGCGGACCTCGCATCCGGGCGGCTGGCCCAGCGCGAACAGCACCGTGTTCGCGACATCGGCCGGCCGGTTCAGTTTCGCCTCCGGTGGCGGTTTGTATTTCTCGTCGCGCCCGTCGAAGAACGCCGTATGCATCCCGCCGGGCACCAGCAGGGTCACCCCCACCTCCCCGGCGGTCTCGGCGGCGAGCGCCCGGGTGAACCCGATCACGCCGAATTTCGACGCGCAGTAGGCGGTGGCATCACTCGCGGCGCGCAGACCGAGGGTGGACGCGCAGGTCACCACGGTGCCCCGGTGTTTCCGCAACGTGGGCAGCGCCGCGCGGACCACGGCCACCGTGCCCAGCAGGTTCACCTGGATCACCCGGTCCCAATCCTTGGCGGGTACCTGGTCCAGTGGTCCGCAGGCATCGGTTCCGGCGGCGGTGAACACGCCGTCGATCCGGCCGTCGGCGGTGTCGAGGAGTTCGCGGACGGCATTGTCTGCGGCGGCGGTATCGGCGAGGTCGGCCCGGACAAAGTCGACCGTCGTCTCGGGCTGGTCCCGGTCGATCACCAGGGGACGGCCCCCGCGCTCGAGCACCGCGGCGGTGACCGCGGCGCCGAGACCGGAGGCGCCGCCGGTGATCAGGACGTTTCCAGGGTTTCGCATCGCACTCCTTCGTTCTCGGGTCAGCGCCGGGATCGGGTGACCAGCTGGGTTGTCGAATAACCGCGGATCGTGGGGATCAGCGCTATCTCGCCACCGTGCTCGCGGACGACGCCGGCCTCGGGCAGATCCGCTTCGGTGTAATCGCCGCCCTTGACCCAGATATCGGGGCGCAGTCGCTCCAGCACGGTGGCCGGGGAGCTCTCGTCGAAAATCGTGACGGCGTCGACCGAGGACAGTTCGCCGAGCAGCCGGGCACGGTCGCGCGCGGCTACGATCGGGCGGCTCGGCCCCTTCAGCCGGCGTACCGAATCGTCGGAGTTGAGGCAGACGATCAGTGCGTCGCCCATGGCGCGGGCCCGGCGCAGGAGGCTGACATGGCCGGGATGCAGGAGATCGAAACAGCCGCCGGTGGCGACGAGCCGGCCGCCGCGTGCCCGCACATCCGCCGCCACCTCGAACGCCGATCCGGTGCGTTCGGTGCGTTCGGTGCTCATGGCTGCGGGCAGGTCCTCGCACGACAGGGCGGCCGCGCCACCGGCGGCGACGAATCCGGCGGCATCGCCCACGGCCCGGCCCACCGCCTCGGCCACCGTCGAGCCGTCCAGCAGGGCCGCCGCCGCGGCGGAGGCGAACCGGTCGCCGGCTCCACAGGTGTCGTGGGTGGCGGAGCCGACGCGGATCTCGCCGGGCACCGGCACCGTGGCCAGTCGCTTACCGTTGGCCAGGACCGCGCCGGCGGAGCCGAGGGTCACGGCGACGGAATCCGCGGTCCACTCGTCCCGGAGCACTTTCGCCAGTTCGTCCGGTTCGGCGTACCCGGGCGCGAACTGCCGCGCCTCGCTCATATTCGGTGAGACGAGGGCGGCGCCGGGGATCGGCGCCGGCCCGCGCGGATGCGGATCCCACACCACGGGCACCGACGGGCCGAGGTCGCCCAGCAGCCGCCGGATCCGGGGATGTGCGGCCACCCCGCGTCCGTAGTCGGCGACCAGGATCGCTCCGGCCGCGCGCAGCGCCCGGACGATCGCGGGATCGAGCGGCCCGGCCTCCGCGGTGCCGTCGCCGGTGTCCAGCCGGACCAGCGACTGGCCGCCCGCGCGGACCCGGGTCTTGCGTACCGTTTCGCCCCGCAGCGCCATCGGCACCACCTCGACTTCCCGGTCGAGCAGCCGTCGCAGGCTGCGACCGCCGTCGTCGTCGGCGGTCGCGGTGACGAGTACGACCTCGGCCACCGAGCGGGCCGCCAGGATCGCGGCCAGCCCGGCGCCGCCCGGCCGCAGCCGCCTGCTCTGGACATCGACCACGGGGACCGGCGCCTCCGGGCACAGCCGGGTCGCGTCGCCTTCGATATCGACATCGAGCAGGCTGTCGCCGAGGACGATCAGCGGTTTCACGCCGGAATTCCCAGTGCCTCGTCGAGCGCCGCGCACAGGGTGTGCACGAGAGCGAGATGCACCTCCTGCACGGTGGCGGTGCTCGGCGCCTCCACCGCGATCGCCCGATCGCTCAGGGCGGCCAGCGGATTGGGCGCCGGTCCCGTCATGGCCCAGGTGGTGACCCCGATATCGTGCGCCGCTTTCGCGGCGGCCACCACATTCTGGCTGGTGCCACTGGTGGACAGCAGGACGAGTACGTCGCCGGGCCGGCCGTGGGCGCGAACCTGCCGGGCGAACAATTCGTGCCCGCCGTAGTCGTTCACGATGGCGGTCCCCGCGGAGGTGTCGGCGTGCAGCGCGATCGCCGACAGCGGGCGCCGCTCGTTGTGGAAGCGTCCGACCAGTTCGCCGGTCAGATGCTGGGCCTCGGCCGCGCTGCCCCCGTTACCGCAGGCGAGCAGGCGGCCGCCGTCGCGGAACACCGTGGCCAGTTCGCGCCCCCACCAACGGATTTCCGGCGCGTGCGCGTCAACGCGCTGCAGTGCCCGGCACAGAGCCGCGAAATGCTCTTCCATCACGACACACCTCCTGTCTGCAGACCGGCGGACCCGCCTGCGATGAGTTCTTTCACCGCCAGGACGACGTCGTCCGGGGAAATCGATTCCAGGCACGGATGTCCGGCGATCGGGCACTCCCGTGCTCTGCTGTCCCGGCACGGTGCGTCCTGGTCGCCGAGGACTGTCACCGGCACGCCGTAGGGCGCCCACCGCGCCGCCGGGACCACCGGCGCGAACAGGGAGACGACCGGGGTGCCGACGGCCGCGGCCAGATGCGCGGGTCCGGTATTCGGCGCCACCACGACGCTCGCGTCGCGCAGTACCGCGGCCAGTTCCGGCAGGGTGGTCGCGCCGCCCAGGTCCAGAGCGCGATCACCGGCCACCTGTGCGGTGCACGGCCGATCGGCGTCGGCGCCGGTGACGATCACGCGGTACCCGGCGTCGGCGAGCGCGGCGACGACGGCCGCCGACCGTCCGGGGGACAGCTGGCGAGCCGGTACCGACGCGGCGGGATGGACGACGATATATCCGGGCTCGCCGGTGCGATCGCCGACGTCCGGTAGCGGGCCACGCACCGCCAATCCGCCGTCGTCACCCGGCGGGAGCCGGAAGCCGGCCGCGGTGGCCAGCGACAGGGCGCGTTCGGCCTCGGGTGGGTCGCCGGTGACACGGTGCCGCAGGTCCAGCAGCGAACCGGGGTAGTCCTCGGAGATGGCGCCGATCCAGCCGACCCCGGCCATCCGCAGCACCAGGGCGAGCGGCAGCGGCGACTGATGGAACGAGGTGAGGATCAACGCGCGGTCCACGTCCAGGCCACGCAGTTCCTCGACGAGGGCATCGACGCCCGTCGCGGTCACCGCCGGGGGTTCCGGGTCGATCCAGGGGGCGCACCAGGTCAGCACGCGATCCACACCGGGCAGCAGGTCGGCGCCCGCGCGCCCGCGCGGCCCGGCCAGCAGTGTCACCGGCCCGGCGTGTGCCGCGACCGCGCGGATACACGGCCCCGCCAGCAGGACATCGCCGACGTTGTCCATCCGCGCCACCAGCACCCGGCCCGTCACAGCAGCCCCGCCATCGCCATCCGGACCGCTTCGGTGAGATCGGGCGCGACCATCGCCGCCGCCCGCGCGTGCCGTACCTCCTCGGGCCGGGTCCGTGCGGTGGGTACGAGTACGGCCCGGGCCCCGGCCGACAGTGCGGCGGCCACATCGGCGCCGGTATCGCCGATCAGTACGCAGCGGTCGATATCGACCCCGAGTTCGGCCGCGGCGCGGCGCACCATACCCGGTGCGGGTTTGCGGCAGACACAACCGTCGTCTTCGCCGTGTACACAGACCTGCCAGGTGCCGAACGGCCCGAGCAATTCCTCGACCCGGTCGTTGACCGCGGCCAGCTGGCCCGGACTGATCAGCCCGCGCGCGACACCGGACTGATTGCTGACCACGCCCAGCTGGATCCCGGCCGCCCGCACCAGGCGCAGGGCGTCGGCGGCGCCCGGCACCGGCCGCACCCCGGCGGGGTCGGCGAGGTA
>NZ_BAGJ01000076.1 GCF_000308775.1 Nocardia testacea NBRC 100365
CTGGCCAAGGCCGGGGTCGCCTCACGCCGGGCCGCCGAGGAGATGATCGAGCAGGGCCGCGTCGAGGTCGACGGGATCATCGTGCGTGAGCAGGGTCTGCGTATCGACCCGGAGAACGCCGTGGTGCGGGTGGACGGCACCCGGGTGGTGGTGCGCGAGGAACTCGTGCACCTGGCCCTGAACAAGCCCAAGGGCTGGCAGTCCACCATGTCCGACGATCTGGGCCGTCCCTGTGTCGGCGATATCGTCGCCGAACGGGTCGCGGCCGGGCAGCGGCTGTTCCACGTCGGCCGCTTGGACGCCGATACCGAGGGCCTGTTGCTGCTCACCAACGACGGTGATCTCGCGCACCGGCTGATGCACCCCTCCTACGAGGTGTCCAAGACCTATCTGGCCACCGTGCAGGGCGAAGTGCACCGTTCGATCGGCAAGATCCTGCGCGAGGGCGTGGAGCTCGACGACGGACCGGCCAAGGTGGACCGCTTCCAGGTGCTCGAGGTCGACGAGGGACGTTCCCTGGTGAAAGTGGTGTTGCACGAGGGGCGCAAACATATCGTGCGGCGGCTGCTGGACGCGGTCGGACATCCGGTGACCAGGCTCGTGCGCACTCATATCGGCCCGGTCGTCCTGAACGACCAGCGTCCGGGCACGCTGCGCGTGCTGGGGCGCGACGAAATCGGCAAACTCTACGAGGCGGTGTCTTTGTGAACGGTGTGGAAGCTCCGGTGGGGGTCGTCGTGGATCCGGCCCGCGACCGGTCCCTGGTCGTCGCGATGGACGGTCCTTCGGGGACCGGGAAGTCCAGCGTGTCGCGGCGGCTGGCGGTACGGCTTTCGGCCCGCTATCTCGATACCGGCGCCATGTACCGGGTCGCCACGCTGCAGGTGCTGCGTGCGGGGGTCGACCCGGCGGATTCCGCCGCGGTGGCCGCGACGGTCACCGATATGCCGTTGCGGATCGGTACCGATCCCGAGCGCGAACTGATCGAACTCGACGGCGACGATGTGCGGACCGAGATCCGCGGCCCCGAGGTCACCGCGGCCGTGTCGGCCGTGTCGGCGGTGCCGGAGGTCCGGGAGCAACTGGTGGCGCTGCAGCGTGAGATCGCGGTGAGCGCGGGCCGGATCGTGGTCGAGGGCCGCGATATCGGCACCACCGTCCTGCCCGACGCCGACGCCAAGATCTATCTGACCGCGTCCGCGCAGGCGCGGGCCCATCGGCGTAACCAGCAGAACATCGCCGAGGGTCGCGGAGACGACTACGCCGGGGTGCTCGCCGATGTGGAGCGCCGCGACCGCCTCGATTCGACGCGCGCGGTGTCGCCGCTGCGGCGGGCCGAGGACGCGGTGCAGGTCGACACCAGCGAACTGACCATGGACGAGACCATCGAAGAGCTGTACCGCGAGGTCGGCCGGCAGTTGGACCGGCCGCGGGATCGTGCCGCGGCGCGCAGCCGGGGAGTCGCCGGATGAGCGGGGACACCGTGAGCGACGTACTCGCCGGCGACGGCGTATGGAGCGACGAATCGGAGTGGGAGCTCACCGATCTCGCCAGTGACGCCGAGGCCGCCGAACATGTGCCGATGCCCACCCTGGCCGTGGTCGGGCGCCCGAATGTCGGTAAATCGACGCTGGTCAACCGCATTCTCGGCCGACGCGAGGCCGTGGTCGAGGATGTGCCCGGGGTGACCCGGGACCGGGTCTCCTACGAGGCCAACTGGGCGGGCCGCCGCTTCTGGGTGCAGGACACCGGTGGCTGGGAACCGGACGCCAAGGGGCTACAGCAGTCGGTGGCGCGACAGGCCGAACTCGCCATGAACACCGCCGATGCCATTGTGCTGGTGGTCGACGCGGTGGTCGGCGCGACCGCCACCGACGAGGCCGCGGTGAAGGTGCTGCGGCGGGCGAAGACGCCGGTCATCCTGGTCGCGAACAAGGTCGACGACCAGCGCCTGGAGGCCGACGCGGCCGCGCTGTGGTCGCTGGGGCTGGGGGAGCCGCGCATGGTCTCCGCCGCGCACGGCCGCGGGACCGGTGATCTGCTCGACGATGTACTGGAAGTGCTGCCGGAGACACCGCGTGAACTCGGCGGGCCCGGTGGTGGCCCGCGCCGGGTAGCTCTGGTCGGGAAACCGAATGTCGGAAAGTCGAGCCTGCTGAACAAGCTCAGCGGTGACGAGCGGTCGGTGGTGCACGATATCGCCGGTACCACCGTCGACCCGGTGGATTCGCTGGTGGAACTGAGCGGCAAGGTCTGGCGTTTCGTCGATACCGCCGGCCTGCGGCGCAAGGTCGCCAATGCCAGCGGTACCGAGTACTACGCCTCGTTGCGCACCAAATCGGCGCTGGAGGCCTCCGAGGTGGCGATCATGCTGATCGACGCCGCGCAGCCCATCACCGAACAGGACCTGCGGGTGATCAGCCTGGTCGCCGACTCCGGGCGGGCCCTGGTGCTGGCGTTCAACAAATGGGATCTGGTGGACGAGGACCGCCGCCTGCAGCTCGAGCGTGAGGTCGATCGCGACCTGGTGCGGGTGCCGTGGGCGCAGCGGGTCAATATCTCCGCACAGACCGGCCGGGCGGTGCAGAAACTCGTCCCGGCCATGGAAACCGCGCTGGAGTCGTGGGACAAGCGGATTCCGACCGGTCGCTTGAACAACTGGTTGAAGGAGGTCGTGGCCGCGACGCCGCCGCCCATGCGTGGCGGGCGACTGCCCCGCGTGCTGTTCGCCACCCAGGCCACCACCAGGCCGCCGACCTTCGTCCTGTTCACCACCGGGTTCCTGGAAGCCGGCTATCGCCGGTTCCTGGAGCGGCGGCTGCGTGAGGAGTTCGGGTTCGCCGGATCGCCGGTGCGGATCTCGGTCCGGGTCAGGGAGAAACGCGCCAAGAAGTGAACGCGGTGCTCACCTGCCGCCGAGGCGGGTGAGCACCGGGGTTCCGGCCGGTGCCGTGCCGCGTGCCGCTACCGCGGGAACGCGTGCCAGAGATCGCGCCGGGACAGGACGTCGGCCGGTGGCAGCGCGTGCCGTGCCGCGTGATCGCGCCGGGGCCGGAGCTCGGCGCGGGTGCGCGGACGGAACTTCGGCTCCCGGCCGCATCCGCAGCTGTCGTAGCCGTCGTATCGCAGGCCGGCGCTCAGCACCGCGGCGACGACCGACCAGGCCGCGCGGTCTTTTCGTCCGGGTGCGGCGAAGTCCGGTCCGGCGCAGTACATTTCGAATCCACAACGCGGGCAACCGTACCGCACCGGCGAAAGCGGATCCGCCCCGGGCCGTCGGCTCCGGCGCTTCTGCGATATCCGGCACGAGGGGCAGACGTAGTGCGTCCGGTAACGGTATGACCTGTCGTCGCACATCCGCCGACGGTAACGCGCCCGCACCGGTGGACGCATCGGAATATGCTGCGGAGAGCCGGGCCTGTCCGGAACCGCCCAACGGGTCGGATACGGAGGGAGTGGACGTACATGGTCAGTCGCCGAGCCCGGGCGCTGTCGGTGTTCCTGCGGCTCACCCGCAAACGTGGGATGGCGACCGCCGAGAAGGCCCGTGCCGCGATGGCCGAACCCGCCGGCACCCACGTCCCGCCGTGGCGGCTGCGGCGCCGTCACCGGGTCGAGAACCGCCTCGTCGACGGATTTCCCTGCTACCGGGTGACACCACGGACGGCGCCGCAATCCGGGAAAGTCGTGATCTATCTGCACGGGGGTAGCTTCTTCCGGGAGATCAGCTGGTGGCACTGGCGGTTCATCGATCGGCTCGTCACGGCCGGGCACCGGGTCGAGGTGCCTATCTACCCGCTGGCGCCGCGCTACACCTACCGGTCGGCGCGGCCGTATCTGCTCGCGGTGTACCGGGAAGTGATCGCCGCGGTGGATCCCGGGCGGGTGGTGCTGGCCGGGGATTCGGCCGGTGGCACGCTGGCGCTGCTGCTCGCCCAGGCGCTTGCGGGGGCCGGGCTGCCCGGGCCCGCGCGGCTGATCCTGTTCGCGCCGTGTCTCGATATGCGCCTGTCCGCGCCGGAGATCGACCGGGTACAGGCGCGGGACCCGTGGCTGGCGCGCCCCGGCCTGCTCGAGGCGGGACGGGTCTGGGCCGGCGGGGACGATCTCGGGCTGCCGGAACTCAGCCCGATCAACGGCCCGGTGGACGGGCTACCGGAAACGGATCTGTTCGTCGGTACACACGACATCCTGTACCCCGACACGCGCGCGTTCGCCGAACGAGCCGGCGCGCGCCTCCGTCTCATCGCCGAACCCGGCCTGTTCCATGTGTATCCGCTCGCTCCGGTCCCCGAGGCGCGTCCCGTGGTGAAAGCGGTCCTGACCACCCTGAACGCCTTGTGAACTCCCGCGCCGCGGGGTATCACCGGGGTCTGTCGCGCGGCCGCGGACGCGGAAATGCCGGGCCGCCCGGGGAACTCGTGAACAGCCTGTGAACGCCCACGGAATTCGGTTGTTTCGACCGTGACGATGCATCGCGGAGCAAAGCGCGGTACCGTACCCCGGCGTGACTACTTGTCTGCCATCGAATCACCCGAGGCGGGAGCCGTAATGACTGTCGAACCGCCACTCGAGGACGATGTCACGCAACTGGCCCAGCGCGTCGAACACGCTCGGGGCCGGCTGGCCTACCAGTTCGACCCCGCCCTCACCGAAGCACTGTCGGAATCGGAGCTACGCGCCGAACGCGAACTGGCCGAGCGCATCCGCGAACAGGAACGTGGGCAGCGCTGGAAGGAGATCCAAGCGGTCGCCTCGGCCAACGATCGCGCCAGGCAGACCACCGAGCAGATCGAGAAGGCGGATATGCGCGACCTCTTGCTCGCCCGTAAAGCCATCGCCGCTCAGCGCCGGGAGTCCAGTCCGCACGCCAAACTGGCCTCGCTGTACCGGCATCGATCCTGGTCTTTGCGCGCGCTGGCCGGGGTGGTCGGCGCGGGGATGCTCTGGTCGGCCGTCAACGTGCAGCAGAACATCGCACCCACCGGCCCGACCGACCCCCTGTTCTGGTTCAGCTACCTGCTGGAAGCGATGATCAGTGTCTGCCTGATCATCATCATGATCGGCACCAACAAGGTCGCCGAATGGGGAGTGATCAACAACCGGAAGCAGACCGCCGCCGCCGAGATCGCGCTGCTCACGCTGACCATCGGGTTGAACACCTACCCGTATCTGAGACTCGGCGAATGGTATGACGCGGCCGTGCACGCGGTCGCGCCGGTGATGATCGGTGTCGCGCTGCTCATCCACGACGCGGCGAGTTCCCGCTACGGTATGGCGATCCTGCGGGCCACCGAACAGGTACGGGTGCTGCCCGATCCGGCCGATCAGATCCGCAACAATCTGCCCCGGGTGAGCCTGCGTCTGGACCATGCGAAGGCGGCGGCCACGATGCCGATGGCCGAGGCCGCGCCGCAACCGGCCGCACTGGAACCGGGTGGCAAGAAGACATCGGGTACCGCATCGAGCGGTTCGGCCTTCCGGCCGGACGGCAAGGGTGGTGATACGGGAAAACGCCGGTCGGGGGATCTGGCGGAGGTCACCTCGGGATTGATCGGACGGACCAGCTCGCTGCTCGATGAGATGGCCGCCAATTCGCCACTGTTCGACGGGGATTCGGTAACGACCACGACAGCCGACACCACCGACAAACTTCCGGTCACCAAACCCAAGAAGATCTCGGGGCTGGGTAAGGGGTCCTCGGACGGCGCCAGGAACGGTTCCTCCGACGGTCCCAAGGGCAAGATGTCCGGGGACAAGGAGACCGACGAGTTCCTCGACGTCGTGCGCTCCTCCGACGGCTACGACACCGGCCAGTTCCGGGTCGCCGACATTCTCGAGCAGGAGCTCGCCGAACTCCAGGCCGAGCGCCGCCGGGCCCGTTCCGGCCGCACCCGCAGCGCCTCCACCAACGGGGCCTGACCCGGCGAGTGGCCTGTGGGCTCCACAGGTCACCGCCGGCGCCGGCTGCCGGGAATCGGCGTTACCGTGGTGGGAGACGGTGAGGAGCCACGATGACCGAGCGCAAACCCGTGGGTGTCGACTTCGAATCCTGGGTCGACCGCAAGATCCGGGAGGCCACCGAACGCGGGGAATTCGAGAACCTCCCCGGCGCCGGTAAACCACTACCGGGTGCCGGTAATCCCTACCACGACGAGAACACGTGGTTGCGCGACTATCTGCGTCGCGAAGGCGTGAGCGGCGACGCGTTGCTGCCGCCTTCGCTGCTGCTGCGCCGTGATGTGGAGCGGTTACCGGAGACCGTCCGCGACGCCGCGTCCGAGCCGGAGGTCCGTGCGACGGTCGCCGAGCTCAACCGGCGCATCGTCGACTGGCTACGGATGCCCATCGGCCCGCAGGTGCCGATCGCGCCGGTGGACGCGGACGCGGTCGTGCGGGAGTGGCGGGAGCGGTCCGCCCGGGTGGCGGTTCCGGCCGTCGCGGCCCCGGCGGTCTCGCGCCCGGATACCGCCCGGCCCCGCTCCACCTCCGGGAGGCGCCGATGGCGCCGGATCCTCCGCCGCCGCTGAGGCCGAATCCACCCGGGAGGCCATGGTGGTGCGGTTGTATGGAGGGATGGATCCAGCGACCCTCGCCGACCGGCTCGAGATCACCGATCTGCTCACCCGCTATGCCACCGCCGTCGACAGCAAGGACTGGGCGCTGTACCGGTCGGTGTTCACCGCGGACGCCCAGATCGACTACAGCACGGCCGGCGGCCCGGTCGGCGACCTCGAAACCGTGGTGGCCAAGCTGACCGAACAGCTCGGGCTGTTCGCCCGCACCCAGCATTTCATCTCGAATATCGCGGTCGAACTCGACGGCGACACCGCGAAGGTCCGGGCGATGTTCTTCAACCCGATGATCGTGTCCCCGGGCAAACAGTTCACCTGCGGTGGCTGGTACAACCACGACCTCGTCCGCACGCCCGCCGGCTGGCGCAGCACCCGGCTGCTCGAGGAAGCGGCCTGGTTCGACGGTCTCGAGGCCGCTTTCGCCCAGTAGGCGCCACGGTCATCCGGTCAGCGCGGTGGCGCTGCGCTCACGCTCGCGCGCCGCCCGCGGATGTAGTTCGTATACGGCGAAGGCCGACCGGATGACCGGCTGGGCGACATTGCGGACGCGGATACCGCCGGGTGTGGTGCCGCGCTCGCATCCGGCGTGGGCGTGCCCGTGCAGCGCCAGATCCGCCCGGTGGGTGTCGATGGGTTCACCGAGCAGATACGAACCCAGGAACGGGTAGATCTCCCGCGGCTCACCGTGCAGCGTGTCGCTGACGGGGGAGTAGTGCGTGAGGACCACCGTGACATCGGTGTCCAATTCGGCCAGCGCGGTATCGAGCCGGGTGGCCAGCTCCACGGTGTGCCCGGCGAACTCGCGCATCAGGGGTTCGCCGAACACACTGGCGCATTTCCCGGCGAAACCGCCGCCGAAGCCCTTGGTCCCGGCGACCCCCAGCGTGCGATCACCGATCGTGACCGTGGTGGCGCTGCCCTCGAGCACCGTGATGCCGGCCGCGCCGAGCATCGCGGTGATCTCGTCGGAGCGGTCGCTGTGATAGTCGTGGTTACCGAGGACCGCGATGACGGGGACGCCGACATCGGCGAATTCGGTGGCCACCACCTCGGCTTCGGGCAGCGTCCCGTGATTGGTCAGATCACCGGCCAACAGCAGTACATCGGCGTGCTCCGGGAGACCGCGCAGCGCGGGACGCAGCATCCCCCGTGAATCGGTTCCCAGATGGACATCCCCCACAGCGGCGATCCGCATCGGTGCACTCCCTTCCGCCCGGTGGTGTCAGTCACCGAGGTCCTCGCATTCGCCCGGGCCGGGCGTCGCGGTCACATGTACGTCGTTGTGGATCTGGACGTCCGGCGCGATCTCGCGCACCACGTCCTCGAGCCGGCGCCGGCGCTGCGCGGTACTCACTTCGCCGTCGAGTACCACCACTTCGCCCCGGATCCGTACGCGTACGCCCTGTTCGGCGCAGCGCGGATCCTCGGTCAGGGCCCGGTGTAGTTCGGCGGCCAGATATTCCGGTGGCCGGCCGGGCGGACGGTGCTGGGTTTCCGACATCTATCCGGCCTTTCCTGAGGTTCGATCATCGGTCCGGGTGTCGGCGATGCCGAGATCGTCGATCAACCCGAGAAACGCCCGCGCGTAGGGCGAATGTTCGGTCTGGGCGCGTACCGACGGCCAGTCCACCTGTTCGCGCAGGTCGCGGGAGATGCGTAACAGCGGGCTCAGGTCCAGCCGGTGCGCGTCGAACACCAGCAGTTTGTCGACCAGCAGGTCGGTGCCGTGTACCACGGGCGCCATCGTCGGTCCCACCCGCATGAGTTCGGCTCGTGCCAGCAGGGCGTCGTCGACCTCGCGATTGTTGGGCCGGTGGATGATGTCGATCAGGGTGTCACCGTCATAGGCCTTGGTGAGCCAGTCCTCGGCCGCGTCGGCGATCCGCAGTCCCGCCCGGGCCAGTTCGCTGCGAGCCCGGCCGCTGTCGGCGGGTTTGACGAAGATATCGACATCGTGGTCGGAGGGGGGTCCGCCCCGGGCGTAGACCGCGCATCCACCCGCCACGGCGAAGGGAACGTCGTGGTGCGTCAGCGCATTGGCGGCTCGCGTCAGCGCATGGAGCAACTGCTGCGTGGTCGGAGCCATATGACGCGGCTACCCGGAAACGCCGCCGCCAATCAGCTCACGACCGTGATCACCAGGGCCACCGCCACCACCACGAACGCCGCGACCAGGGCGATTGTCAGCACAATCGCCAAGACGCCGGTCGGCGGGAAGTGATGCCGGGTGGCGGGCTCCTCCGCCGACAACCCGGAGGTCTGCGGGGTGTCGGGGGGTGTGGAACCCGGCGGCACGCCGCCGCCCGGTTCCAGATCAGGGGTTTCGGCGGGGTCGGGATCCATGGATGACATACCGTCTACCTCCCGTCTCGGTCCTTTCCGGCGCGCCGGGCCCGGCGGCGATGGCTGGTATCGCACAGCGGGTAGCTCCCGGAACGTTTACAGGTACACAGCGCGACCAGGAAGCGGTCGGCCAGCATGTGGTCGCCCTCGGGGGTGACCACCTCCAGCGGGCCCTCCACCAGAGCCGGGCCTTCGGCGGTGAAGGTGATCCGGCGCACCGGCTCCGTCGCCTCCGATGCGGTGGCGGCCGGCTCGGGCCGTGGGTCAGGGGTGTCGCGCGCCGCCCCGCAATCGGGCGCGGCGGGCCGGATCGCGGCGAGTAATTCGTCGGGACCGGGGGGTGTTTCAGCGGGTTCGGTCGGCACGGATCACCACCAGTTCCTCGTGCTCTTGTTCGGGCTGGATCAGACCGCGCTCGCGCAGCCACTCCAGCCGGCTGCGCATCACCGGTCCGAACGGGATGACGGTGCGCGCCACCACGGTCGCCTTCAGCCCGCCCGTACGCAGCCGGGTGAGGGTGGCGGCGATACCCGAGACCGCGGAGTGCACGATCAGTGCGGTACCGCCGACGCTGAGCAGTTGCGGCATCATCTCGCACAGGGGGTCCAGCAGATGGCGGCCGTGCCAGCCGGCGTCCCAGGCGCGTGCGGGCCCGTCCTCGGGGGGATGCGTTTCGCTGGGGACGTAGGGCGGATTGGCGACCACCACGTCGAAGGTGCGGCCCGCGACCACCCGGGTGACATCCCCGCACAGCAGCTCCAGCCGCACCCCGTACAGCCGGCTGTTGAACCAGGCCGAGGCCAGCGCGGCGCGGGACAGGTCCACCGCGGTCACCGCCGCCGCCCCCGAACGGGCGGCGTGGATCGCGAGCGCGCCGGTTCCGGTGCACGCGTCGAGGACCTGTGCGTCGCGTGGCAGGGCCGCATCGGTCATCGCCCGGGCCAGCAGCCGGGTATCGGGCTGGGGGCGGTAGACGCCGGGAACACGGACGAACATCGGTCTCACCGTTCCGTCGTCCGCAGCGAGCTCTCGCCCGCACGCCAGCGGTCGAGCATCTGGTCCGCGCAGCGGTCTTCGAGGAGATCGGTCGCCTGGATTCCGAACACCACCGATTCGGCCAGTTCGGGTTCGCGGGCCAGCAGGTCGTCGAGCACGTCTCGGCGTACCACCTGTTCGTGGACGGCGTCGGCGGTCACGTGCTCGCTGTAGAACCGGACACAGTCGGGGTGGGCGGAGAATCGCCGCAGTGCCTCGACCATCAGTTTCGAAGCCGGTGAGGAGGTGATCTCCACCGCCGCGAAATGGCCCACGACCGCCCCCCGCAGCGAACGGTGCAGGCCGAACAGCGACATCATGTCGACCAGGGCGAGCATGGGGGCGGGGACGACGTCCAGATAGTGCAGGTAGCCGTCGGACAGACCCGCGCCGCGCAGCAGGTCGGCGTAGAGCCGGGCGTGGATCCGGTCCCCGTGGCCGCCGCCGAACTCGTCGAACTCGATCGCCACCAATCCGGCCTTCGCCCGGTCGCGCAGGCGTGGTATCACCCAGGCCACCGGATCGGCCTCCTTGTGGTGGTAGATCGAGCGCTGCACGAAGTATTCGCGCATCTGCCACCAGGTGCCGTCGTCACGCAGCCGGCCCGGCACACCGCCGGCCACCGGCACGGTGAGCAGCCGGTCCAGCTCCGCGGTGACATCGGTACCACCGGGCACCTCGGCGCGCAGGGTGGCGAGGAACCGGCGCTCGAGTTCGGCGCGCAACCGCAGCAGCCCCGGGTCCCATTCCCAGTCGGCGTCCACCCCGGCGAAACCCTGATAGTGCAGCTCGTAACAGGTATGCAGAGTCAGCTGGAAATCGTCATCGTAGGGATCGAGGTCGTCGGGCACCTCGGGTACCGGACGTCCGGGCGCCTCCAGCAGCAGGGCCAGCACGGCCGCCGACAGCGGGCCGCGGGCCACGGGAAGCGCGAGCGCGCCGACGGCGACTTCGCGCGGGATGAGTGTTTCGACCATGGTTCGCCTTTCGCAGGCATCGAACGGATCCCTGGGGAGGGCAGCGGGACGCGCTGCGCGTTTACTCGGCCGGGTAGGGCGCGCCGCGCAGCGCGCGGGCGAGATGAGCCGCGTTCCGGGCGGCGGTCGCGTTGGTGGAGGCGACCGCGTCGGGGATCTTGTCCAGATCCAGATAGTCGACGCCGCTCATGGCCTCGCCGTTCCAGTAGGTTCCGCCCTGCGCGGGCACGGTGTAGCCGATATCGTTCAGGCCCTGGAACAGGTCGGCGGTGATCTTGTGGGCGCCGTCCTCGTTCCCCACCACCGCGGTCAGGGCGACCTTGCCGAACATGGCGGGCCGTCCCGCGTCGTCGGTTTCCGACAGTTCGGCGTCGAGTCTTTCCAGCACGCGCTGGGCCACCGACGACATATGCCCCACCCAGGTCGGCGTCGCGAACAGCAGGATATCCGCGTCGGTCACGCGGGCCCGGACAGCGGGCCATTCGTCACCGTCGCCCTCGTCGGTGCTGGTGCCCGGCCGGATATCGTGATCGACGACCCGGATCACCTCGCCCGTCACATCGTGCTTCGCGAGCTCGTCGAGCACCTGCCGGGCCAGCAGATCGCTACTGGACTCGGCGGGTGAACTCTTCAAGGAGCACACCAGTGCCACCGCGGTCAGAGAAGCCATTCCGGAAACCTCCGCCCCTGTTCGGTCGGCCGGTCCGACCCGGCCCTGTGCCTGTGCGCAATAGCCGGTCGCTCGGGGGATAAACATTCCCATCCGCCCGCTCCGGGGCGTCGGCGACCGGGATATGCCGGGGTCGGCGGCGGTGTACACAGTCGGCCGACCGTGCCAGAATGGTCGTCAGGTTGAAAACATGCAGCCGATCCCGGTACCGCGTATCTCTCGGTGCCCGGGTTCGATGGACGGGAAGGCCTCCCGTTCCGATATCCGCCCGTAGCGCGTACGCCAACCGGAAATCCCCCACCAGCAAGGGATGGGATTGATATGTCGGTTACCACCGCCCGATGCCGGGCCGATCAGCATCGCAAGCACGACCCGCGCCCGGTGACCACCGGACGCATGTGGTCACGACGCAGTACCGAACACCCCGAATGCGTGATCGCCCGCGTCGAAGGCGAGCTGGACGCCGTACTGCACGAAGAACTGCGCACTCTGCTCGAGCGATGCCGTGCCGGCCTGTGCCACGCCGTGGTGCTGGACCTGCGCGCGACCACGTTCATGAGCATCCGTGCCGCTGTCATCCTCGCCGAGGCCAAGGCCGCCGCGTGGCGGGCCGGGGTCGAACTGCGGGTGGTCAGCGGCCGCAAGGAAGTGGAACGGGCCCTCGAGGTCGCCGGTGTACGGCCGCAGTTCCGGTACTTCCCGAGCCTGGGTAGCGCGCTCACGAGCTGAGCCGCCGCTTTCGCTAACCCCCCGCCCCGGCCGCCCGCGCGGCCGGGGCGGTGTCGCTTCCCGCGCGGGAACAGGCGATACTCGAGCCGTGAGGCGAGAAGACGGCGTGGTCGCCGAAGAACTGTGGGACTCGATCGGGAGCGTCTCGCAGTGCGCGGGCGCCTTCCGGTTCTGGTTCGCCGACCAACGCTGGGAGTGGTCGGAAGCCGTCGCCGAGATGCACGGTTATCCGCCCGAACCGATGGCGCCCAGCACGGAGCTGTTGCTCGGGCACAAGCATCCCGACGACCGCGCCCAGGTGGCGTCCGCGCTGGCGAGATCGGTGGCCGAAGCGACACCGTTCTGTAGCCGGCACCGCATCGTCGACCTCGCCGGGCAGACCAAGCACGTGGTCGTGGTGGCCGATGTGATGACCGACGAGCAGGGGCGTGTGATCGGTTCCACGGGCTACTACATCGACCTCACCGAGACTCTGGCCGAGGAGCGGGAGGAGACTCTGCAGGACACTTTGCCGGGTCTGTATGCGGCGCGGGCGGTGATCGAGCAGGCCAAGGGTGCGTTGATGGTCGTCTACGGGATCAGTGCCGACCAGGCGTTCCGGGTGCTCATCTGGCGCTCCCAGGAGACCAACACCAAACTGCGCGCGCTGGCCGCGCGACTGGTCGCCGAACTGCCCACCGTCGACTACGCCGCGCCCGCACTGCGCACCGAATTCGATCATCTGCTGCTGACTGTGCACGAGCGAATAGACCGCGCGTGAACTGGGCGGTGTTTCGGCGATTCCGGCCCGGGTATGTGCGCATGTGACAATCAGGCCGACATCCGAAGGAAAGACGAACCGCGGCGCCACCGACGGTCACGGGCATCGACGGGGCCCGGCGGGCGCCCCCGCCCGCCGGGGTGCGGGCGGCAGGAACGAGGTGGTGGTGCGCATGGGGGAGAGTGTCTCCGATTCCGTCTATACGACATCGGCGGATACGACCGTCGGCGTACGGATCCCGGCCCGGCAGGAGCAGCTGGTGATGCTGCGTGCGCTGGCCGAGACCGTATCGCTGATCGCCGATTTCGGTCTGGACGAGGTGACCGATATCCGGCTCGCCCTCGATGAGGTGGCTACGTCGTTGATTGCCTCGGCTGTTCCCGATTCGAGTCTGACCTGCGATTTCGATTACGACGAGCATCGCATGACAGTGCGCGTAACCTCGATCTCGGAGGTCGACTCACTCCAGGACCAGGAGGGATTCGGCTGGCATATCGTGCGGACGCTGACCCGTTCGGTCAGCGTGGAACAGCACCCCTACGACGTGGCGAGTGGTGGTTACCCGACCGATGTCGAGTTCAGCTGGTTCCGAGGAGGCGCCGATGGCGCGTGAAGGAGCACGGGCCGATCCCGGACCTTCACGACGCCATCGCGGCCACGACAGTTACGACAACATCGAACCGTTGTTCGGAAAATCGGCCGCGCTGCCCGAGGGCGACCCCGCGCGGGCGGAGCTGCGCGCGGAGATCATGAGCCGGTGCCTGCCGCTGGCCGAGCACATCGCCCGGAAGTTCTCCGGACGCGGGGAGAACTACGACGATCTGCTGCAGGTGGCCCGGCTGGGCCTGGTGAACGCGGTGGACCGCTTCGACGTCGCGCGGGGGTCGTCGTTCCTGTCCTTCGCCGTGCCGACCATCATGGGCGAGGTCCGCCGGCATTTCCGCGACAACACCTGGTCGGTCCGGGTACCGCGGCGGGTCAAGGAACTGCAGCTGAACCTGGGCCCTACCATCGAGATCCTCTCGCAGCGGCTGGGGCGGGTACCGCGAGCCAAGGAGATCGCCGCGGAACTCGAGATCGATGTGGTGGAGGTGACCCAGGCCCTCATCGCCGGTAATGCCTACCAGGCGTCATCCCTGGACGCGCCCGCCACCGGGGAGGACAGCGACAGTTCGGCCCTGCCACTGGTGGAATCGCTGGGCGCCGAAGAGCCTTCCTTCGGGTGGCTGGAGGACTATCTGGCGATCGAACCCCTGCTCGAAGAGCTGTCCGAGCGGGAGCGCCAGGTGCTGCGGATGCGGTTCTTCGAATCTCGCACCCAGTCGCAGATCGCCGAGGAACTCGGGGTATCGCAGATGCACATCTCCCGGATACTCTCGCGCACCCTGGGCTGGCTCCGCGAGCAGGCGCTGCGCGATTGACCGGCCCGGCACCGCCGGGCCGGCACGCGGTCAGCGGGTGGCCGCCGGATCCGTGCGGCCGGCCGGGGCGCGGGAGAGGATCCCGCGGACGAAAGCGGCCTGCCCGGCGTGCTGGAGGTCGTCGGCGATCACGCTGACCAGGCGTACGCCCATGGTCACCGGCGGATCCCAGTTCGCGTCCACGACCGCGTCGAGGTCGCGGTCGACCAGCGCGCCCACGAAGCGGACCGTCCGTGTGTGCACAGCATCGTGGTAGCCGGTGAGCAGTTCGGGCGGCGCGCTGATGAGGGCCACCTCGGCGGGCGTATCGCCGTATCCGGTGGCCTCCCGGTCGATCGGCAGGTCGAAACGTTCGAACCAGCCGCGCCCCGTCCACAGCGACTCGGCGCTCTGTAATTCCGCCAGATGTTCGTCCTGCACCCGGGTGAGGTGCCAGACCAGCCACGCGATCGAATTGGCCGCCGGATCGAGCCGGTGGGTCAGAGCCTGCTCGTCGAGTCCGTCCACCGCCTCGTGGACCGCCTCGCGGATCCGGTCGAAGGCGTCGATGAGTATTTCGGGACTGTGCATTGCTGTCTCCGTCGCTGCTGGGTTGCGCGGCAACTCCGGCGCGACGGACCGGGTGCCGCGAGCTGTCGTCCGGTATCGGCGCTGTACCACGATCCGGAGGGCGCAAACGAGGGCCGGTGTAACCAAAAGTAGAACATGTTCTTGCCGGGTCCGTGCCGCCGTGCCAAGGTGGCTGCATGGATCTGCAGGCACTCGAACATCTCCGCGGCCTCAAGTACCGGTACTTCCGCACTCTGGATCTGAAGCAGTGGGACGATTTCGCCGCCACGCTGGATCCGGAGATCGAAGCCCGCTACGGCACCCACGCCATGGGTAAGGCACTCACCCTCGATGGGCGCGACGCGGTGGTCGGGTTCATGCGCGAGAACATGGGCCCCGGCATCGTCACCACCCACGTGGCCAATCATCCGGAGATCAGTGTCGACGGGGACACCGCGACCGGCAGCTGGCTGTTCGAGGACACGGTATTGGCTACGGACTTCGGTGTGCTGATCCGTGGCGCCGGGTACTACACCGACCGCTACCGGCGCGGCGCCGACGGGATCTGGCGTATCCACGCCACGTCCTACGTGCGGATCTATGAATCCTCGCAGTCGCTGGCCGATACGCCCAGCCATAGGCTGCTCAGCAATATGTGGGCGACCGGTTCGTAGGGCCGGTCAGGGCACCAGGACCGCGCGGCCGCGGATCCGGCCCTGCTCGAGCAGTTCGTAGGCGTGCGCCCCCTCCTCGAGGGGGAACTGCTGGGTACGTACGGTGATCCGCCCCTCCCGGGCCAGCGCGATACTGTCGATGAGATCGCGTTTGGTGCCGCCGTAGGATTTGCGCACCGTCGCGCCCCAGGGCAGTCCGGGCCCGCCCGCGGGGCCCGCGGTGATACCGGGATCTCCTTCGCCCAGCCCGATCATCCGGTAGGCCCCGTTGGGTCCGACCGATTCGACCGAGAGCTTGGCGGTCGCGTCCACACCGACGAAGTCGAAGACCGCTTCCGCGCCCCGGCCGCCGGTCATGGCGAGGATCCGGCTCGTGGTGCCCGCATCGGCCGGGAGCGCCTCGTGCGCACCGCACTCCGCCGCCAGTTCGAGTTTGTCCGGGTCGGTGTCCACCGCGATCACCCGCACCGGGGTCGTCGCCCGCAGGATCTGGATCCCGACGTGGCCGAGCCCGCCGGCGCCGATCACCACCGCCGTGGCGCCGGGGTAGAGCTGATCGCGGGCGCCACGGATGGCGTGGTAGCTGGTGAGCGCCGCGTCGGCCAGCGGTGCGGCGGCGACGAAGTCCATATCGCCGATGGGCACGAAGGCGGTGGCCGGCACGGCCACGTACTCGGCCATCCCGCCGTCGGGCCCCAGGCCCGGACAGGGTGGCATGGCGACCCGGCCGGCCGCCCGGCACACATTCTCGTTACCGCTGGCGCATTCCGGGCAGTGCCCACACGACCAGCACAGGTACACCACCCCGCGTTCGCCGGTCGTCCGCCCGGCGACCTGGTCGCCGACCGCGGCGACGGTGCCGGCGATCTCGTGTCCGAGGGTCAGCGGATCGTCGCGGACCTTGAAGGGGAGGTGGAGAACATGCAAGTCGGAGTGGCAGATACCAGAGGCGCCGACCTGGATCAGCAGCTCGCCCGGACCCGGTTCGGGGGTCGGGACCTCACGGATCTCCAGCGTGCCGGGTTCGGTGAGTTGCAGCGCTCTCATGGTGGCCTCCCGCTCCCGCCGACTATGGCGTGCCTCACAAACTAGGCCGCTCCGTGCCGCGCTGACAAGGGTTGATTTTTATTGACACCTGTCAAATCTGTGCCTACGGTCCATGTGACCGGTATCACCGCCGCGTCGGCCGAGGTATCGGCGCAGTGCTTCGAGGAGGTCGTATGTCCGAACCCACCGTCGCTGTCATCGGCGCGGGTATCAGCGGTCTGACCACCGGAAAGATGCTGGGCGACTACGGTGTTCGGTACACCTGCTTCGAAGCCTCCGACCGCATCGGCGGGAACTGGGCATTCGGCAACCCGAACGGCCACTCCAGCGCGTACCGCTCCCTGCACATCGACACCTCGAAGTACCAGCTCTCCTTCCGCGACTATCCGATGCCGGAGTCCTATCCCGACTTCCCGCACCACACCCTCATCAAGGAGTACCTGGAGGGCTATGCCGCGGCCTTCGACCTGAAACGGGCCATCGAATTCGGCAATGCCGTCGAGCACGCCCGCCCGGTGGCGGGTGGTGGCTGGGATATCGAGACCGCGACGGGCGAGACCCGCCGATTCGACCTGCTCGTGGTCGCCAACGGGCATCACTGGGATCCCCGCTTCCCGGACTTCCCCGGTGAGTTCACCGGAGAATCCATCCATTCCCACTCCTATATCGATCCGCGCACGCCGCTGGATCTGTACGGCAAGCGCATCCTGATCGTCGGCATCGGTAACAGTGCCGCCGATATCGCCGTCGAGCTATCCTCGCGCAGTACGGAGAACGAGGTGTGGCTGTCGACCCGGTCGAGCGCGTGGGTGGTGCCCAAGTATTTCGCCGGCACTCCGGCCGACCGCTATTTCCGCACGGTGCCGTATGTGCCGCTGTCCTGGCAGCGCAAGATCACCCAGATCTTCACGCCGCTGGTCTCCGGCGATCCCGTGAAGTACGGTCTGCCCGCGCCGAATCACAAATTCTTCGAAGCCCATCCCACCCAATCGGTGGAATTGCCGCTGCGGCTCGGCTCCGGTGATGTGGTCGCGAAACCCGATGTGAGCCGGTTGGACGGCGCCACGGTGCATTTCGAGGACGGTACGGCGAAGGATTTCGACGTCATCATCTACTGCACCGGCTACAACATCACCTTCCCGTTCTTCGATCCGGAATTCCTCAGTGCCCCGGGCAATCGGATAGCCCTGTACAAGCGGATATTCAAGCCGGGTTTCGACGATCTCGCCTTCGTGGGCTTCGCGCAGCCGTTTCCCACGCTGTTCCCGTTCGTCGAATGCCAGGCCCGGCTGGTGGCCGCGTACGCGGCGGGGCACTACCGGCCACCCCCGGTGGAGACGATGCACCGGGTCATCGAAAGCGATCAGCAGCGGTTCACCGGTCATGTGGTGGACCGGCCCCGGCACACCCAGCAGCTGGACTACTTCGTCTACGAACGGGACCTGCGGCTCGCCGAGCTGCCCGCCGGGCTGCGCCGGGCGCGGGCACGGGGACCGGTCCCGCTGGGAGGGGCCCGATGACCACGCGGTCGCGCACCGACCGCCGGGCCCCGCAGCGCGGCGATCAGCGGCGCAGCGCGTTACTGGCGGCATTGGACGAACTGTTGCGGGACAACGGCGGTCGGCTCGAACCGATCAATATCGCCCAGATCTCCCGGCGCGCCGGGCTCACCCGATCCGCCTTCTACTTCTATTTCGAGAACAAGGCCGCGGCCGTGGCGGCCGCGCTGGAGGAAACCTACGAGGAGGTGTTCGCGCTCAACGATGTTCTCGTCGGCGCGGGCCCGCCCGCCGAGCGTATCGAGCGGACCATCCGCGGCCTCGTCGAGTTCTGGGATCGCAACCGCCATCTCTACGGCGCGGTGCTGGCCGCGCGTAGTGCCCCGGGCGTGCGCGAACTGTGGGAATCCGATCGCCAGGCCTTCATCCCGTCCATCGCGGCCATGATCGAAGCCGAACGCGCCGCCGGTCGCGCCCCGGCCGGCGGTGACGCCACCGCCCTGGCCGATGTCCTGCTCCTGCTCAACGAGCGCCTGCTCGAACGACTGACCTTCGATGTGGAACTGGACCGAGAGAGCTACATCGAATCGGTGGTCGGCGTCTGGCTGCGGTCGATCTACGGTCCCGCCCCCGCCGCACCCATCACAGCGAGGAACGATTGATGACTCTGCGCCAGACCCCGGGCCCGGCCGATACCGGCGCTCCCGTCACCGTGACCTTCCGCTCCGGTGCCGTGGACTGTCACGCCTGGCATTTCCCCGCCGTGTCCGCCGAGTTCGACGGCCCGGACGGTCGTCCGGTCGCGGTGATGGCACACGGTTTCGGAGGGACCAAGGATTCCGGACTCGAACCGTTCGCGCGGGCCTACGCCGCGGCCGGAATAGACGTCCTCGCCTTCGACTTCCGGTATTTCGGTGCGAGCGGGGGTCGGCCGCGGCAGCGGGTGCGCATGTCGGAGCAACTGGCCGACTACCGGGCCGCGGTGTCGGCCGCCGCGCGGTTACCGGGTGTGGACCCGCGCCGGGTGGTGCTGTGGGGGGTGTCGCTGTCGGGTGGTCACGTATTCGCCGCCGCTGCCGCCGCGAGCGCCACGCCCGCCGACTCGACCGCCGTCCGGGCCGCTCTCGCGGCGGTCGTCTCGGTCACTCCGCTGGTCGACGGCCGGGCAGCGGGTCTGCTGGCAGTCCGGGAGGGCGGTCTCGCGGCGGTGCTGCGCGGGGCGGCCGGCGGTATCCGGGCCCGGCTGGGCACGGCCTTCGGCGGTACCGGGCTCATCCCGCTCGTCGGCCGTCCCGGGGAGGCCGCCGCGCTGACGTCGGAGGGGTACTACGACTCCTACCGCGCGCTCGCCGGACCCACCTGGCGCAACGAGATCGACGCGGGTGTGCTGTTGCAGCTTCCCGGTTACCGGCCCGCACGCGCGGCCGCCGGGCTGAAGCTTCCCGTTCTCGTGCAGATCGCCGATTTCGATCGTGGCGCACCGCCGCACGCCGCGGCGCGGGCGGCGTTCGCGGCACGGGCCGAGGTACGCCACTATCCCTGCGACCACTTCGGTATCTGGCCGGGCAATCCGTTCTTCGACGCCGCCGTGGCCCACCAGCTGCTGTTCCTGCGCCGGCATCTCGTGGCGGAGAATGCGACAGGTCCCGCTGCCGCGGCTCATTGATACCGGCTGTCGTGGCGAGTGAGTGCCCTCACTCCTGCACGGCCGGAATGAGTAGGGTCGGAATCCGGCGGGCCGACCTGGGCCGATTGCCGGGCCGGGCCCTGTGAGGGTCTGCCCTCGGTCAGCGGACCGCCGGGCCGGGTACCGGTCTGCGGTAGCGTCTGCGGCACCCCGACGGTGTGCGACAGCACAAATTGCAGGCAGGTAACACCAGTTGTAAATGCCCTTACCTTCGCAAGGATTCGGCATATCGTCGGGCGGGTAATACCCGGTGTCGGCGGTGATTGTCGCGGTCGCCGGCCCCTGATCGATACACAGGAGCAGAATGAGTGCCAAAGCTGAACTCGTCCGCGAACTGAACGGACCCACTGCCGCGTCGGAAATGCTGTCCGACTCCGAGGTCGAGGATCTGCTCGGATTGTTCCGCAGTGCCCAGCAACAGGAGAAGGACCTGCTCATCGAAGCTGTCAACGGAATGATCCGGTTCTTTCCCCCACCGTTCCGGACGATCACCCGCCGGATCATGTTCGGGGACAAGCTCGAAGGATGAGCGATCTGGTCACCCGCGCGCAGATGATCCTGCTCGCGCGCACGCTACACGTGCCTGTCGAACGTATCGCCTACCTCGAACGACTCGGCGCCGATCACCTGCACGAACTCGAGCAGCGGATCTCGGGCCGGATCTTCGAGTTCCACGGTGAGATGTTCAAACGGATCGGACGTCTGATCCCGATCATCCCGCTCACGGTGTCGCTGCCCCTGGTGCAGCGAATCGTGCCGCCCATGATGACCGGCCGGGCGGCCGGAGCGGTCGGCGTCGAATATCCCGATGCGGCCGCCGAGACGCTCACCATGTTGAAAACGGAGTACGCCGCGGACTGCACCCCCTATGTGGATCCCAAGGCACTCGGGGAACTGGGCGACATCATGGCCTCCGAGCCGCTGGTCGCCATCGTGAACGAGGTACTACGCCGCAAGGACCACATCACCGTCGGGCCGTTCCTCGAATACGCCAAACCGAAATTCGTCGAGGCGGTCGAGCACGGAACCCTGGACGACGAGGGCATCATCTTCTCCGCCGCCTATGCGTATTCCGCGCCCGCGATCAGCAACATACTGCGCCAGTTGCTGGACGGCCGGTCGCGACGGATCCCGCGCATGATGGAGACGGTGCTGGCCGGCTCGCCGGAATTGAAGGAGGCGGCGATCTCGGTGATGTCGCGGGCTTCCCGGGACGTGGTGTCCGAGATCGGGGATATTCTGCTCGCGATCGCCAGCCCGGAAGCGCTGGGCAAACTCGCGGCCCACGTCATCCAGAAGGGTGCGGCGCCGGAACTGATGACCTTCGTATCGAAACTCGGTCATCCGGGCCTGCAGCGGATGGCGATGAATCCGATCTTCGCCAATACCGCGGCGCTCACCGCGATCGTCGAATCCCTGGTCATCGCGTTCTACCCGGCGCCGTGGCGGGGTCTGCTGCTGCTGGCCGAACGCAGCCATCCCGATGTGCAGCGCTATATCGTCGGCCTGATGGTGCGGATGCCGGTGGAACGGATCGCCGAGCTGCCGGAGATGGCCAACGCCGACGATCTCTGGCCGGAACTCCTCCGGCTGGTGGCGCTCGCCGATCACGCCTCGCAGCGCCGGATCGGCGCGATCTGGGCGGGCCTGCCGGCGGAACGCCGGGCCGGGCTGCACCGGCGGATCGCCGAGCTCCGCCTGGACGCGCAACTGGCCGGAATCGTCGCGGAGGTGCCCAACATATCGGTGGAGGAGGTGTTCTACCAGCGCCGGCGGCGCGGGCGGCGACGCGGCTCGACGCCCGACAGCTGGAGTGTCGCCTGAGTGGTTGCGGTTTGCTGGTCGATCGCCGGATCGGGTCTCATTTCGGCACGTCCCCGGTGATTGTGGCCCACGACTCGGCATATTCGGTTACCTTGGTGCAGGTCTCTGATTTCGCTCGGAATTTGCTATCCCTCGCCGGATGCGGCGGCAAATCGACGAAAAGAGGTCGGCACGAGATGAGCAACGGACAGTTCCTCCATCGAATATGCCGTACGGCTGCACTCGCCGGTATCGCGGCGGCCGCGCTGGCGCCCACGGCCCCCGCGCTGGCCGATCCCCTCTGGCCGAACGGGCCGAACGTGCCCGGTGCACCGGCCATCATCCCGACCCAGGCGCCCTGCTCACCGGCGGCGCGGGCCTGCCTGCGGCTGTCCAGCAACGAGGTCTGGTTGATGGACAACGGCGATGTCGTCTACGGGCCGACGCCGATGTCGCACGGTATGCAGGGCTTCGAGACCCCACCCGGTGTCTTCCACGTCGCGTTCAAGGAGCTCTACCACTGGAGCACCATGCACAACGCCCCGATGCACTACGCGGTCTTCTTCAACGGCGATATCGCGTTCCATATCGGGCCGGTGGAACACAAATCGCACGGGTGCATCCGCTTGACCGAGCCCGGCGCCGTGGCGGTCTACCACTATCTGAACCCGGGTGACGTGGTCGAGGTCGTGCCCTGATCTCCGGATGAGCCGGTCCGGGCCGCGGCGCCCGGACCGGCGACCCGGTACCCGGGTCGCGCGTCCGGTTTCGTACGCTTGCCCCATGTGGATCATCGTGGCTGTCGCCGTCATCAGTTGTGTGCTCATCGCGATCGGCTTCGCGCTGGGCCTGCCGGACTGAGCTGCCGCCGGTCCGCGTAACTACCCGTCCGCTCTGTCGCGGACGGGTAGTTCGTGTTGTCCGGCGCCGGCTCAGTCGGTGCCGGCCGCGGTGCCGTCCGGTGGGGACTCCCGGTCGGGCCGGTCGACCGCCACGGGACGCAGGAGCGCCCAGGCCACGAAAGCCGCGGCGACCGCCACCAGGACCAGCCCGGCCCACAGATTCACATTGATACCGCCGGTCTTGGCCTCCTCGTCGACGGTGTCGTTAACGAGTCCGGTGATCACCAGGATGATGCCGTAGAGGCCGAGCAGGCTGCCCACAATGGTGCGGATATCGAAGAGCACGATGGTTGTCCTATCCGGTGACGATATTGAGGACGATCACGAGCACCAGCGCGATACCCGCCAGCAGGACCGGGCGCTGATACCACGGCAGGGTGGCGGCCTCGGGGTCCGTGCGTAGTTCGCGCGGTGTCTCCGAATACACCAGCCCCACCAGCTCGGCGGCCGGTTTCGGTGCGGTCACCAGCGTCACGGCCACGCTGACCAGGATATCCACCACGAAGGCCGCGCCGGCGGCGACGAAACTCACGCCCTGGCCCGAGAGCGAGAACACTTCCGTCTCGTTCAGGACGAAGATGGTCACCGCCACCGCGGTACCCGCCACCAGCCCGGTCCAACCGGCCGTGGGAGTCATCCGTTTCCAGAACATGCCCAGGATGAAGGTGGCGAACAGCGGCGCGTTGAAGAAACTGAACAGAGTCTGCAGGTAGTCCATGATGTTGCTGAACCCGCCCGCGATGAACGCGGTGAAGACGGCGGCGATGGTGGCGCCGACCGTGGCCAGCCGGCCCACCCGCAGGTAGTAGCCGTCGGATTTGTCCTTGACCACGTACTGCTGCCACAGGTCGATACTGAACACCGTGTTGAACGCCGAGACATTGGCCGCCATACCGGCCATGAACGCGGCCAGCAGACCGGCCAGGCCCACCCCGAGTAGACCGTTCGGTAGCACTTCCTTCATCAGGTAGAGCAGCGCCTGGTTGTAGGTGACGTCGCTCTCGACATCCGGGTTCGCGGTGACCGCCGCCTTGTACTGGGCCATCTGCGGGACCAGTACCGCGCTGATCATGCCGGGGATGATGACGATCAGCGGGATGAGGATCTTCGGGTAGGCGCCGATGATCGGGGTGCGGCGCGCGGCGGCGATGGAATGGGTGGCCAGCGCCCGCTGCACTTCGACGAAGTTGGTGGTCCAGTACCCGAAGGAGAGGACGAAGCCGAGGCCGAACACGATGCCGAGGATGGACAGGAAATCGTTGGCGAAGCCCGACAGCGCGTTACCGGGCCAGGAGTCCAGCTGTTCGGGGCCACCCGGGGAGGCGGCCACCTTGTCCTGCAGTCCGTCCCAGCCGCCGACCCGGTGCAGGCCGATAAGGGTCAGTGGCAGCAGCGCGGCCACAATGACGAAGAACTGCAGCACCTCGTTGTAGATCGCCGCCGACAACCCGCCCAGGGTGATGTAGGAGAGCACGATGATCGCCGCCGCGATCACCGCGACCCACAGCGGCCAGCCCAGCAGTACATTGAGGATGGTGCCCAGCAGATAGAGGTTCACTCCGGCGATCAGGACCTGGGCCACCGCGAAACTGAGTGCGTTCACCAGATGAGCGCCGGTGCCGAAGCGGCGGCGCATGAACTCGGGCACGCTGCGCACTTTCGAGCCGTAGTAGAACGGCATCATCACCACGCCCAGGAAGAGCATGGCCGGGACCGCGCCGATCCAGAAGTAGTGGAAGGCGGGGAAACCGTATTCGGCGCCGTTGGCCGACATGCCCATGATCTCGACCGCGCCGAGGTTGGCGGAGATGAACGCGAGGCCGGTGACCCAGGCCGGTAGCGATCGCCCGGAGAGGAAGAAGTCCATACTCGACGACACCCGTTGCCGGGCGAGTAGCCCGATACCGAGGACGAAGACGAAATAGAGGGCCACGATCGCGTAGTCGACGGGCTGCGCGTCGAGCCGCAGCACCTCGCCTTCCGCGACCAGTGAAACGACCTCGTGGGATAGCTCGTGCTGCGACATACGACGTTCTCCTCGAAGCGGTCCCGGACAACCGCGCGCAGCTCGCGTCATCGCTTCTACCGATGGCTGGCCGCACTACCAGACCGGCTCTGGTTCACCAAACGTACCGTGTTGGACGATCGACCGGGCGGTGTCGGACGGAATCGGGCGTGTCCGTGGGGAGGAAGTCCCGCTGGGTGGCCGTCGCCCGATTGCGCGCGCCCTGATGCGGGCGCAGGCTCTCGTGCGCTGTCCCGCGTATTGCTACCATGGACGACGGCGCATCCAATCGCATTGTGCGCCAGGGAATTTCGGAGGTCCCTGGCGCCACTGTGGTGTGCGCGGGTTTCGTGGTCACCGAAGTAGGGGTCGCCGTGATTGTACGCGTGCAGAGCACCGAATTGTCGGGTGTTCAACGTTTTGTCCGGCGACTCGTATCCGATTGGGGTCCGGGAGCCGGCCGGACGGGCGGTGTGGCACTGCTCGGCTCTCCGCAACCGCGTTCGCGCCGCCGCTCCGCGCCGGACACCGACCTGCTGATCTGGACCCCGTACGCCTGCACCCTGGTGGTACTGGCCGATTTCGGTTCGGTGCAGCACGGTGTGCTCACCACCGGGCCCACCGGGCGCTGGCAGGTCGGCGACGGTATCGCGGATCTGCGCACCGGGAAGTCCGCGCCGAATCCCATACTGCGCGGGCGCAGAATACGCAATGAACTGGCCGCGCTCTTCCGGCGGCACGGCCTGTCCGAACAGATCGATGTACTCGTGGTGCTGATCCCCAAGACCGGATCACGGATCACCTGGACGCCGCCTCCGCCGGAGGACGGCATCGAGACCGTCCTGGTGCGGATCGGGCGCTCCGAGGGATTGGCGGAGTATTTCGAGCGTTCGGCCACCGGCCCGGTGCGCTGGCGCGGCGAGGACATCGAACGGGCCTTCGAGGTGCTCGGGGCGGCACGGTATCTGCCCGATCCGGATGAACTCGATGAGGAGGGGTTCGTTTTCGCGTCCGGCACAGCCGCCGGTTCGCATACCGCAGCGGACGCGCCGGCGACACCGGTGGCCTCGGGTGGACCCGGCCCTGTCGCGGCGATTTCCGCAGGCTCCGCGCTGCCCCGGGGGCGAAGCGTTACCGGAGACCCCGTGGGTTCGCCGCGGGGCGCGTCCGTGGCAGAGGATGCGGGCTCCCGCCCACCGATCCAGGGTTCGGGCGTCCGACCCGCACCGATGGCCGCTCCGGATACACATCCGGAGCGCAGCGGAGTCCTCAGCGGAACCGATACGGGCCCGGCCGATTCCGGGGAGTCGCCGATCGGCGAGGAGCGCCGGGCGGGGAGCGATACGGGGAACTCGGCCGGTGTGCGGGCCACGGATACCCCGGTTCGCGGTCGGACCGGCTCCGATCAACCGATCTCCGGGCCGGATGCGGGGGTGCAGAACGGTCGCGCGGGGCAGGCCGCGAGGGAAACGGGTGTGAGGAGCGCGGATACCGGCCGCGGGTGGGGCGATGGTGTTTCCGCCGGCGCTACGGCGGAACCACAGCAGCGGCCGGGGGTTTCGGCTCGAGAGACCGGCCCGGAGCCGATAGCGCGGCCCGGTTCGCCGGGGATACCGGGCGAGCAGGGGGGTCCGGCGGCCGCCACGGCCGAGCAGGGTGGTCCGGCGGTGGCGACAGCCGGGTACGGGAGTGCGGCGGCGGCCGGGTACGAGCCGGAGCCGGCGGTGGCGCACGG
>NZ_BAGJ01000075.1 GCF_000308775.1 Nocardia testacea NBRC 100365
ATCTTCCTGGACCATCTGGCCGTGGAGCGGGGTGCCGCGCGCAGCACCCTCTCCGCCTACCGCCGGGATCTGTCCCGCTACCGGGAGTTCCTGAGCGAACGCGGCCGGACCGACCTGGCGTCCGTCGCGGAGGGCGATATCACCGAGTTCGCGGTCGCACTGCGGGCCGGGGACGGCGAACATCCCCCGCTGGCACCGGGCTCGGTGGCGCGGGCGCTGATCGCGGTGCGGGGGCTGCACCGGTTCGCGGCCGCCGAAGGGCTGACCAGTGCCGATGTCGCGCACGCCGTGAAACCACCGATGGTGGGCCAGCGGCTGCCCAAGGCGCTGCCGGTCGATCAGGTGCTGCGGCTGCTGGACGCGGCCGACGCCGGCGGCGGGACCGGGGGCGAGGCCGCGGCGCGCGGACTGCGTGACCGGGCGCTGCTGGAATTGCTGTACTCGACCGGCGCGCGGATCTCCGAGACCGTCGGACTCGATATCGACGATCTGGATCTCGACGACCGTGCGGTCGTGTTGCGCGGTAAGGGCGGTAAACAGCGGATCGTCCCCATCGGCCGCCCCGCGCTGGCCGCGGTGGATGCCTACCTGGTGCGTGGCCGGCCCGCCCTCGCGGCCCGCGCCCGCCGACATACACCCGGTGCGGCGGCCGCGTTGTTCCTGAACGTGCGCGGCGGCCGGTTGTCCCGGCAGAGCGCCTGGCAGGTACTCCAGCGCGCCGCCGAACACGCCGGGATCACCGCCACGGTGTCACCGCATACGCTGCGGCATTCGTTCGCCACCCATCTGCTGGACGGCGGCGCCGATGTGCGCGTCGTGCAGGAACTGCTGGGGCACGCGTCGGTGACCACCACCCAGATCTACACGCTGGTCACGGTGGGGACGCTGCGTGAGGTGTGGGCGACGGCCCACCCGCGTGCGCGCTGAGTTGCGGCGGCGGAGGAGAGGGCGGGGGGCGATCGCGGGTCGCCGGAGCGTTCGGATCATCGCGCTGCCGCCGCGCATCGCCGCAGGTGGCGCCCTCTACACCAACACGCCGTGCATACACGCGGCGCTCGAGTGGGGTCAACCGGTAGCGTCTAGGACTAGCCGGACCGTGGCGAAAGCGAGACCGTGCCTTGATCGGCCTCGTTACGCTCTACGAGGTGACGGACGGGTAGGAACGTATAAGGAGCAGCGGATCGTGACGACAGCCGGATCGGCGGACTCGCCCAAGGGCGCCGAGAGCGACGATCGCGCCGCGTCTGTGTGGGGCGCGGGCCCCGAACCCGTTCCTGCCGACGCCGCGCTCGGGCCGACGGGGCGGCCGCTGCGTGCGGTTCCGGAACCGCCGGAGCCGTCACACGAGGGCAATGCGCTCATCGTGGCGATGTGCAATCAGAAGGGCGGGGTCGGGAAAACCACCTCGACCATCAATCTGGGTGCGGCGCTGGCCGAATACGGTCGCCGGGTGCTGCTGGTGGACCTCGATCCGCAGGGCGCGTTGTCGGCGGGTCTGGGTGTGGCCCATCACGACCTGGACCTGACCGTGCACAATCTGCTCATCGGGGCGCCGGTGAGCGCCGATGATGTGCTCATGCAGACCAAGGTCGAGAATCTGGATCTGCTGCCCAGCAATATCGATCTGTCGGCGGCCGAGATCCAGTTGGTGAACGAGGTCGGCCGCGAACAGTCGCTGGGACGCGCGCTGGAACCGATCCGCGACCGCTACGACTACATCCTCATCGATTGCCAGCCGTCGCTCGGTCTGCTCACCGTGAACGCGCTCGCGTGCTCCGACGGGGTGATCATTCCGATGGAGTGCGAGTACTTCTCGTTGCGCGGGCTGGCCCTGCTCAACGACACCGTGGAGAAGGTCCGGGACCGGCTGAATCCGCGGCTGAGCCTGTACGGCATCGTGGTGACCATGTTCGATGCCCGGTTGTTGCATTCCCGGCAGGTGATGGCGCGCGTGGTGGAGGTGTTCGGGGAACTGGTCTACGACACCGCGATCGCGCGGACGGTCCGGTTTCCGGATGCCAGTGTCGCCGGCGAACCGATCACCACGTGGGCGCCGAAGTCCAGTGGCGCCGAGGCGTATCGCGCGATGGCACGGGAAGTCATCCACCGGTCCGGGCGGTGAGCGGGCCGTCCCGGCCGGCAACGTCGACGATCAGCGAACCCGCCGCGCCCGCGGATCCGGCGGGCACGGCAGCGGAGAAGTCCGGTTTCCATCTGCGGCTGAGCAATTTCGAGGGCCCGTTCGACCTGCTGCTCCAGTTGATCTCGCAACGTCGTCTCGATGTGACCGAGGTGGCGCTGCACAAGGTCACCGACGAGTTCATCGCCTACACCAAGGCGTTGACCGCCGGATTGAACCAGCCGGGCAATTCGCTGCGCACCGACAAGATCCTGGATCAGACCACCGAGTTCCTCGTGGTGGCGGCGACCCTGCTGGATCTGAAGGCGGCCCGGCTGCTGCCCTCCGGCGAGGTGACCGATCCCGACGATCTGGAGTTGCTCGAGGCCCGGGATCTGCTGTTCGCCCGGCTGCTGCAGTATCGGGCATTCAAGCAGGTCGCCGAGTTGCTCGGAGAGTTGGAGGCGGCCGCGCTGCGCCGGTATCCGCGCAGTGTCGGTCTGGAGGACCGGTTCGCGAGTCTGCTGCCGGAGGTCAGCCTCGGAGTGGACGCGGCCGCTTTCGCCGAGATCGCGGCGGCGGCGTTCCGGCCACGGCCGGTCCCGACGGTGGGACTGGACCATCTGCACGCGCATACCATATCGGTGGCCGAGCAGGCGACGCTCTTGCTGGAACGGCTGCGTGCCCGGGGTGTGGGGGTGTGGACCACGTTCGCCGACCTGGTGGCCGACTGTGCGGCACCGATCCAGATCGTGGCGCGGTTCCTGGCATTGCTCGAGCTGTATCGGGGTAAGACGATCGAGTTCGACCAGCCCGACCCGCTGGGCCCGCTCGCCGTGCGCTGGATCGGTGACGACGGGGACGACGGTGCCGCGCCGGTCACCATAGAAGAGGACTACGGATGAGCGAGCCCGGCCGGACGCGGAAGCGCAGCGTGACCACGCGGGCCACTCACTCGTCCGCGGCGGACGGAGCACGAGCGAGCCGGGACCGGAGGCGGGAGCGCAGCGTGACCACGCGGAGCCCGCGCGCGTACGTGGAGGACGGTGTATGACCGAGACTGTGACCGATATCGCGACCGAGCCGCTGGACGACGACGAATTCCGGTCGGCGCTCGAGGCGCTGTTGCTCGTGGTGGACACTCCGGCGCCGGTGGAGCAGCTGGCCGCCGCACTGGAGGAGGCCCCGCAGCGGGTGGAGCGCACCCTGCGGGAGATGTCGGCGGAGCTGGCCGCCCGGCGCAGCGGAATCGATCTGCGTTTCGCCGGGGACGGGTGGCGCTTCTATACTCGCAGCGAGTACGCACCGTATGTGGAGCGTATGTTGCTCGACGGCGCCCGGTCGAAGTTGACCCGGGCGGCTCTGGAGACGCTGGCGGTGGTGGCATACCGTCAGCCGGTGACCCGGGCACGGGTCAGCGCGGTGCGCGGTGTCAACGTCGACGGTGTGATGCGTACCCTGCTGGCCAGGGGATTGATCACCGAGGCGGGCACCGACCCGGAAACCAACGGCACGCTGTACGGCACCACCGAACTGTTCCTGGAACGGATCGGATTGGCGTCGCTGAGCGATCTGCCGCCATTGGCGCCCCTGTTGCCGGGGGTGGACCTGATCGATGAGATCAACGACAGTCTGGAGACGGACCCCCGCTACACCAGGCTGCGAAAACCCGCCGAGGAAGATCTGAACCTCGGCGCCGAGGATTGACAGGAAAACGTGAAGACACCCGCTCGCCGAGATGGCATACCGGATCGTAGGAAAAGTGGTGACCAGCCCGCTCGGGCCGGTCGTGGGCGTGGCGCCCCCCGCGCCGGGGATCCCCGCCGGGGAAGTGACGACGGCCCCCGTACCGGCCGTACCGGAGGGCCGCGCAGTACCGAGCGCGGCGCCCGCAGCAATCAGGTACCGCGTTCCACGCGGACCGCGGGGACCGACAGCGCGGCAGAAGGCCGCGGCGGCCGCACCGGCGGTGGTCGCGGTGGCTTCGCGACGCCGGGCCGGGCGGGTTCGGCCGGAGCTGCCCGCGGTGGTCCCGCGGGTACGGGTCGTGGCGGTTCGGCCGGAGCCGGTCGCGGTGGTGCCGCGGGTACGGGCCGTAGCGGCTCGCCCGCGGGCGGCCGCGGTGGTGCGGCCGGATCGCGGACCGGTGGCC
>NZ_BAGJ01000074.1 GCF_000308775.1 Nocardia testacea NBRC 100365
ATACTTTCAAGGTAGGGGACCCATTCGTGGGTCCCCTACCTGCATTTCTGCCTATGGCGATCCGGCCCGTAAACTTGGTGTGAGCACGATTCCACCATTGTCGGCGGTTCGACCGTATTGCCATCGTGCTCTATTGATCCGATCTGGTAACCGAGAGAGGGACCCGCCGTGCCGGAACAGAACAATGGCCGGAAGCCGTTCCGGCGCAATTCTTCCGGGCCCGACGCCGGCTTCCGCCGTGGCGAGGGCGCCGGTGACGGCCGGCGGTCGGGCGGTGGTTCCGGTGATACCGGCCGTTCGGGTGGCCGTGGCGGTTTCCGCCGAGACGATGACAATCGTGGTGACGCCCGCCGTGGTGGCGAATCGGGCGACAGGGGCGCGGGGCGCGGGCGTACGGGGTCCGGTGATACCGGATTCGGTGGCGACCGCTCTCGGGGCCCGCAGCGGGCCGATCGCAGCGGCCGCGAGGAACGGACCGGAGCTCCGGGGCAGCGTGAACGCGGTGCCGACCGGGCAGGAGGCCGTCCGGCTTTCCGCGCCGAAGGTGCCCGATCGAACTGGGAGGACAACCGTTCGCGCGGTGTACGGCCGCAGTCGCGTCCGGACGGGGACAAGCGGGAGTACGGAACGCGCGAGCGCGGCGACTTCCGGTCACAAGGGCGTTCTTCTTCCGGCGATACCGATCGCGGCCGGGACAACCGTGGCGCCGGGCGTGCGGACAGCCGAGGTGGTGCGGACGATTCCCGGTTCGGCGGCCGTCCGGCAGAGCGGTCCGCTCGCGGCGCCGACGATCGCCGCTTCGGCGGAGGCGGCCGGCCCGATCGCGGGGACCATGAACGTCGGTCCGGCGGAGGCGGCGGGTCCGATCGCGGGGGCGATGAGCGTGGTTTTGGTGGGCGCGCTGGGTTCGAGCGGGAGACCGATGAGCGTCGTTTCGGCGGACGTGGTGCACCCGACCGGGGCGACCGTGGAGGCGACCGGCCGCGCCGGGACCGCGGCGGTTCGGCCGAGCGCGGCGGTTCGGGATTCGCCCGCGGTGGCGAGGCCGGCGGGCCCCGGCGTCGTGGTGGTGAGGGCGGGGGTCGTGGAGCCGATCGACGGCCGCCGCGGCCGGACGAGCCCGATCTGCCCGACGAGGTCCAGGCCGGTGATCTCGATTCCTCGATCCGGCGGGACCTGCTGAGCCTGGACAAGGGCAATGCGGAAACCGTCGCCCGGCATCTGGCGATGGCCGTGCAGGTTCTCGACGACGATCCGCAGCTCGCGTTGGCCCATGCGCGGGCCGCGCGGCAGCGGGCGGGACGAATCGCCGTCGTGCGGGAAACCGCCGGGGTCGTCGCCTATCACGCCGGGGAATGGGCCGAAGCCCTGTCCGAGCTGCGCGCGGCGCGCCGGATGGCGGGTGGGTCCGGTCTGCTCGCGGTGATGGCGGACTGCGAGCGCGGTCTGGGCCGGCCCGAACGCGCGATCGAGATCGGCCGCAGCGACGAGGGCCGGGCGCTCACCGGCGACGAGGCCATCGAACTGCGTATCGTGGTCGCGGGCGCGCGGATGGACCTCGGCCAATACGACCAGGCCGTGGTGACCCTGCAGACCTCCGACCTGGACCCGTCACGCACCGGTTCGGGTCCCGCCAGGCTGTTCTACGCCTACGCCGACGCGCTGGTCGCGGCCGGGCGCACCAATGAGGGACAGACCTGGTTCTTCAACGCGGCCGCCGCGGACCTCGACGGCGAAACCGATGCCGAGGAGCGCGCGGCCGAGCTGACCGGCGAAGCCTGACCGGCTCTCAGGGCCGGGTGACCGACCAGTTGAGCTCGGTTCGCAGATCGGCCGGGTCCATCTGGGGGTTCGGCTCGGTGAGGTAGACCTCCCAGCGGTCGGCGCCCGGGACCAGACCCTGTTCGGTGATCCAGCCGTGCAGGCGGTCCCAGGTGACGCCCAGCGCGTCGAACGCGCCGAAGTGCACCACCCGGGCGATCCGTCCCGCCGGGAGCACCCCGGGGACGACCTCGCCGTCGGCCCTGATCCGCCGATCGACGGGGAACCCCACTTCCAGCTCCGTGGCTTCCTCGGAGGCGGTCCCCCACCGGGAGAGCGCCGGGCCGGTGATCACGGCGTTCTGCGCGGCGATGGCCGGTGGAAGGATGCCGAACGAGCTGTCGAAGAACGTGATCGTCTGCGCCGGCGTCACTCGGCCGCGCACCACGGCAGTGATCGTTTCGGCGATTTCGAGCAGTTCGGGTTCGGCTGTGCGGTCGGCCGGGTCGGCTGTCACGGCTCTCCTCGGTAGTGGTCGGGTGGTCGCCGCAGTGCGGCCTCTCGCCGGTTCCGACGGATCGTGGCGCGGGAATTCATCGGCGGCCGCGCACCGTGTTCGGCGCGAAACGGAGGCGGCGAGCGGGGCCTGTCGTGCGGGTGCGGAGACCACATGGCCGGGTATCGGCCCGGACGCCGGCAGGGCAGGCCACCGAAACCGTATGGGCGCTGGGAAGCGGCTGGGTGTCCGGGGCGTCGGGGGCAGGACGTAGGGTCCGGGTGTGCGGGAAGCGAGTGAGACGCGGTTGCGGGACAGGTACGAGGCGCTGCTGCTGGATCTGGACGGGACGCTGTACCGGGGCGCCGACGTGATCGACGGCGCGCCGGCGGCGCTGGCCGGTGGGGCGCAGCGGCTGGTGTACGTCACCAACAACGCGAGCCGGGCGGCCGCGAGTGTGGCGTCCCATCTGGCCGAGCTGGGATATCCGGCGGTGGAGGCGGATGTGGTGACCAGTGCACAGGCCGCGAGCAGGTTGCTGGCCGAGCAGCTGGCACCGGGATCGGAGGTACTGGTCGTCGGTTCCGAGGATCTGGCCGCGGAGGTCAAGACGGCCGGTCTGCAGCCTGTGCGCCGGGCCACGGAGACGGTGGCGGCGGTCGTTCAGGGACATTCGCCACAGACGGCCTGGCCCGATCTGGCGGAGGCGGCCTACGCGTTGCGGGCGGGGGCGGTGTGGGTGGCGGCCAACACCGATCGCACGCTGCCGAACGAGCGCGGGCTCGCGCCGGGGAATGGGGCGATGGTCGCGGCGCTGCGGGCCGCCACCGATCTGGATCCCGTGGTGGCGGGCAAGCCGTATCCGCCGCTGCTCGAAGACGCCGTGGTGCGGGCGGGTACGCGGGCGGCGCTGGTCGTGGGCGACCGGCTCGACACCGATATCTCCGGGGCGCAGAACGTGGCCCTGGATTCGCTGCTCGTACTGACCGGGGTCAGTACTGCCGGCGAACTCACCGGGCTTCCGGAAGAGCAACTACCCACCTACGTCGCCGGCAGTCTGGACGCCCTGGGACAACCGCCGGTGCCGGGTCTTGTCGCCCCGCAGGAGGTGTCCGCGCGACTGCGGGCGCACCCGGGCCGGGCGTTGACGGTGCGCGCGCCCCGTTCGGAAATCCGATAGCGTTGAGCCCACGATGACTACCCCGAATCCCCGCCCGCACACTCCCGGCACCGCCCGCTCCGGGGTGCCGTTGCCCGGTCGGCATCTGCCCGGGACCGCCGGGCACGGTGAACCCGCCGACCCGGAGCGGATCCGCGCCGAAGTCCGCGCTCTGCTCGCCGAACTCGGGCCCGTACCGGATACCGGGGGCGAGGCCGGGGACGATTCCGTCGGCGCCGATCTGGCCCGCCGTGCGCACATCCTGGATCAGGCACACGAGGTGCTGGTGCAGGCGCTGGCCACGGTGGACAAGATCTGAGGTGGCCAGGCGGGCGCGGGTGGACGCGGAACTGGTCCGCCGTGGTCTGGCGCGGTCACGGGAACACGCGGTGGAGTTGATCGGCGCCGGGCGGGTGCTGATCAACGGCACCGTCGCGGTGAAACCGGCGACCGCGGTGGAGACCGGTACCCCACTGGTGGTCAAGGAACAGGTCGACGAAGTGGCCTGGGCCTCGCGCGGGGCGCACAAACTGCTGGGCGCGCTGGAGGCGTTCGAACCGCGGGGGCTGGCGGTCGCGGGTCGGCGCTGCCTCGACGCCGGGGCGTCGACCGGCGGCTTCACCGATGTGCTGCTCAGCCGGGACGCACGCGAAGTGGTCGCGGTCGATGTGGGCTACGGCCAGCTGGTGTGGCGGTTGCGTACCGACGACCGGGTGCGGGTGCATGACCGGACCAATGTGCGCAGCCTGACCGCCGCCGATATCGGCGGGCCGGTGGAGCTGGTGGTCGCCGATCTGTCGTTCATCGCGCTGACGCTGGTGCTGCCCGCGCTGGCGGGTTGCGTGGGGCCGGGCGCCGATCTGCTGCCGATGGTGAAACCGCAGTTCGAGGTCGGCAAGGATCGGGTGGGGTCCGGCGGGGTGGTGCGGGATCCGCGGCTGCGGGCCGAGGCGGTGTGCTCGGTCGCCGCGGCTGCCGCGGAGCTGGGGTTGCACACCCGGGGTGTGGTGGCCAGTCCATTGCCCGGCCCATCCGGCAATGTCGAATACTTTCTGTGGCTGCGCCGGGACGAGTCGGCGGGTTACACCGCCGACGAGGTGGGGGAACTGGTGCGGCGGGCAGTCGAGGAGGGGCCGCAGTGAACACGGAGGCGTCCCGGCCGCGGGAGATCCTGCTGGTTTCCCATCCCGGGCGGGCCGAGATCAGCGAAACGGCGCATCGGGTCGCGAAGATCTGCGCGGAGGCCGGAATCGGGTTGCGGGTATTGGCCGACGAGGCCTACAGCACCCGATTCGACGCCGATACCGAGCCGGTCGCCGACCCCGGCGGTTATCCGGTGCAGGTGGTCGCCCACGAGCCGGGCGCGGCGCTGGGTTGTGAGATGGTGCTGGCGCTCGGCGGCGACGGCACCCTGCTGCGCGCCGCGGAACTGGCCCGGCAGGTGACGGTCCCGGTCCTGGGTATCAACCTGGGGCGGATCGGATTTCTCACCGAGGCCGAGGCGGAGAACCTGGACGAGGCGCTCGCTCAGGTTGTCCGGCGCGACTACCGGGTCGAAGAGCGGATGACCCTGGATGTGAACGTCCGGCTCGACGACGAGATCATCGAACAGGGTTGGGCGCTGAACGAGGCCAGTATCGAGAACGCGGCCCGGATGGGTGTGCTCGAGGTGGTGCTCGAAGTCGATGGGCGACCGGTCTCGTCCTACGGGTGCGACGGAATTCTTGTCGCCACCCCTACCGGTTCCACGGCGTATGCTTTTTCCGCGGGCGGCCCGGTGGTGTGGCCGGAACTGGAAGCGCTGCTGGTGATTCCGAGCAACGCGCACGCACTGTTCGCCCGCCCCCTGGTCACCAGCCCGGATTCACGGATCGCGGTCGAATCCGTTGCCACCGGCCACGATGCGATAGTTTTCCTGGATGGCAGGCGCACCCTCGCATTGCCGCGGGGCGGCCGGGTCGAGGCGGTCCGGGGTGCCGAGCCGGTGCGGTGGGTGCGGTTGGATTCCGCGCCGTTCGCGGACCGGATGGTGCGCAAGTTCGAGCTGCCGGTCACGGGTTGGCGGGGCCGGCGGCGAACGGAGGGCACACGTGCTGACAGAGATAAGAATTGACGGACTGGGCGTCATCTCGACGGCCACCGCGCAATTCCACGAAGGGCTGACTGTGCTCACCGGGGAGACCGGAGCGGGCAAGACGATGGTGGTCACCAGTCTGCACCTGCTGAGCGGCGCGCGCGCCGACGCCGGGCGGGTCCGGCTCGGCGCGAATCGCGCGGTGGTGGAGGGACGGTTCACGCTCGACGAGGTGAACGAGTCCGCGCGCGCCGAAGCCGAAGCGGTGCTGGAAGCGGCCGCGGCCGTCGCCGACGACGACGGCACGGTGATCGCGATCCGCACGGTCGGCAGCGACGGGCGGTCCCGGGCGCATCTGGGCGGTCGTGGCGTACCGGCCTCGGTGCTGGCCGATTTCACCGCGCCGATGCTCACCGTGCACGGCCAGAACGACCAGTTGCGATTACAGCGGCCCGAACAGCAGTTGCACGCGCTGGACCAGTTCGCCGACGCGACGGTCGGCCCGCTACTGCGGGATTACGTCGAAAGCCGTCGTACCTGGCTGGACGCCCGGAACTCCCTGCTGGAGCGCACCGCGCGCGGCCGGGAGATGGCGGCCGAGGCGGAACGGCTCACCCAGTCGCTGGCCGAAATCGATGCCGTCGCACCGGAGCCGGGGGAGGACGAACGCCTGGTGGCCGAGATCCGGCGGCTCAGCGATCTGGATTCGTTGCGGGAGGCGGCGGCGACCGCGCACGAGGCGCTCGCCGGTCCGGCCGACAATCCCGGAGAAGGGGTTGGGGCGCTGGACGCGCTCGGTGTCGCCCGCTCCCGGGTGGAGGGCGCCGAGGACCCGGCGTTGGCGGCGCTGTCGCCGCGGCTGGCGGAGGCGATCGCGGTGGTGGTGGATCTGACCACCGAGCTGAGCGGTTATCTGTCGGATCTGCCGTCGGATCCCGGCGCGCTGGAATCCATGCTGTCGCGGCAGGCCGAGTTGAAGTCGCTGACCCGTAAGTACGCACCCGATATCGACGGGGTGATCGCATGGGCCGACGAGGCGCGGACCCGGTTGGATTCGCTGGATGTCTCGGAGGAGACGCTCGCCGCGCTCACCGCCGAGGTCGAGGCGGCGGCGGAGCGGGTGCGTGCCGCGGCGATGAAACTGTCGCAGGCGCGGACCGCGGCGGCGGGTGATCTGGCGGCGGCGGTGACCGAGGAGCTGAGCGGCCTCGCCATGGGCAAGGCACGGCTGGAGGTGGAGGTGCGGCCGCTGCCGGCCGGGGCCCAGGACTCCGCGCCGCTGCTGATCGACGGCGTCGAACTGCATGCGGGCCCGGCCGGGGTGGACGAGGTGGAGTTCCGGCTGGCCGCGCATTCCGGTGCGCAGTCGCTGCCGTTGAGCAAGAGCGCGTCCGGTGGCGAGCTGTCCCGGGTGATGCTGGCCCTGGAGGTGGTGCTGGCCGGTGCCGAGCACGGGGCGACCATGGTCTTCGACGAGGTGGACGCGGGTGTCGGCGGCCGTGCGGCGGTGGAGATCGGACGGCGGCTGGCCCGGCTGGCGCGCACCCACCAGGTCATCGTGGTGACGCATCTGGCGCAGGTGGCGGCCTTCGCCGACACCCATCTGGTGGTCAACAAATCCGATGACGGCGAGGGCGCCGTGAATTCGGGGGTGCGGGCGCTGACCCAGGACGAGCGGATTGTGGAGCTGGCCCGCATGCTGGCCGGGCTCGACGATACCGAGACCGGTCGTGCGCACGCCTGGGAGTTGCTGAACACCGCCCGTGCCGAGCGGATGGCCGCGTACTGACCGGTGGCCGGTCCGGTACGTGGTGCGGGGTTGGGCGCCGCTGCGTGGGAGTCGTGGGCACCACCCGGCTCGCCGGGCGGGAGCCCCAGCGCTCCGGCGCGGGCCGGGTCGCGCTGAGCCGGCCCGCGGCCCAGTCCTCGTACCCGAACGCTCGGCCATCGCGGCGCGCGGTGGCGGCGACAACAGTGACGGGGCGAAGCGAGCGAAAGCCCCAGGCGGCGCACGCCGCGCTACGAGTGCGGCCTGTGGAGTTCGTCGAAGGTCGAACCCGCGCCGCGACGGGTTTCGGTATCGGCTACCGGTCCGCCGGCGGGAGCCGACCGGTACCTCGCCCGGGCAGTAGCGGCGGCGGGCGGCTCCGGCTGATCCCGGAAGGTCAGTCCACGGCTTTGCGCGCGGCGGAGATGAACTGGTTGATCAGGCCTTTGAGGCCGATTTCGAGCACTTTGGCCGGAACGGGGAGCGAGGGGTCGGAGGTCATCGTGTAGGTGACCCGGGTGCCGTTGTCGGCGTCGGCGAAGGTGATGACGCCGGTATGGCTCTTCACCGGCGCGCCTTTGACGATCTTGTACTCCATCCGCTCGTCCGGGACCAGCGTGGTGATCTCCTCGACCACGCCGACCGGGCCGATACCGATCTTGTGCCGGGCGCCGACGCCCTCTCGTTCGGTGGTGCCCGGTGTGACGAGCGTTACGTTCACCGCAAGAAACGGATTGATGCTCTCGCGGTCGGCGAACAGCCGGTACACGGTCGCGCGCGGGGCGGCGATCACGGTATCGACGGTGGTGCTGGCCATGGAGACTCCTCTTCGTGTAGCTGTCCCGGGCAGCTTACGGCGTACGGCAGGGGATTTCCGTGTCACGACGGACCGACTCGGTGCGTTTGATAACCGTCTGATAGCCGTCGGGTATCGACTCGCGGCGTGTCTCCACCAATGGTTGAGGGTTTGCGACGATCATCGCTGCATGAGGATGCTGGCGCTGCTGTCGAAGAATTCCGAGACGCTGCCCGGCCGGACCGGCACCGCCCGGGTCGACCGCGATACCCGGCGGCTGCTCGATCGAGTGGAACCCGGTGATATCGCGGTCCTCGACGAAATGGACCTGGACCAGGTCACCGCCGATCGGCTGCTCGCGGCCGGGGTGGCGGCGGTGGTGAACGCCTCGCCGTCGATCTCGGGGCGCTATCCCAATCCCGGGCCCGAACTCCTGGTGGCCGGCGGTGTGCTGCTGCTGGACGCGGTCACCTCCGACGCCTTCGACCGGATCAGGGACGGCGCGAAGGTGCGCATCGACAGCGGTGTCGTCTATGCCGACCGCATCACCCGCCGGGAACCCGAGGTGCTGGTCGAATGCCTCGAACTCGACGAAACCGCGGTGGCCGACCGGCTGTCGGAAGCGCGCAACGGTCTGGCCGGCCATCTCGAATCCTTCGCCGCCGGCACCCTCGAATTCGTCCGGACCGAATCGTCGCTGCTCATGGACGGTATCGGGGTGCCGGATCCGGATCTGGACCTGAACGGCCGGCAGGTGGTGGTGGTCGGTGACGGGCCCGGCCATGCCGAGGATCTGAAAAAGCTCAAACCGTTCATCAAGGAGTACGCCCCGATCATGATCGGGGTGGGGTCGGGTGCGGAGGCCGTCCGGCGCGCGGGCTACCGGCTGGACCTGATCGTCGCCAACCCCGAGCAGCTCCCCGCCAAAATTCTCACCGGCAATGCCGAACTGATCGTGCCGGCGGAACTGGACGGTTACGCCGAGGGGCTGGACCGGGTCAAGGAGCTGGGGATCGGCGCGATCACCTTCCCGTGCTCCGGGACGCCCGCGGACCTGGCGCTGCTACTCGCGCATCACCGTGGCGCCGCGCTCATCGTCACCGCGGGCGCGCCCGCGTCGCTGGAAGAATTCTTCGATCGGTGCCGCCGGGACAGCAACCCGGCGACATTCCTGACCCGTCTGAAAGTCGGGGGCGCGATCATGGACGCCACCGCGGTGGCCACGCTCTACCGGAGCCGGGTGCCGGGGGCGCTCATGGCGCTGCTGGTGCTGGCGGCGCTGGTCGTGCTGATCGTGGCGGTGCTGGCCGCCGGTCACGGGAGCGAGATCCTCGCCCCGGTGCAAGACCTGCTGCATCGCGCGGATCTGTGGGTTCGGGAGACGATCGGCCGGCCCGGGGCGAGCTGAGGGCCGCGGCCGGCTTCCCGGCGGGCGGCGCGGTCACCGGCCGGTCCGCGCAATCACGCAGCATTGTGCGCAGCGGACGGTGCGGCGACTCCGGTCCGCGAAACTGTGAGAGAAGTGGCCGGTGGTGCGCCCGGGGCAGGGGTGGCCGGATGGTGCGCGCCACCGCGCGCGCGGCGCCGGGCGAATACGGCGATCGGGTGGTTAACCGGGAGTGGCGGTCGATCGTCGCCCGGGTTTCGTGTTACCGTGAAGACCCGTGGGTCATACACGGATTCAGGCGCGGGCAGCCACCAAGCATATTTTCGTCAGCGGTGGCGTCGCCTCCTCACTCGGTAAGGGTCTCACCGCCTCCAGCCTCGGTCAGTTGCTGACCGCGCGGGGGCTACGGGTCACCATGCAGAAACTCGACCCCTATCTGAACGTCGATCCCGGCACCATGAATCCGTTCCAGCACGGCGAGGTGTTCGTGACCGAGGACGGGGCCGAGACCGACCTCGATGTGGGGCACTACGAACGCTTCCTCGACCGGGATCTCTCCCGGGACGCCAACGTCACCACCGGTCAGGTGTACTCGTCGGTGATCGCCAAGGAACGGCGCGGCGAATACCTGGGCGATACCGTGCAGGTCATCCCGCACATCACCGATGAGATCAAGGCCCGCATCCTGGCCATGCGCGGACCGGACCTGCAGGGGCAGGAACCGGATGTGGTGATCACCGAGATCGGCGGCACGGTGGGCGACATCGAATCGCAGCCGTTCCTCGAGGCGGCTCGGCAGATCCGCCACGATGTCGGCCGCGACAATGTCTTCTTCCTGCACGTGTCGCTGGTCCCGTACCTGGCGCCCTCGGGCGAGCTCAAGACCAAACCCACTCAGCACTCGGTGGCCGCGCTGCGCAGTATCGGTATCCAGCCCGACGCGCTGATCCTGCGCTGCGATCGTGAGGTACCGGCCGGCCTGAAGAACAAGATCGCGCTGATGTGCGACGTGGACGTCGACGCCTGTATCTCCACTCCCGACGCGCCGTCGATCTACGACATTCCCAAGGTGCTGCACCGGGAGGCCCTCGATGCCTACGTCGTGCGCAAACTCGGGTTGCCGTTCCGGGACGTGGACTGGACGATCTGGGGTGATCTCCTCGACCGCGTCCACGCGCCGCGGGAGACGGTGGAGGTCGCGCTGGTCGGTAAGTACGTGGATCTGCCCGACGCCTATCTGTCGGTCACCGAAGCGCTGCGGGCCGGTGGTTTCGCGCACCGGGCCAAGGTGAAACTGCGCTGGGTACAGTCCGACGATTGCGAGACGCCGGCCGGTGCGCAGGCCGCCCTGCGCGATGTGGACGCGGTCCTCATCCCCGGCGGATTCGGGATCCGGGGGATCGAAGGCAAGGTCGGAGCCATCCATCACGCCCGCACCCGGGGGCTGCCGTTACTCGGGCTGTGCCTGGGCCTGCAGTGCATGGTCATCGAGGCGGCGCGGTCGGTGGGTCTGACCGACGCCAACTCCGCCGAGTTCGAACCGGAGACCGAACACCCGGTCATCTCCACCATGGCCGACCAGGAACAGGCGGTGGCCGGGGAGGCGGACCTGGGCGGCACCATGCGGCTCGGTGCCTATCCGGCGGTCCTGGAGAAGGGGTCGGTGGTGGCCCGCGCCTACCACGCCACCGAGGTCTCCGAACGGCACCGGCACCGCTACGAGGTGAACAACGCCTATCGCGACAAGATCGCCGCCAGCGGGCTGCGGTTCAGCGGTACGTCCCCGGATGGTCATCTGGTGGAGTTCGTCGAACTGCCCGCCGATATCCATCCCTTCTTCGTCGGCACCCAGGCCCATCCGGAGCTGAAGAGCCGGCCCACCCGGCCGCATCCGCTGTTCGCCGAACTGATCGCCGCCGCGCTGCGGTACAAACTCGCCGAACGGCTGCCGGTCGACATCCCCGGCGAAGAGGAACTGGCCGGTACCTCCGAGCGGGTGTCGTGACCCCCGCGAACCCGGCACCCGGCAGTCACGCCTTCGCGACGGTCGACAGCCGGCTCGTGTACTCGGGCGCGATCCTGGCGCTGCGGGTGGACCGGGTGGAGATGCCGGACGGGCGGGTCGTGGAACGTGAAGTGGTCGAACACCACGGCGCCGTCGCCGTGGTCGCGGTCGACGATGACGGCCGGGTGGTGCTGATCCGCCAGTACCGTCATCCGCTCGGCGAGCGGCTGCTCGAACTCCCGGCCGGCCTGATCGATATCCAGGGCGAGGATCCGCTGGCGGCCGCCCGCCGTGAACTCGCCGAGGAAACGGGGCTGGCCGCCCGGGACTGGTCGGTACTGGTGGATGTCGCCCTGTCGCCGGGTTTCACCGACGAGGCGCTGCGGGTGTATCTGGCGCGCGGGCTCAGCGACACCGAGCGACCGGACCCCGAACACGAGGAAGCCGACCTGGAACTGGTGCGGATGCCGGTCGCCGAGGCGGTCCGCGCGGCGCTGGCCGGGACGATCGTGAACGCCACCGCCGTCGCCGGTCTGCTGGCGTTGAGCGCGGCCGAGGCCGCCGACCTGCCGTTGCGGCCCGCCGACGCGCCGTGGCCG
>NZ_BAGJ01000073.1 GCF_000308775.1 Nocardia testacea NBRC 100365
GACGTAGGCGAAGATGGAGCCGTGAGCAGCGACATCATCGACGAACTGACCTGGCGCGGTCTGATCGCGCAGTCCACCGACCTCGACGCGCTCCGGGAGGCGCTGGGCTCGGGCCCGCGCAATCTCTATGCCGGTTTCGATCCCACCGCGGCCAGTCTGCACGCCGGTCATCTGGTGCCGCTGCTGGCGTTGAAACGCTTCCAGCGGGCCGGGCACCGGCCGATCGTGCTGGCCGGCGGCGCCACCGGGTTGATCGGTGACCCCCGCGATGTCGGTGAGCGCACGATGAACTCCGCCGACACCGTCGCCGCCTGGGCCGACCGGATCCGTTCGCAACTCGAGCGGTTCGTCGACCTGGACGATTCGCCGACCGGCGCGCTGATCGTGAACAACATGGACTGGACCGGCTCGCTGAGCGCGATCGATTTCCTGCGCGATATCGGCAAGCACTTCTCGGTGAACGTGATGCTCGCCCGCGATACCGTCAAGCGGCGCCTGGAGGGGGAGGGCATCTCCTACACCGAGTTCAGCTACATGCTGTTGCAGGCCAACGACTACCTCCAGCTGCGCCGTACGCACGACTGCGTGCTGCAGGTCGGCGGCTCGGACCAGTGGGGCAACATCATCGCCGGAGTGGAACTGAACCGCCGGGTGGACGGTGCCGCCGTCCACGCGCTGACGGTCCCGCTGGTGACCTCGGCCGACGGTAAGAAATTCGGCAAATCCACCGGCGGCGGCAGTCTCTGGCTCGACCCGGAGCTGACCAGCCCCTACGCCTGGTACCAGTACTTCGTGAACACCGCCGATGCCGATGTCGTGCGGTACCTGCGCTGGTTCACCTTCCTGGATCGCGCGGAGCTGTCCGAATTGGAGCAGGCAACCGCCGAACGCCCGCACGCCCGCGAGGCGCAGCGCCGGCTGGCGGCGGAGATGACCACGCTGGTGCACGGAGAAGAGAACACCCGCTCGGTGCAGCTGGCGAGTCAGGCGCTGTTCGGGCGCGGTGAACTCCGAGAGCTCGACGAGCCGACCCTGGCCGCGGCGCTGCGTGAGGCGGCCGTGGACGGGAAGGTCGCCGAGGTCGTGCCCGGGGCGGACACGATCGTCGATCTGCTGGTGGCCTCCGGTTTGTGCGAAAGCCGTGGCGCGGCCCGTCGAGCGGTCAACGAAGGGGGCGCATCGGTAAACAACGAGCGCGTGAAGGACCTCGACTGGACCCCGGAAAGCAGCGACTACCTGCACGGACAATGGCTCGTATTGCGCCGTGGCAAGCGGAATTTCGCGGGTGTCCGGCGGGCTTCCGGAAATTGATCTTGGTGGGCTGGGTCACACTTCGGCGATCCAGCCCGCCCGATCGCCTCTCGGCAAGCCTCTGAACTGCGTAAACGCCCTGCCGAAGTGGCGATTTGACGTAGCGTTCCCCGCCGCGTAACTTATTCAACGTCAGAGCGACACGGACACCGACCAGGGGCCCGGAGCGAGGCGGAAACGCCGAGCCGGAGGGACCAGGGACAACGAGGTAGTACGAGGAGCGCCTGACAGGCCGGCCGAAGAGCGGAGTTTGACTCTGAGCCACTGGACGGTTAAGCTAGAAAACCTGCCCCATTGAAGCCCTGGTTGAGTCCAGTCGCTGAAA
>NZ_BAGJ01000072.1 GCF_000308775.1 Nocardia testacea NBRC 100365
CCGGAAAGGATTCCCGTGCTCGCCTCCCTTCTCTTCGCGGTGCTCGCGGCCGGTCAGCTGGCGCTCGCCGGCCGGTGCGCGTTTCGGTTCCGGGCCACCGCCGACCGGCTGTTTCTCGTACCCGCGCTGGTGTGCGCCGCGTTGGCCTATGACAACGCGGTACTCGCGGCGGGTCGCTGGATCGGTGCCGGGGCGACGCTGGAGAACTGGTCGGTGCCGCGCTTCGTCGCCCATATCGTGCTCACTCCGCTGTTGATGCCGTGGGCGTGCGCCGCCGCGGCCCGCGCCGGGGTGGAGTGGGCGCGGAGCCGGTGGGTCCGGGCCGTGGTGGCGGCGGGGACGGCGGCGGTGATCGTGCTGGGGGTGGCGGGCGAGCTGACTCCGCTCACGCTGGAACCGCGGGAGTGGGCGGGTACCGTGCGCTACACCACCGCGCACGCGTCGGTCGCCGGGCTGCTGCCGCCGGTGATGACGGTGGTGGTCGTGCTGGTGGCGGCCGCGGCGGTATGGCGGGTGCGTGGGTACCGGCTCTGGACCGTGACCACCGTGATCATGACCGTGGTCTCGGCGGCCATGCCGCCCATGTTGCTCACCAACTGCGCCGAACTGGTGTTCACCGCGGGCGTTGTCGCGGCCGCGGTATGGCTGGCGGAGCAGTCCCGGTCCGGCGCGGACGCACTCCGCTGAACGAATTTCCGGTCCTGCGATGAATTCCGGGTCCGCGGCGCGTCCTGTGTGATGTTCATACCGGCCGGAGCGAATCGACCCGGCCGGACCCGGTACGGACGTACCCGCAGCAAAGGAGAATCGGATGGCGGACGGTAAAGACCTCGCACTGTCGCATATCGGTGTGCTGGTCGGCGATCAGCAAGAGGCCCTCGAGTTCTATCGGGACGTGATCGGCCTCGAGGTCCGCGCGGATCTGCCGCTGGGCCCGCTGCGCTGGGTCACCGTGGGGCCGGCCGGACAGCCCGGTATCGAGTTCATTCTGGAGACCCCATCCATGGTGCCCGACCCCGAGCAGAGCGCCGAGGCGCAGCGCCGGTTGGCCGCGGGTGCGCACGGCACACTGATCTTCGTCACGGATTCGGTGGACCAAACCTTCGCCCGGCTGCGCGACGCCGGGGTGCGGGTCACCCAGGAACCCGCCGATCAGGTCTACGGGGTGCGCGATTGTGGTTTCGCCGACCCCTGGGGCAACTTCCTGCGTTTCTCCCAGCCGCTGGGCTGAGCGGTAGGAGGCGGTCACCTGTGCCGATAGCCGGTTTCTGCGGCGTCCGGCGCACACAGCCGGGCGCGGCCGTGTGCGTCGTCACAGCTACCGGCACGGTGGCCGTCCATACTGCTGATCATGGGCGATGCGCAGACCGCTGAAGGAAACGACGCGACCCTGCCGCTGCGCGAGGACATCCGGTTCCTCGGCGGCGTGCTCGGTGACACCATTCGCGATCACGAGGGTCCCGAGGTTTTCGACCTCGTGGAACGGGTGCGGGTGGAAGCGTTCCGGGTCCGGCGGGAGGAGGTGGAGCGCAGCGCGGTCGGCGAAATGCTGGCCGGTGTCGACATCACGGTGGCGCTACCGCTGATCCGGGCATTCAGCTATTTCGTGCTGCTGGCGAATCTCGCCGAGGACATCCAGCGCGACCGCCGCCGCGCCGCGCACGAGGCGGCCGGAGAAGCACCGCAGGATTCCTCCCTGGCCGCGACCTACCGCAAACTGGACGCGGCGGCGGTGCCGGGCGAGCGGGTGGCCGAACTGCTCGCCGACGCGCTGGTCTCCCCGGTGATCACCGCCCACCCCACCGAGACCCGGCGTCGGACCGTATTCGATACCCAGACCCGGGTCACCGAGTTGATGCGCCGGCGGCAGCGCGCCCCCGAATCCGAACGAGCACAGCTCGAGCTCGAGATCCGGCGGCAGGTGCTCACCCTGTGGCGGACGGCGCTGATCAGGCTGTCGCGGCTGCGTATCCAGGACGAGATCGCCGTCGGACTGCGGTACTACGAACTCACCTTGTTCGATGTCATCCCCGCGATCAACGCGAGCGTGCGCACGGCGCTGGGGTCGCGCTGGCCCGAACAGCGGTTGCTGGCGAAACCCATGCTGCGGCCCGGTTCGTGGATCGGCGGGGACCGGGACGGTAACCCCTATGTCACCGCGGACGTGGTGCGTACGGCGGCTGCACAGGCCGCGGGTGTCGCGTTCGCGCGCTACCTGCGCGAACTGGTGCAGTTGGAGAAGACGCTGGCGCTCTCGGCGCGGCTGGTCCCGGTGACCCCGGAACTGCGCGAACTCGCCGACCGCGGTTATCCGGACCCGACGACCTACGCCGACGAACCGTACCGTCGCGCCCTGTACGGCATCCGGGTCCGGCTCACCGCGACCGCGCGGCGCGCCGTCGCCGCGTTGGCTCCCGAGTCGGCGGGTCCCTGGGAGTTCGAATCATCGGGCGCCGGCGAGCGCGCCGGCGGCACCCCCTACGCCACACCCCGGGAGTTGCTCGACGACCTCGGCACGGTCGACGCCTCGCTGCGCGCCGGCGGGGACGCACTGCTCGCCGACGACCGCCTCGCGTCGCTGCGCTGTGCGGTGGAAACCTTCGGGTTCCATCTCCAGGGCCTGGATATGCGCCAGAATTCCGAAACCCATGAACAGGTCGTCGCCGAACTGCTGGCCTGGGCGGGCGTACATCCGGATTATCCGAGCCTGCCCGAGCCCGAGCGGGTCGAGCTGCTCACCCGGGAACTGCGGACCCGCCGGCCGCTGCTGGGGCCGCGGGCCCGGATCGGCGAGCAGGCTGCCAAAGAGCTGGGAGTCGTGCGCGCGGGCGCTGCGGTGGTCGCCACGCTGGGCCCGGACGCGGTCCCCAACTACATCATTTCGATGTGTACCTCGGTCAGTGATCTGCTCGAAGCCGCCCTGCTGCTCAAGGAGGGCGGGTTGCTGGACCCGGGGGACGCGGACAGTGGGCCCTCCTGCCCGGCCGGGATCGTGCCGCTGTTCGAAACCATCGAGGATCTCGCGGCCGGTGCGTCGACACTGGCGGCGGCCCTGCGGGTGCCGGAGTACCACGAGCTGGTGGCGGCGCGCGGAATGCGCCAGGAGGTGATGCTGGGTTACTCCGATTCGAACAAGGACGGGGGATACCTGGCCGCCAACTGGGCGCTGTACCGGGCGGAACTGGACCTGGTGGAGCTGGCGCGCGAACACGGGATCCGGCTGCGGCTCTTCCACGGCCGCGGTGGCACGGTCGGGCGCGGCGGCGGCCGCAGTTACGACGCGATCCTCGCGCAGCCCGCCGGCGCGGTGCGGGGTTCCCTGCGGCTGACCGAACAGGGGGAGGTCATCGCGGCGAAGTACGCCGAACGCGGTTCGGCGCACCGCAATCTCGAATCGCTCATCGCCGGCACCCTCGAATCGACGCTGCTCGATGTCGAGGGCCTGGGCGCCGACGCCGAACCCTCCTACGCGCTCATGGACGAACTCGCGGCCCGGGCCCGCGCCGCCTACGCGCGGCTGGTGCACGAGACCCCCGGCTTCGTGGAGTATTTCCGGCAGTCGACCCCGGTCGCCGAAGTGGGCGACCTCAATATCGGCAGCCGTCCGGCCTCCCGTAAACCCACGAATTCGGTCTCGGATCTGCGGGCCATCCCGTGGGTGATGTCCTGGAGCCAGGCGCGGGTGATGCTGCCCGGCTGGTACGGCACCGGGACGGCGCTCGAGGAGTGGATCGACGGCGATCCCGACCGGCTCGCCCGGCTCTCGGACCTGTACCGGCGCTGGCCGTTCTTCCGCACCGTGCTGTCCAACCTGGCGCAGGTGATGGCCAAGAGCGATCTCGCCATCGCCGCGCGGTACGCCGAGTTGGTCGACGATGTCGAGTTGCGCGAGCGCATCTTCGGGATGATCGAACGCGAGCATGCCCGCACGGTCGCCGTGCACGCCGCCATCACCGGCAACGATCATCTCCTGGCCGACAATCCGTCGCTGGCGGAGTCCATCCGCAACCGGTTCCCGTACCTGGAACCGCTGAACCAGATGCAGGTCGAACTGCTGCGCCGGTTACGCGCCGGCGACGATTCCGAACTGGTGAAACGCGGCATCCTGCTCACGATGAACGGTTTGGCCACGGCGCTGCGCAACTCGGGCTGATGCGGGTCCGCCGGCCGGGTGGCGGACCCGTTCGTCTCGGATCGGGCTCGGCGTCTCCCGCGGCGGCGCCGGTAGTCGTACCGTCGGCTGTATGACGACCTGGAGTGAATTCACCGCCGAGGCGCCGCGGATCAGCGAGATCTTCCGTCGTCGCCACGCCGCGACCAGCAATCTGTGCATGCTCGCCACCCTGCGTTCGGACGGTTACCCCCGGATCAGCCCGGTGGAACCGCTCATCTTCGAGGAGAAGCTGGTCATCGTCGGGATGCCGGGCACCACCAAATTCCGGGATCTCGCGCGCGATCCGCGCTTCTGCCTGCACACCGCGACCGAGGACACCATGGTCGCCGACGGGGACGCCAAACTGTTCGGCCTGGTGATCGACGATCCGGATACCGCGCTGCACGCCCGTTTCGCCGAGTACCTGTACGAGGACAGCGGTCTGGACCTGCGGAACCAGCCGTTCGAGCATTTCTTCGTGGCCGATCTGACCTCGGCGTCGTCGGTCGAGGTCGGCGACGACCTGCTGCGGGTGACCATCTGGAAACCAGGCGAGGGCGAGCGCGTGGTCGAGAAACGGTAGCTCGCCCACGGCGTCACGGCACGCCCGCCAGCCGCAGCGCGGCCGTTGTCGCGGCCGCGGCTCCCAGCGCCGCGGGCAGCGGTGTCCGGAACCGGTAGCACACCCCGGCGACCAGGACCCCGGCCGGGCGCGCGAAACCGGCCACGGCGCCGTCCTCGGTCAGGGCGGTGGTGCACACGAGGGCGGCGAGCACGACGACCGACGCGTTCTCGAGGAACGCGGTGGTCCGGTCGGAGACAGTGATCCGGGACCCGAGTGCGGGTCCGGCGAGACGGAAGGCGAACGTTCCGGCCGCCAGTGCGAGGGCGGCGCCCATCAGGTATCCGAGGTCGTTCACCGCGACCCCCGTCGTGGGATCGTGAGCGCGGCGGCCGCGGCGGCCAGCAGAACCGGCAGGCCCGGCGGCAGCAGCGGGGTCGTGAACAGCGCCAGAACGCCTCCGGCGAGAGCGCCGCGCCGGACCGCTGGCTCGTGCAGTGCGGGCATGATCAGGCCCAGCAATACCGCCGGGAACACCGCGTCCACCCCGAAGACACCGGGATCGGGCACCGCGGTGCCGAGTAGCCCGCCCAGCAGCGTCCCGCCGGGCCAGACCATCAGGATGCCGGCTCCGCAGGCCAGATAGGCCGCCCGGCCGTGCTCGGTCGTGCGCTGGGCCAGCGCCACCGCCACGGTCTCGTCATTGAGCAGATGGGCGCGGCGCAGACCGCGCAGCCCGGTGCCGAGAACCGCGGGAACCGCGAGGCCGTAGCCGATATGGCGAGCGTTGATCAGCAGGCCCGCGACCAGCGCGGCCCACGGGCTGCCGCCGGCGGCGACGATGCCGAGGAACAAGAACTCCGATCCGGCGGCCAGAACGAGCACCCCGAGTGCGACGGGGAACCACAGTGGGAAACCGGCCGCGACGGCCGTGGCCCCGTAGGACATCCCGGCCACGGTGACCGCGAGGCAGAGCGCGGTGATCAGTGACCGGGTCGGCGGATCGACCGTTCGCCATAACGAACGCATGACTACCATGGTGAACATGGATTCTGTCGTTCGTCAAACCGAACAAGGTAATGCCGAACCGAACGATCGGCCGGCCGGTCACTCCGGCGGCGGTCCCGGCCGCACCCCGCAGCAGGTGATCGCCGCGTCCCTGCGCCGGGAACGCCTGCGCGCGGAACTGTCGCTGACCGAGGTGGCCCGGCGGGCCGGTATCGCGAAATCGACCCTTTCGCAGCTCGAATCGGGCAGCGGAAACCCCAGCCTGGAGACCCTCTGGGCACTGTGCCTGGCGCTGGAGGTGCCGTTCTCGCGTCTGCTCGACCCCCCGCGGCCGCAGACCCGGGTGATCCGGGCCGCGGAGGGGCCGGAGGTGTTCTCGGCCGAGGCCGATTACCGGGCCACCCTGCTGGCGGTCGGCCCGGCGGGGGTGCGCCGCGATATCTATCGCATCGCCGCCGAGCCGGGGCAGCGCCGGGCCTCGCAGCCGCACCTTCCCGGGACCGTCGAACATGTCCTGCTCGGTGCGGGTCGCGCGCTCGTCGGGACGGCCGGCGAACTCGTGGAACTCACCCCGGGCGACTACATCGCCTATCCGGCCGATGTGCCACACGTGTTCGAAGCGCTCGTGCCCGCGACGGTGGCCACACTGATCTCCGAATATCCCTGATGCGCCGGGCCGGTGCCAGTCCGGACGGTCGTCACTGCCCGGTGAACCGAGGCGTGCGCCGCTCCAGCATGGCGGCGACGGCTTCGTCGTGATCGGCGGTGTGGTGGGCGACGGCCTGCATCGCCGCGGAGAGTTCCAGCAGCGTTTCCAGGCTCTGCTGCCGGCCCTCGCGTAACAGCCGTTTGGTCATCCGCAGCGCGTGCGGTGGATTGACCGCGATCTCGGCCGCGAGCCGGTGGGCGGTCTCGAGTAGCCGGTCGGGTTCGACGACCTCGTTGACCATTCCCCACTCGAACGCGGTGGCGGCATCGATGGTGGCTCCGGTGAACGCCAGCTGGCTGGCACGGGCCATCCCCACTGCGCGCGGCAGCAGCCAGGCGCCGCCGTCGCCGGGAATGAGGCCCAGGCGGACGAAGCTCTCCGCGAAGGTGGCGGTGGTGGCGGCGATCCGCATATCGCACATGAGGGCGAGGTCGCAGCCGGCGCCGATGGCCGGGCCGTTCACCGCCGCGATGGTGGGGATCTCGCAGTGGTACAGCGCCTTGGGGATGCGCTGGATACCGTGCCGATAGCCCTGGCGCAGCTCGGCCGGGGCGCCGCCGAACATGCCGGCCTTGTCCCGCATGTGTTTGATATTGCCGCCGGCGCTGAACGCTGTTCCCGCTCCGGTGAGGATCGCCACCCGGATCGAATGGTCGCGGTCGGCGGCCCGGACCGCGTTCTCCAGGGCCTCGATCGTCGCCTCGTCGGAGATCGGGTTGCGCTGCTCGGGATTGTCGATGGTCCAGACGACGACGTCGCCGGTGCGCTCCACGCGCACGGGTGCGGTCACGGTAACTCCTCGGGCCACGGTGCTGCGGTCATCGGCAACAATGCCCGATCGCTTCGGGCGGGGCGAGTGCGAGGTGTGCCGCGGCGCGGCGGCCGGGGCCGCCGCGGGCGATTCGGCGTCGCCCACGGGCGCCTTGTGGAGCGAGGGGGCGGGGCGCTGTTTGCGCTCGTGTGCCAGTCGCGCGGTCAGGCCCACGAGGGTGCGTGTCCGTGATTCGAGCCGGGCGAGTGCCGCGCCGAGCTCGCCGTCCGGAACCGCGGCGAGGTCGCAGCAGAGCAGTACGTCGACGGCCTCCTCCAAGGCGTCGAGCCGGTCCCGCAACCTGCCGTTCGAACACATGTTCTAATGCTAGCCGATCGGCGGACCCGTGATTTATCGGAACAGAGCGCGATCGGCACCTCGCCCCGTTCGGCGAACTCGGCCCCGTGCGGGTCCGGGCGCGGCCGCGGAGCCCGCCTCCTGTCGGACGAGGAACTCTCCGCCCGGCAGTGGTCGTTGACCGCGGTGGACCCCCGCCTCCGAGCGCGACGCATCCGGCAGGGTTCGGATCGGCCTACGGTGGTAGTCGCCCATTCGCGGGTCGTCGCACCGCGCCCGACGGCTGGTAGAAGGTCTGCGGGGACCGGTTTGTGAATGAGCTTGCATGGTCGTGCATAATCATGACATGGCTGATCTCACGGATATGCCCGACCGGAACGGACCCCTGCGCGTGGCCGTCGCCGGTGCCAGTGGTTACGCGGGCGGGGAAGTGCTGCGTCTGTTGCTGGGGCATCCGGAGTACCGAGCCGGGCGCCTCGAGATCGGGGCGCTGACCGCCGGTAACAACGCGGGCACCGCGCTGGGCGCACTGCAGCCACAGCTGCTGCCGCTCGCGGACCGGATCCTCGCCCCGACCACGGCCACCGAGCTCGCCGGCCACGACATCGTGTTCCTCGGCCTGCCGCACGGGCAGTCGGCGGCCTTGGCGGCCGAACTGCCCGAATCCACGGTGATCATCGACTGCGGTGCCGATTTCCGGCTCACCGACCCGGCCGCCTGGGACCGCTACTACGGCGGCCCCCATGCGGGGAGCTGGCCCTACGGCCTGCCGGAGCTGCCGGGGGCGCGGGAATCGCTGCGGGGCGCCACCCGTATCGCGGTCCCCGGCTGCTATCCGACGGTCAGCAGTCTGGCGCTGGCCCCCGCGGTCGCCGCGGGCATCGTCGAGCCGACGGTGCACGTCGTCGCCGTCAGCGGCACCTCCGGAGCGGGCCGCAAACTCGATGTCGGCCTGCTCGGGTCCGAGGTCATGGGGTCGGCACGGGCCTACGGCGTGGCCGGTGCGCACCGGCACACCCCCGAGATCACCCAGAATCTGTCGGCGGTCGCCGGTGCTCCGGTCCGGGTGTCGTTCACCCCGGTGCTCGCGCCCATGCCGCGCGGAATCCTCGCCACCTGCACCGCGCCGGTGCGGGTGGACGCGGCCGAGGCGCGCGCCGTCTACGAGAAGGCCTATGCGGACGAGCCCTTCGTGCACCTGCTGCCCGAGGGCGTCCTGCCCCAGACCGGTTCGGTGCTGGGCGCGAATTCCGTCACGCTGCAGGTCGCGGTCGACACCGACGCCGGACTGCTGGTGGTGATCGGTGCGATCGACAATCTGACCAAGGGCACCGCCGGCGGCGCGGTGCAGTCCATGAACCTCGCGCTCGGCTTCGACGAAACCGCCGGGCTGTCCACCGTAGGAGTGGCACCGTGACCACCGACAAGAACGGAAATCTCGTGCACAACCAGGGTGTCACCGCACCGCTGGGCTTCCGGGCCGCCGGGATCGCCGCCGGTCTCAAGGCCAAGGGCGGTCCGGATCTCGCGCTCGTCTTCAACGAGGGCCCCGACTACGCGGCGGCCGGCGTGTTCACCACCAACAAGGTGAAGGCCGCACCGGTGCTGTGGTCGCAGCAGGTCCTGAAGGCCGGACGGCTGCGGGCGGTGATCCTGAACTCCGGCGGCGCCAACGCCTGCACCGGAGCGGAGGGTTTCCAGGACACGCACCGCACCGCCGAGGAACTCGCTGCCGCCCTGAGCAACTGGGGTACCGAGACCGGGGCCGGTGAGATCGCGGTGTGCTCCACCGGCCTCATCGGCGACCGGCTGCCGATGGACAAACTGCTGCCCGCGGTCACCGAGATAGTGCACGAGATGGGCGGTGGGATGTCCGGCGGCACCGATGCCGCGCACGCCATCATGACCACCGACACCGTGCCCAAGGAAGCGTCCCTGCACCATCCGGACAAGTGGAATGTGGGCGGGATGGCCAAGGGGGCGGGCATGCTGGCCCCCGGCCTGGCGACCATGCTGGTGGTGCTGACCACCGATGCCGTGGCGAGTGCCGAACAACTCGACACCGCGCTGCGGCGGGCCACCCGGCTCACCTTCGACCGTCTCGACGTGGACGGTGCCATGTCCACCAACGACACGGTCCTGCTGCTGGCCAACGGCGCCAGTGAGGTCACCCCCACCCAGGACGAACTGGACGCGGCCGTCCTCACGGTCTGCGACGACCTGGCCGGTCAGCTGATGGCCGACGCCGAAGGGGTCACCAAGCGGGTGCTGGTCACAGTCGAGGGGGCGAGCACCGAGGACGACGCGCTCGTCGCGGCCCGGGTCATCGCCCGGGACAGCCTGGTCAAAACCGCCATGTTCGGTTCCGACCCGAACTGGGGGCGGGTGCTGGCCGCGGTGGGCACCGCGCCCATCGAACTGGACCCGGACCTGATCTCGGTGTCGTTCAACGGCTTCCCGGTCTGCGTCGACGGGACGGGCGCGCCCGGCGCGCGTGAGGTCGACCTGTCCGGCGCGGATATCCATGTGGTCGTCGACCTGCGCCTGGGCGACGGGACCGCCACGGTCCGCACCACCGACCTGTCCCACGGCTACGTCGAAGAGAACTCGGCCTACAGCTCATGACCGACGCGTTGCACGAACTGTCCGCGCTGGACAAAGCCCATATCCTCGCCGGTGCGCTGCCCTGGCTGCAGAAATTCCGCGACAAGATCGTGGTGGTGAAATACGGCGGCAATGCCATGATCGACGAGGGCCTCAAACGTGCCTTCGCCGCCGATATGGCCTTCCTGCGCACCGTCGGCGTGCACCCGGTGGTGGTACACGGGGGCGGACCGCAGATCTCGGCCATGCTGGAACGCCTCGGTCTCACCGGGGAGTTCCGCGGCGGCTTCCGGGTCACCACACCCGAGGTGATGGAGGTGGTGCGGATGGTGCTGTTCGGTCAGGTCGGCCGGGAGCTGGTCGGGTTGATCAACGCGCACGGGCCCTACGCCGTCGGAATCTCCGGTGAGGATGCCCGGCTCTTCACCGCCACCCGCCGCACGGTGTTCGTCGACGGCCAGGCCACCGATATCGGCCTGGTCGGCGATGTCACCGACGTACACCCGGATTCGGTGCTCGACCTCATCCGCGCGGGCCGGATCCCGGTGGTGTCCACCATCGCCCCCGACGCCGACGGCGTGGTGCACAACATCAATGCCGATACCGCGGCCGCCGCGCTGGCCGAAGGGATCGGCGCCGAGAAACTGGTGGTACTCACCGACGTCGAGGGCCTGTACACGAATTGGCCCGACCGCTCCTCGCTGACCAGCGTGATCGACACCGACGCGCTGGCCGACCTGCTGCCGTCGCTGGACGCGGGAATGGTGCCCAAAATGGAGGCGTGCCTGCGCGCGGTCCGCGGTGGCGTATCGAGCGCGCACGTCATCGACGGTCGCGTACCCCATTCGGTACTGCTGGAACTTTTCACCGGGGAGGGCATCGGGACCATGGTCACACCGCCGGCGAACGAGGAAAACGGAGTCAGAGCATGAACACTGCGGAACTGCGGCAACGTTGGTCGAACGTGATGATGCGCAACTACCCCACGCCGGAGGTCGTGCTGACCCGGGGTACCGGCGCGGTGGTGTACGACGCGGACGGCAACCGCTACGTCGATTTCGTCGGCGGGATCGCGGTCAACAGCCTCGGCCACGCGCATCACGCCATCCTCAACGCGGTGATGGACCAGCTCGGCACGCTCGGTCACGTCTCGAATCTGTACGGCAGCGAACCGGTGATCGAGCTCGCCGAGCGGCTGCTCGGGCACTTCGGCGACGGTGACGGCCGTGCCTTCTTCTGCAACTCCGGTACCGAGGCCAACGAGGCGGCCTTCAAACTGGCCCGGCTCACCGGCCGGCGCAAGATCATCGCCTGTGACGAGGCGTTCCACGGCCGCACCATGGGCGCGCTCGCACTCACCGGTCAGCCGTCCAAACGTGCGCCGTTCGAACCCATGCCGCCCGGGGTGGTGCACATCCCCTACGGCGACGCCCGGATCCTGGAGCGCGCGGTCGACTCCGATACGGCCGCGGTCTTCCTCGAGCCGATGCTCGGTGAGAGCGGCGTGGTCGTGCCGCCCATGGACTATCTCGTGCGCGCCCGGGAGATCACCGCGCGGGCCGGGGCACTGCTGATCCTGGACGAGGTGCAGACCGGTATCGGCCGCACCGGCAAGATGTTCGCGCACCAGTCGTTCGGTATCACCCCCGATGTCATCACCCTGGCCAAAGGCCTGGGCGCCGGTCTGCCGATCGGGGCGGTCCTGGCCACCGGGCCGGCGGCCGAACTGTTCACCCCCGGAATGCACGGCACCACCTTCGGTGGTAACCCGGTCTGCGCGGCCGCGGCACTTGCCGTACTGCGCACGCTCGAGGACGACGGGCTGCTCGAACACGTCGAATCGGTGGGTAAACGGCTCAGTGACGGGATCGCGGTGCTCGAGCATCCGCTGATCGCCGATGTGCGAGGGGCCGGCCTGCTGATCGGGATCGGGCTCACCGCCCCGGTGGCGCCCCGGGTGGAGGCCCGCGCGCGGGCCGCCGGTTATCTGGTGAACCCGGCCAAACCCGATGTGATCCGGTTGGCGCCGCCGCTGGTGCTCACCGAAACCCAGGCCGACAACCTCGTGCTGGATCTGCCGGGGATCCTCGACGAGGTGCTGGCCGAAACGAAAGGACCGCGCGGATGACCGCCTCTCTACAACCGGCCACCGCTGTCCGTCATTTCCTACGTGACGACGATCTGACCCCCGCCGAACAGGCCGAGGTGCTGGCCCTGGCCGCCGAACTGAAGAAGAGCCCGTTCGCGCACCGGCCGCTGGAGGGACCGCGCGGTGTCGGGGTGATCTTCGACAAGAACTCCACCCGCACCCGGTTCTCCTTCGAGCTGGGTATCGCCCAGCTCGGCGGGCACGCGATCGTGGTGGACGGACAGACGACCCAGCTGGGGCGTGACGAAACCCTGGCCGATACCGGGCGGGTGCTGTCGCGTTATGTCGAGGCCGTCGTCTGGCGCACCTTCGGCCAGCACCGGCTCGAGGAGATGGCGTCCACCGCCACGGTGCCGGTGGTCAATGCCCTGTCCGACGAATTCCATCCCTGTCAGGTGCTGGCCGATCTGCTCACCATCACCGAGCACAAGGGTGGGCTGCGCGGTCTGCGGCTGGCCTACTTCGGTGACGGCGCCAACAATATGTCGCATTCGCTGCTGCTGGGCGGGATCACCGCCGGACTGCACGTCCGCATCGCCGCCCCCGCGGGTTTCCTGCCCGCGCCCGAGGTGGTCGAAGCCGCCGAGGCCCGCGCCGCCGACACCGGCGGCAGCATCGTCATCACCGAGGATCCGCTGATCGCGGCCGACGGCGCCGATGTGCTGGTCACCGACACCTGGACCTCCATGGGGCAGGAGAGCGACGGCCTGGACCGCGTCGGCCCGTTCCGGCCGTACCAGGTGAACACCGAGTTGCTGTCCCGGGCCGGTGCCGACGCCATCGTGCTGCACTGCCTGCCCGCCCACCGGGGCGAGGAGATCACCGACGAGGTCCTCGATGGGCCGCAGAGCGTGGTCTGGGACGAGGCGGAGAACCGGCTGCACGCGCAGAAGGCGCTACTGGTGTGGCTGCTGGCACGCGAGGACGCGCGACGACGATGAGCGAGGCCCGGATACATCCGGCGGGACCGGTCACCGCCGCCACCCGCGCCGGCCGGCAGTCGCGGATCATCGCGCTGTTGGCCGCGCACCCGGTGCGCAGTCAGACCGAACTCGCCGCTCTGCTCGCGGCGGAGGGAATCGAGACCACCCAGGCGACGCTGTCGCGTGATCTGGACGAACTGGGCGCGGTGAAGCTCCGGGCCGCCGACGGCGGCGCCGGGGTGTACGTGGTGCCGGAGGACGGCAGTCCGGTGCGCGGGGTCACCGGCGGTACGGACCGACTGGCCAAATTGCTCGGTGATCTGCTGGTCTCCACCGATTCCAGCGGTAACATCGCGGTCCTGCGCACTCCGCCGGGCGCCGCCCATTTCCTGGCCAGTGCCCTGGACCGGGCCTCGCTGCCCTATATCGTCGGCACGATCGCCGGAGACGACACCATCGCGGTGATCGCGCGCGAGCCGCTCACCGGCGCCGAACTGGCCGCGAAAATCGAGAATCTCGCTTGATTCCGCGGCCGTGACCCGCGGTCGGGTCAGTACCTGGGTCCGCCGGCCCGCACGGAGGTCCGATACGACAGCCACCGCCCGGTGGCGGGTGCGGCGGCACAGCCGAATGCGAGCGCCGACAGCAGCAGCAGCGGACCGGTGAGCGCCAGGACCGCCGGTTCGCTCGTGGCGACGGCGGCCACCGTCGCGCCGATCGCCGTCAGCACGCCGATCACCGAGCTCACCAGCGTGAGCACGCGACCCGACCGTCTGCCCGTGAGCAACAGCAGCCCGCCGCTCACCCAGAGCAGGGAAACGACTCCGATGAACAGGAGCGCGAGCACCGAGTAGCCGAGCTCCGCGCGCCCGGCGGGATCGGCGTCCACGGTCATTCGCGCGGTCTCCACCAGCCCCACACAGAAGACGAACACCGGGATGACCGCGACGAGCAGAGTGGCCACACCGGCGGTGACGGCGGTCCAGCGGGACGGTCGCGGCCCGGGCGCCGGAGGTCGCGGCCACGACCGGGCGTCCGGTGGCCGCGGGTCGGCCACCGATGGCCTGTCGGCGACCGGTGGCCGCGGATCGGTCGCCACCCGCTGCGGCGCCGGAAACGGTTGCGGCCGGGAAGCGTGACCCACGCGGACTTCCGGTGGGGTGGGCGCGGCCACCGGCCGCGCGACCGGCACGGGTGTCACCGGGGTCGCCGGCGGTGCCGCGATATGGCGGCCCTCCAGAGCGTCGCGTACCGCGGTGACGAACTGACCGCAGTCGCGGAAACGGTCCTCGCGCTGTTTGGCCATCGCGCGGGCCACCAGCGGGTCGACGGTGGCGGGCAGATCCGGGCGGCTGGCGGTGAGCCGTGGCGGTGGTTGCGAGATATGCCCCATCACCACCTGGCCGGGGTTCGTGGAGGCGTACGGGGGCCGGCCGGCGAGAACCGCGAACAGGGTGCAGGCCAGCGAGTACTGATCGGAGCGGTGATCGACCACCGCACCGGAGAGCTGCTCCGGGGAACCGTAGGCGAGGGTGGCGGTGAACGCGCCGGTGGCGGTCAGTCTCGTATTGGCGTCGGTGAGCCGCGCGATACCGAAATCGGTCAGCACCGAATGGGATTCACGCAGCGATTCGGCATCGGCGATGAGGATGTTGGCCGGTTTCACATCGCGGTGCAGCACACCCCGGCTGTGCGCGTAGTCGAGTGCCGCCGCGGTCTCGCCGAGCAGGCGGACCGCGGTCGCGGGCGGGTGCGCGCGGGCGTCCCAGCTCGCCGCGTCGGTGCCCCGGATGTACTGCATGGCGATCCACAGGTGCCCGTCGTCTGTTCCACGGTCGAACACCCCGACGATTCCCGGATGCTCCAGCCGGGCGACGACATCGGCCTCGAGTTCGAATCGGCGGGTGAGTTCGGTATCGGTGCTCACCTCGCGATTCAGCAGTTTCAAGGCGACACGGCGCGGGAGCCGCGGATGGCGGGCGAGGTACACCGTCCCCATACCGCCCTGTCCCAGCACCCCTTCGATCCGGTATCCGGCGAAGGTCGCGCCCACCCCCAGCACCGCCGCTCCTCCCACATTCATCGGAATGCCGTGACGCTACCGCATTTCCGATGCGGCCTTCCCGGCGCCGGACTTCTGGGGTCTATCGCCCTGCCGCATTGCCGAGCGAGGCCGGTTGATTCGCTACTATCGACGGACCTGATCGACACCTACGCGCCATCGGATCCCGTCCGCGAGGCGGTCGTATCGTCGTTCCTGCCGAGTTGAGCGAGGGTGTGGTTGTGCGGGGTAAGTGGTTCGGTAAGCGTGTAGCAGAGCCACTGGCCAACAAGGTCATTCCCGACACGGCCCGGGCGGCCGAGACCCCTATCCGGCAGGCCGGACACACGGCGGAGGCGGCAGGAACGACGATCCCCGGCAGCGATCGCGAGCAAGTACCCCGGATCGAGCGGTCCGGTGGGGCAGTACCACCCCCGGCGGTGGGCGACGCTGCCGCCCGTGAGGAGCGGTCGGCCGAATTCTCGCCGACCATGTCAGGACAGCAGATACGTGAGACTTTGGCCGGGCTTCTGGGTGATCGCGGTGCCGCCGATATCGCTGCGCTGCCGGTGAATCACGGACTGCGAATCGCGGGCAAGGACGGGGTTCGTCTGGTCTACACACCGGGGGTCGCAGGCAGCGGAGTGACGGTTAGCGGGCGGGTCGAGGAGATCCGAGTACCAGAGGGCGGGATATTGGAATGCCACTTCGGCGGGGCCGAGATCGGTGAATTCGCATTCAACCGGCCCGCAGACGGGTCGGCTTCCTCATGGTCGGCCAGGTTCCTCGGGGACCGCAAACAGATCGGCTCCACGGCCGAGCGGTTACCCGCGGATCTCACCGAGGTGGCGCCGGGATTCGACACCGATCAGGTCCGTTCGACGGTGGCCGACGCGGTGACGCGGATGTCGAAGGACAAGTTGGCGCGCCGCGGCGGCGCGCTGGACGTCGAAGCCGGAGGCGATCAACTCACAGTCCGAGCGTCCGCCGGGGTCATGCCTTTGGAGATGACCTCACCCAATTGGATCCTGCTCCAGACCACCCTTACCCGCACCGACGGTTCCTGACCGAACGGCGCCGCCAGGTCACTACTCCAGACAGACGCACCGGCTTCGGGTTTCTGGAGGACTGTCTCGATCCGATCGAGAAGCTGCGAAATCGAAAATATGAGCAGGTGCCGTTCGCGCGGGGCGACGAACAGCAGGATGTCACCGCTGCTGCGCCGTGGATCGGTGATCAGCTGACGGGCGACACGGTATGCGCCGGGCTCAGTGGTTGTTCACCAGCTCCTGCAGGAGCGGGGTGGCCATCTCGATGCCCCATTTTCCGATGGTCAGGGCGGCGTTGCCGAGATTGACGACGAAGAAACCGATCGTCTCGTAATTGTCCTGCGCCCACTGCTGCAACATCTGCACGGTCTCTCCTCCTCTGCCTGTCGAGCGCCGATAGGTGTGATCAGCGTCTCATACGGCGGGTGGGCGGGGAAGGGGTGAGCGACGATCGCAACCATTTCCGGGCACGGTATACCCCCAGGTAGAGGGCGTTGCCACCCCGATTATGAATGAGATTGCACCATCGTGCATAATCATTTGTAGCGGCGGCGCGCACCGATCCGGCAACGGGCCAGCATACTGCTGGGAAGACCGCGGGCTCGCGCACGCAGACCACGAACATCATCCGCACCATCGAAAGCATCGAGGAGCACCAGAACATGTCCGATCGCGTCGTACTCGCCTACTCCGGTGGGCTGGACACCTCCGTGGCCATCAGCTGGATCGGCAAGGAGACCGGCGCCGAGGTCGTGGCCGTGGCCATCGACCTGGGGCAGGGTGGCGAGGATATGAACGTGGTGCGCCAGCGCGCGCTCGACTGCGGTGCCGTCGAGGCGGTCGTGGTGGACGCGCGGGACGAGTTCGCCGACGAGTACTGCCTGCCCACCATTCAGGCCAACGCGCTCTACCAGGGTGAATACCCCCTGGTCTCGGCCATCAGCCGCCCGCTCATCGTCAAGCATCTGGTGGAGGCCGCCAAGTTCCACGGCGCCGACACCGTGGCGCACGGCTGCACCGGTAAGGGCAATGATCAGGTCCGCTTCGAGGTCGGCATCGGCGCCCTCGCCCCCGACCTGAACGTGATCGCCCCGGTCCGCGACTACGCCTGGACCCGGGAGAAGGCCATCGCCTTCGCCGAGGAGAACAAACTCCCGATCAACGTCACCAAGAAGTCGCCGTTCTCCATCGACCAGAATGTCTGGGGCCGCGCGGTCGAGACCGGGTTCCTCGAGGATCTCTGGAACGCCCCCACCAAGGACGTCTACGACTACACCACCGACCCGACCGTCAACTTCGAAGCGCCCGACGAACTCATCGTCACCTTCGAACGCGGTGTCCCGGTCGCCATCGACGGCCGGCAGGTCAGCGTGCTCGAGGCGATCACCGAACTGAACAGCCGCGCGGGCCGGCAGGGCGTGGGCCGGCTCGATATGGTCGAGGACCGGCTCGTCGGTATCAAGAGCCGCGAGATCTACGAGGCGCCCGGCGCCATCGCGCTGATCACCGCGCACCGCGCGCTCGAGAACGTGACCCTGGAGCGCGAGCTCGGCCGGTACAAGCGGCAGGTCGAGCAGCGCTGGGGCGAGCTGGCCTACGACGGCCTGTGGTTCTCGCCGTTGAAGCGGGCGCTGGACGCCTTCGTCACCGACACCCAGCAGCATGTCTCCGGTGATATCCGGATGGTGCTGCACGCCGGGAACGTCACGATCAACGGCCGGCGCAGCGACCAGTCGCTCTACGACTTCAACCTGGCCACCTACGACGAGGGCGACAGCTTCGACCAGTCGCTGGCCAAGGGTTTCGTGCAGATCCACGGCCTGTCCTCGAAGGTCGCGGCCAAGCGGGACCTGAACCAGAAGTAACGCGCAGCCGATACGGCCGACCGAGACGTGGGAGAGGTAGTGGGCACCAACGAAGGCGCGCTGTGGGGTGGGCGGTTCGCCGCCGGCCCCGCCGAGGCGATGGCGGCGCTGAGCAAATCGACCCAGTTCGACTGGGTGCTGGCGCCCTACGACATCCGCGCATCCAAGGCGCACGCCCGGGTGCTGAACAAGGCCGGGCTCCTGTCGGAGAGCGATCTGAGCGCCATGCTCGCCGGCCTGGACCGGCTCGCCGCCGATGTGGAGTCCGGCGCCTTCACGCCCGCGGAATCCGACGAGGACGTGCACGGCGCGCTCGAGCGTGGCCTCATCGACCGGGTCGGCGCGGAGCTCGGCGGGCGGTTGCGCGCCGGGCGGTCGCGCAACGATCAGGTCGCCACACTGTTCCGGATGTGGCTGCGCGACGCGGTACGGCGGATCGCGGCCGGGCTGGTGACGGTGGTGGACGCCCTCGCCGACCAAGCCGCGGCGCATCCGGACGCGGTGATGCCGGGTAAAACCCATCTCCAGGCGGCGCAGCCGGTGTTGCTGGCCCACCATCTGCTCGCCCACGCGCATCCGCTGCTGCGCGATATCGACCGGCTGTGGGATTTCGACAAGCGGGCCGCCGTCTCCCCGTACGGGTCCGGTGCGCTCGCAGGGTCCTCGCTGGGCCTCGACCCCGAGGCCATCGCGGCCGAACTCGATTTCACCGCCGCGGCCGCGAATTCCATCGATGCCACCTCGGCGCGGGATTTCGCGGCCGAGGCCGCCTTCGTCCTGGCGATGATCGGGGTGGACCTCAGCCGGATGGCCGAGGAGATCATTCTGTGGAGCACCCCGGAATTCGGCTACATCACCCTGGCCGACGCCTGGTCGACCGGTTCGTCGATCATGCCGCAGAAGAAGAACCCGGACGTCTCCGAACTCACCCGCGGTAAAGCGGGCCGGCTGATCGGCAACCTCACCGGGCTCCTCGCCACCCTGAAGGCCCAGCCGCTGGCCTACAACCGGGATCTGCAGGAGGACAAGGAACCCCTGTTCGACTCGGTGGCGCAGCTGGAACTGCTGCTACCGGCCATCGCCGGACTGGTCTCCACCCTCACCTTCCACACCGACCGGATGGCCGAGCTGGCGCCCGCCGGCTTCACCCTGGCGACCGATATCGCCGAATGGATGGTCCGGCACGGGGTGCCGTTCCGGGTCGCGCACGAGGCGGCGGGCGCCTGTGTGCGGACCGCCGAGGCGCGCGGGGTCGGACTGGACGAGCTGACCGACGAAGAGTTCGCGGCGATCGATCCGGCGCTCACCCCGCGGGTGCGCGAGGTGCTGACCGTGGCCGGCTCGGTCGCGTCGCGTAACGCGCGTGGCGGGACGGCGGGGGGGCGGGTCGCCGAACAGCTCGGCGAGGTCCGTGCGGCCGCCGAACAGATCCGGAGCCAGCTGGGCTGAATCCACGTCCGACCGAACGGCCGGCCGGGGAACCGGGCCCGGCGCACCGGCCAGCCGTTCGGTCGGTGCGTCCCGCCCGCTCTGGTCGGCTCCCACACTTGCGCCGATGCGTTGAGCGAAGCCATCCTCGACGGCTCACGGCTCACGGCTCACGGCTCACGGCTCACGGCTCACGGCTCACGGCGAAGGATCTAATTACTCGGATATGCGCATTCAGCTATGAGACCGACTCGGGGCGGCCGACCGCAGTTCCCGGTCGCAAACGCTGCCCGATCGGCGAGCACCACGTTCGAGGCCGGCGGTATCCGGTCCGCCGTGTGCCGGACGACCTCCCGGCCGCGCGATGAGACGGCGTGCAAAGGGGCGCGATAACATCCGGTTGCTGTCGGCCGATCAAGTCGGCATGGAGTTCATACTTGTCGCACTCGCGGTGGCCTATCTGGCCGTTTCCGATTTTCTCGGCAGTATCGCGCAGGCGCTGGGTTCGGCCGGGATGTAGAAACCATGATGTCGCCGACGACCTCCGGTGCCGTACCGGCGGCGGCCTCAGGCCGGCACCTGCGGCCCGGCGGCGGCGATCTCCAGTACTCCGGCGAGCCAGGGACTGAACCCCTCCGGGTCTTCCCGCAGCCGGGCGCGCAACTCGTCCGGGCGCACCCAGCGGTAGTCGGCGACCTCGGCCGGATCCGGCTCCGGGCGCGCGTCGTCGAGCACGCCCACCAGTACGTGATCCCATTCGTCCTCGACGAACCCGGTGCGCGGATCACCTGCCCGGTAGCTGTAGACACCGACCTCGGTCAGCGGTACGCGCAGACCCATCTCTTCGACCAGCCGTACGCCGGCCGCCTCGATGACGGGAACGCCGGGGGCGGGATGGCCGCAACACGTATTCGACCAGCGTGCCGGAAACCGTGTCTTTCCGGGCGCCCGCTGTTGCAGCAGCGTCCGGCCGGCGGTGTCGAAGATCAGCACCGAGAACGCCCGATGCGGGCGGCCGGGCGCGCGATGGGCCTCGGCCACCGGGCACGACCCGACCGTCTTGCCGGTGGAGTCGACCAGTTCGACGGGCAGGGTTTCCCGGTCGGTGGTGGCGGGTGGCAGGGTCGGGTCGGTCACGATCCTCACCCTATCGGCGCGGGCGCGGGGTTCCGCCGAGGTGGCGGGTACATGATGTAGATGTCACAACGGACCTCACGGGTACGGGGTGCGATATGGCAGGCTTTGTGCATACCGCAGGGTTTGTGAGGTATGCCACGCCACAGGTAGGGCTGGGAGCGGAACGTGAAGTTGAGTGTGCGAGGTCTGGCGGGTACGGCACGGCGGGTGATGTCCACCGCACAGAACGGGCTCGAGGTGATCCGCTTCGGCGGATTGGGCAGGGATACCGAGTCCTCACCGTTCGAGATCGCCGAGCGGCGGCCCATGTATCGCTTGCGCCACTACTTTCCCGCCACCCCCACCGGCGGCCCGGTGGTGCTGTTCGTACCGCCGCTCATGGTCAATGCCGATATCTGGGACGTCAACGGCGACGACGGCGCGGTCGGCATTCTGCACCGCAGCGGTATCGACTGCTGGGTCATCGATTTCGGTTCCCCGTCGGTGGAGGAGGGCGGCTGGAAGCGGGACCTCGCCGACCATGTGCTCGCCGTGAACACCGCGATCGATACGGTCTGCGCCGCGACGGGCCGCGATGTGCATCTGATGGGGTATTCGCAGGGCGGTATGTTCGCCTACCAGACCGCGGCCTTCCGGGCGAGCAAGGGGATCGCGAGCATCGTCACCTTCGGCAGTCCCGTCGATATCGTGGCCGGGATGCCGCTGGGCGTGCCGCATGCCGCGGTATCGGATCTGGTGGATTTCGCCGCCGACCATGTGGTGCCGCGGCTGCCGATCACCGACCGGATGGTGCGGATCGGATTCCAGCTCCTCGATCCGGTCAAGACCGCCAAGGCGCGGATCGATTTCCTGCGCCAGCTGCACGACCGCGAAGCGCTGCTGCCGAAGGAACGGCAGCGGCGCTTCCTCACCAACGAGGGCTGGATCGGCTACGCCGGGCCCGCCGCGGCCGACCTGCTCAAACAGTTCGTCGTGCACAACCGCATGATGCTGGGCGGTTTCGTCATCCGGGACCAGCCGATCTCGCTGGCCGACCTGAAATGCCCGATCCTGGCCTTCCTCGGTGAGGTCGACGAGATCGGCCAGCCCGCCGCGGTGCGCGGTATCGTGCGGGCCGCACCGCGGGCCGAGGTATACGAGTCGACGGTGGTCTCGGGCCATTTCGGTCTCGTCGCGGGATCGGTCGCCACCAGGTGCACCTGGCCCCAGGTGCGCGACTGGGTCGGCTGGGTGGAGGGCGGTGATCCGCTGCCGGAAGGGATCGTGCCGATGACCGATCACGTCGCGGAGGGAGCGCCGAGTACCGCGGTGCGCCGCGCGGTGCACACCGCGGCGGCCCTGGTCGAGGTCGGCGCCGAGGTGAGCCGCACGCTCGAATATCTGGCCGCCAATACACTGCGCGGATCGGTGGGCGTGGTCGAGGGCGCCGCGCGCACGCTGCCCAGGTTGACCCGGCTCGGCACGATCGAATCGACGACCCGGATCTCCATCGGCCGGCTGCTGGCCGAACAGGCCCGCCGGTCACCGCGCGGCGAATGCTTCCTCTTCGACGACCGGGTGCACACCAATGCCGCGGTCGATATCCGGATCGATAATGTGGTGCGCGGCCTGATCTCGGTCGGGATCCGGCCCGCGACCCGGGTCGGGGTGGTGATGGAGACCCGGCCCAGCGCGCTGGTGACCCTGGCGGCGTTGTCGCGGCTCGGTGCCGTCGCGGTGCTCATGGCGCCCGAGAGCGATCTGACCACCGCCCTCGCGCAGACCGGGACATCGGTGCTGGTTTCGGACCCGGAGAACGTGCGCCATGCCGTCGCCACCGGAGCCCGGGTGTTCGTCCTCGGCGGCGGCGATGCCCGCGGCCTGGCGGTGCCCGCGGGTACCGATGTCGTGGATCTCGAACAGGTCGATCCCGAGCAGGTCCGGGTGCCGGGCTGGTACCGGCCCAACCCGGGACGCGCACGGGAACTGGCGTTCATCCTGGTCGCCGGGGTCGGTGACCGGCTGGATATCAAGTACATCACCAACCACCGGTGGGCGCTGTCGGCGTTCGGCACCGCTTCGGCGGCCGATCTCGATCACAAGGACACGGTGTACTGCCTGGCACCGCTGCACCATTCCTCCGGGCTGCTGGTGAGCCTGGGCGGAGCCATCGCCGGCGGGAGCCGGATCGCGCTCGCCCGTTCCCTGGATCCGGGTCGCTTCGCCGAAGAAGTCCACCGCTACGGGGTCACGGTCGTGACGTACACGTGGACGATGCTGCGCGATATTCTCGACGCCGAGGTCTTCCCGGAGGGGCACGCGCATCCGATACGGCTGTTCATCGGCTCCGGAATGCCCGCCGGGCTGTGGCGTCGCACCGTCGAACAGTTCGCGCCCGCCCGGGTGCTCGAGTTCTACGCCTCCATCGAGGGCGATGTGGTGCTGGCGAATGTGCCCGGTGTGAAATTCGGCTGCAAGGGCCGTCCGGTGCCCGGAACGGCACGGGTGGAACTGGTCGCCTACGACCCGGTCTCCGGCACGGTCCAGGTCGACGACAACGGGTACGCCCGCCGCTGCGCCGACAACGAGGTCGGTCTGCTGATCGGCTCGGCCGGGGCGAGCGTGGACCTGTCGCTGGGTGGATTGCGCGGAGTCTTCGAACCGGAGGACTCCTGGCTGCCCACCGAGAACCTGTTCCGGCGCGACAGCGACGGCGACTACTGGCTGGTCGACCGGATCGACACCGTGATCCGGACCCGGCGCGGCCCGGTGTTCACCCAGCCCATCGTGGATGTGCTCAACGATATCGCCGCCGTCGATATGGAGGTGGCCTACGCGCTGCCCGTGCGCGACCGGGTGCTCGCCGTCGCCGCGGTGAGCGTACGACCGGGATTCCGGCTGGAATCCGGCGATATCACCGATGCCCTGCGCGCGCTGGCGCCCGACCAACGCCCGGATGTCGTGTACGTCGTCGACGATATCCCGCGCAGTCCGTCGTTCCGGCCCTCGGCGCACGCGGTCGCGGCGGCGGGTGGCCCGCGGCCCGGCCCGCTCACCTGGTGGTACGAACCGGAATCGGAAACCTACGAAGCGCTCACCGAGGCCGATCCCGCGAAATTGTGATCCTTGCCCGCCGGGTCCGGTTCAGCACCGGTACGCGGTGACCGCGTCGAGCACCCGGTGGATCTGGTCCCGGGTGAGCATGGGCCACAGCGGCAACCGCACGATACTCGCCGCGAACCGGGCGCTGCGGGTGCACGGGTGGGGCGTCCGGCCGTATTTGAGGCCCGCGGCGCTGGAGTCGAGTGGCACGTAGTGGAACGGCGCCACGATCCCGCGCTCGGCGAGATGCCGGATGAGGCCGTCGCGGACCTCCTCGGTCGGCATACGCAGGTAGAAGAGATGCGCGGTATGGCGCCGGTCCGGCGGCACCGACATCGTGGTCACCCCCTGCCCGGCCGCCCAGGAACCGAGCCCGGCCGCGTAGGTGTGCCACACCCGGTGCCGGGCGCGCTGAATGGTGTGGAATTCGGCGAGCTGCGCGTCGAGCACGGCGGCATTGAGTTCACTCGGCAGATAACTGGACCCGATGTCCTGCCAGGAGTACTTGTCCACCTGGCCGCGCAGGAAACGGGCCCGATCGGTGCCCTTCTCCCGGATGATCTCGGCGCGGCCCATCAGGATGTCGTCGGAGAGCAGCAGCGCGCCGCCCTCACCGCAGTGCACGTTCTTGGTGTCGTGGAAACTCTGGGTGCCCAGCGTGCCCAGGGTGCCGAGTGCTCGGCCCCGCCAGGTTCCGCCGAGTCCGTGGGCGTTGTCCTCGATCAGCGCCAGACCGTGCCGGTCGGCGAGGTGTTGCAGCGCGGCCATATCGGCGGCCACACCGCCGTAGTGCATGACCACGATCGCCTTGGTGTGGTCGGTGATCGCCGCCGCGGCGGCCTGCGGGTCGATATTGCCGGTGGTGCTGTCGATATCGACGAAAACACAGGTGGCACCGTGCACCGCGAACGCCGCGGCAGTGGAGGTGAACGCGAAACTCGGGACGATCACCTCGTCGCCGGGCCCCAATTCGAGCAGCAGCGCGGCCAGTTCCAGCGCGTGGGTGCACGAGGTGGTCAGCAGCACGTGGCGGGCCCCGGTGATCTCGGCGAGCTTCGCGGTGGCCGCGGCGGTGAACGGGCCGTCACCGTGACAGTGGTCGGAATCGAGTACGGCGGTCACATTGGACAGTTCCGCCGCCGACCGATAGGGCCGGCTGAAGATGATCCGCTCGGTCACCTCGCCGCCGCCTCGGCGGGCCGCCGCCCCGCCGCGGCCGTCGGCTTCTCCGGTGGCCGCGGCGTCGGCGATTCCACCGTCAGGTACAGCGGTTTGCCGACCAGGATGTGCAGGACCACCCCGAGATATTCGGCGATCAGGCCGAGTGAGAACAGCACCGCGCCCGAGCACAGCAGCAGCACCACGATGATGGAGGCCCAGCCTTCCGGGTCCGCGCCCTCGCCGGTCAGCGCCGTGTAGACGATCACGCCGGCCAGCGCCGCGCCGGCCAGCGCCAGCGTCACCCCGAGCAGGCTCACCAGCCGCAGCCCGCGGGTTCCGGTGCACAGCACCATCTTCCAGAACAGGGAGAACAGCCTCCGGTAGTTGTACCCGGATTCGGCCCGGCCCTCGGTGCGCAACAACACGGGGACCGTCGCGGTCCGGCCCACGACCCAGGTCAGTGCGACATCGAGATAGGCGCCGTTGGCCGCGACCTCGGCGAGCCGGCGACCGATATCGCCGCGGATCAGCCGGAAACTCTCGAACCGGGTGGAGGCGGGGAAGGCGAAAAGCGTGGCCAGCACCAGTTTCGCGCCGCGCGAGGTGAGGTTGCGCAGCGGACCGTGCGGGCGGGTGTTGGTGGGCCGCGAGTAGACCAGGTCGGCGCGTTCGCGATACGCCGCGTCCAGGAACGCGGCGATATGGGCCGGGTCGTGCTGTCCGTCCTCGTCCATGGTGACGACCCAGCGACCCCGGGCGGCGGCCAATCCGGCGATGGTGGCCGCGTCCTGTCCGTAGTTGCGGCTCAACCAGACCACGCGCACCTGCCGGTATTCCCGGGCCAGCCGCTGGAGTACGAGATCGGAGCGGTCGGGACCGTGATCGTGCACCAGCACGATCTCGGCGACGCGGAAGACGATCCCGCCGGGTGTCGCGGTGGGCACGGCCAGCCGGTCCAGTTCCCGCACGAGGGCAGCGACGGTCTGTTCGCCGCGGTACACCGGGACCACCACCGAAAGACCGCACACTTCGGGCGAATCGGATTCGAAGCTCCGGGACGGGTAGACGGTTCCGGGTTGTCGGGCCGCGGTGGCGAGATCGGGAACGGAGCGGGCCGCCGGCGGCCGATCGGCGGCCCGGGCGGACGCGAAACTGGGAGAAAACGGCATTGGCGAGATCGACTTTCGACGGTGGATAACGCGTGCCGGGTCTCGATGACGCTGGTGAGCCCGAGAAATGCGAACTCTAGCAGGTGTGGTGCGGGCGAGGCGGGCAGATGCGAAAGCGCGTCGTTCCGGCCGGGTAACCCGCTGCGGGCGGTAGGGTCTGGGACCCGTGGCGGATGGTCGAGCCGAGAATCGGCGGGATGTGGTCCGGTGGGGTCTGGTGTGCGCGGCGGGAGTGCTCGCCGCCTATCTCGCTGTCCTGCTGGCGAATTCCCGGCATTTCTACACCGACGACACCGAGTCCCAGTACGCGCCGCTGTGGGTGATGACCGGCCGCGCTCTGCGGGAGGGGCGGTTCCCGGTACTGGTGCCGGAGAACTGGCTGGCCGGCAACTACGCGATCGAGGAGACCGGTCTGCTCAATCCACCGCAGCTACTGATCGATCTGCTCGCGGTCTCGGTGGACGATCTCGCGCTGTACGCGACACTGGTCAAACTTCTGTTCGCGGTTGTGCTGGGGCTCGGCGTCTACCGGGTCTGCCTGACCTACGGTGGCCGCCCGGCCTGGTCGGCGGTGGCCGGAGTGGCTTTCCCCTGTAGTGGTTTCCTGCTGTTCTTCGACGCGGCCAGCTGGATGACCGCGTTCACCGGGACCGCCTGGCTCGTGCACGCCTGGGCGTCGGGCGTGCGCTACGCCCGGGGCCGCGGCGGGCCGGTCCCGGTTTTCGTCTTTCTCTACCTGACGATCTCGGTGCAGTACGTTTTTCCCGCGGTGGAAGCGGCTGTGCTGTTCGCCACCGTGCTCCTCGGTGAATTCGTGTACCGGCGGCAGTGGGCGCCGGTGGTCCGGCTCGCCCTGGTGGCCGGGTGCGCGGCGGTGGCCGGTCTGGCGACCTATCTGCCGAGTCTGCTCACCGCCGATGTCACCTGGCGCGGCGCGTCGGAGATCCGTAACGACCAGTTCCTGACCGTGCCGTGGTCGGAATCGCTGAACGCCGGCCTGCCCAGCACGCTGCCCGCCTTCACGTCCTGGTGGGGATATGTGCAGCCGCTGCCCATGGTCTATATCGCCTGGTTCCTGATCCCGGCGCTGGCCTTCGTCGACTGGCGCCGCGCGGCGGGCGCGGCCCGGGAGCTGAGCGGGCCCGCCCTCTTCGCCGTGCTGACCCTGCTGTGGACCGCCGGCCCCGGGACCATGGGCCCGCTGCGCTGGCCGGCCCGGGTACTGCCGATGGTCGCGCTGGCGCTGCTCGTGCTGGTGTGTGTGCTGCTCGGTCGGTTCGGCACGGTCGCCGGCACCCGGCGGCGCGGTACAGCCGCCGCGGTACTGGTCGTGTTGATGCTGGCGCGTTCCGCCGCGGCCGCCCCGGCGGCGGTGCTCGGTCACCTGATGGCCGCGGCCGGGGTGGGTGCGCTGGGGGCGGTCGTGGTGTGGCTGGGCCGGGCGCGTGGGCAGGCCGCGGCCTGCCTGCTCACGCTGGCCGCGGTGGCCCCGATCGCTTATCTCCAGGTGCACGCGGCCCAGCCCACGCCCATGAGCTGGAATCTGCCCACGAAGCGGTCGGAGATGAAGGCGGCCTTCCCCGATTTCCCGGGCACCACGCTGCAACTGGGCGACCGGGCGCTGATCTCTCCCGAGGAGCGCACCCTCGACGGCGCCTACGGATCGCTGGCCTTCGGTAATTACGCCAAGAACCTGGAGGCCGACTATGTAGGCGGCTATACGCCCAACGGTCACTTCTATTTCGGCCATCTGCTGTGTATGCGCTGGGATGTCAGCGTCTGCCCCGACGCCTACCGGCGGGCCTTCGCGCCGGAACCCGAAACCGGGCGGCCGCTGGTGGATCTGATGCTGGTCGACCGTGTGGTCCTCCAGCGTGCCCTGTTCCCCGGAGCGCGCGAGCAGCCCGCGCCCACCGGCTGGAAATGGGTGGACCCCCCGGGTCACGAGCAGTACATCGCGGTTCTCGAACGCGAATCCGGCCCGGTGTCGGGACGCACCGGCCGGGTCGCCCACACCGACGGGGTCACCGTCGGCGCCACTGTCGAATCGGACACCACCAGCCGGGTCCGGGTCGATTCGCCCACCGGCGGCCGGATCGTTTTCGCCCGGCTGGGCTGGCCGGGGTACCGCGCGCACCTCGACGGCCGCCCGCTACCGATCGAGGTGGTCGCGAACAGTTTCGTCGCCGTGGACATCCCGCCCGGCACCAGCGGGGGCGATCTGGAACTCACCTGGCGGCCGCCCGGCTGGAAGATCGGCGCCGCGCTCATGGCAGCCGGATTGCTCGGTCTCGCGGGCCTGACGATCGACCACCGGCGTGGCCGCCGACGTCCTGGCCACTCGCCTGCCGGACCTGCTGGAGTTCCTGTCGGCCCGGCCGAACGGGTCGCCGACCAGGTCGCTTCTCCCGACGACCCGACGGCTCCGCCCGACGACCCGGTTGCTCCGTCGCCCGCCGACCCGGTGGCCGGCGGTCCGGGTCCTGTCGTCGCCCGCCCGTGACCGATTCCGTCGGGTGCCCGGCCACTTCACCCGGCAGCTCGCTCGGGGCACCCGCCGACCCGGGCCCGTTGCTGCGGCTCGTGCGTCGGCGGGAACTCGCCTTCGCGGTCGTCGGCGCCGTGAACACAGCGATGGGAATCGGTCTGACCGTCGGGTGGCTGTGGTTGCTCGGAACTGCCGTGCCACCCTCGGTGGCGGTGGCGGCCGCGTACGCCACCGGCGTCGGTATCGCGTTCGCACTGCACCGCAATCTCGTATTCCGGGTCCGCGGCCGGGTCCTGCGGGATTTCGTCGCATTCGTGGCCGTCAACAGCGGCGGACTGGTCGCCAACGCGCTGCTGCTCGAACTCGCGGTCACAGTGCTCGGTTTTCCCCGGGCGCCGGCCGCGGTGGTGGTGATGGGCACGGTCGCGGTCGGCAGCTACTTCGGCCACCGCTCGATCTCGTTCCGTCGACCGGTAGGTTGAAGCCCATGTCGGAGGAAACCATTCTGGACCCCACCCTGCTGAGTCTGCTGGCGTGCCCGCAGGACAAGGGTCAGCTGCATCTGGTGCGCGCCGCCGACGGCGCGGATCTGCTGTACAACCCGCGGCTGCGCCTGGCCTACCCGATCGACAGCGGTATCCCGGTACTGCTCGCCGACGAGGCACGCCCGGTTGACGACGCCGAGCACGCCGATTTCGCCCACCAGTACGGAGAGTGACGACCCGGGTCAGGACTCACCGGCGGCGGCCGAGTCCTGACCCAGATCCCCGGTGAGATATCGCTGCATCGTGGGCCCGACGGCCGCGACGAGCCGGTCCAGCGGCAGCCCGTGCACCGGCTCGAGCGCCAGGATCTTCCGCGAGATCACCAGTCCCGCCATCTGTGAGGCGGCCAACGCCACCCGGAGCCGGCCGTCGTCGGTCTCGGTCGCGATCCGCTGCCGCACCCGCTCCAGCACCACCGACAGCAGAAAATCGCGGGCCAGCGAGGTATCTCCGCTCGCGACCAGACTGCGCACCAGCGCCACCGCACCGGTGCCCGCCGGGGAATCCCACAGGCCCACCACCGCGGTGACGATGGTTTCGCCGAGCCGGTCCAGCGGCACCGAGTCCACCTGCCGCAGCACGATCTCCGGGTCCACCGGTAGTTCCACCACCGCGGCGAACAACTGCTGCTTGGTCCCGAAATAGTGGTGTACCAGCGCCGGATCCACCTCCGCGTCCGCCGCGACCGCCCGGATGGAGGTTTTGTCGAATCCGGATCTCGCGAACCGTTCCCGGGCCGCGGCCAGGATCGCGTCCCGGGTTCCGGACCGGCCGGGACGGCGGCCCGGACGGACCGGACGCGGACCGTCGGCTTCCGGCGCGCTCATGCGGTGCGGCGGCGTAGGGTCGCCGCACCCAGGCAAAGGGCCACCGCGGCGAACGCCGCGACGATCGCGAGGTCCCGCCACATCAGGCCGGTCGGGTCGGTGTGCACCGAGACCTCGTGCAGCGCGTCGACCGCATAACTGAGGGGCATGACATTGCTGATCGCCTCCAGCCAGCCGGGGAGCTGCGCGCGGGGGACCAGCAGACCGCACAGGAAGATCTGGGGCGCCGCGACCAGCGGCATGAACTGCACCGCCTGGAATTCCGTCCGCGCGAACGCACTGCACAGCAGTCCGAGCGCCACACCCAGCACCGCGTCCACCATCGCGATCAGCACGACCCACCCGGGATTCCCGGCGGCGTCCAAACCCAGCAGGCCGAACGACACCAGGCAGGCAACCGCCGCCTGGGCGGCGGCCGCGAGGGAGAACGCGGTGCCGTATCCGCCGAGCAGGTCGAGTTTGCTCAGTGGGGTGGTGAGCAGTCGTTCCAGTGTTCCGGAGGTGCGTTCGCGCTGCATGGCGATCGCGGTGATCAGGAACATCACGATGAACGGCAGGATGCCGAGCATGCTGATCCCGATCCGGTCGAACGGGGTCGCGGACTGGGCAGGTGCGGAGGGGACGTCTCGGTAGATGAAATAGAGCAGGGCCATCAGCAGGGCCGGCACCACCAGGATCATCGCGACCGTCCGGTGGTCGTTGCGCAACTGCCGCAGGATCCGGGTGGTCGTGGCCAGGTACGCCCGGCCCGGGCGGGGCCCACTCGCGTGGGGCGCGCCGGATTCCGCCCGCGCGGTTTTCGGGAAGGCGGTCGCTGCCGCGCGCTGCCCGTTCATGCCGGGGCTCCCATCGTGATGAGGGCGAGGAACGCCTGTTCCAGGTTCTGTTCACCGGTGTGTTCTCGGAGTTCGTCCGGACTCAGCCGGGCCAGCAGATCGCCCTCGCGCAGGAGCAGCAACCGGTCGCAGTGCTCGGCCTCGTCCATCACATGGCTCGATACCAGTAGCGTCGTCCCACCGGCCGCCAGTTCGTGGAACTGTTTCCACAGCTCCACCCGCAGCACCGGGTCCAAGCCGACCGTGGGTTCGTCGAGAACGAGCAGTTCCGGCCGGCCCACCAGCGCGCAGGCGAGCGAGGCCCGGGTCTGCTGCCCGCCGGACAGCTCGTCGCCACGTTGCGATTGGTGGTCGAGCAGCCCGACCGCGCCGAGTGCGGTGTCGACCGCGTCCCGGTCGGCTCCGGCGAGTGCGGCGAAATACGCGACATTGTCGCGCACGCTGATATCGGCGTAGATGCTCGGCGCCTGGGTGACGTAACCGATCCGGCGCCGCAGCGCCGCGCTGCCCGCGGGTAGCCCGAGTGCGGTGATCTCGCCGGCCGCCACCAGCTGCGTGCCGACGATGCTGCGCATGAGCGTGGTCTTCCCGCAGCCCGACGGACCCAGTAGCCCGGTGATCGAGCCGCGCGGGATCGTCAGCGAAATATTGTGCAGCACTTCGCGTTTGCCGCGGCGAACGGTGAGGTCACGCACTTCCACCGCGGCGGTCGCGTCGGCATCGGCCATGGTCGGCCCCTATTCATCCGGTGTTGAATTCATTCCCTGATGAATTATTCGCCGACCGGTGCGGTACCGCAAGACCTGGGCATGATCGATCTGCCGGCCCACCTGTGCCGGGGATCTCCGCCGCGGACGCCCCCACGGCACCCACTCGGCGCCGGCTGCGACAATCCACGCCGTGAGTGCTGAGGAACTGGCAGTTGATCCGCTGACCGCCGCCCAGCGTCTGCTCGGCGCGATTCTCTGGTCGGGCCCGGTCGGCGCCCGTATCGTCGAGGTCGAGGCATACGGCGGAGACCCGGCCGGCCCCTGGCACGATCCGGCCGCGCATTCCGGCCGCGGCCGCACCCCGCGCAACGCGGTGATGTTCGGGCCGCCCGGTCACCTCTACTGCTATCTGAGCTACGGCATGCACACCTGCGTGAACATCATCAGTGGGCCCGACGGTGTGGCCAGCGGGGTGCTGCTGCGGGCCGCCGAGATCGTCGCCGGCCACGAGTCGGCGCGCGCCCGCCGACCCGGCGCGCGCACCGAAGCGGACCTGGCCAAAGGCCCCGGCAACCTGGGGAGTGCGCTCGGTATCGGCCTCGCCGACTACGGCACCGATGTCTTCGATCCCGATTCCGCCATCCGGCTGGAACTGGGCCGACCCATCGACCCGGCGCATATCGCGGCCGGACCGCGTGTCGGCGTGAGCAGCGAAGCCGATCGCCCCTGGCGCGTCTGGTTGCCCGACTCCCCGGCGGTTTCCACCTACCGTCGCAGTCCCCGCGCTCCCCGTATC
>NZ_BAGJ01000071.1 GCF_000308775.1 Nocardia testacea NBRC 100365
GGGCGAGGACTCCGGCGACGAGGTGGCCGAGGACGCCGGTGCGGCGGACGGAGGCGCCGAAGAGGACCGGGCCGCGGACACCGGAATCGCCACCGCCGCATCCTCTTCCGGGTCCGCCGTGGGAGAGGAAGCTCTCGGCGAATCCGTGGAGACCGGATCGGAAACCGCGGACTCCGGTGCGGTGGCGGCGAAGTCCGGTTCGGCGACGGCGGAATCGCCGGCGGCCGAGACCGGGTCATCCGATGATTCGGTGCCGGCCGAGGACGGCGAAGCGGCCGAATCCGCTGCCCCGCGAGGTAAATAGGACTCCGTTCGGCGGTCGGCGCGGGCGTCTGGCAGCATCTTGGCCCAGGGGAGGCGACATCGGGTTGTCTTCCGCTGCCGGGGGTACCGACCAAGGAGGAACGATGACCGATCCGTACCAGCAGGGCGGACCGCAGTACGGCCCACCCGGAACCGGGCCGGACCTGAGCAAATCGCCCGGTGCGCCGGGCTATCCGTCGCAGCCGCAGCCGCAGCCCTACCAGTCCTACCCGTCCCAGCCGCAGCCGTACCCGCCCCAGGGCGGCCAGTACGGGGCGCCTCCCGGCTACGGTCAGCCCCCCGTCGGCTACGGCCCGCCGATGGGTCCGGGCGGGTACAACCCGATGGATCCCGAGGCGCCCTACGGCCGGGATATGAACGGTGTCCCGTACTCGGACAAGCAGAAACTGACCGCCGGCCTGCTGCAGATCTTCCTGGGCGCGTTCGGCGCGGGACGGTTCTACATCGGCGATACCGGTATCGCCATCGCCCAGATCGCCGTCACCTGGCTCACCTGTGGTTTCGGTGGTATCTGGCCGCTGATCGACGGCATCATGATGCTCACCGGCAGTGTGCAGGACCCGCAGGGGCGCCCACTGCGCGAGAACTGACCCGCCACACACTTTCCGCAGACCCCCGGTTCCCCGGGGGTCTGTCCCGTCTTCCGGCCGGTCCACGCGTCGCCGCGATGCGGGTCGTCATCCGGGCGGGCGGGCCCGCGAGATGCCCGATCGCGTGTGGCGTAGCGCGGAGTTCATCAATGTGTAGCTATCCGGTGAATTTTGTATGGCAGAGTTAGCTTCGCAGGTCTGCCCGCTGATTCGCCCGGGTTCCGGTCCGGCGGATCGCCCGGGGGCGGACGGAACGGGACAACGCGGCAGGATTAGGCTCGACACGTGATGCGACGGACGAAGATTGTGTGCACCCTCGGCCCGGCCACTGCCACCGAGGAACGTATTCGAGAGCTCGTCGAGAGTGGTATGGATGTCGCCCGGCTCAATTTCAGCCACGGCGAGCACTCCGACCACGCCGAAAACTACAAGAAGGTGCGGCAGGCCTGCGACGATCTCGGCCGCGCCGTCGGCATACTCGCCGATCTGCAAGGCCCCAAGATCCGGCTGGGTCGTTTCGCCGAGGACCGGACGATCTGGGCGACCGGTGAGACCGTGCGGATCACCGTCGACGAGATCGTCGGCAGCCACGACCGCGTCTCCACCACCTACAAACAGCTCGCCGCCGACGCCAAATCCGGCGACCGGCTGCTGGTCGACGACGGCAAGGTCGGGCTCGAGGTGATCCGCGTCGAGGGCAACGACGTGGTGTGCGAGGTGACCGAGGGCGGCCCGGTCAGCAACAACAAAGGTGTTTCGCTGCCGGGCATGGACGTTTCGGTGCCCGCGCTGTCGGACAAGGACATCGAGGATCTGGAATTCGCCCTCAACCTGGGCGTGGACTTCATCGCACTGTCTTTTGTGCGCTCTCCCTCCGATATCGAACTCGTCCACGATGTGATGGACCGGGTCGGCCGCCGGGTGCCGGTGATCGGCAAATTGGAGAAGCCCGAGGCCATCGACAACCTCGAGGCCGTGGTCCTGGCGTTCGACGCGGTCATGGTGGCCCGCGGCGACCTCGGTGTGGAACTGCCGCTCGAGCAGGTGCCGATCGTGCAGAAGCGGGCGATCCAGATGGCGCGGGAGAATGCCAAGCCGGTCATTGTGGCCACCCAGATGCTCGAATCGATGATCGAGAACTCGCGGCCCACGCGCGCGGAGGCCTCGGATGTGGCGAACGCGGTGCTCGACGGCGCGGACGCGGTCATGCTGTCCGGGGAGACCTCGGTCGGTAAGTATCCGATCGAGACCGTGCGCACCATGGCCCGCATCGTGCACGCGGTGGAGACCGAATCCACCAGCGTCCCGCCGCTCACCCACACCCCGCGGACCAAGCGCGGTGTGATCTCCTACGCCGCCCGCGATATCGGGGAACGTCTCAACGCCAAGGCGCTGGTGGCCTTCACCCAGTCCGGTGACACGGTGCGCCGGCTGGCCCGGCTGCACACGCCGCTGCCGCTGCTGGCGTTCACCCCCCTTCCGGAAGTGCGCAGTCAGCTGGCGCTGACCTGGGGTACCGAAACCTTCATCGTGCCCACCGTGGACAGCACCGATGCCATGATCAAACAGGTCGATCAGGCGCTGCTGAGCATGAACCGGTATCGCAAGGGCGACCTCGTGGTCATCGTCGCGGGCTCTCCTCCCGGTACCGTCGGTTCCACCAACCTGATCCATGTGCACCGTATCGGCGAGGAGGACCACTGATGACCGAGGATCGCGGAGCTGCCCGGTGAGCGCGCCGGTCGGCGACCCGGTGACGGACAACCACACCGATCTCGACACTCTGCTCGAACTGCTGGATCTCGAGATGGTGTCCGAGGACGTCTTCCTCGGACACCATCCGGCGAAGGTGTCCAGCCGGACCTTCGGGGGCCAGCTCGTCTCCCAGGCGGTGATCGCGGCGGGCCGGACCGCCGGACATCGCCCGATCCACGCGCTGAACGCGCATTTCGTGCGCGGCGGCGATGTGAAGAAACCGATCGAGTACCACGTCGAGCGGCATCGCGACGGCCGGGCATTCGCCAACCGTACGGTTACCGCCACCCAGGACGGCCAGGAACTGTTCGTCATGCTGGCCTCGTTCCAGGAATGGGGTAAGGGCCTCGAGCATGCGCACGAGCGGCCCGATGTGCCCGATCCGGAGACGCTGCCGCGGATCCAGGAGAGCTTCGCCGGGTTCGAGGACAAACTCGAGATGTTCGTCAACGCCCCGCATCCGATCGATATGCGGTACACGAACGATCCGGCCTGGATTCTCAAGGGCACCGGGGAGAAGCTCAACCACAACCGGGTGTGGATGCGCGCCGACGGCACCCTGCCCGACGATCCGCTGATCCATGTCGCGGCGCTGAGCTATTCCTCCGACACCACCGTGCTCGATTCGATCCTCACCACGCACGGTCTGTCGTGGGGTCTGGACCGGATCGTGGCCGCCACCGTGAACCATTCCATCTGGTTCCACCGGCCGTTCCGTTTCGACGACTGGGCGCTGTACTCGACCGAGTCCCCGGTCGCCGCGGGATCACGCGGCCTGGCCACCGGCCGGTTCTACTCGCGCGCGGGTGACCTGCTGGCCACCACGGTGCAGGAGGGCGTGATCCGGCACTTTCCGGCCCGCCGCTGAGCGGTGGCGCCCTGCCGGATCAGAGGCGCTCCGGCAGTAGCGGCTCCCATTCGAGATCGGTGCGCTGTTCGGCGCTGAAGGTGAACGGAGCGCCGGGGCCGTGCGCGTCCAGGCCCCGGAGCAGCCGGTGTTCGAGAGCGGCGAGATATCCATCGGTGAGTTCGGCCGGATCGCCGGCCAGGCTCAGCGCGATCTCGAACGTCGCGTGGCCCTGCGGCTGCGCTCCCGGATTGGCCGTGCGCCAGCGATTATCGAACTCGCGGTGCCGGGAATCGTCCTCGGCGACGGGCAGGGTGAAACGCCACGCGCAGATATCACCGTCGCCCAGATGCTCGTCCAGTTCCGCTCTGACGGTGTCGACGAGATCGTCCAGGATTTCCGGTGTCACATAAACATGAAGCGAAACATCCGAAATGCGTTTCGGCATGCCTGATTCCTGTCGTGTGTCGAACCTGCAACGGGATCGGATTCTTCGGATCGATGGTCCGGATGGCGAGTGTAGTGCCCGGAACGTGGAAAGTCAGGTCGCGCGCCGGTATTCGCGGCCGGCCGGGGCGCGCGCGATCCGTACGCGGGCCGGCCGTATGTGGCGGGCCGGGTTCGGCAGCGGAACGGCGCCGCGTACCCGGCGCGCGGGCCGCGCGCCGGGTCACACCGATGTTCGGGCTCGGGTCCTCATGCGTACCAGCCGGTGTGCTGGGCCGCGACCAGCGGCGAGAGCCGGGTCGTCGCGGCATTCGGTCGCACTACCAGGGGCGGCCGGCCCCAGTGCTGATCCCCGGGCGTGGCGGCGGGGGCCAGGGCCACCAGAAGCGGTACCAGCGCATCGGCGATCCGGTCACCGACCTCGCAGTACGCCTTGGCCGACAGGCCGACCGGGTCGGCGATGTTCTCCCGCCCGACCCGGGACAGGTTGTGCCGGTAGCGATGCAGATCGGCCACGGTGCGGGCGCCGGTCACGCGGGCGATCCGATAGGCCTCCGGCAACGTGAAGGTCCGGGAGGCCGAGCCGGCGGCCGTTTCGCCGACCTCGTCGCGAATGTTCTCGCTCATGGTGAGTACGAGATCCGCGCGGTCGATATGCTCGGGCCTGAGTTTGCGAGCACGGAAACCGCTGGGATCCCCACCGAGCCCGGTGATGGCCTCGGCCGCCCGCGGTTCCACCGGGAACCCCACCAGGGCGCGAGTGCCGGCACTTTCGGCGGTGATGCCGGTGAGCCGGTATTCGACCGCGATGGAACGGGTGAGTCGTTCGGCTATCACCGACCGGCACACGTTTCCATTGCAGACGAACAGGATGTGCATGGCGCAACGGTAATTCGTGCTGCCCGCGCCCGGCATCGGTCTCTGTGCGATATCACAGCTCTTCGAGTGTCAATTCATCTGCGTGTAGCGTGCCGTACACGAATCCGGCCGGAGTTTTCCCGGCGGTACGAAAAATGTTTCCGTGAATACCGTGCCGGAGGCTCGGGCGGCAGTGGCATATGACGAAACGATCGACGCCCACCGCGTCGACGGCGGGTTCACCCGGTCCGGGTGAACCGGCACGCACAGCCCGCGCCGTACGGTCGCCGAAGTATGCCCGGAGGACCGTCTGGCAAGGGAAGGTGGCTGCTCATGGCCGGCTCTGTCGGTGTCGCGGGTCCGAAGATGACACCGGACCACGCGCGGGCGGTGGCGCGGACGGCGTACCTGTGGGGCTGGCCGCTGGTGAACATGCACAACCGTCGCGTCGCGATGGCCCAGCTCCCGGAACCCGGGCTGCTGGCCGGGGTCGTACCCGCCGGACCGCCCGGCACGCTGAGCATGCTGGGCGATTACATCCGGCCCGAGGAACGGCTCGTCGCCTGCCCGGACCAGGATGTCGTCTACGGGTTCGGCGTCCTGGACGCGCGGCTGGAGCCCTCGGTGGTGCAGGTGCCCGAATTCGGTGACCGGTTCTGGGTGTACCAGGCGGTGGATCAGCGCACCGATTCGTTCGCCCGGCTCGGCGCCGGGCACGGGACCGCGCCCGGGTTCTATCTGCTCGCCCACGAATCGTGGACGGGCACGGTCCCCGCCGGGGTCACGGGTGTCTTCCGCTACGACACCCGCTGCGCGGTGGTGATCCCACGGGTCTTTCTCGACGACACCGCGCGCGACCGCGCGGCGATCGCCCCACTGCTGGACCGCATCGATATGTATGCCCTGTCGGAGTTCGACGGCAGTGTGCGGATCGCCGACCGGTCGGCGCTGCCCTCCTTCGGTGCCGCCGCCCGGAACCGGAACGAGACGCAGTGGGTGGATCCGGAACAGTTCTTCTCCGTGCTGGGTGAGGTCCTCGACGAGGTGCCGCCGCGGCCGGGCGAACAAGCGCTGTACGGGTGGTTCCGCGCCGTGCTGGCCGCGGCCGCGCACGATCAGGAGATCGCCGAGGCGCTGCGGCGGGCGGCGGTCGACGCCGACGCGGTGGTGGGGGAGTTGTTCGAGTTCCGCAATATCGGCCTCCCGGTGGCCCGGCACTGGACCACCCCGCACAACGGCGCCGCGTTCGGGACCGACTACCTGTCCCGGACCGCGATGGCGAAATCGAATATCTTCGTCAACACCCCGGAGGAAACCGCCTACTTCAATCAGGATCTCGACGACAGCGGCGCCCGGTTGCACGGTGCCCGCACCTACACCGTGCACTTTCCCGCCGGGCAGTTGCCGCCGGTCCGGGGTTTCTGGTCGCTGACGGTCTACAACAGGCAGCACTTCTTCCACTCCAACGAACTGGATCGATATTCGCTGGGGACCAGGAATCAGGACCTCACCTACGGTGACGACGGCTCCCTCACGCTCACGGTCGGCGGCGCCGGTCCCAGCGATCCCGGACAGCTCGCCAACTGGCTGCCCGCGCCCGATGACGAATTCTCGCTCTGCCTGCGTGCCTATTGGCCGGAATCCGGCGTGCTCGACGGCAGCTGGTCTCCGCCCGCGGTCACACCGGGGAGGTGAGCGGGCCTTTCCGGTGCGCCGACCGCCGGTTCTCCGCACCGGTCCTGGGGACCGGCCCGCCGGTGTCGTCGCTCGGCGACGTCGCGGGGGAACCGGCGCACGGCCACCTGTCACCGGGCGAGCCGGACGCGGTGGTGACGGGCAGGGACCTCGGGGCGCGAGCCGCCGCGGATCCACTGCGGATCGGATGAAGGGGAAGGGGCGGCCCGGATCCGGAAATACCGGTCCGACCTTGGTGCCGAGTGTGGGACTCGAACCCACACGTCCTTTCGGACAACGGTTTTTGAGACCGTCGCGTCTGCCAGTTCCGCCAACTCGGCGCACCGGGTGCACATAGTAGCCGCTGCGCGCCCGGAACACCGAATCGCGGGTGCCGCGATAGCGCCGGAACCGTGATACGCAGGGTATATGCACCGCCGATCACGGTGAAAGGTAGTCTCTACACCACCCGATCGCGTGACGGCGGATCGACGGCCGTGCCCCGGCCGGGATCCGTCGTCCGTGCTCTCGGGACGAGGCATCGGAACCAGAGGGGTCGTTTATGAGCACTAGTGCGGACGCCGCGGCGAAACGCGTGGTCGTCGCCGAAGACGAGGCGTTGATCCGGATGGATCTGGTCGAGATGCTGACCGAAGAGGGATACCAGGTGGTGGGGGAGGCCGGGGACGGCCAGCAGGCGGTGGATCTCGCGGTGGAGCACCGGCCGGATCTGGTGATCATGGATGTGAAGATGCCGCGCCGGGACGGAATCGACGCCGCGGCCGAGATCGCCTCGAAACGTGTTGCGCCCGTGGTCATCCTGACCGCGTTCAGCCAGCGCGATCTGGTCGAGCGGGCGCGCGATGCCGGTGCCATGGCCTACCTGGTGAAGCCGTTCACCAAATCCGATCTGGTGCCGGCGATCGAGCTGGCGGCCAGCCGGTTCCACGAGATCACCGCGCTGGAGAGCGAGGTCGCCGGGCTGTCCGAGCGGTTGGAGACCCGGAAGCTCGTCGAGCGGGCCAAGGGTGTGCTCATGCAGACGCAGGGGCTCAGTGAGCCGCAGGCCTTCAAATGGATCCAGCGCACCGCCATGGATCGCCGCACCACGATGAAGGCGGTGGCCGAGGTCGTCCTGGAGAATCTCACCCCGCAGTAATCCCCGCGGCGAGGCGCGGAGCGGCCTTAACAGCGCGGAAACACAAGCCCGAAAATAATTTGCGGCGACATCATCCCGATGATCCGAATGTGACACGGGATCAACATGCCGGAGTTATGTTTCTCACGAGTCGGAGTCTTCGGCTCCCTCGGCCGGCCGAGGTTGATGAGGAACATAGGGGTAGATCGTGCTCGGTTCGATATGGCTGTCGGGTGCCCCCCGGCGCGGACGCACGGTACGCGGAATAGCGAGTATCGGGGCCGCCGCCGTGCTGGTCCTGACCGGATGTGGTGACAAGACCACCGAGAATGCGGATACGTCGAATGCGGGGGGACTGTCCATCCAGCCGCTGATGCAGATCGACTCGGCGGGTAAGGAAGTACCGTCCGCCGATACCGCCGCCGCGGCCGATCCGGCCGGCAACGGGGCGGCGACCTGCCCGCCGACCACCACCATCGCCATGGCCGGCGCGCTGACCGGCCCCGACGCGGCGCTGGGCATCAATATCGTCAACGGCGTGAAACTGGCGCTGGACCAGCACAACAAGGCGAACCCGGGCTGTCAGATCAAGCTGAAGGAATACGACACCGAGGGCGATCCGCAGAAGGCCAGTCAGGTGATCCCGCAGATCGTGAACGATCCGTCGGTGATCGGTGTGGTCGGCCCCGCCTTCTCCGGCGAGACCAAGGCCACCGGTCAGATCCTCAGCGACGCCGGGCTGGTCGCGGTCTCCTCCTCGGCCACCAATGCCACGCTGACGAAGAACGGCTGGAAGACCTTCTTCCGCGGCCTGGCCAATGACGACGTGCAGGGTCCCTCGGTGGCGAAGTACCTGGTCGGCACGGCCGGCTACAAGAAGGTGTGTGTGGTCCAGGACAACACCGATTACGGGGTGGGCCTGGCCCAGAGCATCACCGCCGGCCTGGGCGCGGCCGCCGATCCGGCCTGCGCGGCCAGTATCAAGAAGGGCGACAAGGACTTCTCCGCCACCGTCACCAAGATCTCCGCCGCCCAGCCCGACGCGGTTTTCTACTCCGGGTACTACGCCGAGGCGGCGCCGTTGGTACAGCAGCTGCGCTCCGGTGGCGTGGACGCCACTTTCGTCGCCGCCGATGGCACCAACGATCCGCAGTTCGTCTCCCAGGCGGGCGGCTCGTCGGAAGGTGCGCTGCTGTCGTGCCCGTGCGGTCCCGGACCGGAGGAGTTCACCCGGGCCTATGAGGAACTGAACGGTCAGGCGCCGGGCGTGTACTCGGTGGAGGGTTACGACCTCACCACCATCCTCGCGGCCGGTATCGATGCCGGCAAACTCACCCGCCCCGCCCTGCTGGAGTTCGTCCGCGGCTACAGCGGCGACGGTCTGGCCCGGCACTACCAGTGGAATGCCGACGGAGAACTGTCCTCCGCGCTGATCTGGGTCTACAAGGTCGGATAACGGCCGGCGGGCGGTACGCGCCACCGGCACCGGCCGGTGGCGCGTACCGCGCGCTGCTCGGGTGAGGGTCCGATGATGATGAGGGCGGATTTCCAATGACAGCATCCTTGCCGGCCGCCGCGGCCGTACTGGCGCAGGGATCGATCGACTTCAACTACCAGGGTGTTATCGATCAGTTCTGGCGGCTCACGGTCGACGGTTTGTCCTACGGCGCGATATATGCGCTGGTAGCGGTGGGGTACACCCTGGTCTACGGCGTACTCCGATTGATCAATTTCGCGCATTCCGAAGTGTTCATGCTCGGCATGTTCGGGCAGTACGTGGGCCTGATGCTGCTGGGGTTCGCGCCGAGCGGCAATGTCTACAGCCAGGGCGTGATCCTCACGGTGACCTATATGGGCCTGGCGATGATCTTCGGAATGGCGGTGTCCGGGGCGGCCGCGGTCGGTTTGGAGCGTGCGGCCTATCGGCCGCTGCGCCGCCGCGGCGCCAAACCACTGACCTTCCTGATCACCGCGATCGGTATGTCGTTCGTACTCCAGGAGTTCGTGCACTTCGTACTGCCGAAGCTGTGGCCGGACCTGGGCGGTACCAATGCACAGCAGCCGATCATGCTGGTCGAACCGACGGTGCAGTTCACCATCGGCGGCGCGGACGTCACCAATGTGACGCTGGTGATCGTGGTGTCGGCGGTGACACTGGCCGTCCTGGCCGAGGTGCTCATCAACCGCACCCGGTTCGGGCGCGGGATCCGCGCGGTGGCCCAGGATCCCGATACCGCCACGCTGATGGGGGTTTCGCGGGAACGGGTCATCATGTTGACCTTCCTCATCGGCGGTCTGCTGGCCGGCGCCGCCGCGATGCTGTACGTGATGAAGATTCCCAACGCCATCATCTTCTCCGGCGGGTTCGTGCTCGGTATCAAGGCGTTCAGTGCCGCGGTGCTGGGCGGTATCGGCAATCTGCGCGGCGCTCTGCTCGGCGGTCTGCTGCTGGGCCTGGTCGAGAACTACGGCCAGATGCTGTTCGGCACCGAATGGCGTGACGTGGTGGCGTTCGTGGTGCTGGTGCTGGTGCTGTTCTTCCGGCCCACCGGCATTCTCGGTGAGAGTCTCGGGAGGGCCCGCACATGAGTACGGTGCAGATCGAGAAGGCCGCGGGGCACGGTCTGGGCGACGAGATCCGCGCCTGGTGGGCCGGGCTGAGCCGGCCGGCGCAGTGGGCGGTGGGCATTCCCGCGCTCGCCGTGCTGGCGCTGCTGCCGTTGTTCCCGCCGCCGCTGCTGGACACCCCGGGGACCAGTTTCGGCGGGGTCATGGCGCAGTTCGCCATGTACGCCCTGATCGCCATCGGCCTGAACGTGGTGGTCGGTCAGGCCGGGCTGCTGGACCTCGGATATGTCGGCTTCTACGCGGTCGGCGCCTATACCGTCGGGCTGCTGACCAGCCCGAACAGTCCGTGGAACCAGACCGACGGCGGCTGGCTGCACTCCGATTGGGCATGGCTGGCCTGCGTTCCGCTGGCCATCCTGGTCACCGCGGTGTCCGGCCTCATCCTCGGTTCGCCGACGCTGCGGTTGCGCGGGGATTATCTGGCCATCGTGACCCTCGGTTTCGGTGAGATCGTCCGCCTGCTCGCCGACAACCTGGGTGAACTCACCAACGGCAGCCTGGGTCTGTCCGGAATCGCCTATCCGCATATCGGCGAATCGGAAACCCGGCCCAACGGCGTGTTCTCGGCCGGCAATGTCGGTAACCCGGACAGTGCCGACCTGCTCGACCGCGCCAACTCCGGGACCTGGTGGTACTGGGTCGGCATCCTCGCCGTGGTGGCGGTGCTGCTGCTGGTCGGCAATCTGGAGCGCAGCCGGGTCGGCCGGGCGTGGGTGGCCATTCGCGAGGACGAGGACGCCGCGGAGATCATGGGCGTCCCCACCTTCAAGTTCAAATTGTGGGCGTTCATGATCGGCGCCGGGATCGGTGGCCTGTCCGGGGCCCTGTTCGCGGGGCAGGTCCAGTTCATCAATCCCACCGGGTTCAACATCATCAATTCGATGCTGTTCCTGTGCGCGGTGGTGATCGGCGGCCAGGGCAACAAACTCGGGGTGATCGTCGGGGCCTTCCTGGTGGTCTACCTGCCGAACCGGTTGATGTCGGTGGAGATCACCGACGACGAGACCACCGGATACGTCCAGCTCGTGGTCGCGGTGGTGGTGGTCGCGGCGCTGACGGTGGGCTGGCGGCTGCGCGCCCGGCGGCTGGCCGGACCGTGGCGCTGGGGGTATCTCGCGGTGACCGTGCTGGCGGCGGTGTACGCCGTGCTCCTGCTGAGCAGTGTGCTCATGTTCTATTCCGGGGGTGCGCAGAGTCTCGGTGACCTCAAATATCTGTACTTCGGAATCGCACTGGTGGTGATGATGATCCTGCGACCCCAGGGCCTGTTCCCGGTCCGGCAGAAACTGCTCGCCTACGGCCGCCAGATCGTGCGGGCCGTCCGCCGGCCCACCGGGGAGGTGACGTCGTGACCGGGCCGAACGCGGGGGACGCGCTGTTCGACAATGAGGACCTGGCCGCCGGATACGCGGCCGGGCAGCCGGTCGAATCGGCCGGTGAGGTCGATGTGACCGCTGTCGATCCGGCGCTGGCCGACGCGGCGACGGTGGCCGAGGTGGTGGCCGCGCACCGGGAGATCCGCACCGAGGTCGGGGCGCCGCTGCTGCGTACCGAGAATCTCACCGTGAAATTCGGCGGGCTCACGGCTCTCGAGGCGGTGAGTTTCGAGATCCGGCGCGGTGAGATCCTGGGCCTCATCGGGCCCAACGGTGCCGGGAAGACCACCTGTTTCAACGCGATCACCGGGGTGTACCGGCCCGCCGCGGGCGCGGTGTACTTCGACGGGAAACCGCTCACCAAGAGCAAACGTAACGCGATCACCCGGCTCGGGATCGCCCGGACCTTCCAGAACGTGCGGCTCTTCGGCGAGATGACCGCGCTGGAGAACGTGGTGGTGGGCACCGACGCCCGGCACCGGACCTCGGTGCCCGGGGCGATCCTGCGGACGCGGCGGCATCGCCGGGAGGAACGCGACGCGCTCGAACGCGGGATGGCGCTGCTGGAGTTCGTGGGGATCGCGCCGCGCGCGGTGGAGAAGGCGCGCAATCTCTCCTACGGCGATCAGCGGCGCCTCGAGATCGCGCGGGCGCTGGCGACCGAACCCAAACTGCTGTGCCTGGACGAGCCGGCCGCCGGGTTCAATCCCAGCGAGAAATCCGCCCTCATGGACCTGATCCGCAAAATCCGCGACGACGGCTTCACCGTGCTGCTGATCGAGCACGATATGCGGCTGGTGATGGGGGTTACCGATCGGATCGTGGTGCTGGAGTTCGGGCGCAAGATCGCCGACGGTCTGCCCGAGCAGATCCGCGCCGATCCCGCGGTTATCGCCGCCTACCTGGGCGTACCCGACGAGGAGCTGACCTCGGCGGATATCTCGGTGTCCACGGCGGCGCTGCGCGCGGAGCAGGACGCGGCCGGCGATACCGGGCGCGGAGCGGAGGAGCGGGAATGACCACGACGGCATCGGACCAGTTCACGAAGGATCCCGGCACCGCGCCGCTGCTCGAGGTCACCGATATGGTCGTCGCCTACGGCAGAATCGAAGCCCTGCACGGCATTTCGCTGCGGGTCGCACCGGGGGAGCTGGTCACGCTGCTGGGCGCGAACGGCGCCGGGAAGACCACCACCATGCGCGCCCTGTCGGGGCTGCTGCCGTTGACCCGCGGGCAGATCCGGTTCGAGGGCCGCGATATCAGCCGGTTGAAGGCGCACGAACGGGTGATCGCCGGGCTGGTGCAGGCGCCCGAGGGTCGCGGTGTGTTCCCGGGGATGACCGTGCAGGAGAACCTCGATATGGGCTGCTACGCGCGGCCTTTCGCGAAGAAGGCCGAGTACGCGGCCGCCCTGGACCGGGTCTTCGAACTGTTCCCGCGGCTGCTGGAGCGGCGCAGGCAATCCGGCGGCACGCTCTCGGGCGGCGAGCAGCAGATGCTCGCCATCGGACGGGCGCTGATGGCCCGGCCGCGGTTGCTGCTGCTGGACGAGCCGTCCATGGGCCTGGCGCCGATGGTGATCCAGCAGATCTTCCGGATCATCGCCGAGATCAATGCCACCGGCACCACCGTGCTGCTGGTGGAGCAGAACGCCCGGCAGGCGCTGGCCCGCAGCGACCGCGCCTACATCGTGGAAACGGGAGAGATCACCAAGACCGGGCGCGGTCCCGAGCTGCTCGACGATCCCGCGGTCCAGGCCGCTTATCTGGGGGTCGGCTGAGGTCGGCCACCGACTTCCGGGCGGACCTTCGGTCACCGGGCCTCGGAGGCGCGTGGGAGGCCGGGTAAATATCCGCCGGGGCGGCTCCGGCCCCGGATGGTGTCAGCGGAGGCGAGCCGGAACCGAGTGGCGTCGGCGGGCCGGTGCGGTACCAGGTGGGTCGGCTCGAGCCGACGCGGTACCAGGTGGGCGGTCCGGTATGGGGTGGCTCCGGCTCGGGACGGCCCAGTTGTCGGGCGTCGGCGGGGCCGGTCCGAGGTGGGGGCGGTGCGGAATCGGGAATGGCCCGGTGACAGGGCGCCGCCGTGGCCCATCGGATACGGGACGGCACCGGCCCGGGCCGACCTGGTACGGGTGTGGGCGGGTGTCGGTGGGGGTCCCTAGACTCTCGGGGTGTGACCTCACCGACCACTGCGCAGCCGACGACCTCCGCCTCCGCCGCCCCGGGTTCCTCGGGAGAGCGGCCCACGCTGCTGCTACTGGACGGGCATTCGCTGGCCTACCGGGCCTTCTTCGCGCTGCCCGCGGAGAATTTCCAGACGGTCACCGGGCAGACCACCAACGCGGTATACGGGTTCACCGCCATGCTCATCAATCTGCTGCGCGACGAGAAACCGACCCATGTGGCGGCCGCTTTCGACGTCTCCCGGCAGACCTTCCGGGTGGAGGCCTACCCGGAGTACAAGGCGAACCGGTCGGCGACTCCCGATGAATTCCGCGGGCAGGTCGAGCTCACCAAAGAGGTGCTGGGGGCGCTCGGTATCCCGGTGATGGCCATCGAGGGGTACGAGGCCGACGACATCATCGCCACCCTCACCACCCAGGCCGTCCCGCAGGGGTACCGGGTCCTGGTGGTCACCGGCGACCGTGACTCGATCCAGCTGGTCTGTGACGATGTGACGGTGCTGTACCCCCGCAAAGGGGTCTCCGACCTCACCCGCTTCACCCCCGAGGAGGTCGAGAAGAAGTACGGGCTCACCCCGGCGCAGTACCCGGATTACGCGGCCCTGCGCGGTGACCCCAGCGACAATCTCCCCGGTATCCCGGGCGTGGGGGAGAAGACCGCCGCCAAATGGATCCGGGAGTACGGCGATCTGAACACCCTCGTGGACAAGGTGGACGAGGTCCGCGGCAAGGTTGGCGATGCGCTGCGTGCCAATCTGAGCAGTGTGGTGCTCAACCGGCAGCTCACCGAGATGGTTCGCGATGTCCCGCTGCCCTATACCCCGGATCAGCTGGCCCAGGGGGCCTGGAACCGGGAGCGGATCCACCAGCTCTTCGACGATCTGGAATTCCGGGTACTGCGCGATCGGCTCTTCGAAACCCTGGCCCCACCGACCGTGGAGGCCGAATCGGGTTTCGAGATCAGCGGGCAGACGCTGGAACCGGGCAGTGTGGCGGACTGGCTCGCCGAGCACGCGAAATCCGGTGCCCGGCACGGCCTTTCCCTGTCGGGTACGACCACGCCCGCGGCCGGTGACGTGCGGGCGCTCGCCATCGCCGCCGCCGACGGCGAATCCGCCTACATCGATATCACCGCCCTCACCGCCGAGGACGAATCGGCGCTCGGCGCCTGGCTCACCGATACCTCGCATCGCAAGGCCTTGCACGAGGCCAAGGGCGCGCTGCACGCGCTGCGCGGTCGCGGCTGGACGCTGGGCGGTCTGAGTAGCGATACCGCGCTGGCGGCCTATCTGGTCCGGCCGGGGCAGCGCAGCTTCAACCTCGACGATCTGTCGCTGCGGTACCTGCACCGGGAACTGCGCACCGAGACCGAGGCCGCGCCGCAACTCTCCCTGCTCGACGCCGAGGACGCGGTCGACGCCGAACTCGCGCAGAACGAGATGCTGCGCGCCCGCGCGGTCGCCGATCTGGCCGACGCCCTGGACGAAGCGCTTGCCGAGATCGAATCCACGCCGCTGCTCGACGAGATGGAACTGCCGCTGCTCGGCGTGCTCGCCGAACTCGAGGACGCCGGTATCGCCGTCGACACCGATCAGCTCGGCGAATTGCAGCGGCAGTTCGCGGACAAGGTCGCCGAGGCCGCGAACGCGGCCTACGACGTGATCGGTAAGCAGATCAATCTCGGGTCCCCGAAACAGCTACAGGTCGTGCTGTTCGACGAACTCGATATGCCCAAGACCAAGCGCACCAAGACCGGCTACACCACCGACGCGGACGCGCTGGAATCGCTCTACGAGAAGACCGAGCATCCCTTCCTGCAGCATCTGCTCGCCCACCGCGACGCCACCCGCCTCAAGGTCACCGTGGACGGCCTGCTGAAATCCGTGGCCGACGACGGCCGGATCCACACGACCTTCAACCAGACCATCGCGGCCACCGGGCGGCTGTCGTCCACCGAACCGAACCTGCAGAACATTCCGATCCGCACCGACACCGGCCGGATGATCCGTGACACCTTCGTGGTGGGTCCGGGCTACGAGTCGCTGATGACCGCCGACTACAGCCAGATCGAGATGCGGATCATGGCCCACCTCTCCGGTGACGAGGGCCTGATCGAAGCCTTCAACTCCGGCGAGGATCTGCACAGTTTCGTCGCCTCCAAGGCGTTCGACATCCCGATCTCCGAGGTCTCCCCGGAGGTGCGCCGCCGGATCAAGGCCATGTCCTACGGCCTCGCGTACGGCCTGAGCTCCTACGGTCTGTCCGCCCAGTTGAAGATCAGCACCCAGGAGGCGAAGGAGCAGATGGACATCTACTTCGCCCGGTTCGGCGGTATCCGCGACTATCTGCACGCCGTGGTGGAGCAGGCCCGCAAGGTGGGCTACACGCAGACCCTCTTCGGCCGCCGCCGCTACCTGCCCGACCTCGACCACAGCAACCGGCAGCGCCGCGAGGCCGCCGAGCGGATGGCGCTCAACGCCCCGATCCAGGGCACCGCCGCCGATATCATCAAGGTCGCGATGATCAATGTGCACACTGCGCTCACGGAGTCCGGGCTGCGTTCCAGAATGCTGTTGCAGATCCACGACGAGCTCGTCTTCGAGGTCGCGCCCGGCGAGCGGGAACAGTTGCAGGAGTTGGCCCGGGAGCAGATGGCCTCCGCCATCGAACTCTCGGTGCCGCTGAGTGTTTCGGTCGGCGTCGGACGCAGCTGGGACGCGGCGGCGCACTGAGTCGTGCGCGGCCGCGGCGGTCGCCGGCGCCCGCCCGGATCGATGATCGTGGGCGGGACCGGCCGGTGCCGTGCGGTCCGGGCCGGGCAGCGGCCGTGACCGATCCGGGCCGCGAGGCGCCGGCCGCTCGTGCCGATCCGCGTTCCGGAAGGCGGGATGGACGGCGTCTGCTCCTCGATCAGTGGAGTATTCGGCGCGTGGCCTGTGCCCGGTACCGGGCACAGCTGTTTATGATGCTCCGCGAGTACTGCTCACCGACTCATCGGCGAATCTCGGGGCGGTACGGATAGTGGCTTCGGCGGTAATCGCCCTGGAAATCGGGTTCGTTGCGCGATCCGGATTTCGTGACAGTCGGCGGTGTCCGAGTTCGTTGAATTTTCGTTCGTGTGAATTCTCGATCCGAACATGAGGACTGGAGCACGATGAACCGCAAGTATTCATCCATTGTGGCCACGCTCGCCGCGGCGATATCGGCCGCCACCGGCGCTGTCTCCACCGTCGATACCGCGGCGCAGGCGGCGCCGGGGGAAATCACCTCCGGTGGGCTGCGCGTGGTGGCGTCCGCGAATTCCAGTAATTCCGAGCCGTCCGGTGACACGGCGATGGGGGTGCCCTTCGCGCACGCGGTGAAGGTGTCCGGGGACTTCTCGGTCGCCGCCGACGGCGGCGCACCGCTGCGCGGCGGTGAGATCGTCGCCGGCTATCTGCTGGGCTGCGCAGTCGATATAGCCAACGGTATCTCGGTCGCCATCGCGCCGAGTGTCGCTGTCGCCACCGAGGTCGCACCTGAGGTGGGTGTCGATCTCGGGGTCGATCTCGGTCTCGGAGCGATCGAACCGCCTGCGGTCGAGCCGGACCCCGAGGGGGACGGACCGCCGACGATCGATCCCAACCTCGACCTGGTGACACCGCCCGAGGTCGGCGTCAGTGCCGGTGTGAATGCCGGCCTGGCACAGGCCTTCGGTATCGAGAACGGCCTCGCCGGCGAGCTCGCGGTCAACCTGGCGCCCGGCACGGTGACGACGGCCGTGATCGGCGCGGCGGAACTCGACGAGGAGTCGACCTTCCCGTACACCTTCGCGCACAGCAATACCCCGTTGCAGGTCAACGGCTGTCTGTCCCCGGCCTCGGCCATGCCGTTCGTCACCGTGCGCGCCGATACCCCCGGCGGCACCGTGCAGACGACGGGTTACGGGACCTCGTTCACGTTCTGACCGGACCTCCAACAGCGGTCTCCGCCTCCGCCGTCGGGGCTCGATGCGGCTCTCCGGGGTGGCGGCAGCGGTGAAGGCCACCCGTGCCTTCGGCGGTGGAACGCGGCGCCCCGCCGCCGCCCGCGCGCGTGGAGTTACCGCGGCGGGCCTGTCGGCCGCAGGCCGAGGCCGGGGGTGTGCGGGCGCGCGGACGAAGGATCCACCCCGGACTTCCAAACCTCCGGGTCCGCGCCGGACAGCGGCGGGGAATGGCTGCGATTACGTGTCCCGGCGCCGCGTGGGCGGTGGTCGACGTGGCTCGCTCGGCTGCCTCCGGCGGCGGCGCGGCGTCTGTTCCGTCACCGGCGCGCGGCGCCGCTTTCCGGGTTGGCTGCCGGTGACCAGGGAGAACAGTACTCGGCGGTAGGAGAAACGGCGGGCGAATATGGTTGCCATCTTCCTGCGGAGTCTTTATTCTCGACCCCGTGCAAATTCCTGCCGCCGGCCTGTGCGCCGCGCCGATGTTCGCAGATCGCGACGGTGCGGTGCTCCTCTCGCGTACCGCGGAGTCGGCTCGTCGGCTACTTGCCGTAGTAGTAACCCGCCGTAGCGGGGTCTGATTCGGACCGGCCCCCTCGCTGCGGGCCCCCCTTTTCTGCTTTTGCTGGTCCCCCAAACCTGCCGACCATCTCTGGGAAGACCTACGTGCTCATGACCACACTGACTCTGGAAAACGACGCCCTGACCACGGCCGCCCCGCGCGTCCTGCGTACCGAATGCGCGGAGCTGACGGCCACCCAATTCCACGACCGCTACGGCGAATGCGCCGGACCGATCCGGCTCGCGGGCTGGTCGTCCACCGGCGCGCGCGGCGGCGCCTTCACCGCGACGCTCGAATTCGCGGGCTGGTCCCGTTCGGTCGTGGCGGCGGGCAGCCCCGTGGCAGCCATGACCTCGGCGCTCTACGAAGCCGGCTATCCCGTCGAGATCCTGCGGTTCCATCAGCGGCGCACCGCGGCGGGCACCGCTACCTTCGTGCAATGTGAATGCGACGGCCGCCGCGGCTGGGGCGCTGCCCTCGCCGCCGACGGCGCGGAATCCTCGGTGCGGGCGATGATCGCCAGCGTGAACCGGTTGGGGGCCCTGCGCTAGCGGGCTACCGGCCCCCCGGCACCACAACGCGACGGCGGGCTCCACACCATCCCCGGAAAGTGTGGAGCCCGCCGTCGTTCGTCAATTCTATTCGGCCGCTTCGCCGTTGGTCGCCTGCTGCTCGGCGAGTTGCTTACGGACCTCGTCCATATCGAGAGCCTTCACCTGGGAGACCAGGTCCTCGAGCGCCGCGGGCGGCAGCGCGCCGGGCTGCGCGAAGACGAGAACACCCTCGCGGAAGGCCATGATGGTCGGGATGGACTGGATATTGGCGGCCGCGGCCAGGCCCTGTTCGGCCTCGGTGTCGACCTTGCCGTGCACGACATCGGGATGCTTTTCCGACGACGCGTCGTAGGTCGGGGCAAAGCTGCGGCACGGTCCGCACCAGGAAGCCCAGAAATCGACGAGTACGACGTCGTTACTGGTGACTACGTCATCGAAATTCTGCTGCGTCAGTGTCTGGGTGGCCATGACGTCCTCTCGTGGTCGGTATTCAGGCTGTAACGCCGGCCCCGGCCGCGGTGTTCCGCGGCGGTGTCGTACGCCACCGGACCCCACCCTACGTGGCGGCGTCCGGGGGCGGGCCGGCTCCGGTCAGCCTTGTTCGGCCACCGGCCACGCGCGGCGCCGGTCGCCGTCCCAGCGCCGGATGCCCACCACGGTCGCGGTGGTGTCCCGGTCGGCCGCGACGGCGGCCACCGCGTCACCGATCCGCTGCGGCAGGACCCGCCGCGCCAGCGTGACATGCGGTGTCCACTGGTTCGGGCGCAGATTGGCCGGGATATCGGGACACGGCTCGACCACCTGGTGGATGCGGCGATGCCAGGCCAGCAGTTGTTCGGACGGGACCACGGCCCGCACCAGGATCGGCCGCCGCGCCCCGAACACCAGCACACCGCCGAGACGCACCGGAAAGGGCCGGAAGGTCAACCGGTCGAGTTCCTGTTCGATCCGCGGCCAGATCTGCCGGGCCACCGCCACGGTGATGTGCGGCCGGTGGCTCTCGGTGTCCCCGTCCCGTCTGCCCTGCCCCAACCCCGGTAGACCGGCTTCGGCGAGCAGTTCCCACTGCCGCCGGATACGTTGCTCGGCCGCCTCGTCGAGCAGTAGTTCCACCGACTGCACCATGATCTGGAGACGGTAGCGGGTCGCGCGCCCGAGTACGGGCGGTACTTCCGCGGACGCCGCGCCGAAGATCAATCTTGTGTTACTCGGCTGTGCCGCGGGCCGTGGTCGCCTACTGTGCCTGACAAGGTCGGCGAGCGGCCGAGGCCGACGATTCGTGGCGAGCGGCAGGTGGTGGCGGTGTTGGATCGATCCGGTACCCGGGTGCGGCGCATGCTGTGCGGGCTGGCCGGTATCGCGCTGGTGGCCGGGTGCGTGACCAATGTCGAGGACACCGGGCCGGTCCCGCCCAAGATCACGGTACAGGCGGTGGACGCGCTGGCCGCGCGGGTGCCGGCCGATATCGCCGCCGCCGGTGAGGTGGTCGTCGGGGTCAATGTGCCGTATCAGCCGAACGAGTACCGCGACCGTCACGGTGCGATCGTCGGTTTCGATGTGGATCTGATGGACGCGGTCACCGCGGTGCTCGGTCTGCGCGCCCGCTACACCGAATCGGCGTTCGAGAAGATCATTCCCGCCGTCCAGGCCGGTACCTACGATATCGGCATGTCCTCGATCACCGATTCGGTGGAGCGGGAGGAGCAGGTCGATTTCGTGACCTATTTCAGCGCGGGGGTGCAGTGGGCGCAGCGCACCGGCCGGCATGTCGACCCGGCGAACGCGTGCGGTATGCGCGTCGCGGTGCAGGCGACCACGGTCGAGCACATCGAGGAGGTCCCGGCCAAGAGCGAGGCGTGCGTCGCCGCGGGCCGGGAGCCGATCATCATCGACGCGTTCGACGAGCAGAGCGCGGTGACCAATGCGCTGGTGCTCGGGCAGGTCGACGCCATGTCGGCGGATTCCCCGGTCACCGCGTATGCGATCAAACAGACCGATGGCAAGATCGAACCGGCCGGTCCGGTTTTCGATGCGGCACCGTATGGGTGGGCCGTCGCCAAGGGTTCACCGCTCGCACCCGTACTGCGCGACGCGGTGCAGCACCTGATGGACACCGGGCAGTATCGGCAGATCACCGAGAACTGGGGTGTCCAGGAGGGCGCACTGCGCGCCTCCGTGATCAACGGCGCGAGGGAGCCGACGTGATGACCGCCGATCCGAGGGGAGCCGCCGGACCGGCCGCCGAACCCGAACCCATCGCCGCCGTGCCGTTGCGCCGGCCCGGCCGCTGGCTGGCCGCCGTACTGATCCTGGCGCTCGCCGGATTGTTCGTCTACGGGGCGGCCACCAACCCCGCGTATCGCTGGGATGTGTACTGGCAGTATCTCCGCGATACCCGGATCGCCGCGGGCGCGGTGGTCACCCTGGAGCTCACCGTGCTGGCGATGATCATTGCCGTCGTACTCGGTACCGCGTTGGCGGTGATGCGGCTCTCGCCGAACCCGGTGCTGCGGGCGAGCGCCTGGGTCTACCTGTGGGTGTTCCGCGGGACCCCGGTGTATGTGCAGCTGGTCTTCTGGGGGCTGGTCCCTTCGCTCTATCAGAACGTCGCGTTCGGCGTGCCCTTCGGTCCGCGCCTGCTCGAGGTCGACGTGCAGAGTCTGCAGGCCGGGTTCGCGTTCGCGGTGATCGGGCTGGGACTCAACGAGGCGGCGTATATGGCCGAGATTGTCCGGGCCGGTATCAACTCGGTCGGGGAAGGTCAGCGCGAAGCATCCATCGCACTCGGTATGTCCTGGTCGCAGACCATGCGGCGGACAGTGCTGCCACAGGCCATGCGGGTGATCATCCCACCGACGGGCAACGAACTCATCAGCATGCTGAAGACCACCGCGCTGGTCACCGCCATACCGCTCAGTACCGATCTGTTCGGGCGGGCCCGCGATATCTACGGGGTGAACTTCCTGCCCATCCCGCTGCTGCTGGTCACCGCCACCTGGTACCTGGCGATCACCAGTGTGCTGATGGTCGGCCAGTACTACCTGGAGAAATACTATTCACGGGGCATCTCCCGGCAGCTGACCGCGAAACAACTCCGGGAACTGGCCGACGCGCGCGGAGAGGTACCGGCGAAATGAGTGCGACCGAACCGATGGTCCGTGCCGACCGGGTCTGCAAGAGTTTCGGGGCGCTTCGGGTGCTCGAGGGGATCTCACTCGAGGTGCCGCGCGGTCGGGTGCTGTGCCTGATCGGGCCCTCGGGTTCGGGGAAATCCACCTTCCTGCGATGTATCAACCATCTGGAACAGGTCGACGCGGGCCGGTTGTACGTGGACGGGGAACTGGTCGGCTACCGCGAGAAGGGCGGCAAGCTCTACGAGCTGCACCCCCGCGACGCCGCCCGTCAGCGGCGCGAGATCGGGATGGTGTTCCAGCATTTCAACCTGTTCCCGCATCGCACCGCGCTCGCCAACATCATGGAGGCGCCCGTCCAGGTGAAAAAGGTCCGCCGGGCCGACGCGGAGGTGCGGGCGAAGGAACTACTGGACCGGGTCGGGCTGGCCGACAAGGCGGGCGCCTACCCCGCACAGTTGTCCGGTGGCCAGCAGCAGCGGGTGGCGATCGCCCGGGCGCTGGCGATGGACCCGAAGCTCATGTTGTTCGACGAGCCCACCTCCGCGCTGGATCCGGAGCTGGTCGGTGAGGTGCTCACGGTGATGCGCGAGCTGGCGGCGTCGGGGATGACGATGATCGTGGTGACCCATGAGATGGGTTTCGCGCGCGAGGTGGCCGACCAGCTCGTCTTCATGGACGGGGGAGTCGTGGTCGAGGCGGGGCCACCCGGCGATCTGCTGACGAATCCGGCTCACGACCGCACCAGAGCGTTTTTGTCCCGGCTGCTGTAGTCACCGTCCTGGCCGGGCCGCGCAAAGACCTCCATACGGTGGCGAGACTGTCGTTGCGCCGCACGGCCGTGGAGCCTTGTCCCCCGCGGACCCGCGGCGGCGCGGAACCGCGCGGCTGACCGGCACCGTATCCGGTGGCGCCGGCCGGCCGGGCGTGGCCCGGCGACCGCACCTAGCGGAAGTGCACCCGGGCGGTGACCTGTTCGGTGAATTCGCCGGTCGAGGCCTGGCCACCCAGATCGGCGGTGGCGATGCCGGCGGCGAAGGTCGCCGCGACCGCGTGCTCGATCCGCTCCGCCGCCCGGGTGAGTACCGGCCGGCCGTGCCGCTCGGCCAGCCAGCGCAGCAGCATGGCGGCGGACAGGTGCAGGGCCACCGGATCGGCGCGATTGTGGCCGGCCAGATCGGGGGCCGCGCCGTGGACCGCCTGCGCCATCGCCCGGTCGGCCGAACAGTTCAGTGAGGCTGCCGTACCCAGTGACCCGCCGAGCTGTGCGGCCAGGTCGGACAGGATATCGCCGAAGAGGTTCTCGGTGACCAGGACATCGAAATCACCGGGGGAACGGACCAGATGCGCGGCGGCCGCGTCGACGTGCTCGTCCGTCACCGTCACCCCGGGGTACTCGCGCGCCACGGCATAGCAGGTGTCGCGGAACAATCCCATGGTCAGCGGCAGCACATTCGCTTTGTGCACGATGGTCACCCGGCCGCGCCGGGCGGCGGCCAGCCGGAAGGCCTCGTGCGCGATCCGTTCGGACGCCGCCCGGGTCACCAGGCCGACCGACAGCGCGATATCCGGCGTGGGACAGAACTCGCCGGAGCCGACCGCCATGTTCCGGTCGGCGTAGAAGCCCTCGCTGTTCTCCCGGACGACCACCAGGTCGATATCCGGTGCGACCGCCGCGACACCGGGAAACGCTTTCACCGGCCGGATATTGGCGTACAGGCCGAATCGGCGCCGGATCGCACCGCCGGGCGCGATGCGGTGCTCCGCTGGGTAGGAAGCGTTGTCGTGCGGGCCGAGGATCCAGCCGTCGGTATCGCGCAGACCGCTCAGGGTGGATTCCGGTAGCGGGGTGCCGAATTCGTCGATGGCCCGGCGGCCCATCGGCAACGGGACCCAGTCGACCCCGGCCGCCCCGGTGGCGGACAGTGCCTCGTCCACCACTCGGCGCGCCGAGCCCACCATCTCGGGCCCGATTCCGTCGCCCTCGATCACGCCGAGGCGTAGCCGCTCACCCTGTGCCGTCCGGTCCATCCGCACATGGTCGCAGGCATCCGGCGGAGTCCGGCCGCGGGGCGGGGCGACCCGCGATCCGCGTCGCGGCCGGCCGGCCCGTCCACCATGCTATCTTGGTGATATCACTTTGATAGAGGGAGGATGTCATGACATTCCGGAACGCCGCGCGGGTCAACGGGTTCGTCGTGCTATTGATCTGGCTGGTGCTCACCATCGCCCTCGCGGCGGTGGCGATCGCAGGTTTCGCGGCATTCGCGCAACACGAGAACGCCGCGGCCCTGGCGGGAGCGATCGTCGCGTGCGTGCTGGCAGTGATCCTCCTGCTCGGCATCACCGGTCTGACGGTGGTGAACCCCAATGAGGCCAAAGTCGTCCAGTTCTTCGGCCGCTACATCGGGTCGGTGAGCGAACCCGGATTCTTCTCGGTCCTGCCGCTGACCGATCGCCGCAGTATCTCGCTGCGGGTCCGGAACTTCGAAACCCAGAAACTCAAGGTGAACGACGCCGACGGCAATCCCGTGGAGATCGCGGCGGTGGTCGTCTACAAGGTGGTCGACAGTTTCAAGGCCGCTTTCGCCGTCGACGACTACGAGGAGTACGTGGAAACCCAGTCCGAGGCCGCGGTCCGGCATCTGGCCACCACTCACCCCTACGATGCGCACGACGCCGGCCGCACCAGTCTGCGCGACGGCGCCGAGGTCGCCGAGGAGCTCACGGTGGAACTGCGCGACCGCACCGAAACCGCGGGCATCGAGGTGATCGAGGCGCGGATCACCCACCTCGCGTACGCGCCGGAGATCGCGCAGGCCATGCTGGTCCGTCAGCAGGCCGCGCAGGTGGTGGCCGCCCGGACGCAGATCGTCGAAGGAGCCGTGGGCATGGTCGGACTGGCGCTGAACCGGCTCACGGCCGAGGGCATGGTCGAACTGGACGAGGAACGCAAGGCCACCATGGTCTCGAACCTCCTGGTGGTGCTGTGTGGTGACCGGCCGACGCAGCCCGTGGTCAATGCGGGATCGCTGTACAGCTGATGGCCGAACGCAAGAAGGTCCTGCTCCGGCTCGACCCGGCGGTCCACGACGCGATCGCCAAATGGGCGGCCGACGATCTGCGCAGCGTCAACGCGCAGATCGAGTTCGCCCTCCGGCGGGCGCTGGAGCAGGCCGGGCGCGCGCCGAGGCCGCCGCGCGGTGACGAATCCTGATCGGGGACCGTTCTCCCGGCTCGCGGGTATTCCCGGAAGCCGGGAGATTCTTGCGCCCGGCACCGCCGAACGTTTTTCCGGCCGTGCCGGGTTTTTCCCGACCCCTCCGCGGGAGCCGTGGACCCGTGCGTACTTTCGGAAATATGGACGGACCCGTGGATATCGCCGCGAACGGTGGCCGGAATTCTCCCGGCGGATTCAGTTCGTCGTGCGCGCGCCCGGCTCCGGCGGCTTATGGCTGACGAAGATCGCCGTCCCGGGGAACAATTGCCCACGCAGTGGGCTCCACTGGCCCCACTCCCGATCCAGCCACTCCGGCCAGTCCGGCTCGACGATATCGTCGAGCAGCAACCCGGCCCCCACTATTTCCCGGACCCGGTCGCCGATGGTGCGATGGTGTTCCACATAGGTGCACCGGCCCTCGCTGTCGATCTCGGTGTAGGGGGTGCGGTCGAAATAGGGGATCACGGCTTCGAGACCGTCCGGGCCGGGATCGTCGCGGAAGATCCACCGCATCGGATGATTCACCGCGAACACCCAGCGCCCGCCCGGCCGCAGTACCCGGGCGACCTCCCGCATCACCAATGCCGAGTCGGCGACGAAGGGGACCGCCCCGAAGGCCGAACAGGCCAGGTCGAAGGATTCGTCCGCGAACGGCAGGGCCTCGGCGCCCGCCTGTACGAGTGGCACCCGCGGTCCACCCCGGGCCATGGCGGCAAGCCCCCGCGACAGCATTCCCCGTGAGATATCGAGTCCGACCGGGTGGGCGCCCTGACCGGCCAGCCAGCGGGCGCACGGCGCCGATCCGCAGCCGATCTCGAGGATCCGTTTGCCGGTGACCTCACCGAGGAACCGCATATCGCCCTCGTGCAGGCCCTCCGGGCACCAGATGAATTCGCCGCCGATACTGTCGGCGCCGAGGAAATCCCCGTGCGTATCGTGGTACTGGCCGGCGTCGGCGTCCCACCAGCGCCGGTTGGCGCGTTCGCTCTCGGCCGACCCGACCCGCAGGCGTGCCGCACCCGCGGTGCCCAGTAGTTCGGTGGCCTGAGCGTGGCGATCTTGGACGAGGTCGTCGGACACGATGTGAAGCTTATAGATCCGCTGCGGGGGGTCGTTTGCCCGCCCGGTTCCGGGTCGCGTACGCTGAACGCGCAAGTGATCACACCTGGAGCCGCTGGGTGTATCGCAGCGTACCGAAAGTCTCAATGTCCGCAACCGATCACAATCCGTCCGGAGCAAACCGCCACATGCCCACCACCGTCACCTCGCCGCAGGTAGCCGTTAACGACATCGGCTCCGCCGAGGATTTCCTCGCCGCCATCGACGCCACGATCAAGTACTTCAACGACGGCGATATCGTCGAAGGAACCATCGTCAAAGTCGACCGCGACGAGGTCCTGCTCGACATCGGTTACAAGACCGAAGGCGTCATTCCGTCTCGCGAGCTCTCCATCAAACATGATGTCGACCCGAACGAGGTCGTTTCCGTGGGCGATGAGGTGGAGGCCCTTGTCCTCACCAAGGAGGACAAAGAGGGTCGCCTGATCCTGTCCAAGAAGCGTGCGCAGTACGAGCGCGCCTGGGGCACGATCGAGGAGCTCAAGGAGAAGGACGAGGCCGTTCGCGGCACCGTGATCGAGGTCGTCAAGGGCGGTCTGATCCTCGATATCGGTCTGCGCGGCTTCCTGCCCGCCTCGCTGGTCGAGATGCGGCGGGTGCGTGATCTGCAGCCGTATGTCGGCAAGGAGATCGAGGCCAAGATCATCGAGCTGGACAAGAACCGCAACAACGTGGTTCTGTCCCGTCGCGCCTGGCTGGAGCAGACCCAGTCCGAGGTGCGCAGCGAATTCCTGCACCAGCTGCAGAAGGGCCAGGTCCGCAAGGGTGTGGTCTCCTCCATCGTCAACTTCGGCGCCTTCGTCGATCTCGGCGGTGTCGACGGTCTGGTGCACGTCTCCGAGCTCTCCTGGAAGCACATCGATCACCCGTCCGAGGTGGTCGAGGTGGGCAACGAGGTCACCGTCGAGGTGCTCGACGTCGACCTGGACCGCGAGCGCGTCTCGCTGTCGCTGAAGGCCACCCAGGAAGATCCGTGGCGGCAGTTCGCCCGCACCCACGCCATCGGCCAGATCGTGCCGGGCAAGGTCACCAAGCTGGTTCCCTTCGGCGCGTTCGTGCGCGTCGAAGAGGGCATCGAGGGCCTGGTGCACATCTCCGAGCTGGCCGAGCGCCACGTGGAGGTCCCGGACCAGGTCGTGGTCGTCGGCGACGACGCCATGGTCAAGGTCATCGACATCGACCTGGAGCGTCGCCGGATCTCGCTGAGCCTCAAGCAGGCCAACGAGGACTACAGCCCCGAGTTCGATCCGTCGAAGTACGGCATGGCCGACAGCTACGACGAGCAGGGCAACTACATCTTCCCCGAGGGCTTCGATCCCGAGACCAACGAATGGCTCGAGGGCTTCGACAAACAGCGCGAGGAGTGGGAAGGCCGCTACGCCGAGGCGGAGCGCCGGCACAAGATGCACACCGCGCAGATGGAGAAGATGGCGGCCGACGCCGCGGCCGAGGCCGCCGGTGGCGGGGGTTCGTCGAACTACTCCTCCGAGAGCGGCGCGCAGTCCAGCGCCAGCCAGCAGGAGTCGGCCGGCGGTTCGCTGGCCAGCGACGCCCAGCTCGCGGCCCTGCGGGAGAAGCTGTCCGGTAACGCCTGACAGGGCGGATATCGGTAGCCGATAGCCGAACAGCAGACCCCGGTCCCTGGTGGACCGGGGTCTGCTGCGTCAGTACCCGACGGTGAACCTACGCTGGATGTACTGCGGAAGCTGCGCTTCGTCCAGTAATGCCACCGCGACATCCTCGGCGGAGATGTCGCGGCCGCCGGTATCGAGCAGTTGATCGCCGCCGATACGGAATCGGCCGGTCCGTTCCCCGGGGTCGATGCGGCCCGAGGACGGGCTGAGGTAGGTCCAGAGCCGATTCGAGGTGCGATAGATGTTCAGCGCGTCTCGCAATGCGGCGACGACCCGGTGATACTCGCGGGGTACCCCGAGAGCGGTGGGAAGGTTGTCCGCGAAGCCCGGTTCGTCCACGAGTTGCCGGCCGGGGGCGACCTCGAGACTGCCCGCGCCACCGACCACGAGCACCCGCGTGTGCGGATGCCGTGCCAGGGCGGCCACCATGGCCCGCGCGCCCGTCACGAAGTCGCCGGCGCGCCCGATCGTTTCCTCGATTCCGTGCCCGGCGTTGACCGCACTGATCACCACGTCCAGCCCGGCGATCGCGCCGGCGATACTGTCCGCGTCGCGCCAGTCGGCCACCTGCCAGTCGACGCCGCTGCGCTCTTCCGGAAAGCGGGACTCCTCGGTGGTGAAGGCCCGTATCCGATGACCACGGCGTACGCCTTCGGTGACAGCGCGTGAGCCGATCACGCCGGTCGCGCCGAAAACTCCGATATACATGCCCACTCCTGGTTCGTCATGCTGTGGTTCATGCCGTGCATTTACTACACGGTGTTCAGTAACTACACGAGGAACACTAGCTGCACTCTGTAGAGTGTCAAGCGTGGCCGAGGTTGTGATGAGCCGCCGGGAGCGGCTACGTGCGGAGACCACCCGCGAGATCAAGGCGATCGCGCTACGGCTGCTCGCCGAGGGGGGCCCCGATGCGATCGCCCTACGGGCGATCGCCCGGGAAATGGGGATGACGGCGGGCGCTGTCTACGGTTACTACGCGACCCGTGACGATCTGATCTCCACCTTGATCGCCGATGTCTACGCGGCCCTGGTCGATCGCCTCGAAGCGGCCCGGGACGCGATCCCGGTGGCAGACCCCGGCGGCAGGATCGTGGCGTGGGGCGAAGCGGTACGTGGCTGGGCGGTGGAGCGGCCCGCGGAATTCCGGCTCGTCTACGGGGACCCGGTTCCCGGCTATCGACCACCTCCGGGCGGCGCGGCCGCCGAAGCCGAGCTGCGGGCCTGCACCGGATTGGTCGGCCTGGCGGCGGCCGTCTGGCCCCACCGTCGCGGCCGGGCCGCGGACGCCGACGTCGAATGGGACGATTTCGGCCCGGAGCTCACGGGGCACGTCCGAGCGGAATTTCCGGCGTTGCCGCCCGCCGGACTGGCCTTCGCGCTGCGTATGTGGGGCCGGATGCACGGCCTCATCTCGCTCGAGGTCTACGGCCATCTGCGTTCGCAGACCGCCGACCCGGCCAAACTCTTCCGCGCCGAGATGGAGGAGCTGGTCGACGGATTGGGACTCTAGCGCCCGGAATACAACGGTGGCCCGGTCCGAGGACCGGGCCACCGTTGTCCGTCGAGGTACTAACCTGCCGGGACCGGGACCCAGCGCGGCCAGACGATCGACGGACGCGGGCGATGAGCGGCGAGACTGTGGCGTGGTGCGATGGTGAAAAGACTGAGCCAGGGCCGGCGATTCTTCGACAGATACGCCGCCACGGCCGGAATGGTGAGACAGTGCACCCGCCCCGGCGCCCCCAGCCGGTGCCGGCCTGTGCGGTAGTGCCTGATGCGCATGCTCGTTCCTTTGCTATCCGTAACAGAAGCGGTGAATCGGGGCGTGCACTCAGGCCGAACACTAACGCAGTTACTGGCGTAATCAGGACATTTGCGCCGTTCCGCCGCGCCTGGGCGTGTCGAGCGGGTAGTGCGCGAAACACCTCGCCGCCACGCCGGTACGGGCGGATGCGAGACTGAGCGAATGTTACGAATCGGCCTCACCGGCGGTATGGGAGCGGGCAAATCGACGGTCGCGCGAGCGCTGGTGGAGCGGGGTGCGGTGCTCATCGACTCCGATGTCATCGCGCGCGAGGTGGTCGCGGTCGGAACGCCGGGGCTCGCCGCTCTGGTCGAGGCATTCGGCTCGGATATTCTGGCCGCGGACGGCAGCTTGGATCGGCCGGCCCTGGCGGCCAAGGCTTTTCGCGACGACGAATCCCGCAACACCCTGAACTCCATCACCCATCCGCTGGTCGGGCAGCGTACGGCCGAGCTCTTCGCCGCGGCCGCGCCGGACGCCGTGGTGGTCCAGGATGTGCCGTTGCTGGTGGAGAACCATATGGCGCCGTTCATGAACCTGGTGCTGGTGGTGGATGTGGCCGCCGAGACCCGGATCCGGCGCCTGGTGGAATTCCGTGGTGTGCCCGAGGAGGACGCGCGGGCCCGGATCGCGGCCCAGGCGACCGACGAGCAGCGCCGGGCCGCCGCCGATGTGCTGCTGGACAACAACGGCCCCGCCGGAGCGGTCGAAGCCGCCGTGGCGCGGCTGTGGGACGAGCGGTTGGTCCCGTTCGAGGCGAATATGCGTACCGGTACCGCGGTACGGCCGGCGCCGCGGCTGGTCGACCCGGATCCGGAATGGGCCGCGCAGGCGCAGCGGCTGATCGCGCGGCTGCGGGTGGCCGCCGGTGCCGCCGCGGTGCGGATCGACCATATCGGGTCCACCGCCGTGCCCGGCCTGCCGGCGAAGGATCTCATCGACCTGCAGATCACCGTGCCGCACCTCGCCGCGGCCGACGGTATCCGCGACGCGTTGGCCGCAGCCGGATTCCCGGCGATCCCGCAGCACACCCACGACGCGCCGAAGCCCGATGCCGGGGCGGATCCGGGGCGCTGGGAGAAACGCGTGCACGGTAGCGCCGATCCCGGCCGCCCGGCGTATGTCCATCTGCGCGCCGCCGGTGGGCCCGGCCAGGAGTTCGCGCTCGCCTTCCGTGACTGGCTGCGCGCCGAACCGGACGCGCGGGCGGAATACGTCGAGGTGAAGCAGAAAGCCGCGGCCGCGGCCGCGGGACCGGACCGGGAGGAAGCGGTCGACGCTTATCCGGCGGTCAAGGAGCCCTGGTTCGATGCGGTGTACCCGCGGGTGCTCGCCTGGCGGGCCGCGCATCCGGAGTAGCGGCGGCGGTATCGGGGTGGGTGCGTCCGCTGCGCGGGGCGAGCGCCGGGCCGGACCCGATGCGGGGTCCGGGGCGTCACAGCCAGGTGAGCGGCATATCCAGGGAGGCCGTCCAGGCCAGGAAATCGTGGTCGTGGGCGGCGATACCGTCGATCGCCCGGGTGGCGGTGGCGATCGCCCGCTCCGCGGCGCGGGCGTCGAGCAGACCCACGGCGTGGGCGGCGAGCAGTTCGTCGACGTCCAGCAGTTCGGTTTCCCGGCCCGTGCGGACCACCAGATCGAGATAGTGGTCCTCCGAGCGCCATTTCTTCGGCCCGACCTCGCCGAATTCGCCGATATCGAGGTAGTAGTCCTGATCGCGCCGATGGGCCGGGTGGAAATGGAACACGGTCGCCCGCAGGTGCAACGCCGGGAGCAGCCACGACTCGATGTAGTGGAACTGGGGGTGGTCGGCGGTCCGCGCCATGTACAGCCCCCAGGGTTCGAGGTGGTAGCGCTCCACATCGCGGACGAAACCCTTGGGGTCGGTGTTCGTCAGTTCCGCGATATCGAAGTACTCCACCTTCGGCCGGTGGACGTCCACGGTCGGTGCCTCTGTCACAGTTGCCGAATCTACCCACTGGCCGCACCGGGCGCCTCGGGGCCGCCGGGCGTGCCGGAGCCACGCCCCCGCCCTGCGGTCTCGGTGCGTGGGCTCCGGCACAGGTCGAGGGCGGGATTCTGTCGGTGTCCGCGCCTAGTCTTGGGGCATGGCATTCGCAACCGAACTCCGTGCGGCCGGCGTCAGCGGGACCGAGGCCGACGGAGAGACTCCGCTGGCCCGATCGGAGTTCCGTCCGGTCGGTGAGATCGAACGCACCGGTGGGCGGTTCGAGGTGGTCAGCCCGCATCGGCCGGCCGGTGATCAGCCCGCCGCGATCGAGGAACTGGAGCGCCGGATCACCGCGGGCGAACCCGATGTGGTGCTGCTCGGCGCCACCGGCACCGGCAAATCCGCGACGACGGCGTGGCTCATCGAGCGGCTGCAGCGGCCGACTCTGGTGATGGCGCCGAACAAGACGCTGGCGGCGCAGCTGGCCAACGAACTACGCGAAATGTTCCCGCACAACGCGGTCGAGTATTTCGTCTCCTATTACGACTATTACCAGCCCGAGGCGTATATCGCCCAGACCGATACGTATATCGAGAAGGACAGCTCGATCAACGACGATGTGGAGCGGCTGCGCCATTCGGCGACCTCCGCGCTGCTGTCGCGCCGGGATGTGGTGGTGGTCGCGTCGGTGTCCTGTATCTACGGTCTGGGCACACCGCAGTCCTATCTGGACCGCTCCGTCCTGCTCGAGGTGGGCTCCGAGGTCGACCGCGACGCGTTCCTGCGGATGCTGGTGGACGTCCAGTACACGCGCAACGACATGTCCTTCACGCGGGGCTCGTTCCGGGTGCGCGGCGATACCGTCGAGATCATTCCCTCCTACGAGGAGCTGGCGGTCCGGATCGAATTCTTCGGCGACGAGATCGAGGAACTCTATTATCTGCACCCGCTCACCGGGGATGTCGTGCGCAAGGTGGATACGGTGCGTATCTTCCCGGCCACGCACTATGTGGCGGGGCCGGAGCGGATGGAACGGGCCGTCGTCGCTATCGAGGCCGAACTCGAGGAACGCCTCGCCGAGCTGGAGCGCAAGGGCAAACTGCTCGAGGCGCAGCGATTGCGGATGCGGACCCAATACGACCTCGAAATGATCCGGCAGGTCGGATTCTGCTCCGGTATCGAGAACTACTCGCGCCATATCGACGGCCGGCCCGCCGGTTCGGCGCCGGCCACCCTCCTCGACTATTTCCCGGACGATTTCCTGCTGGTGATCGACGAATCCCACGTGACCGTGCCGCAGATCGGCGGTATGTACGAGGGGGATATGTCGCGTAAGCGCAACCTCGTCGAATATGGTTTCCGGCTGCCCTCGGCGGTGGACAACCGCCCGCTCACCTGGGAGGAGTTCGCCGAACGGATCGGGCAGGCGGTGTATCTGTCGGCCACTCCGGGCGACTACGAGCTCGGCCGCACCGGCGGCGAGGTGGTGGAGCAGGTCATCCGTCCCACCGGCCTGGTCGATCCGAAGGTCGAGGTGAAGCCCACCAAGGGACAGATCGACGACCTGGTGCACGAGATCCGGTTGCGGACCGAGCGCGACGAGCGGGTGCTGGTCACCACACTCACCAAGAAGATGGCCGAGGATCTCACCGACTATCTGCTCGGTCTCGGGGTGCGGGTGCGGTATCTGCACTCCGAGATCGACACCCTGCGCCGGGTCGAGCTGCTGCGACAGCTGCGGCTGGGCGAGTACGACGTGCTGGTCGGCATCAACCTGCTCCGCGAGGGCCTGGACCTGCCCGAGGTCTCGCTGGTCGCGATTCTGGACGCCGACAAGGAGGGCTTCCTGCGCAGTACGAAGAGCCTGATCCAGACGATCGGCCGGGCCGCCCGCAATGTGTCCGGTGAGGTGCACATGTACGCGGACAAGATCACCGACTCCATGCGCGACGCCATCGACGAGACCGAACGCCGGCGCGCCAAACAGCTCGCCTACAACGCGGAGATGGGTATCGATCCGCAACCGCTGCGCAAGAAGATCGCCGATATCCTCGATCAGGTCTATTCCGAGGCCGGTGACGAGGTGGAGGTCGGCGGTTCCGGCCGTAATGCCAGCCGTGGCCGCCGGGCCCAGGGCGAACCCGGCCGGGCGGTCAGCGCGGGCATCGTGGAGGGTCGCGATATCAAGTCCATGCCCCGCGCCGAACTGGCCGATCTGGTCGCCGAACTCACCGATCAGATGATGAACGCGGCCCGCGAGCTGCAGTTCGAGCTCGCGGGCCGGCTGCGCGACGAGATCGCCGACCTGAAGAAGGAGCTGCGCGGTATGGACGCGGCCGGATTGCAGTGACCTGGTCCGGACCGCGCCGGCCGCCGGGTTCAGGCCTGGGTGGCCATCCATTCGTTCACGCGCCGCTCGGCCTCCTCGCGGGAGACGTCCTCCACCCGGGTCATCACGACCCAGCGATGGCCGAACGGATCCTTCAGGGCGCCGTACCGGTCGCCGGTGACGAAGGTGGCCGGGTCTTCGGCCACCCGGGCGCCGTGCTCGCGGGCGCGGGCGATCACGCCGTCGACATCGGGGCAGTAGTGCACCAGCGAGGTGTGCACCCAGTCGCCGCTGGGCGCCAGCACATTCTGGTCCGGGACCGGGAGCCCCAGCTGGATGGTGGAATCGCCGATCTTCAGTTCGGCGTGGGCGGGCTGACCGTCGGGCATATCGTTGCGCGAGATCACCTCGGCGCCGAATACCGCGGTGTAGAAATCGATGGCGGCGTTGCCGTCGGAGACCGCGATGAACACGGTGATGGAGTGGTAGCCCTCGGGGATGGGATCGACTGTTTCGCTCATGCCCATGACTCTGCCGGGCCGGAGTCGTGGATTCTTGTAAGAAAGCGACAGCTCACGATGGCACTGCCCGGGCCCACCGGTACACCCGCGCAGTGCCGTCGGGTGGGCGGCGCTCGTCCTCCTTTCCCGGTCGCTCGCGCCGGGTGGCGCCCGTGGAGCGGAGCCGGGCACGAGATGCCACGCCCGGCCACCCCGTACGAGGTGGCGGGCCGGTGCCGATGCACTCCTGGCTCGGTCCCGCCCGATTCGGCCGCCGCGGGTACGGGTAGCCGCCCGCTCCCGTCGACCGGGGGCGCCGCCGGGCCGGCCGGCATCGGGGCGCGAGGTCGCGACCGGCCGGCGGTCGCCTTCCGGCCGCCGGAAACCGGTGCCGACACCTCCAGGTCCGGGTAGGGAAGGCCGAGCCCGTGACCGACGCCCGGATACCGGCGACCGAAGTACCTTCTCCCGGCGACCGCAAGGCGATCCTGCACCCGCACGAGCAGGAGCGGTACCGCACGCTGAACCGCCTGCCGGCGGGCGCCGCGGTATCGGACTATGTGGACTGGTACTGGTCGGTGCGCTGGGATCTGCGTGGCCGGGCGCCCTACTACGCGGAGGTGCTGCCGTATCCGTGCGTCCACATCACCTTCGAACGGGACGGCGAATGCCGCGGTGGTTTCGTCAACGGCGTCTGCACGAAGAAGTACGTGCGTGAACTGATCGGCCGGGGGGAGACCTTCGGTGTCCGGTTCCGGCCCGGCGGCTTCGGGGCGTTCACCGGACTCGACGTCGGCGCGTTCCGGGATCGTGCGGTACCGCTGGACGAGGCGCTGCCCGATACCGGTGACCTCGTCGACCGGGTGCTGGCCGAACCCGGCGATCCCGGCCGCCGCCGCCTGGTCGAGGAATATCTGGGCACCCGCGCGCGCCGGGACGACGCCAATTACCGGCTGGTGCTCACAATCGCCGCCGCGATGGCCGGTGATCCCGAACTGACCCGGGTCGACCAGGTCACCGAGCGATTCGGTGTGCCGGTGCGCACACTGCAGCGGCTGTTCCGCCGCTATATCGGTGCGGGACCGAAATGGGTGCTGCGGCGATATCGATTACAGGACGGCGCGGATCTCCTGGCCCGCGGTCGTATCGCGGATCTCGCGGCGCTGGCGGCCGAACTCGGTTATTTCGATCAAGCGCATTTCACCCGTGAGTTCACGGCGGAAGTCGGAATGGCTCCGCTGGAATATGCCAAGAATTCGTTACGCTCGCGCGATGAGGTGACCTCCAAGGTCCTCCCGGCCTCATAATCGTCAGAGCGAATCTCGGGCGAAGCGGTACCGTCGGCGACTGATGAGGAGCTGTACATGGATGTCGTGGTGTTGATCGGCCGCGTGATGTTCGTCATTCTCTTCCTGAGTTCGGCGCTGGGACATTTCACCCAGACCAAGGCCATGGCGGGCTATGCGCGGGCCAAGGGGGTGCCGGTGCCGGAGCTGGCGGTACAGGGGTCCGGGCTGCTCATGCTGCTGGGCAGTATCAGCATCCTGTTCGGGATCTGGGCCGACCTGGGCGCCCTGCTGCTGTTGATCATGCTGGTACCCACCATGATCATGATGCACGCCTTCTGGAAGGAAACCGAGGCCGAGGCCACCCAGGCCGAGACGATCCAGTTCAACAAGGACCTCGCACTCGCCGGGGCCTGCCTGATGCTGTTCGCGTTTTTCGCGCACACCGAGGAATTGGGTCTGACGATTACCGGTCCGCTGTTCTCCCTCTGACCGCACCGAAATGGCACTGCCGGTTCCGACGGGCACCGGCACTGTGAGGAAAGTCCTACGGCGCCAACGGCGTTCGTATTGCTTGTGACCCCTCACAGGTTTGGCCGGGCCGGTGGGGAAAGTGCCAGGTAGACGCGGCGTGCCTCGTGGGCCCGTGTGGAAATGTGAAACGGCACCGTAGTCGAACACCGCTGTGATGTACAACGAATCCGGATATTCCGGCCGGTGTTCCGGCTATGGTCTACGCAGTCGCTGCGCCGTCGCCCGACTTTCCACGAGCAAGCGGCGCAGCCGCGTTTATACCCCGCACAGTTGGAGGAGAGAATGACCGCCTACCGGACCATTGTCGTCGGTACCGACGGCTCGGACTCGTCGTACGTCGCCGTGGAAAAGGCCGCGTCACTGGCCGGCGCCGCGGGCTCGACGTTGATCGTGGCCTGCGCCTACTACCCGACCGACGACCGTGACGTCGCCGCCGCGAGCGATATGCTCAAGGACGAGGCGTACCAGGTTCGTGGTTCGGCGCCCACCAACGAGATCCTGCGCGTGGCCCGCGACAAGGCGGCTGCCGCCGGGGCCAAGGAGATCGTCGAGAAAGCCATTGTCGGCGAACCGGTCGAATCCCTGCTCGACCTGGTCAAAGAGACTCAGGCCGATCTGCTCGTGGTCGGTAACCGGGGCCTGAACACCCTGGCCGGTCGGCTGCTGGGCTCGGTGCCCTCCGATGTGGCGCGCAAATCGAAGTCCGATGTGCTGATCGTGCACACCGTGCGCTGATACCGCGATCGCGGACCGCCCGCCCCGCCCGGATCACGTCTTCCGGGCGGGGCGGGCGCGTTCCGCCGGCCTCACTCGGCCAGCCGGTGCAATTCCGAGGGGAGATCGCCGCTGTGCACGACGGTGAGCCGCTGGGTGGCCCGGGTGATGGCGACGTACAGATCGTTACGGCCCCGCGGTGATTCGGCGATCACCGCACCCGGTTCCACCAGGTACACCGCATCGAACTCCAGACCTTTCGCTTCGGTCACCGTCAGCACCCGCACGTATTCGCTTGCCAGCCCGGATAATTCGCCGACCAGAGCGGCCGGGGTCAGCACCGCGGCGGTGCCCGGGCCCTGCTCCGCGGCGAGCAGACCGGACAGTTCCGCCGGCAGTCGCGCCGCCGCTACCCGGTGCGCCCGCGGCGGCACGCCCGAATCGCGGACCGAGCGCGGTACCTCGGCGGTGGGGTCGATCGTGGCCAGCACGTCCGCCGCCACCGCCATGATCTCCGACGGGGTCCGGTAGTTGACGGTGAGCTCGGTGCGTTTCCACCGTTTGGCCACATACGGTTCCAGCATGTCCGCCCAGGAGCTCGCGCCCGCCGGATCGCCGGTCTGCGCGATATCGCCGACCACGGTGATCCAGCGATTCGGGATCCGGCGCATCACCATGCGCCAGGCCATCTCCGACAGTTCCTGCGCCTCGTCCACGATCACGTGGCCGTAGGTCCAGGTGCGATCGCCCGCGGCGCGTTCGGCGGTGGTCTGGCGGTTGCGCACCTGCTGGCGTTCGGCCAGCTGGCTCGCGTCGATGAGGTCGTAGGCCATCAGGATCTCCGGGTCGAGCTCGTCCTCGAGATCCTGCGGGGCCGATCCGGTCAGGATGTCCAGTGCGTCCTGCGCCTCGGCGAGCTGGGCGCGCCAGCGCCGGCGGGCACGTTCGCGTTCCTCGGCGTCGTCGGTGCCCAGGAGTTCGGCGAGTTCGTCCAGCAGCGGGGCGTCGGCGGCACTGAACTCGCCGGTACCGGTGCGCAGTAGTTCGGCGCGGTCGGCCGGATCGAGCACCTTGCCGGCGGCGCGTTCGAGCCGATCCGCGTCGGCGAACAGGTCGCCCAGCACCTGCTGCGGAGTGAGCATCGGCCACAACTCGGCCAGCACCCGCTGGATCTTCGGGTCGGCGCGCAGCTCGTCGCTGATCTCGGACAGATCCGCCGCGCTGAGCAGACTGCGGCCGTTACCGGCCGGGTCGGCACCCATGGTCTGCGCGAGCTGATCGGTGAGCGCTTCGATCACCATCGACGCGAAAATGGGCCGGGCGAGGTTGTGCGGTCGACGTGACGAGCGGGCCCGGCCGCGGGCCCGGGTGACGATCTTGCGGTCCAGGGTCACCGGATAGCCGTCGAAACTCAGGGTGATCGGCTCACCCGGCACCTGCTGGCGGTCGCGTACGGCGTTCTTCAGGATGTCCAGCACACTCGTCGAACCCTTCAACTGCCCGGCGCGCAGGGAGTCGGTGAGCGTGGCCTTCACTCCCGGGTACAGATCGCCGATGGTGGACAGCAGCACCCCGGTCTCACCGAGCGACGGCAGCACCTGGCCGATGTAGTCCAGGAAGGTGGCGTTGGGGCCGATGATGAGTACGCCGCTCTTGGCGAGTTGCTGGCGATAGGTGTACAGGAGATAGGCGGCGCGGTGCAGGGCCACCGCGGTCTTACCGGTGCCCGGGCCACCCTGCACCACGAGCACGCTCTTGTGTTCGGCGCGGATGATCGCGTCCTGTTCGCTCTGGATCGTCTCCACGATGTCGGCCATCTGGCCGGTGCGGGCGGCGTTCAGCGCGGCCAGCAGGGCGCTCTCGCTACCGACGCCACCGTCGGAGGTGGTGACCCCGGCCCGGTGCGCGGCTTCGAGATCGAGGTATTCGTCGTTGACCGCGGTCACCCGGCGGTTGCGGGAGCGGATGTGGCGGCGCCGCAGCACCCCGTCCGGTGCCGCGGTGGTGGCCAGATAGAACGGCCGGGCCAGCGGAGCCCGCCAATCGAGCAGCAGGGGTTCGTAGTCGTTGTCCTCGTCGAGGATCCCCAGCCGGCCGATATAGCGCTGTTCCGGATCGCTGTCCGCGGTGGCGAGATCGATGCGGCCGAAACACAGGCCGTGCTCGGCGGCATCGTATTTGGCCAGGTCCTCGGTGTAGAGCTGGGTGAACGACTCGCGTTCGGTGCGGGCCTGCGGGGTGCCGCCGGTCTCCAGCAGGACGGTGCGCAGCCGATTGTCGGCGTAGGCGCGCATGCCGTCGAGCCGCTCGTACAGCACCGACAGGTACGCCTGTTCGTGGTCGAGGTCCCGCGTCGCCGTGTCCGGAGACGCCACCTCGGGCGCCGGTTCGGTGGGGCGTTCCTCGGTGCGGTTGTCGGGCAAGTTCTGACTCCTTCTCACCCACGGCGGGACGGGCTCGGCGGGGCACGGCGGGATGGCGTGCACAGAGTTGTCGAGTCTACTGCGGGTTCGTATCGGATGTTGTTCGCGCAGGTCACACCGGTGCGATCACGAGACGTGCGAATTGTCGCCGCGTATGCCGCGGCCGCGCGTGCCATCGCGCCGGCTCGGCGACTTGGCCTCGTACATGGCCACATCGGCATCGTGCAGAACCGCTTCCGGGGTGCGCGGATCGCCCGGCTCCAGGGTGGTCACCCCGATGGACGCGTTCACCGCGATCCGATGCCCCCGCGCGACGATCGGTTCGGCCATGGCCGCGCGCAATCGCCGGACCAGCGGCTCGAGCTCCTCGTCGCCGGGCCGCCCGGACAGCAGTACCAAGAATTCGTCACCGCCGAGCCGGCCCACCAGATCCTCGCTGCGCAGCGCGCGCTGTAGTCGATGCGCGACGATTCGCAACACCGTGTCGCCGATGGCGTGGCCCATGGTGTCGTTGATCGATTTGAAGCCGTCGAGGTCGATGAACATCACCGTGGACACCTGATGCGTACCGCTGGCCGCGAGCGCTCCGGACAGCTGGGACAGGATCAGCGACCGGTTGGCCAGCCCGGTGAGCGGATCGTGGGTGGCCTGGTATTCGAGCTGCCGGCGGCTGGCCAGATATTCGGTGATATCGGCGAACGAGCACACCGCGGCGGTGCCCTTCTCGTCGGGATTGAGCAGCCGGCTCGATACCGCGAGCCAGCGGCGCTGACCGTCGGGGCGGACGACCGCGAACACGTACGCGGTGACGGTTTCGCCGGTGGCCAGGGTGCGCGCCACCGGATGCTGCTCCTTGGGCATCGACCTGCCGTTCGAGTCCAGCAGTTCCAAGGGGAGCGCGGTGATATTGGAGCCCACCAGCGGTATCCGGTCGTCGATGCCGAAGATCCGGCGGGTGGCGGGGTTGGCCGAGGCGATGGTGCCGTCCCGGTAGATGACCGCCACCCCTTCCTCCAGCTGGGAGACCACCGTGGTGAAGTGCTGCTCGGCCCGTCGCTGGGCGCGTTCGGCCGCTTTCTGGGCGGTCAGATCGTGGATGACCACCTGGTAGGCGAGGCGATCGTGCCAGGCGGTGAGTACCGAGACTGTCTCCACCGGGACCTCGCGGCCGTCCAGTGCCAGGAGAACCATCTCGGTGGGCTCGGAGGCGTTACCCGTGGCGGTCAGGCCGGCGATCCGCTCGTACATGGGCTGGCGGAAATCGGGGTGGACGAAGCGCGCGATGTGCTGCCCGAGGACCTCGGCGAGGTTCTTGGCGCCCATGATGCGCAGGGCCGCCGGATTGGCGTAGACGACGATGCCGCGTTCGTGGACACAGATGCCGTCGGGGGAGTGCTCGACCAGGGAGCGGTACCGATGCGCGAGTTGCTCGGCGGCGGACGCCCTGCGCTCTCCCATACCAACCCCCATCGTCGGCGGACCCGGACATTCAAACACGGCACTACTCCGGTATCCACACGCATAAAATCGGACATAGTGGACGTGATCTCGATTGATCACGCCAAGACGTGTTCCCGGCGGTGCCGAGGGCGGGAACCGGCGAGGAGATTGTCATGGCGGGGACCGGATTCAGCATCGATCTTATGTCGATAGTCGGGATCGGTGCCGTCACCGGATACGGATGGGGTCGGGAAACATTGTGGGAGGGAGTGCTGAGCGGGCGCTCCGCGGCCCGGTTCGAACCCGGCTACGGAATCGACCCCGCCACCGGGGGCTGGGCTGCCCTGGTGCCCGAGGGCGGCGATCCGGCGTACGGCACCCGGTACGGGCGCGCGGTATTCGCGGCGGTGGACGAGGCGGTGGCCGATGCCCGTGCCCGCGGCTGGGAACCCGGTCCCCGAGTCGGCCTGGTGCACGCGGCCGTGCTGGGCGATGTCCGGCACCACGCGGACTTCTCCGGTCCCGCCGGCGCCGGGTTCCGCGGGCGGGACTTCCTGCGGCTGCTGCCGTCCACCCCGGCCTCGGTGGTGACCCAGGCGTTCGGGTTCACCGGCCCGGTGATGGGAGTGTCGGCGGCGTGCAGTTCGGCCAATGTCGCGATATTGCAGGCGCGGCTGTGGCTGGCGGCCGGTCTGGCGGACGATGTGGTGTGCGTGGCCTCGGATCTGTCGGCCACCCCGGAGTTGGTGCGGCAGTTCGCGAAGCTGGGCGCCGCTGCGGTCGATGTCGAATCGCTGCAGGGCTGCCGGCCGTTCCAGGAGGGCAGCCGGGGATTCAGCGTGGGGGAGGCGGCGGTGGGGTTCGTCCTCGGTCGCGGCTCCGGCCGGGCCTACGCCCGCGTCCTCGGTGGTGCGATGAACAGTGAAGCCCACCATGTGGTTTCGGTGGAGCCGAGCCACGACCGGATCGTGGACTGTGTGCGGGGCGCCCTGTTCGACGCCGGTGTCGGCGCGTCCGATATCGGTTTCCTCAATGCGCACGGGACCGGTACCGCCCAGTGCGACCGGGCCGAACGCGATGTGCTCGCCCGTGTCTTCGACGACCGGCCCGCGGTGTACTCGATGAAGCCACTGGTCGGGCATTGCCAATCCGCGTCGGGTGCCGTGGAGCTCGCGGCCGCGGCGCTGGGTTACGAGCGCGGGATCGTGCCGGCACCGCCCGCGGTGGCGCGGGCGCATCCGCGGTTGCTGAACGGGCCGGCTCCGGCGGGTACGGAGTTGACCGCGAAGCTCTCGCTCGGGATGGGTGGGAACAATTCCATGGTGATTCTGGCCCCGGCCGCCTGACGGTGGCGGCCGGGCGCCGGGGAGTGGCCGGTGCCACGCCCCCTGGACACACCGGGTTGGCCTACTCTGGATTGGTGAGCCCGTCCGGCCGGCGCATGCCGCCGGTTGCCGGCGCCCGCCCCGAGATCCTGCCGGGGCGCCCCGAGCGAAGGTAGGCGCGGCAGTCGGGTCACGTCCCGTGAACTGCTCGGGTGCGGCCGTCCGGCGAAACTTGTCGGTGGCCGGTCCTACCATCACCGCGGGCCCGCCCTGTGGCCCGGGCCGGCGGCGACCGGCCGGGCGGATCGGGCCGTTCACCGCGCTGTTGCGGACACGGTGTGACCCCACACGGTGCGAACGGGCGCGGCGGCACTAGCGATGACGAACGATGACGAGAAGGGACCGACCTGGTGGCGGAACGCCTGACTGTGCGCGGAGCTCGGGAGCACAACCTCAAGGGGGTGGACCTCGATCTGCCCCGCGACAGTCTCATCGTCTTCACCGGTTTGTCCGGGTCGGGTAAATCGAGCCTGGCGTTCGACACGATCTTCGCGGAGGGGCAGCGCCGCTACGTGGAATCGCTGTCGGCCTACGCGCGGCAATTCCTCGGCCAGATGGACAAACCCGATGTGGACTTCATCGAGGGGCTCTCACCCGCCGTCTCGATCGATCAGAAATCCACCAACCGCAACCCCCGGTCCACGGTCGGCACCATCACCGAGGTCCACGACTACCTGCGACTGCTGTACGCGCGCGCCGGTGTCCCGCACTGCCCGGTGTGCTCGGAGCTGATCGCCAAGCAGACCCCGCAGCAGATCGTCGACCAGGTCCTGGCCATGGAACCGGGTGTGCGGTTCCAGGTGCTGGCGCCGGTGGTGCGTACCCGCAAGGGTGAATTCGTCGACCTCTTCGACCAGCTGCACGCGCAGGGTTACGCCCGGGTCCGGGTGGACGGGGTGGTGTACCCGCTCACCGATCCGCCGAAGCTCAAGAAGCAGGAGAAGCACGATGTCGAGGTGGTGGTGGACCGCCTCGCCGTGAAACCGACCGCCAAACAGCGGCTCACCGATTCCATCGAGACGGCGCTGCGCCTCGCCGACGGCATCGTGGTGCTCGACTTCGTGGATCGCGACGAGCACGCGCACGACCGGGAGCGCCGTTTCTCGGAGAAACTGGCCTGCCCCAACGGCCACCCCCTCGATATCGAGGACCTCGAACCGCGCTCGTTCTCCTTCAACTCGCCCTACGGTGCCTGCCCCGACTGCACCGGTCTCGGAATCCGCAAGGAGGTCGACCCGGAACTGGTGGTGCCCGATCCGGAGCTGAGCCTGGCCGAGGGGGCGATCGCGCCGTGGTCGCGCGGGCAGAGCGCCGAATACTTCCTGCGGCTGCTGTCCGGCCTGGCCGCGGCCCAGGGCTTCGATCTGGATACACCCTGGCGGGAGCTGCCGCCGCGGGCCCGCAAAGCGGTACTCGAGGGCAGCTCGGATCAGGTGCACATCGTGTACACGAATCGCTACGGCCGGAAACGCTCCTACTACGCCGATTTCGAAGGGGTCATGCCGTTCCTGCAGCGGCGGCTGGACTCCACCGAGTCCGAGCAGATGAAGGAGCATTACGAAGGCTATATGCGGGATGTGCCGTGCCCGGTCTGCAACGGGGCGCGATTGCGGCCGGAGATCCTGGCGGTCACGCTCACCGCGAACGAGGAGCGGAAATCCATCGCCGAGGTCAGTGAACTGTCCATCCGCGACTGTTCGCAGTTCCTGAACGCGCTGACCCTGGGCGAGCGGCAGGCGGCCATCGCCGGGCAGGTGCTCAAGGAGGTGCAGGCGCGGCTGGGCTTCCTGCTCGATGTCGGCCTGGACTATCTGACACTGTCCCGGGCCGCGGCCACCCTCTCCGGCGGTGAGGCCCAGCGCATCCGGCTGGCGACCCAGATCGGGTCGGGCCTGGTCGGAGTGCTCTACGTGCTGGACGAACCGTCCATCGGCCTGCACCAGCGCGACAACCGGCGCCTCATCGAGACGTTGACCCGATTGAAGAACCTCGGCAACACCCTGATCGTGGTCGAACACGACGAGGACACCATCCGTGCCTCGGACTGGGTGGTCGATATCGGCCCGCTCGCCGGCGAACACGGCGGCCGGGTCGTGCACAGCGGCACCTATGCCGACCTGCTCACCGACGAGCACTCGCTGACCGGCGCCTATCTGTCGGGGCGGGAGCGGATCGAGATCCCGCCGGTGCGGCGCCCGGTGAACAAGAAGCGGCGGGTCACCGTGGTCGGGGCGACCGAGAACAATCTCCGGGGCATCGATGTGGCCTTCCCGCTGGGTGTGCTCACCGCGGTCACCGGCGTATCCGGTTCCGGTAAGTCCACGCTGGTCAACGACATCCTGGCGACCGTCATGGCCAACAAGCTCAACGGCGCCCGCCAGGTCCCGGGCCGGCACACCCGGGTCAACGGACTCGATCAGCTGGACAAGCTGGTGCGGGTGGACCAGTCGCCGATCGGGCGTACCCCGCGCTCCAATCCCGCCACCTACACCGGCGTCTTCGACAAGATCCGCAGTCTGTTCGCCTCCACCACCGAGGCCAAGGTGCGCGGGTACCAGCCGGGCCGCTTCTCCTTCAATGTGAAGGGCGGCCGCTGCGAGGCGTGCTCCGGCGACGGCACGCTCAAGATCGAAATGAACTTCCTGCCGGATGTGTACGTGCCGTGCGAGGTCTGCCACGGCGCCCGCTACAACCGGGAAACCCTCGAGGTGCACTACAAGGGCAAGACCATCGCCGAGGTCCTCGATATGCCCATCGAGGAGGCCGCCGAGTTCTTCGAACCGGTCACCTCCATCCACCGCTACCTGTCGACCCTGGTCGACGTGGGGCTGGGTTATGTGCGGCTCGGGCAGAGCGCGACGACGCTGTCCGGTGGTGAGGCGCAGCGGGTGAAACTGGCCGCCGAACTGCAGAAACGCTCCAACGGGCGGACGGTCTACATCCTCGACGAACCCACCACCGGCCTGCACTTCGAGGACATCCGCAAACTGCTCGCGGTGATCAACGGCCTGGTGGACAAGGGCAACACCGTGATCGTCATCGAACACAACCTGGACGTGATCAAAACCGCGGACTGGGTGATCGATATGGGTCCCGAGGGTGGATCGGGCGGCGGCACGGTGGTCGGCGACGGGACACCCGAGGACATCGCCGCGAATCCGGACAGCTACACCGGCCAGTTCCTGAAGGAGATCCTGGCCGAGCCCGCGGCCCCGCCGAAGCAGGCGGCCTCGGCGAAGAAGGCGGCCCCGGCGGCGCGAAAGGCCGCGCCTTCGGCGAAGAAGAAGGCCGCCGCGACGGAGGAGCCGGCCGCTAAGATACCGGACCCGCAGAAAGCCAAACGGCTGGCGCGGAAGGCCGCCGCCCTGCGCTGACCGGCGGTCGCATGCGGGCAAACGGCGGGTGCCGGGAGGGGCCGGGTGAGTCCCGGGTCGGCGCGCGACCGGGCGATCACCTGCCCCGCCCGGAGTGCCACCCAGCGGGCCGGCCGGGCGTGGCCCCGTCGGTATAGGTGCTCGCGCCGCGGATCACCGGCGCGGGTACCGGGGGCCGGCGCTGATCGTTGCGTCGATCCGCTGTGGCAAGCGCCGGACCGACCTGAAGGTGGCGGTGTACATACAGATTCAGATCATCGGCGACGTCCGGCCCGCGGGCGACGCGTATCCGCCGCCCTACTCCACGCCGCCCCCGCTCGGTGCCGCGTGGAGCAGGGCGGCGACCGGGCCCGGGCGGTGCCGCGCCGGCCGGGTGGGAGTAGCGAGTGGGGGACTGCCGTGGGCGTCGTACCGAGTGTCCGCGCCCGCCGGCGGTGCGGCCGGGTCGGGCTGTCTCGTATCCGGAAACCGCACAGGATCTACCGGGACACTGCTGCCCTCGGGTATCCGGGTCAGTAGACGGGACCGGTGTACTTTTCACCCGGGCCGGCGCCGGGCGCGTCGGGTACGGCCGAACTCTCCCGGAACGCCTTCTGCAGCGACTGCAGCCCCTCCCGCAACGGCCCCGCGTGCGGGCCCAGATACTCCACGGACGCCGTGATCAGCCCGGCCAGCGCGGTGATCACCCGCCGCGCCTCGTCCATATCGCGGCGCGGGCTGTTGTCCGGATCGTCGTCGCCGAGCCCGAGTTTCTCCGCCGCCGAGCTCATCAGCATCACGGCGGCACGACTGATCACCTCCACGGCGGGGATTTCGGCCAGTTCGCGCACATCGCCTTCGGGCTGTTCGGTCATGATCCCAGGCTAGAGAACCGGGGGCCGGGGTCAGTGCACCGGTCCGGCGGCGCGCAGCATGCGCAACTGGCCGATCTCGGTCACGTTCTTCATCAGCTCGGCATCGACCCACGCGGCCAGGTGGGCGACGGTCAGTCCGGCCTCCGCCGGCCAGGGGTAGGAGGTGGCGGCGTCGAGTGCGGCCTCATCGGCGCGGTCGAGCACCGCGAGCCATTGCTCGCGCAGGGTGTGCAGCCGGGCGAGGGCCGCGGCGATATCGCCCGCCCAGTACACCTCGGTGCGCTCGGGTACCGGCCTGCGCTGGGCGTGCGCGATGGCCGAACTCCACCACCAGTCGATATGCCAGGTGAGCCAGCCGATGGTCGGCACCGGTACGGGATCGGGCTCGGTCTCCGCGAAATCCGGGCGCCAGCGGCCGTCGGCACCGCGGTGCACGGTCCAGCTCACCGCGGCGGGCGTCCAGTGCGTATCGTCATCGGTCAGGGCCTCGAAATGCAGCTGGGACAGCGACCAGACCAGGTCGAATTGCCAGCGCAGCAGGTCACGTCGGCTGCTCACGGGCGTCGAGCCTGGCACGGCGCCGCCGGCGGGGCAAGCGGTTTATGCCCGGGGTCCGGGGCGCGATTCGCCGGATGCCGACCCCTGCTGTTAGACTTTTCGGCGACGACCGCCCCGGTCCTGTCCGGGGCAGACAAGTGGAGCCCGACTCCCACCGTTGCCGGCGAGTGATCGCCTGGTCAAACGGTCCGGTCGCCCGCCTCTGGCAGGCGGGTTCGTGATCCGCCTCCGGGCGTGCTCGCGGCGCAGGCGTGTACGACCTGCGCGGACCGGTCGACATCGGGCCTCGTGGCGGCGAAATATCGCGGCGGGGCCTTCGTGTTGAACAAGGGGTTCATTTCGAGCGGTCGTCGGACGACACCGCTAGACCTAGGAGGCCCCATCAGCACTGAGACCCGCATCAACGATCGCATCCGTGTTCCCGAGGTCCGGCTCATCGGACCCGGCGGTGAACAGGTTGGGATCGTGCGTGTTGAAGATGCACTACGCGTCGCCCTGGAAGCAGACCTCGACCTCGTAGAGGTCGCGCCGGACGCACGTCCGCCGGTCTGCAAGATCATGGACTACGGCAAGTTCAAGTACGAGACCGCGCAGAAGGCGCGCGAGTCCCGGAAGAACCAGGTCCAGACCGTGATCAAGGAACAGAAGCTGCGGCCCAAGATCGACGATCACGACTACGAGACCAAGAAGCGCAATGTGGTGCGCTTCCTGGAGGCGGGGTCGAAGGTCAAGGTCACCATCATGTTCCGGGGGCGCGAACAGTCCCGGCCCGAACTCGGGTTCCGGCTGCTGCAGCGGCTGGCCTCCGACGTGGCGGAATTGGGTTTCGTCGAGACCTCGGCCAAGCAGGACGGCCGCAACATGACGATGGTCCTCGCCCCGCACAAGGGTGCGAAGACGCGGGCCAAGGCCGCCGAGGATTCGGTCCGGTCGCAGCCCGGCGGCGCGGCGCCGAATGCCGGTCGGCCGGTCGCGCAATAACAACGGCGTAGGCCGCGAACACTGCGGCGCCCCGCCGCACATATCGCGGCGCACGCCGCAGCGTCATTGCGTCGAGTCCGCAATAACGCTGATCAGTACACCTGGTCCGCCCCTGCGCGGGCACGACACAGATTGAGGTTGCCATGCCGAAGATGAAGAGCCACAGCGGCGCTTCGAAGCGTTTCAAGGTGACCGGTAAGGGCAAGCTGCGCCGTCAGCAGGCCAACCGCCGGCACCTGCTCGAGCACAAGCCCACCCGCCGGACTCGTCGTCTGGACGGCACGGAGTCGGTCGCCGCGTCCGACGTCCGCCGTGTGAAGAAGCTGCTGGGTATCTGATCCCCTCCCCGGGACCGATACCGTCCGGCACCGCCTCCGCGACCGGACGCCGAAGAACCGACCCACTCGGGTGCGCTCGACCGGGCACCCCCAAGATCGATTAGGACTGACCAGTGGCACGCGTCAAGAGGGCCGTCAACGCTCAGAAGAAGCGCCGTTCCATCCTCGAGGCCTCCAAGGGCTACCGCGGGCAGCGCTCGCGCCTGTACCGCAAGGCCAAGGAACAGCAGCTGCACTCGCTCACCTACGCCTACCGGGACCGCCGGGCCCGCAAGGGTGATTTCCGCAAGCTGTGGATCGCCCGGATCAACGCCGCGGCCCGCGCCAACGACATCACCTACAACCGTTTCGTGCAGGGCCTGAAGGCCGCCGGTGTGGAGGTCGACCGCAAGATCCTCGCCGAGCTGGCCGTCTCCGATGCCGAGGCGTTCGCCGGTCTGGTCGCCGTCGCCAAGGCCGCGCTGCCCGAGGATGTCAACGCTCCGGCTGCCTGAGTCGTTATTCCGGGTCCGGTCCGACTGTCCGGCCCGATGTGCAATAAGGCCCCCTCCTCCTTGGGTTCACGCGGTCGTCGCAACACTCTCGATATGAGAGGTTGCGGCGACCGTGTCGTTTTCCGAGGATGTTGCCCGGTTCGGTGATCAGCTGATCGGGTTGATCGGTTCCGGGGTGGCGGTGACCGAAGCAGCTGCGGTGTTGGGGGTTACGCGGCAGCGGTGTTACGCGATCCTGCGTGCGAAGGGTGTCGGGCTGGGAAGGCCCAAGCGGGTGATCGGGCCGGCCGAGGAATCATTGGTTCTTCGAGTGTTCGGTGAGACGGGCTCGGTGAACCAGGCATGCAAGGCTGCGGGAGTCGCGTTTTCGGTGGCTCGCCGGATTCTGGTGACCCGGGGGTTGTTCGACGCGGCGCCACGCGGCCATGGAAAACCCGAGGCCAAGCGGCGGTTTCTGGAACTGATCGCGGCGGGCTGGTCGATGAAAGAGGCCGCTGCCGAGGTCGGTGTGCACTATCGGACCGCCAAGGATTGGCGGGCAGGGATCCGCAGGTCAGGTCGAGCACGGATCCGTCCGGATGGTGTCGTGGTGCACTATCGGCCCGGTGGCGGCTACAAACATGCGGTGATCAAAACCGGTGGTGCCGCTGGCGCGGTGATCAGTGATCGATACCTGTCGTTGCAGAACCGGCTCGACATCGCCGACGGGCTACTCACCGGGCAGGCAGTGACCGCGATCGCGGCCCGGATCGGCAAACACAAGTCGACAGTCTCGCGGGAGATCCGGGCGCACCGCATCGAGGGCCACTACCTGACTCATCAGGCCGACGCGCGTGCCGAAGCGGCCCGAGCACGCCCGAAAACATCGAAGCTGGCCGCCGATGGCCTCTTGCGCCATGCTGTTGCCGATGGACTGTCCAGGCGGCGGTCGCCGGAACAGATATCGCACCGGCTCCGCCTCGACCACCCCGACGACGAGAGCATGCGGGTGAGCCACGAAACGATCTACCAGGCTCTCTACTGCCAAGCCCGCGGAGGCCTCAAACGCGAGCTGGTCGCGGCCCTGCGCACCGGGCGGACCCGCCGTCGGCCGCGGCGGGCACCCGATCAGCGCACCCGCCGGTTCGTCGATCCGATGATCATGATCAGTGACCGGCCCGCCGAGGTCGACGACCGCGCGGTGCCCGGCCACTGGGAAGGCGATTTGATCGTGGGCACCGAAAGCCGATCCGCGATCGGCACCCTGGTCGAACGATCCACCCGCTACACGATGCTGGTCCACCTACCGGGCAGCCACGACGCCGAGACCGTGCGGGACGGGCTGATCGCTACCATCTCGACGCTGCCCGCTCACCTGCGCGGCTCACTGACCTGGGACCAGGGAGCCGAGATGGCGCGGCACCGGCAGATCTCCCTGGCCACCGACATGCAGGTCTACTTCTGCGATCCCGCTAGCCCCTGGCAGCGCGGTTCGAACGAGAACACCAACGGCCTGCTCCGCCAATACTTCCCCAAAGGAACCGACCTGAGCGTCTACGGCCCCGAAGACCTCGAACACGTCTCCCAGGAACTCAACGACCGCCCACGCAAAACGCTCGGCTGGGATACCCCAGCCGAGCGTCTTCGTGATCTACTCACCACCTGACAATGCAGGCAGTGTTGCGACGACCCCTGGAATCCAAGCTCCGGGAGGGGGCCTTCTTGCATTTCCGGGGTGCCGCGGCCTTGCCGGAGGCGGTGGCCGGCCGGGGTGCGCAGTCCGGTCGCGGACGAGCACTCGGTCCGCTCGGCAGTGTCGCTCCGGTGCCGGAGCGGGGGCCGGGTGCGAGCCTGCGGGTGCCGATCGTCACCCGTTCTGTGGATGGTCGCACCGTGCGGCGTCCAGGGGGTGCCGGCCGTCGGACTTGCGGAGGGTGGGGGCATCGACTCATACTTAGCCACATGGCTAAGTATTCGGAGTCGCTGGACGGTGTGTTCGCCGCACTGTCGGACCCGTCCCGGCGGTGGGTGGTCCAGCGACTCGGCGCCGGGCCGGCCAGCGTCGGCGAACTGGCCCGGGATCTGCCGATCACCTTGCCGTCGTTCATGAAGCACCTGCGTGTGCTGGAGGGCAGCGGGCTGATTCGGACGAGCAAATCCGGGCGGGTGCGCCGGTGCGAACTCGATCGCGCACGGTTCGCACTCATCGACGGCTGGCTGGCCGAACAGCGGCGCGTCTGGGAAGAGCGCACGGACCGACTCGAACAATTTCTGCTGGAAACCGAGGAGCCCACCGATGAATCCTGATCTCGACCTGACCCTGCATCGGGTGATCCGCGCGCCGCGCGGCAGTGTGTGGAACGCCTGGACCGATGCCGGTAGCCTCGCCCGCTGGTGGCTGCCGGCCCCGGCCCGCTGCCGCGTCGAACGGCTGGAGGTGCGCCCCGGCGGCGCCTTCGTGACCAGGATGAGCGCGGACGGCGGCGAATTCGTCCCGCATCTGGACGCCTGTTTCGTCGTGGCCGACGACCGGGAACGCCTGGTCTTCACCACCGCGCTCGACAGCAGCCGGCGGCCGGCCACCGCGGAGATCGTGATGACCGCGGAGATCACCCTGCGTGACCACCCGGACGGCACCGACTACCACGTTCTGGTCCGGCACGGTGATCCGGCCGCGCGGGCCCGGCACGAGGAGCTCGGGTTCGCGCACGGGTGGGGCACGGTCACCGATCAGCTGGCCGCGCTCGTGGAGAGCGAGGTGCGGGCATGAAACTCGTGCTCACCGAATTCCTCACCCTCGACGGAGTCGCGCAAGGGCCGGGCTCGCGCACCGAGGACACCAGCGACGGCTTCGACCGCGGCGGCTGGCTGGTCCCGTACCTGGACGAGGTCTTCGTGCGACGGACCTCCGATTGGCTCGACGCGGCCGACGGACTGCTGTTCGGCCGCCGTACCTATGAGGCCTTCGCCCGCGACTGGCCCGCGATCACCGACCCCGGCGACCCGTTCGCGAAGCGGATGAACACGCTGCCGAAATACGTGGTCTCCAGCGTCCTGACCGAGGGAGAGTGGAACCCGACCACTGTGCTGCCGGGGGATCCGGTCGCCACGGTCGCGGAGCTGTTGCGGAAGCCGGGGCGCGAACTGCAGATCCACGGCAGCTCTCGGCTGGGCGACGCCCTGCTCGCCGCCGGGCTGGTCGATACCGTCCGGTTGGCCGTCGCGCCCACCGTACTGCGGACGGGCCGGCGGCTGCTCGCCGGCGCCGGGCCGGCCACGGGTCTGCGCCTGACCCGCCACGAGGCCACGCCGAGCGGCCTGCTCCTACTCGAATACGAGGTCACCGGACCCGCGCCACTCGCCGAATTCGACGGTGTCTCCCAGTTCGCCTGAAACAACTCCCCCGTCGCCGGTCCGGTCACACCCTGCACCGAAACGCGGGCGTGGGTGCGGCCGGATTGATACGGTGGCTGCTCGCCACGATGAGGCCGAGGAGTGATCATGAACGGTAGGGTGCGCAATATCGTTGCCGTGGGGGCGCTTTCGCTGGCGATCGGCCTGCCGCCGGCCTCGGCGGCCGCGGAGGGGATCGCGGTGCGGCCCGCCCCGCCCACCGAGCGGATCGAGACGACGACGGCGCCCTTCGATCCGATCTGCCCCCTGTGCTTTGTCCGGGAATTCCTGGAGACCTTCTCCTAACCTGCTTCGGAACGCTCGATGCCGAGTTCCGCGGCCCAGCCGTCGGCCCAGGCCGAGATCGGCCGGAGATGGCCGAGGAGCCGGTTTCCGGACTCGGTGAGGGTGTAGCCCGCCTCGGCTCGCCCGACGAGGCGGGTTTCGGTGAGTTCGTGCAGCCGGCGGGTCAACAGGCTGGAGGACATGTTGTCGCACCGGGCCCGCAGGTCGCGGAAGGTCACCGGGCGGGCGGCCGAGTGCAGTTCCCACAGGACGCGCAGCGCCCAGCGCCGGCCGATCAGATCCAGTAGCGCCATGACCGGCCGGCCGGTGGACGATCCGCGGACCGGCGTTCCGGGTTCGGGGACCGCGGAGGGGGATTCGGCCGTCATTCGGGCCGCCCGGGCAGCGGTGAGCGTTCGAGCCGGGTCCGCATCGCGGCAATCGCCGTGCGCAGGACCGCGAACGGCCGGAGGAACAGGGTGATGTGGACGAGCCGGCCGGTCGGATCGCGCTCTTCGTGGAGGAGGCCGTGGAGCTCGTCGCCGCCGATGGATGCGACGAAGCGGCTGAACGTGGTGGTTTCGCTCGCCTGCTGTTCGATCAGGGTGGGGTCTTCGATGACCTCGCCGATCGTCGCGAGTATGTGCAGCGCCGCGTCCCGGCCGCGATAGTCGGTCACGGGACTGGAGAACACCACGGAGTCGGCGACGGTCGCCGCCAAGGCGTCGGTTCCACCGGTCCGCCATGCCGTGAGCACAGGTGAAATGGTCCGCATGCCTCTAAAATAGAGGCAAGCGGCCGGTTTGTCACCGAGCGCGCGGGGCGGGTGGCCCGCCGGCACCCACTACGATTTCCTGGTGCCCGACCGATACGAACCCATCGACGTGCGGAATCCCCGCGTGGTCGCCGCCGTCAAGCTCCATCGTGGCGCAGCGCGCAGGCGGGCCGGCAGATTTCTGGCCGAGGGCGCGAATTCGGTCGGTGCCGCCCTCGAGGCCGGCCGGGTCCGCGAGCTCTTCTACTCCGCCGAGGGCGCCGGCCGGGAACACGCGCTGATCGCCGGGGCCGAGGCCGACGGTGTGCGCACCACGCTGGTCTCCGACCGGGCCGCGCAGGCGCTGGGGGAGACGGTCACGCCGCCCGGTCTGGTGGCGGTCTGCGATCTGGTCGATGTGCCGCTGGATCGGATCGTGTCCGCGGATTCCGGGGCGAGCGTTCCGCGCATACTGGCGGTGCCGGTGGCGATCGCCGACCCCGGCAATGCGGGCACCCTCATCCGGGTGGCCGACGCGGTCGGGGTGGACGCCGTGGTGCTGGCCGGTGACAGTGTGGACCCGCACAACGGTAAATGTGTACGTTCCTGTGCCGGCAGCCTCTTCCATGTCCCGATCGTGCGCGCCCGCGATACCGCGGCGGTGCTGGATCGCCTCGAGACCGCGGGGATCACCACCGTGGCGACCACCGCCACCGGCGAGGTCGACCTCGAAGACGCCGACGAACTGTTCACCCGGCCGGTCGCCTGGTTGTTCGGCAACGAGGCCCACGGCCTGGACCCGGACATCGCGCGCCGGGCCCGGCACCGTATCCGGATCCCGATCCGGGGACGGGCCGAAAGTCTGAACTTGGCCACGGCCGCCGCGATCTGTCTCTACGCGAACTCGCGTATCCGCTTCGGCCGCGGCTGACCACCGCGACCCCGCACGACCGGGGCCTTCCGTGACGGCGCCACCGCCGGGATCGGGCCCGCCGGCCACCGGTGCACGGCACTGCCGTCCGCGCCGTAGCGATCCGCTCGACCGGTGGCGCGGAACGGTGTGTTCGCTCGGTGGCCGTGTCTGCCGTACGTCAGGTGATTCGGTGCCGGCGCGGATTCACATTCCGTGCTCGTACAGATCGGCCAGGATCTCTTGGGCCCAGTCCGCCGTGATGGCCTCCGGGCCGGTGACCCGCAGCGCGGCCATCACGGTGAGCAACATGCCGGTCGAGAGGAATCGCCGGGTGTCGGCGATCGAGGCGCCGGTGAGTTCCCGGACGAGCCGGTAGATGCGGCCGTATCGGTCGCGGACGACCGGTCCGATCTCGGGGTCGCCGGCCGCCGCGAAGGCGTGTAGCAGCACCTGGAGCAGGGTGCGCTCGGCGAGGAAGTGCTCGTAGGCCTCCGACAGCGAGTCGAGGGGAGCGCCGGGTCCGGCGCCCGCCGCGGCCTCGGTGAAGACCTCTTCGATGCGATCGCAGACCTGGGCGACCGCGGCGAGGAACAGGCGCTGTTTGGAACCGAAGAGGCGGATGACGTACGGCTGGGAGACCCCCGCCCGGCGGGCGATCTCGTCGGTGCGGGTGGCCGCGTAGCCGGATTCCGCGAAGGCCTCGACCGCCGCGGTCAGTACCTGAGCTCCCCGTTCGCCGGCGGTCATCCTGGTCCGGCTGGTCGATTCCGGCATGGTCCTCCTCGTCGTCACGCGCGCTCTTGACATGTTATCAGTCGATGCATACCGTCATTACCAGCCTAATTATCAGTCGATTACAACAAGGACTGGATATGACCGAGATTTTGAGCCCACCAGCTCCGATACCACCCGCCACCCCGGTCCTCACCTCGCCGGCCGATACCGGTCGGCGGCCGCTCGCCGCGGTGCTGGCCGCGGTCGGCATCCCGATGTTCATGGTCACGCTGGACAACCTCGTGGTCACCAACGCGCTCCCCGTGATCCGCACCGAACTGAACGCCTCGCTCGGCGACCTGCAGTGGTTCGTCAACGCCTACACCCTGTCGTTCGCCGCCCTGCTGCTCACCGCCTCCGCCCTCGGCGACCGGCTGGGCCGCCGTCGCGTATTCCTCGCCGGTATCGCGGTGTTCACCGCCGCCTCGGCGGCCTGCGCGCTCGCCACCGATCCGGCGATGCTGGTCGCCGCGCGGGTGGTGCAGGGCTTCGGCGGCGCCGCGGTGATGCCGCTGTCGCTGACCCTGCTCTCCGACGCGGTACCGGAGCGGCTGCGCAGCGCGGCCATCGGAATATGGGGCGGCATCGCGGGGCTCGGCGTGGCCGTCGGGCCGCTGCTGGGCGGTGCGGTGGTCGACGGATTGAGCTGGCAGTGGATCTTCTGGGTCAATGTGCCCATCGGCGTCCTGGTGCTGCCGCTGGTGGTCTGGACACTGCGTGAATCGCGGGGCGGCGACGGCCGCCTGGACCCGGTGGGCCTGGTGCTGGCTTCGGCGGGTGTGCTGGCGGCCGTCTGGGGCATCGTGCACGGCGCCGACGACGGCTGGACCTCACGCGGGGTGCTCACCGCGCTGCTCGGCGGCGCGGTGCTGCTGGCCGCGCTCATCGCCTGGGAGCAGCGGGCCGCGGCGCCCATGCTGGCGCCCCGGCTGTTCCGGATCCGGGCTTTCGGCGTCGCCAATGTGGTGGCCTTCGCCTTCTCGATCGGCGTTTTCGGGTCGATCTTCCTGCTCGCCCAGTTCTTCCAGGTGGTCCAGGGCTACAGCCCGTTCGAATCCGGTATCCGGACCATGCCGTGGACGATGGCGCCGATGGTGGTGGCCCCGCTCGCGGGCCTGGTGATCGACCGCGTCGGCGCCCGGGTCCTGCTGGTCGCCGGGCAGACGCTGCTGGCGGTGGCGCTGGCCTGGATGGCCGCGATCACCGCTGTGGACCTCGGCTACGGCCCCTTCGTGGCGCCGTTGCTGCTCGCGGGAGTGGGGATGGGCCTGACCTTCGCGCCGCTGGCGACCGTGGTGATGGGGGCGGTACCGGAGGCGGACCGCTCGGTGGCCTCGGGCACCAACAACACGGTGCGAGAGGTCGGCGTGGCGGTCGGCATCGCGGTCCTGGCCTCGGTGTTCGCCTCGTACGGCGCGTACACGGACCCGCAGAGCTATGTGGACGGGTTGGTACCGGCGGTCTGGGTCGGGGCGGGGATCGTCGCGGCCGGGGCGCTGGCCGCCGCCCTGCTCCCGGGCCGGGGGAGCGAGGCGGAACCGGTGCGCTGAGCGAGGCCGGCCCGTCGCGGCAGGCGGGCCCGGTACCGGCCGGATCGATCGGCGGCGCGCGGACGGGCGCGCCGCCGATCAGCGTTCGCGGACCGAGACCAGCGATTCCGTGGCGCCGGCGGGCGCGGCCGGGCCCGGCGTGCGCTGCCGCCGGCTCGCGGTCGCGTACAGCACGACCAGCAGCAGGCTGAACCAGACATAGCCGTTGCCGATCACCTTTTCCCAGCCCGACCAGTCCAGCTCCCGGCCGTCGTTACCGGGCAGGTCGTTGTGTTTCGCCAGTACGAACACCACCACCGTGGCCGCCGCCGCGGCGTACCAGCCGCGGACCTCCGACCAGGGCCGGGTGGTGGCGTAGCCGATCATCGCCAGCAGCGCGGGCGCGACCCATACCCAGTGGTGCGACCAGGAAATGGGCGAGACGAGCAGTGCCACCACCGCGTTGACGGCCAGCGCGATCATCGGGGGCGTCCCGGTGCGCCGGATGGCGGCCACCGCCACCGCCACGAGCGCGACCGCGGCGAGCAGCCACAACGCCGTGGCCGGGGTGCCGGTGACCTGGAAGCGGGCCAGCACGGCCTGGATGGACTGGTTGGTCTGGAACTCCGAGCCGCTGAGCCCGCCGACATTTCCGAACCCGCCGAACCAGTACCGCACGGATTCGTCGGGCATCACCGCGAAACCGATCGCCGTGGCGACCGCCCCGCTGATCGCGGCCGTGGCGGCGGCCTTGTAGTCCTTGCGGATCAGGAAGAACAGGACGAACGCCGCCGGGGTGAGCTTGATCGCCGCCGCGATACCGAGCAGCACACCGCGCGGCCAGCGCGGATTGCGGGTGAGGCAGTCGGCCGCGACCAGTCCCATCAGGATCAGATTCACCTGACCGAAGTCCAGGGTCGACCAGATCGGCTCCAGCAACAGCGACAGCGGAGTCGCGGTCGCGGTCACCACCAGGGCGAGTTTGCGCTGGTCGTGCCGGGGCCAGACCTGCCGGGCCACCAGGTACAGCGTCATCGCCAGGGCGCCGATCGAGACCACCAGATAGGCGATCACCGAGGCGGCCCACGGCAACAGTGCGTAGAGCCCGAGCGCCAGGGCGGCGAACGGCGGGTAGATGAACGGGAGGCTGATATCGGCGGCCGTCTCCGGGAGATGACCGTAGAGATCGCCACCGGCCCGCCACTCCTCGACCCCGAGCCGGTAGACCTCGAGGTCGATGTACTCACCGCTGATGGCGCGGAACGGATCGATCGGGCGCGACATACACACCCACGTCACGACCACCGCCAGCAGCGGCAGCAGCCAGACCGCCTGCCGGCGGGCACGTCCGGCGAGCGTCTCGGTGCGGGTCAAGGCGTTCGTCATCGGAGGGGACTTTACCGGTTGAAGGTGTTCGCGTACCGGGCAGTGAGCGGCGGGGGATATCGGCGTGAGTCCGATACCGGCCATCGAATACGATTCCACCAGCAGCAATACGGGTGCCGGAGCTTACCGGGCCCGCTCACCGATGCCTAGGGGAGAGACGAGTAGACCGTGGCCGACGACACCGACGCAGGCGCAGCGACCGGCGGGCAGGAATCCGCGCTCACCGAAGAAGCCCTGGCCGCCGCGGCCGCGGCGGCCGAGAAAGCCTTCGCGGCCGCCGCCGACCTGGACGCCCTCGCCGCCGCGAAGACCGAGCACATGGGGGGCCGGTCGCCGATCGCGCTGGCCCAGCGGTCGCTGGGAGGGTTGCCCAAATCGGAGAAGGCCGACGCCGGTAAGCGGGTGAACAAGGCGCGGGCGCGGGTCGCGGAGGCCTTCGAGGAACGGCAGCGGGTGCTGCTGGCCGAACGCGACGCCGCGGTACTGGTCGCCGAGGCCATCGATGTCACGCTCCCGGCGAACCGGCGGCCGGTGGGTGCCCGGCACCCGATCACCGTTATCTCCGAGCAGGTCGCCGATGTATTCGTCGGGATGGGCTGGGAGATCGCCGAGGGCCCGGAGGTGGAGACCGAGCACTTCAACTTCGACGCGCTCAACTTCCTGCCCGACCATCCCGCGCGCACCATGCAGGACACCTTCCACATCGCACCGGCCGGTTCCCGGCAGGTGCTGCGCACGCACACCTCCCCGGTCCAGGTGCGGTCCATGCTGGAACGCGACCTGCCCATCTATGTGGTGTGCCCGGGGCGGACCTTCCGCACCGACGAACTCGACGCCACCCATACCCCGGTGTTCTCCCAGGTCGAGGGCCTGGCCATCGACAAGGGCCTGACCATGGCGCATCTGCGCGGCACGCTGGACGCGTTCGCGCGGGCCCTGTTCGGTCCCGAGACCACCACCCGGATCCGGCCCAACTACTTCCCGTTCACCGAACCCTCGGCCGAGGTCGACGTGTGGTTCCCGGACAAGAAGGGCGGCGCCGGCTGGGTCGAATGGGGCGGTTGCGGCATGGTCAACCCGAAGGTGCTGATCGCCAGCGGGATCGACCCCGACGAGTACAGCGGCTTCGCGTTCGGGATGGGGCTGGAGCGGACGCTGCAGTTCCGCAACGGCATTCCCGATATGCGCGACATCGTCGAGGGTGATGTGCGGTTCACCCTGCCCTTCGGTATCCGGTCCTGACCTTTTTCGAGCGAGAGAGCGAACGTCACAGTGCGAGTAGCGCAGTCCTGGCTGACCGAAACGATCCGCCGCACCGTCCCCGACTGGGAGGTGACGCCGGATGAACTCGACGCGGGATTCGTCCGGGTCGGGCTCGAAGTGGAAGAGGTCGACGAGCTGGAACGGGTGGGCGGGGATATCGAGCACCCGCTGGTGGTCGGCCGGGTCGCCGAGATCACCGAGCTCACCGAGTTCAAGAAACCCATCCGGTTCTGCAAGGTCGATATCGGCGCGGAACAACTCCAGGAGATCGTCTGCGGGGCCACCAACTTCGCGGTCGGTGACCTGGTGGTCGTGGTGCTGCCCGGCGGCGTGCTGCCGGGCGGGTTCGCCATCTCCTCCCGCAAGACCTACGGCCATGTTTCCAACGGCATGATCTGCTCGGTCGCCGAACTCGGTATCGGCAAGGACCATTCGGGCATTCTGGTGCTGGAGCCCGGTACGGCCGAACCCGGTACCGACGCCAACGAACTGCTCGGGCTCGGCGACACCGTCATCGAATTGAACATCACCCCCGACCGGGGCTACTGCTTCTCGGTCCGCGGCCTGGCCCGCGAACTGGCCTGCGGTTTCGATCTCGAATACGCCGACCCGGCCGGGCGCTCCCTGCCCGACGGGCCCGAGGCGTGGCCGGTGGACGTGGTACCGGAATCGGGCTGTACCCGTTTCGGCGTTCGCCGCGTCACCGGTATCGATCCGCATGCGGTGAGCCCGTGGTGGTTGCAGCGCCGGTTGCTGCTGTCGGGCGTGCGGCCCATCTCCCCGGCGGTCGATGTGACCAATTACGTGATGCTGGAACTCGGGCAGCCGCTGCACGCCTTCGACGCGGCGAAACTCAGCGGCGGCCTGGTGGTGCGCCGCGCGCGCCCGGGCGAGACCCTGCGCACCCTCGACGAGGTGGAACGCGAACTCGACGCCGAGGACGTGGTGATCGCCGACGACACCGGGGTGGTCTCGCTGGCCGGTGTGATGGGTGGCGCGTCCACCGAGGTGAGCGCGGAGTCCACCGATATCGTCCTCGAGGCCGCGACCTGGGATCCGCTGTTCGTCTACCGCACCGCCCGCCGGCACAAACTGGTGTCGGAGGCGAGCAAACGCTACGAGCGGGTGGTGGACCCGGAACTGAACCTGGCCGCGCTGGACCGGGCCGCGGCCCTGCTCGCGGAGATCGCGGGGGGCACGGTGGAGCCCACGCTCACCGACATCCGGCTGCCGCTGACCGCGCCGGAACCGATCCGGATGGATATCGACCTGCCCGACCGGGTGGCCGGAGTCCAGTACGCCCCCGGTACTTCCGCGCGCCGCCTCACCCAGATCGGCTGCCAGGTGGAGGTGGCGGTCGACGAGACCAGCGGCCACGGTCAGCTGGTGGTGACACCGCCGAGCTGGCGGCCCGATCTCGCCCGGCCGGCCGACCTGGTGGAGGAGGTGCTGCGGCTGGAAGGGCTGGAACAGATTCCGCTGGTGCTGCCGCAGGCGCCCGCCGGGCGCGGCCTGACCCCGGTGCAGCGCCGCCGCCGTGCGGTGAGCCGGGCGCTGGCCTTCGCCGGTTGTATCGAAGTGCCGCCGCCGGTATTCCTGCCCGCGGGAGTCTTCGACACCTGGGGCCTGGACGACGACGACCCGCGCCGCACCACCACCCGGGTACTGAACCCGCTCGATGTGGAACGCGCCGAACTCGCCACCACGCTGCTGCCGGGACTGCTGGAGATCGCGGCCCGCAATATCTCCCGCGGCGCCCGTGATCTGTCGCTCTACGGGATCGCCCAGGTGGTGCTGCCCGGTCCGGACACCGGGCCGGTGGCACCGCTGCCGGTGGACCGCCGCCCGACCGACGCCGAGATCGCCGAACTGCTGGGCTCGCTGCCCGCGCAGCCCCAGCACGTCGCGGTGGTGCTCACCGGCCGCCGGGAGCCCCGCGGGCCATGGGGCCCGGGGCGGGCGGCCGAAGCGGCCGACGCGTTCGCGCTCGCCGATGTGGTCGCCGAGGCCGCCGGGGTCGAACTCGAACGCCGGCCCGGCAAACAGTTGCCGTGGCATCCGGGGCGGTGCGCCGAACTCACGGTGGACGGTGTCGTGATCGGCTACGCCGGCGAGCTGCATCCCGGGGTGCTGGAACGTTCCGGCCTGCCGCCGCGCACCTGCGCCCTGGAACTCGATCTGGACGCACTGCCGCTGCGCGAAGCCCGGCCCGCGCCGGCCATCTCGCCGTTCCCGGCTGTGCTGCAGGACGTCTCGGTGAGCGTCGCGCAGGATGTGCCGGCCGCGGAGGTCGAGACCGCGCTGCGGTCCGGTGGCGGGGAACTGCTCGAGGATATCGCGCTGTTCGACGTGTACGCGGGCGCCCAGGCCGGGGAAGGGCGTAAATCGCTCACCTACGCACTGCGTTTCCGGGCCGCCGATCGTACCCTCACCGAGGACGAGGCCAGTGCGGCGCGCGATGCCGCCGTGGCCGCCGCCTCGGACGCGGTGGGCGCGGTGATCCGCTCGTAGGAGAGCTGTTCTCCGGCAACGTGGTCGGTCCGTCCGAACGGCCGGGCCCGACGCCGTAGGCTGGGCCGTATGAGTGAACCGAGCGCAGGCGATCCGGGCGCGCTCGCCGCGCGGTTGGCGGCCCTGCCCGACGAGCAGTTGCTGGCCGTCCTGGTGGTGGCCGCGGCGGGCCGCGACAAACTGGCCCCGCTGTACGAAGCCGCCACCCGGCTGCTGTCGGAAACCGGGCAGGGCGCCGCGGTGCCCGGTGTGATTCCCGGCACCCCCGCGTCATCCGGCTATGGCGCCGGGCCCGGCGTCGGTTCGTCGTCGCAGGTGGGCGGGGGTGTCGGCGCGGCAGCCGGGGCAGCCGGCGCAGCGCCCGGTTCGGCCGGTGGCTACAGCGCTTCCGGCGTGCCGACGTTCGGGTCCGTACGCGATAAGGTCGAGCGGCGTTTCGGCACCGCGTTCGGTGCGCGGGCACTCGGCAAGCAGAGCCCGGCCGGCCGCGGCGCCGATGAGCAGTGGGAAGCGCGTGAACAGGCCGCGCGGGAACGTCTGGCACAGATTCGCACCTCCTTGCACGAGGGCGAAGGGTCCTGATCCCGTCCGGCCCGCGCCGGAGTGATGGATGGACCCGATGATGCGATACCTCCGCCTTCGCCGCGGCCTGCGCTGCCCGCATGAAACCGCTTCGAAGGAGAATCTGTGACCGAGGCCGATATCGCACGCGTACTCGCCGGGCGACTGCTCGACGCCCAGGTGCAGTGGCTGCTCGACGAAGTGAGCGGGGACCGGTTCGCCGAAGTCGTCGCCCGGGACGTGGCGGCCGCGCTCGAGGTCGCGGGTACGGTCCGCGCGGGCGAGGTGGTCGACGTCGAACAGCTCGAGCAGACCGTGGCCACCGTGGTCGACAAGGTCGGCGGCAGCGCGGTCCTGGCGGAAACCGCCGGTCTGTTCGCCGACGCGATCTACGACAGTATCGCCGCCAACGAGGATCACACCCTGGGCGAACTGGTTGAACGCGAACCGGTCGAGGCGCTGCTGCAGAAGATCGTGGATATGCACCAGACCCAGGAACGGGTCCTGGAACGACTGACCGACAGTCCCCTGGTGGCCACCGTGGCCTCGAAATTCGTCGACAAACTGGTCGGCGATTTCGTGGAGGCGAACCGGCAGCGCGCGGAGAAGATCCCCGGTATGGGCACGCTCATGTCGATCGGGCAGTCCGCCGCCGACCGCGCCCGCAAGGTGGCCGAATCCAACACCATCCTCGGCGATATCGCGGGCAAGGGCGCTCTGTACGCGCTCAAACGCACCAACAACGCGATCCGCGAAATGCTGCGTGACGCACCGGTCCACGACGCCACCATGGAGTTCTGGGATCTGCACGCCGACGAACCGATCAGCGGCTTGCGGGAGTACCTGACGAAACAGGATCTCCACGAACTGGTCGGGCTCTGCTACCGGATCGCGGTGACCACCCGGGAGAAGGAATACTTCGGCCTGCTGGTGGCCGAATGCGTGCAGGTGTTTCACGAGAAGTACCGCGACCACACCCTCGCCGCGCTGCTCACGGAGCTGGGGCTCACCGGCGACGATATCGTCACCGAGATCCTGCGCTACGGTCCGGCAGTAGTGGAAGCCGCGAAGCGTGACGGGGTGCTCGCCGGGCTGATCCGTGAACGACTGGAACCGTTCTACTACTCCGATGAGGTCCTGACCATCCTGACGCCGGCCGGGTAGGCGCACTCGGCGCCCTACCGTTCGGTCGAGCGGGTCACGCAACGCCGGACCGGCCGCCGGTGCGCTAGGAGGAGCGCACCTGCTCGGTGTCCTTCTTGTCCAGTGCGGCACGTTCGGCGAGCAGATCGCGGATCTCGGTCAGCAGGGCGATATCGGCCGGGGTGGCCGGTTCGGCATCCACGTTGTTCCGTGCGTAGAAGCGTTTCTGCATGGTCTTCATCGGCAGGATGAGCGCGAAGTACAGCACTGCCGCGACCATGGCGAAATCGATGGCGGCGCTGATGATCGGGCCGAGCGCGATGAAGGTCGCGGGCTTGCCCGCGAGCAGCGTGACACCGAAACCGAACTGGCTGCTGCCACCGAGCACGGCCAGCAACGGCTCCACCACTCCCTTGGTCACCGAACTCACCACCGCGGTGAACGCGGTGCCCATCACGACCGCGACGGCCAGGTCGATGACGTTCCCGCGCATGAGGAAGTCTTTGAAACCTTTGAACATCAATCCACTCCGTATCGAACGCTGCTGTTCCACCGCCGGTGCCGGCCTCGGCCGCTGATCGGTACCGCTGCGATCGAGGTCCCGGCGCTGCACCGCAGGTGATAGTGGCAGCCGGGATTGGGTCGCGCAAACCGGCAGCCATCCGCTACGTGTCCTGCCCCGCCGCGATCGGCGGGCCCGGGCGGTGCCGCCGGACCGGGCGGCGCGCGCGGCGCCGCGTTAGGGTCGAGGTATTGCCGGGGCGAACAGTTACCAGGAGGAACCGTGGCATCGACGACACTGCTGGGCCGAGCGGTCCGGGGCTTCAACACGGGAGTGGTCGCCTTGCTCGACGCCCCGGTGCTGGGCCCGCTGCTGGGCAAGGGTTTCGTGGAGATCGAATACGTTGGGCGGCGGTCGGGCCGGACATTCCGGACACCGGTGAACTATCTGAAAAAGGACGGCGGCCTGCTCATCGGCGTCGCCATGCCGGACAAGAAGACCTGGTGGCGCAACTTCCTCGGGGAGGGCGCGCCCATCCTGCTGCATTTCCGCGACGGCGATCGGCGCGGGCATGCCACCGCCCGGCGCGACGAGAAGGGCCGCGTCGTCGTGCGGGTGCGCTTCGACGAACCCGGCTGAGTCACCGCGCGGGACGAGCACGCCATGGGGCGGTCGCCGCGGCGGCGGGAAAACAGGTGTGCGGCAGGCCGGGTGAGCCGGTAGTCTTCCTGCCGTGTCGAGCCCGGAGGCATCCAGAGCAGGGCTGCCGGTCATCCCCGTCAGCCCCTGACCTTTCGCTACCCCTTCGCCGTGCCGGCCGTCGCCCGCACGGTGATCCGGTGATTCCCGGGCGCTGACCGGGGTGCCGAGACGTTTCCTGTCTCTTCCACCTCGGAGCCTTCATGCCTTTCGCTCTCTATCTGCTCGCCCTGGCCGTTTTCGCCATGGGCACATCGGAATTCATGCTTGCCGGTCTCGTTCCGGATATCGCGTCCGATCTCGGTGTGGACCTCGCCGCCACCAGTCTGCTCACCTCGGCCTTCGCCATCGGAATGATCGTGGGTGCGCCGCTGATGGCGGGTCTCGCCCGGAACTGGCCGATCCGGTCGGGCCTGCTGGGTTTTCTGCTGCTGTTCCTGACCGCGCATATCGCCGGGGCGGTCACCGGTAGTTTCGCCTTCCTGGTGGCCACCCGGGTGGTGGCAGCCGTCGCGAACGCCGGGTTCCTCGCCGTCGCCTTGACCGCGGCCGCCGCGCTGGTCCCCGCCGGCCGGCAGGGCCGGGCGCTGGCGATCCTGCTGGGCGGTACCGCTCTGGCCACCGTGGCGGGAGTGCCGGGCGGGGCACTGCTGGGCACGGTGCTCGGCTGGCGGGCCACCTTCTGGGCACTCGCGCTCCTGTGCCTGCCGGCGGCGGCCGGTGTCCTGGCGGGAATCCGCGGGCGCGTGCGGGAGACCGCCGCGCCCGACCTCCGCCGCGAACTCGCGCAGTTGCGACGGCCGCGGTTGCTCGCGGTCATGCTGCTGGGGGCCCTGGTGAACGCGGCCACCTTCGGGAGTTTCACCTTTCTCGCGCCGTTGGTCACCGGGGCGGGCGGGCTCGGCGCGCTCTGGGTGCCGGTGGCGCTGGTGCTGTTCGGGGCGGGTTCCTTCGCGGGCGTGACGGTCGCCGGGCGTCTGTCCGACGAGCACGCCCCGATGGTGATCGCGGCCGGTGGGCCACTGCTGTGCGGTGGCTGGTTCCTGCTCGCGCTGACCGCCGACCGTCCGGTCGCGCTGCTCGTCCTGGTGTGCGCGCAGGGCGCGTTGTCGTTCGCGGTCGGGAGCACGCTGATCACCCGGGTGCTGTACGAGGCCGCGGCGGCGCCGACCATGGGGGGCTCGTATGCGACCGCGGCATTGAACATCGGTGCCGCGGTGGGGCCCGCGGCGGCCGGGCTCGCCCTGGCGAACGGGTGGGGGGAGCGGAGTCCGGTGTGGCTGAGCGGGGTCCTGGTGGGGGCGGCGCTGCTGCTCGCGCTGCGGTCACGCGTGGTTCTCACCGCGGCTCCGGCGACGCGGTAATCGGAGCCGTCCCTGCCGGGCGGGCGTCGTTTTCGGTGTCCGCTCGTTCTGATCGCTGCTCGTGGTCACGCGGTCCCGCTCTGCGGCAGGGCCGGTCCTCGATCCGCATCCGGTGCGGATCGAGGAGCCGGCATCCGTTGCCGGGCGACCCGATCCGGGGCAGGAGCGGGGTAGGGCACGGGACCCGTCGCCGGGCGGCTCGGTCCACGCGGCGACCGAGCCGGGGTGAGTAGCTGTGGCGGCGCGCGACCGCGGATTGCCGACCGGTGAACGGTAGGAGGTGTAAACGGAAAGTAACAGTGTCCAGAGTTCGACGACACGCGACCGGAACCGGTGTGGCGGCCGTCCGTGGTTCGTTGATCTCGGCAGCACCATCCGGATCGGCCGAGTGGTGTGGCGCAACGGCCAGGGGTGATGGAGGTACCGAGCGTGGGTACACCGTCGGCGATCGATACACGGGCCCGCGGCCCGCGCCTGTATCACGTGCACCAGGATCATCCGCTGGCCGTCGCGTTGCTCGCGGAACTCGCCATCGACCACAGCATCCGCTACGGGGGTACCGCCGGCGCGATCCACCGGCGGCTCCGCGACTGCCCGGCCGCCGATTACTCCGCTCCCGACGGTGATCTGCTGGTGCTGGTGGATCACGGCGGCCCGGTCGCGGGCGGCGGATTCCGCCGTTTCGATACGACCACCGCGGAAATCGAGCGCCTCTGGACCGCCCGTGAGCACCGGCGCGGCGGGCTCGCCACCCGGGTGCTCGCCGAACTGGAGGGCGAGATGGTGCGGCTGGGTTACCGGGAGGCGCGCGTCACGGCCGGGGACCGGCAGCCCGAGGCGCGTGCGCTGTACCGCGCGGCGGGATACGCGGAGGTGGGCTCCGGGGGCGGCCGCCTATT
>NZ_BAGJ01000070.1 GCF_000308775.1 Nocardia testacea NBRC 100365
TGGCGCTGGTGCTGCTCGCCGCGATCGCCGCCGTCCTGGCCACTCGCGGCTGGGTGCGCCGGGTGGTGGGAGTCCTGGTGGCCTTGATCGCCGCGGTGACCGCCGTCCCGGCCCTGGCGCTGCTCACCGGGTCCGGCGCCACCGAGCAGCGGGCGGCGGCGCTGGCCGAACTGCCCGGCCGGGCGCAGGTCCAGGAGTTGGTGACCACGCCGGGTGCGGCGGTGCTCGCGCTGGCCGGGGCGGTGGCCGCGTTCGGCGCGGGGCTGCTGCTGGCGCGGATGCCGGCCGGTGCCGAGCAGCTCTCCGGCAAATACGACGCGCCTGCCACCCGCAAGGCGGCCGCGACGCGGGCGGTCCAGGGGGGCACGGCGGGGGCGCCGCTGCCGGAACGGGTGCTCTGGGATGCCCTCGACGCCGGAGCCGATCCGACCGATCCCGCGGACACGGAGCCGGCGGCGCCGGGCGACACACCGGACACGCGCGATACCCGTTCCGATGCTCCGGGAAACATTTCCGGGGCACCCGGCCACGGCGAGAACCGGCCGGGTACGGCCGGAAAAGCGGATTCGGTGGAATCCCGCGACGCCCCTTAGCAGGTCGGCCGGGGCGGTGTGATCCGCCCCCGGCGTCACGGCGCCGCGCGCTTCCATTTACTCTTGTTCAGCATCGGTGAGACATCGCCTGGGGGAATCCTGCAGGCAGTAACTCGCGTCTCCCCAGAAAGGATTCGAGCCAGATGACGGTACTCGACTCGATTCTCGACGGGGTCCGCTCGGATGTAGCCGCTCGGGAAGCGGTGCTGGACTTCCCGGCGGTGAAGGCAGCGGCCGCCGCCGCGGCCCCGCCGCTCGATGCGAAGGCCGCCCTTCTCGAAGACGGTATCGGCGTGATCGCCGAAGTGAAGCGGGCCAGTCCCTCCAAGGGGGCACTTGCCGAGATCATCGATCCGGCCAGCCTCGCCAAGGCCTACGAGGACGGTGGCGCGCGCGTGATCAGCGTGCTCACCGAGGGCCGCCGTTTCCACGGATCGCTGGACGATCTGGACGCCGTCCGCGCCACGGTGAACATTCCGGTTCTGCGCAAGGATTTCGTCGTCGGCCCGTATCAGATCCACGAGGCCCGCGCCCACGGCGCCGATGTGATCCTGTTGATCGTCGCGGCGCTGGAGCAGGACACCCTGGCCTCGCTCATCGACCGCACCGAATCGCTCGGGATGACCGCGCTGGTCGAGGTGCACACCGAGGAGGAGGCCGATCGGGCGCTCACTGCGGGCGCCACGGTCATCGGCGTCAACGCCCGTAACCTCAAAACCCTCGAGGTCGATCGGGACTGCTTCTCCCGGATCGCTCCGGGGCTGCCCACCGAGGTCATCCGGATCGCCGAATCCGGGGTCCGCGGCACCGCCGATCTGCTCGCCTACGCGGGTGCCGGCGCGGACGCGGTACTGGTCGGCGAGGGTCTGGTGACCAGCGGTGACCCCCGCGCGGCGGTATCCGAACTTGTCACCGCGGGCACTCACCCGTCCTGCCCCAAACCGGCCCGGCGGGGGCGATGATGGCCCCGGGCGGTCCCTCGTCCACCAGCGCGCCGTTGCCCGCCGCGAGCCGGGGAGTGGCCCAGCGCAGTGAGCACGAGCCCGACGAGGGCGGCCACTTCGGCGTCTACGGCGGCCGGCATGTGCCCGAGGCGCTCATGGCGGTGATCGAGGAGGTCACCGCCGAATACGACAAGGCGCGGCTGGACCCGGACTTCCTCGCCGAACTCGACCGGCTGCAGCGCGACTACACCGGCCGTCCCTCGCCGGTCTTCGAATGCGTGAATCTCGCCGAGCACGCCGGGGGCGCGCGGATCCTGCTCAAACGCGAGGATCTGAACCACACCGGCTCACACAAGATCAACAATGTGCTGGGCCAGGCGCTGCTCGCCAAGCGGATGGGCAAGACCCGGATCATCGCCGAAACGGGCGCCGGGCAGCACGGTGTCGCCACCGCCACCGCGTGCGCGCTGCTGGGCCTGAAATGCATCGTCTACATGGGTGCCGTGGATACCGCGCGGCAGGCGCTCAACGTGGCCCGGATGCGGTTGCTCGGCGCCGAGGTCGTCTCGGTGACCCTGGGTTCGCAGACACTGAAGGACGCGATCAACGAGGCGCTGCGCGACTGGGTCACCAATGCCGACGACACCTACTACTGCTTCGGTACCGCCGCCGGGCCCCATCCTTTCCCGGTGATGGTCCGCGATTTCCAGCGGGTCGTCGGATTGGAGGCCCGCGCCCAGGTCCAGAGCCTGACCGGGCGTCTGCCCGACGTGGTCACCGCCTGCGTGGGCGGCGGCTCCAACGCCATCGGTATCTTCCACGCCTTCATCGACGATCCCGGCGTCCGGCTGATCGGGTACGAGGCCGCCGGCGACGGCGTGGAGACCGGACGGCACGCGGCCACTTTCGCCGGTGGTTCACCGGGCGCGTTCCAGGGCGCCTACTCGTACCTGCTGCAGGACGAGGACGGCCAGACCATCGACTCGCATTCCATCTCCGCCGGGCTGGACTATCCCGGGGTCGGCCCGGAGCACGCCTTCCTGAAGGATATCGGCCGCGCCGAGTACCTCCCGATCACCGATACCGCCGCGATGGACGCCCTGCTGCTGCTGAGCCGCGCGGAGGGCATCATCCCGGCCATCGAATCGGCGCACGCGGTCGCCGGGGCGATCGCACTCGGCCGGGAACTGGGCGAGGGCGCGATCATCCTGGTGAACCTGTCCGGTCGCGGTGACAAGGATATGGATACCGCCGCCCGCTGGTTCGGGCTCTTCGACGATCCGGACAGCGGCAAGGAGAACGGTCAGTGAGTTCCGATTCCCGACTCGGCCCCACCTTCGCCGCCTGCCGGGCCGAAAACCGGGCCGCGCTCATCGGATATCTGCCCGCCGGATACCCGGACCTCGACGGGTCGAGGCAGGTCGTGCGGGCGATGGTCGAATCCGGTTGCGATATTGTCGAAGTCGGCGTCGCCTACTCCGATCCGGTGATGGACGGACCCACCATCCAGGCCGCGGCCGATCAGGCGCTGCGCGGCGGGGTCCGGGTGCGCGATGTGTTCTCCGTGGTCGAGGCCGTGACGAGCGCGGGCGCGCAGGCCGTGGTGATGACCTACTGGAATCCGGTCCTCAAATACGGTGTGGACCGTTTCGCCCGGGATCTGGCCGCGGCCGGTGGGGCCGGGTTGATCACCCCGAACCTGATCCCGGAGGAGGCCGGTGACTGGTTCGCCGCCTCCGAGGCCCATCACCTGGACCGGATCTTCCTGGTCGCCCCGTCCTCCACCGAGGAGCGGCTGGCCTCCACCCTCGAGGCCAGCTCCGGATTCGTCTACGCCGCGTCGACCATGGGTGTCACCGGCGCACGCGATGCCGTCTCGACCATGGCGCCCGCGCTGTGCGCCCGGATCCGCGAGCACAGCGAGATTCCGATCGGGGTGGGCCTGGGCGTGCGCTCGGGCGCGCAGGCCGCGGAGATCGCCGCGTACGCCGACGGCGTGATCGTCGGCTCCGCGCTCGTATCGGCGGCAGCGCAGGGCCTGGACGCGGTGCGCGCACTGACCGGCGAGCTGGCCGGCGGGGTCCGCGCGGCGGCCGTCGCGTCCTGATCCGCGCGCTGCTCATGACACACGGGTGGAGCCCGTACGTGCCCGGATAACCGGCTCGACTACGGTGGCCCCGTGACCGTTATCGCCGCACCGGATACCGTCGCGACCGCCGGGACCCCCGGCGGCGCCGTACCGCACGCCGCCGATCTGCTGGCCTACCTGCCCAGTCCGCCACAGGGTGTCTGGGAGATCGGGCCGTTCCCCCTGCGGGCGTATGCGATCTGCATCATCATCGGCATCATCGTCGCCATCTGGTGGGGCGAGAAACGCTGGCAGGCCCGTGGCGGCGAAGCCGGCACCGTGCTGGACGTCGCGGTCTTCGCCGTTCCGTTCGGCCTCATCGGCGGTCGCCTCTATCACGTCGCCACCGACTGGCAGAAGTACTTCGGCGCCGACGGCAACCCGATGGACGCGCTGAAGATCTATCAGGGTGGGCTCGGCATCTGGGGCGCGGTCTTCTTCGGCGCCATCGGGGCCTGGATCGCCTGCCGCATCTACAAGATCCCGCTGCCCGCACTCGGTGACGCCGTGGCCCCGGCGATTCTGCTTGCCCAGGCCATCGGGCGGCTCGGCAACTACTTCAACCAGGAGCTCTACGGCCGGGAGACCGACCTGCCGTGGGGGCTCGAGATCTACCTCCGGTTCGACGATTCCGGCCGGCTGGACATGATGAACGGCGTCTCCTCCGGCGAGGTGCATTCGATCGTGCACCCCACGTTCCTCTACGAGCTGATCTGGAACGTGCTGGTGGTGGTCGCGCTGGTGCTGATCGACCGCCGTTTCCGGGTCGGCCACGGCCGGCTGTTCGCCCTCTACGTGGCCGGTTACTGCTTCGGCCGGTTCTTCGTCGAGCTCATGCGTGACGACGAGGCCACGCAGATCGCGGGTATCCGGATCAACTCGTTCACCTCGGGTCTGGTGTTCCTCGCCGCGGTCGCCTATGTGCTCTTCGCGACCAAGGGACGCGAAACCCCCGCGCAGCTGAGCCCGGACGCGGCTCCCCGGCCGTGGCCGTGGCAGCTGGGTGCGCTGCGTGCGGCGGGTGCGGCCGGCGCGGCGGGTTCGGCGGCGACGGCCGACGGCCCCACCGACGAGGCGGGCCAGGACCTCACCG
>NZ_BAGJ01000069.1 GCF_000308775.1 Nocardia testacea NBRC 100365
CCAGTGCCTCCCGCGCCCTCGCGCATGGTCGGCCGGTCCCGGGGATCCGAGCTCAGCAGGTCCAGCACGAAATCGGTGGCGGGTCCGGCATTCTGCGGTTCGCTCACCTGGCCGTTGGCCGCCGCGTAGAGCACCTTGAGCGGATTGCCGGAGCCGAACGGCGGTTCACCTTCCAGGGCGTGGAAGAGCGTGGCGCCCAGGGCGAAGACATCCGCGGCCGGGGTGGGATCGGCGCCGCGCGCCACCTCCGGCGCGAGATAGGCGGCGGTTCCGCAGATCAGGCCCGTTTCGGTGAGCGTGACATCGCCGGTGGCCCGGGAGATGCCGAAATCGGTGATCTTCACCGTGCCGTGATCGTCGAGCAGCACATTGCCCGGTTTCACGTCGCGGTGCACGATGCCGGCCTGATGCGCGGCGATGAGCGCCGAGGCCACCTGTTCGCCGATCCGGGCGACCTGCGGCAGCGGCAGCGGGCCCTGCGCCGACAGCACCTGCGCCAGACTGCGCGATTTCATGTACTCCATCACCAGGCACGGATCGCCGCCGTGCTCGGTGATATCGAAGACCACGATGGCATTCGGATGCTGGAACCGGGCCGCGTTGCGGGCTTCCCGGGTCGCGCGCTGGCGGAGCACATCCCGCTCCGCGGGCGGCAGACTGGGTTTGATGTGGATCTGCTTGATCGCCACCGACCGCTGCAGACGCTCGTCGACGGCACGCCAGACCACGCCTGTGCCGCCGCTACCAATCTGCTCGACCAGGCGGTAGTGATCCGCGATCAACTGACCGGTATCGATGGCGCCTACTCCGAACCTTCTCGAAATCGTGACATGCCGCGTCCTTGACCACTCACGCGTTCGGGACGAGTGTAGCGGGCACCTCGACCGCCCCAGTGGGTGATGTCACCTTAACGGGCGGCCGGGCGCGGGGTCGCGCCGGTGTACCGATGTCCCGCCGATGGGCGTGCCGGGCGGGCGAACACCGGGCTACCGTCCGGTTGTCGCTTCCGGACCCGTCCGGTGCCGACTGCGGATGGGTCGGGCCCGGCCGCACCTACTAGGCTGTTCCGAGTGAGTCTTGTGCTGCTGCCCGCTGTCGATGTCGCCAATGGAGAGGCCGTGCGCCTGGTACAGGGCGCGGCGGGCAGCGAAACCAGTTACGGTTCGCCCCGCGACGCGGCCCTGGCATGGCAGGAGGACGGCGCCGAATGGGTCCATCTGGTCGACCTGGACGCGGCGTTCGGCCGGGGATCCAACCGGGAGCTGCTCGCGGCGGTCGTCGGTGAGCTGGATGTGGCCGTCGAACTGTCCGGCGGGATCCGCGACGACGAATCGCTGAAGGCCGCGATGGCCACCGGCTGCGCCCGGGTCAACCTGGGCACCGCCGCGCTCGAGGATCCGCAGTGGTGTGCCCGGGCGATCGCGGAGTACGGCGAGCGGGTCGCGGTCGGGCTGGATGTGCAGAAGGTCGACGGGGAGTACCGGCTCCGCGGCCGCGGCTGGGTCAGCGACGGCGGCGATCTGTGGGAGGTACTGGAACGGCTGGAACGCGACGGCTGCTCCCGCTACGTCGTCACCGATGTCACCAAGGACGGCACCCTCACCGGGCCGAACCTGGACCTGCTGCGCGAGGTGTGCATGGCCACCGACGCGCCGGTGATCGCCTCGGGCGGAGTGTCGGCCCTCGCCGACCTCACCGCGATCGCCGAACTGGTGGACGACGGGGTGGAGGGGGCGATCGTGGGCAAGGCGCTGTACGCGGGCCGGTTCACCCTCCCCGAAGCGCTGGCCGCCGTCCGTTGAACCGCGATGATCGGGGCCTGAACCGATGACCGGCACAGACAGCGAACTGGGCACTCTGCTGGCGACCGCCGCCGAGGTCCTCGACGGCGTGAGCGCCCGTTTCCTCGAAGGCCGCGGCGCGCCCAGCGCGGTGGCCAAGGGCTCGCGCGATTTCGCGACCGAACTCGATCTGGAACTCGAACGCACCATCTCCGCGCAACTCGTCGAGCGGACCGGTATCGCCGTGCACGGCGAAGAGTTCGGCGGGCCCGCGCTCACCAGCGGTACCGCCTGGGTGCTGGACCCCATCGACGGCACCTTCAATTATTCGAACGGGCATCCGCTCACCGGGACCCTGCTGGCGCTGGTCCGCGACGGGGAGCCGGTGCTCGGCCTGGCCTGGTTCCCGCCGCTGGGCCGCCGCTACGCCGCGGTCGTGGGCGGGCCGCTGCTGCTCGACGGTAAACCGCAGCCGCCGCTGGCCCCGGCCGTACTCGACGAGGCGATGATCGGTTTCGGCGCGTTCAACATCGAATCCACCGGCCGGGTGCCGGGCCTGTTCCGGCACCGGGTGCTCGGTGCGCTGAGCGCGCTGTCCTCGCGGGTGCGGATGCACGGCTCCACCGGAATCGACCTGGCCTTCACCGCCGAGGGCACGCTCGGCGGTGCGATCGTCTTCGGGCACCACCCCTGGGACAACGCGGCCGGCGCGCTCATGGTGCGGTGCGCGGGCGGTGTGGTCACCGACCTCGAGGGTGTGGACTGGACCATCGAATCCGGTTCGGTGCTGGCGGCCGCACCGGGTGTGCACGCCGAACTGCTGGACATGATCGCCGCGACCCGGGGCAGCGGGTACACCCCCGTGTCCGACCGGGTGGAGACGGCCGGCCCGCGCGGCGGGGAGGGAAACCGGTGAGGCGATCCGTCCGCCTTCGCCGCGGCTACCGCGGACCGCATCTACCAGCTTCGACGAGGAACCCATGACACTTGCTACGCGTGTGATCCCGTGCCTGGACGTCGATTCCGGGCGGGTGGTCAAGGGCGTGAACTTCCAGAACCTGCGCGATGCCGGCGATCCCGTGGAACTCGCGGCCGCCTACGACGCCCAGGGCGCCGACGAACTCACCTTCCTCGACGTCACCGCCTCCAGCGGCGATCGCGGCACCATGCTCGACGTGGTGACGCGGACCGCCGAGCAGATCTTCATCCCGCTCACCGTCGGTGGCGGGGTCCGCACCGTCGAGGACGTGGACCGGCTGCTGCGCGCGGGAGCCGACAAGGTCTCGGTCAATACCGCCGCCATCGCGCGACCCGAGGTGCTGCACGAGATGTCGCAGCGATTCGGGTCGCAGTGCATCGTGCTGTCGGTGGACGCCCGGACGGTGCCCGACGGGGAGCCGGCCACGCCTTCGGGCTGGGAGGTCACCACGCACGGCGGGCGCCGGGGTACCGGTATCGACGCGGTCGAATGGGCGATCCGCGGCGCCGAACTCGGAGTGGGGGAGATCCTGCTCAATTCGATGGACGCCGACGGCACCAAAGCCGGTTTCGACCTGCGCATGATCGGCGCGGTCCGGGCCGCGGTCTCGATCCCGGTCATCGCCTCCGGTGGGGCGGGCGCGGTGGAGCATTTCGCCCCGGCCGTGCAGGCCGGTGCCGACGCCGTACTGGCCGCGAGTGTGTTCCACTTCGGCGACCTCACCATCGCGCAGGTCAAGGACGCCATGCGCGCGGCGGACCTGGTGGTGCGGTGATGGATCAGATCCTCGATCCGGCGATCGCGGCCCGGCTCAAACGCAACGAGGCGGGGCTGGTGGCCGCGGTCGCGCAGGAACGCGCCACCGGTGAGGTCCTCATGATGGCCTGGATGGACGACAACGCCCTGGCCCGCACGCTGGCCACCCGCCGGGCCACCTACTATTCGCGGTCCCGGCAGCAGTACTGGGTGAAGGGCGAGACCTCCGGGCACACCCAGTACGTCCATGAAGTGCGCCTGGACTGTGACGGCGACACCGTGCTGCTGATCGTCGACCAGGAGGGCGCGGCCTGCCACACCGGTACGCATACGTGCTTCGACACCGATGTACTGCTGGCCGGAGAGTAGGCGGTAGGTCAGCGCCGGGAGTCCGAGGCGGTGGGCCGGCCGGACCGCCCCAGCACCGTTTCCAGATGGGTGGTGAGGGTTTCGCCCAGGTCGGCCAGGGCGACGGTCTGTTCGGCGTCCAGGCCCTCGAACACCAGCCGGCGCACCACATCCATATAGCCGGGCGCCGCCTCCACGACCTTCTGATGACCTTCCTCGGTGAGCAGGGCCAGCACCCCGCGCCGTCCGGTGGCCGCCGTGCGGGTCGCCCATCCCATGCGCTCGAGCTTCGACACCACATGGGAAAGCCGTGATAGCGATGAGTTAGCTCTCTGGGCGAGTTCGCTCATCTGTAGCCGCCGGTCCGGCGCTTCCGACAGCAGCGTGAGCACCCAGTACTCGAAATGGGTGACCCCGGATTCTCGCTGCAGGTCGGTGTCCAGAGCCCCCGGCAGGCGGTTCAACAGCGCGACCACCGCGCGCCAGGCGCGTCCTTCGACCGGGTTCAGCCAATCCGTCACTTGTCCGCCTTCTCTCCACCCCGGCGACGATTGCGGCAGCGGTCGCTCGGCTATGGAGAGTTTGCCACGACTTCGCTCGGTCGTGTGGCAACTCGGAAACGAAGGTGAGTTCATTCACAGGGCCCGCGCGGGCCCCGCGGTGGATCAGGCGTCGGCGCGGTCGCGGAGGAACTCCAGCGCCTTGTCCGCGTGCACATCGGCGCGCAGTTCACTGCTGATCACGGTCAGGACGCGACGATCGGTGCCGATCACGAAGGTATGCCGCTTCACCGGCAGTAGTTTGCCCAGCAGGCCGCGTTTGACCCCGTATGCCTCGGCGACCGTGCCGTCGGCGTCGGAGAGCAGCGGATACTCCAGTCGCTGCGCTCCCGCGAACCCGGCCTGCACATCCACCGCGTCGGCGCTGATCCCGGCACAGTGCGCGCCGAGCGCGGCGAATTCGGCGGTGAGATCGCGGAAATGGCAGGCCTCGGCGGTGCACACGGGTGTGTTCGCGGCGGGGTAGAAGAACAGGACGAGTGGCCCGTCGGCCAGCAGGGAGTCCAGGGAGCGGAGCGTGCCGCTCTGGTCCGGGAGTTCGAACGCGGGGGCGGGCGAGCCGATCTTCATACCCGGACAGTACCTGCGACAGCGCCTCGCGCGGGGTGCGTCGCGAGGCCTACGAGCGGAACTGGAAAGATAGGGCGAATGCACGGCGCGCCCACTCCCGCGACTACCTCCCGCGAGCAGTTCCTCGAACTCGCCGCCGAACACCGGGTCGTCCCCGTGACCCGGAAGGTGCTGGCGGATTCGGAGACTCCGCTGTCGGCCTACCGCAAACTGGCCGGTGACCGCGCGGGTACCTTCCTGTTCGAATCCGCGGAGAACGGCCGATCGTGGTCGCGCTGGTCGTTCATCGGCGCGGGGAGCCCGTCCGCGCTCACCGCCGTGGACGGCGCCGCCACCTGGCTCGGCGCCACCCCGGCGGGCGCGCCCTCGGGCGGTGATCCGCTCGCGGCGCTGCGCGAGACCCTGGAGCTGCTGCGTACCGAACGGCTGCCCGGGCTGCCGCCGCTGACCGGCGGGATGGTCGGTTATCTCGGCTACGACGCGGTACGCCGCATGGAACGGCTGCCCGAGCAGGCCCTCGACGATCTGCGGCTACCGGAGATGGTGCTGCTGCTGGCCACGGACCTGGCCGCGTTCGATCACCACGAGGGCGCGATCACCCTGATCGCCAACGCGGTGAACTGGAACGGCACCTCGGAGAACGTGCACGCGGCCTACGACGATGCCGTCGCCCGGCTGGACCGGATGACCGCCGCGCTCGGCGCGCCCGCCGCCTCCACGGTCTCGGTGTTCGATCAGCCCGAGCCGCAGTTCCGGCGGGCCCGCACACCGGACGAGTTCGGTGCCGGCGTACGTCGCCTGGTCTCCGAGATCGAGGCCGGCGAAGCGTTCCAGGTGGTGCTGTCGCAGCGCTTCGAGATGGACTACGGCGGCGCGCCGATCGATCTGTATCGGATGCTGCGCGCGGCCAACCCGAGCCCCTACATGTTCCTGCTGCACATCCCGGACGCGGACGGCCATACCGCGTTCTCCATCGTCGGGTCCAGCCCGGAGGCGCTGGTTGCGGTCCAGGACGGCGTCGCCACCACACATCCGATCGCGGGTACCCGGTGGCGCGGCGCCACCGAGGAGGACGATCTGCTGCTCGAGAAGGGCCTGCTGGCCGACGAGAAGGAGAACGCCGAACATCTCATGCTGGTCGACCTCGGCCGTAACGATCTGGGCCGGGTATGTGTGCCGGGAACGGTGCGGGTCACCGAATACCGGCACGTCGAGCGGTACAGCCATGTGATGCACCTGGTCTCCACGGTCACCGGGCGGCTCGCCCCGGGCAAGATCGCCCTGGACGCGGTGCGCGCGTGTTTCCCGGCGGGCACGCTCTCCGGGGCGCCCAAGGTCCGCGCCATGCAGTTGATCGAGGAACTCGAGCCCACCCGGCGCGGGGTCTACGGCGGCGTGGTCGGCTACCTCGATTTCGCCGGTGACGCCGATACCGCCATCGCCATCCGTACCGCCCTGCTCAAGGACGGTATCGCCTATGTGCAGGCGGGTGCGGGAGTGGTGGCCGACTCCGAGGCCGAATACGAGGACACCGAATCCCGGAACAAGGCGATGGCCGTACTGCGTGCGGTCGCCGCCGCCGAAACGGTGCGCGCCTTCGACGAGGGCCCCGAGGCCGACCCGCGCCGGGACGGGGATCGCGAATCCGCCGCCTCGGTGCCCGGGAGCGGCG
>NZ_BAGJ01000068.1 GCF_000308775.1 Nocardia testacea NBRC 100365
GCACGAGAACGGGGAAGAAACAGGTGAGCGCACCTCAGTCCGCAGGCGAGCACACAGCATCGCGCACGGACGGGATATCGGTGATCGTCGCCGGTGGCGGCACGGCCGGGCATATCGAACCGGCCCTGGCCGTCGCCGACGCGCTGCGGCGGCTCGATCCCGGGATCCGGGTGACCGCGCTCGGCACCGCGCGCGGACTGGAGACGACCCTGGTGCCCGAACGGGGGTATCCGCTCGAGCTGATCCCGCCGGTGCCGTTGCCGCGCAAGCCCAGTGCGGATCTGCTGCGGCTGCCGGGCCGGGTCCGGGCCTCGGTACGGCGTACCCGCGAGATCATCGACGCCGTGGAGGCGGATGTGATCGTCGGGTTCGGCGGTTATGTGGCGCTGCCGGCCTATCTCGCCGCGGGCCGCGGGGCGCTGCGGCGCCGGCGCGCGGTGCCGGTGGTGGTGCACGAGGCCAACGCGAAGGCGGGTATCGCCAACAAGGTCGGCGCGCGGCGCGCGACCCGGGTGCTGGCCGCGGTCCCCGATTCCGGGCTCGATGCCGAGATCGTCGGCATCCCGGTGCGGGCCGCCATCACCTCGCTCGACCGGCCCGGGTTGCGGGCGCAGGCGCGGGAGCATTTCGGGCTGCCCGCGACCGGACCGGTGCTCCTGGTCTTCGGTGGTTCCCAGGGCGCGCGGTCGCTCAACGACGCCATCTCGGGTGCGGCTCCGCAGCTGGCCGCGGCCGGTATCTCGGTCCTGCACGCCCACGGGCCCAAGAACACGCTGGATATCGAATCGGTGGATCCCGCCGCGCCGTATGTGGCGGTGCCGTATCTGTCGCGGATGGATCTGGCCTACGCCGCCGCCGACGCGGTGGTCTGCCGGTCCGGGGCGATGACCGTCGCCGAGGTGTCGGCGGTCGGGCTGCCCGCGGTGTACGTACCGCTGCCGCACGGAAACGGTGAACAGGAACTGAATGCCCGGCCCGTTGTCGCCGCCGGTGGTGGCAGAATCGTTGCCGATGCCGAACTGTCCCCGAAATATGTGATCGACGAGGTGATACCGCTGCTCACGGATCCAGCACGCATAGCCGAGATGGGCCGTGCCGCCGCCGGCGCCGGCCATCGCGATGCCGCCGACGAGGTCGCCCGGATCGTGCTGCGGGCGGCGGGCCGGTGACCGGCGAGCAGGTGACCGCGCCCGAGACCGGTCCCGGCGCGCTGCCGCCGGAGCTGGCCCGGGTGCACATGGTCGGTATCGGCGGCGCCGGGATGTCGGGTATCGCCCGCATCCTGCTCTCGCGCGGCGGCGAGGTCTCCGGGTCGGACGCCAAGGAGAGCCGCGGTGTCCTCGCCCTGCGGGCCCGGGGCGCCCAGGTGCGGATCGGTCACGACGCCGGCGCGCTGGATCTGCTGCCCGGCGGGCCCACGGTGGTGGTGACGACCTACGCGGCCATCCCGAAGACCAACCCCGAACTCGTGGAGGCGCACCGCCGCGAGATCCCCGTGCTGCTGCGGCCGACCGTGCTGGCGGCCCTGATGAGCGGGCATCGCACGCTGCTCGTCTCGGGTACACACGGGAAGACCTCCACCACCTCGATGCTCATCGTCTCCCTGCAGCACTGCGGGCTGGACCCGTCGTTCGCGGTGGGCGGTGAACTCAACGAGGCGGGGACCAACGCGCACCACGGCAGCGGCGATATCTTCGTCGCCGAGGCCGACGAGAGCGACGGGTCGCTGCTGCAGTACGACCCGGATGTCGCGGTGGTCACCAATATCGAGTCCGACCACCTGGATTTCTTCGGTTCCGACGACGCCTACGTGCAGGTGTTCGACGATTTCACCGATCGCCTCGCCGACGGCGGCCTGCTGGTGGTGTGCCTGGACGATCCCGGTGCCCGGGCGCTCGCCGAGCGCACCGGGCAGCGGCTGGCCGATCGCGGCGTGCGGGTGCTCGGGTACGGCACCGGCGAACTGCCCGATGCGCCGGTTCCGGTGGGGGTGCGGCTGCACAGCTGGGAACCGCGTGATGTCGGCGGTATCGCCCAGTTCCAGCTCGCCGACGAACCCGCCCCGCGTACGCTGCGTCTTTCCGTGCCCGGCCGGCATATGGCGCTCAACGCGCTGGCCGCCCTGCTGACCGCGCGGGCCGCCGGCGCCGATGTGGACGAGATCATCCAGGGGCTGGAGGGTTTCGGCGGGGTCCACCGCCGCTTCCAGTTCGTGGGCCGGGAGAACCGGGTGCGGGTCTTCGACGACTACGCCCACCATCCCACCGAGGTCCGGGCGGTGCTCGGGGCCGCCGCCGAACTGGTGGAGCAGGAGGCACGTGACGGCGCGCTGTCGCGCCGGGGCCGGGTGATCGTGGTCTTCCAGCCGCATCTCTACAGCCGCACCGCGACCTTCGCCGCCGAATTCGGCGCCGCCCTGGATCTGGCCGACGAAGTGGTGGTGCTCGACGTCTACGGAGCCCGTGAGGAGCCGTTACCCGGTGTCAACGGCGCGCTGGTCGCCCAGTCGGTGCACAAACCCGTGCACTACCAACCGGATATGTCGCGGGTGGGCCGCCAGGTCGCGGGTCTCGCCCAGCCCGGTGATGTCGTGATCACCATGGGCGCCGGTGATGTCACCATGCTCGGCAGCCAGATCCTGGACGGACTACGCGCGCGTCCGCAGTACGGGCGGTGAGGCGGGGTGCGGGCCGGGACGCGGCGATTCGAGGTGGGCGGATTGCGGCGATTCCGGCTGTGGGCGCTGCCCGCACTCGCGCTGGTGATCACGCTGGCCGCGCTCGCCTGGTTCTCGCCGCTGCTCTCGGTCCGCGAGGTGCGGATCGACGGGGCGGGCGAGATCCCCGAGGAACAGATCCGCGAACTGCTCCAGGTCCCGGCGACCGGTTCGATCCTGCGGATCGACACCGCCGCGATGGCCGCGCGGGTGGCGACGATTCCGAAGGTCCGCAGCGCGCGGGTACAGCGGGTGCTGCCGTCGACGGTGCGGGTACGGATCGAGCCGCGAACCGCGGTGCTGTACTACGATTCTCCCGAGGGCGCGCATCTACTGGACGCCGACGGTATCGAGTATGCGATCGAGCCCGCGCCGATCGGGGTGCCGCAGCTGGTCACCGCCCGGCCGGGCAGCGCCGACGAACTCACCCGGGCCGCGGTCGCCGTGGCTCGCGTGCTACCCCCGGCGCTGGAGGTGCAGGTGGAAACCGTACGCGCGGCGGGCGCGTCGGAGATTTCCCTGACATTGCGCGACGGTCGCACGGTACTGTGGGGCAGCAGCGAGGACGGCGAACGCAAATCGGCGGTGGTACTGCCGCTGCTCACTCAGCCGGGAACCGTGTTCGACGTCTCGAGTCCCAGTCTGGTCACGGTAAAATGATTCCCAGCACTCTTGTTCGGTTCGACCCTGTTCGGTTCGCAACGCCGCCTCGGCTCCGGACGATCACCCGGAGACCGCATGCGGCGGGAGCCGGGGGCGTCCCACGATGTGGGCGCGGGCCGCTGGGCAACCGTTCACGATACGTCGCGTACCGCCCGGGTAGAAGCAAGTTCGCCGAAGAAACTGGTTATCGTCTCGGCGCGCCTGCGAGCGGATCGCGACGGCGGCGAATAGCGTTCCGCACCAGTCGGATACTTGACATAACTCCAACCCTATGGTTGAGGTTCAGGGTTTGCCCGGATCGTGGGCCGCGGATCGTGGTCGCGCGGAACGATATCGGGCATCCGAAAACGACAGACTTTGGATCGAAGGAAGGCGAGAGCTCATGACGCCCCCGCACAACTACCTTGCCGTGATCAAGGTCGTCGGTATCGGCGGCGGCGGCGTGAACGCCGTCAACCGAATGATCGAGCAGGGTCTCAAGGGTGTCGAGTTCATCGCGGTGAACACCGACGCCCAGGCACTGCTGATGAGCGATGCCGACGTGAAGCTCGATGTCGGGCGGGAGCTCACCCGGGGGCTCGGCGCCGGCGCCGACCCCGAGGTAGGTCGTAAGGCCGCCGAGGATCACAAGGACGAGATCGAAGAGGTGCTCAAGGGTGCCGATATGGTCTTCGTGACCGCCGGTGAGGGCGGCGGTACGGGTACCGGCGGCGCGCCCGTCGTGGCGAGTATCGCCCGCAAACTGGGTGCGCTGACCATCGGTGTGGTGACCCGGCCCTTCTCCTTCGAGGGGAAGCGCCGCGGTAATCAGGCCGAGGTCGGTATCAACCTGCTGCGCGAATCCTGCGACACCCTGATCGTCATTCCCAACGATCGGCTGCTGCAGCTGGGCGACGCCGCGGTGAGCCTGATGGACGCCTTCCGTTCGGCCGACGAGGTACTCCTCAACGGTGTGCAGGGCATCACCGACCTGATCACCACCCCGGGTCTGATCAACGTCGACTTCGCCGACGTCAAGAGCGTGATGTCGGGGGCCGGTAGCGCCCTGATGGGTATCGGTTCGTCCAGAGGGGAGGGCAGGTCGGTCAAAGCGGCCGAGGCGGCGATCAATTCACCGCTGCTGGAGGCCTCGATGGACGGTGCGCACGGGGTGCTGCTCTCGATCGCCGGCGGTTCGGATCTGGGCCTGTTCGAGATCAACGAGGCCGCCTCGCTGGTGCAGGAGGCCGCGCATATCGAGGCCAACATCATATTCGGTACGGTCATCGACGATTCGCTCGGCGACGAGGTGCGCGTCACCGTGATCGCCGCGGGATTCGACGGTGGTGGACCCGCGCGCCGGACGTTCGATCCCGCGACCACCCGGGGATCGCTGGGATCCGGGCGCACCGCGGAGATCTCGGCGCAGTCGCGGACCGCCGAACTCGGGCAGTCGCGAACCGCCGAACTCGGTGCGGCCCGTGGGCACGCCGAGGATCCGGCCTCGACCCGCTCGTCGGATCCCGGTTCGGCGGTCGCGCGGGGCCCGGCCCCGAGCTACCGCGATACCGAACGCACCCGTCCGCCGGTCGATCCGACGCTGAGCCACAACAGCCGGTCCCATATCCAGCCGCCGCCGGATCTGCCCGATGATGACGACGACGATGTGGACGTCCCGGACTTCATGCGCCGCTGAACCCGCGTCACCGGTGATGACCCGCCCGCGCCGAGTGCGCGGGCGGTCCGCTGTCCCGGGCGCGCGTGCCGCCGCCGGACCGGGCGGGACCGCCGCGAACTGCCATTAGGCTCGGTGTCATGACTGCGGCACCGGTACTCACTGTTCGACGGGTCGTCACCACGCGCGCGGGAGGTTTCTCCGCGCCGCCCTACGATTCGTTCAACCTCGGCGATCATGTCGGCGACGATCCGGAGGCGGTGCGGCGCAATCGCGCCCGGCTCGCCGAGACGCTCGGGCTGCCCACCGATCATGTGATCTGGATGGAACAGATCCACGGCCGCACGGTCGCGACGGTGGACGGGCCGCGGACCGAACCGTTTCCCGGCACCGACGCCCTGGTGACCACCCGGCCGGGGCTGGCGCTGGTGGTGTTGTCCGCCGATTGTGTACCGCTGCTGTTGTCCGACGACGAGGCGGGGGTCGTGGCCGCGGTGCACGCCGGGCGGGTGGGCGCCCGCATCGGTATCGTGCCGCGGGTGCTGGAGGCCATGGTCGCCGCCGGTGCCCGGATCGATCGGATCGGTGCTCTGCTCGGTCCCGCCGCCAGCGGCCGGCAGTACGAGGTGCCCGCCGAGATGCGGGCCGATGTGGAAGCGCATCTGCCCGGCAGCGCCACCACCACGGTGCGCGGTACTCCCGGACTGGATCTGCGCGCGGGCATCCGGCGGCAGCTCACCGCCGCCGGGGTCGCGGCGGTCGCCGAGGATCCGCGCTGCACGATCGAGGACACCACACTCTTCAGCCACCGCCGGGGCGCGCCGACCGGACGATTGGGCAGTGTCATCTGGATGGAATCGGGTACAGCGTGAAAGGCCGAGCGGTCCGCGGCGCCGCATGCGGCGGTCACGATCGCGCGGCCGGTGCGAAATACCAACTCGCGCATAATGTTCGGAGTACGGCCGAGGCTCGGTCACTGGGAGATGGGAGACCGATGACGGCGCAGAGACCGTGGCGGATCGGCACGCGGAGATGAGCGGCGCCCGCGCCGCGGGCCCCGGCGGGCCCGAATCCACTCGCCCGGTGGTGGATTTCGCCGAAGAGCCGGGCCGGTCTGTCCCGGACAGTGGCGACGCCGGGACCGGGAACGACTCCCGCACCGCGGAACTGGCCGATAATCTCGCGCGGCTGCTCGCACGTATCGATGCAGCGTGCGCGGCTGCCGGTCGTGATCCGGGGGAGGTCCGGCTGCTGCCGGTGACGAAATATTTTCCGGCCTCCGATATCGCCGCGCTCTATCGTCTGGGCCGCCGCGACTTCGGTGAGAACCGTCCACAGGAGGCCGGCGCCAAGGCGGCCGAGGTGAGCGATCCGGGGGTGCGCTGGCATCTCATCGGGCGGTTGCAGCGGAACAAGGCGCGTCAGGTGGTGCGCTGGGCCCACGCGGTGCATTCGGTGGACAGCGAACGCCTGGCGACCGCGCTCGCCGCGGCCGCCGCGGCCGCCCTGGATGCCGGTGAGCGGTCCACTGCGCTGGAGGTGTTGATCCAGGTGAGTCTGGACGCCGACCCGGCGCGCGGCGGGGTGGATCCGGCTGCGCTGCCGGCGCTGGCCGATCGGATCGCCGACGCCCCGGAACTGCGCCTGGCAGGGATTATGGCCATTCCACCGCGGGCCGCCGATCCCGATGTGGAGTTCGCGCGGCTGGCCGAAATCCATGCCCGGCTGCGCACCGGACATCCGGCGGCGACCGAGCTGTCCGCCGGAATGTCCGATGATCTTGAAAGAGCTATTGCCCATGGTTCCACGTGTGTGCGTGTCGGTACCGCTCTGATGGGGAGCCGACCGATAACCTCGGCGTAGCAAACAAACCTCATCAGTCACATTCGACACATATGCTGGGACACGACGAGGGCTGAGCAAGACTTCAACACCCGGCCGCCACCGGGGCCGAAGGAAGGTCGACCAGAATGAGCGAGCGCAGCGAGCGAGTACTCGACGCAGCCACCATCGTGATCATGACGGAGCCGAGCGATAGCGAGGCACCGGCATGAGCACGCTGCACAAGTTCAAGGCGTACTTCGGCATGGTTCCGCTCGAGGATTACGAAGACGACTACGTCGACGATCGCACCCCGCGTGGGGTGGAGGATCGTGGCGGGCGCCGGTCGCGTGACTACTCCGACCGCGCGCCCCGCGACTACGGCGATCGTCCGGACTACGACCGGTACCCCGAGGACCGCTACGACGGTCCCGACTACCGCGACGTGCCGTACAAGTCGTCCTACCAGCCCAGCTACCCCGCGCCGCGCCGTGACGACTACCCGGGCGACGCCTACGACGACGATTACGAGGGACCACGCCGCCCCACCCGGATCGACGCCGCCTCCTCCTCCGGCCGGTACCGCCCGGGCGGTGGCGCCTCGTTGCGCGGCGCGACCAGGGGAGCCCTGGCGGTCGATCCCGATGCCGAGGAGCGGCGGCTGGCCGAACGGGTCCGTCCCGAGCCGGTCGCCGCCCGCCGTCCCGCGATCTTCGAGGACGGAGGTCCCTTGTCCAAGATCACCACGCTGCGTCCGCGTGATTACAGCGAAGCCGCGATCATCGGGGAGCGGTTCCGTGAGGGCAACCCGGTGATCATGGATCTGGTCGACCTGAGCAATGCCGATGCCAAACGCCTGGTCGACTTCGCCGCCGGGCTGGCCTTCGCCCTGCGTGGTTCGTTCGACAAGGTGGCGACCAAGGTGTTCCTGCTCTCCCCGGCCGATGTGGACGTATCGGCCGAGGAGCGGCGCCGGATCGCGGAAACCGGGTTTTACAACCAGAAATAGCGACCGGCTCGCCCGGCCGGGCGCCGACATGGTACGAACAAGATCGGCGCGGGCATTTTGCACCGCGCCGATTTTGCGGCAGAGTGATGGCGTGGCCTTGTTCGCGGTGCTGTACTTCGTACTGTTCATCTTCTGGCTGTTGCTCATCAGCCGGGTGATCGTCGAGTTCATCCGGAGCTTCGCCCGCGACTGGCGTCCCACCGGGGTGGTGGTCGTGATCCTCGAGGTGATCTTCACCATCACCGATCCCCCCGTGAAGCTGCTGCGGCGGCTGATACCACCGGTCTCCCTGGGCGGAATTCGGCTCGATTTATCGATTATGGTTCTGCTGTTCCTGGTCTTCATCCTGATGTCGGTGGTGAGCCGGCTCGGACAGCCGGTAGCTCCGGTGTGACAGAATGGGCCGTGAAGACTTGCCAGAGCCGCTAGATCTGCCAACGCGCGAAGGGATCCTTCCATGCCGCTGACCCCAGCCGATGTGCACAACGTCGCGTTCAGCAAACCGCCTATCGGCAAACGCGGCTACAACGAGGACGAAGTCGATGCCTTCCTGGATCTGGTGGAGCAGGAACTTTCCCGGTTGATCGAGGAGAACGCCGACCTTCGCCAGCGGGTTGCCGAGCTCGACGCCGAATTGGCCGATGCCAAGTCCAGCCGGGGTCCGGGTCTGGGCAAACCGGTGCAGCAGGCCCCGCCTCCGGAACCGATCAAACCCCCGGTCCAGGCACCGCCGTCGGCACCCATCCCGGTGGTCCCGGCCGCTCCGTCGGCCGCCGACGCCGCGGCCGACGCGAATATGCAGGCCGCCAAGGTGCTGAGCCTGGCCCAGGAGATGGCCGATCGGCTCACCAGCGACGCCAAGAGCGAAGCCGAGAATTTGCTGGCGAACGCGCGGGCCAATTCCGAGCGCATGGTCAACGACGCGCGGGTGCGGTCGGACGAGATGATCGCCGATGCGCGGCACAAGTCCGATGCCATGCTCAGCGACGCCCAGACCCGCTCCGACAGCCAGCTGCGCCAGGCCAAGGAGAAGGCCGACGCGCTGCAGGCCGACGCCGAGCGCAAGCACACCGAGATCATGGGGACCATCACCCAGCAGCGCAATGTGCTGGAGAGCCGGATCCAGACCCTGAAAACCTTCGAGCGCGAATACCGGGTGCGGCTCAAGTCGTATCTGGAATCGCAGCTCGAAGAGTTGGAGAACCGTGGTTCGGCGGTGCCGGTCGACGAGGGTGACTCCTTCGATACCGGAGCCAACCAGCTCGCTCCCGCCTCGTTCGGCAAAGGCGAGTAACCGCCCGATACCGCTGGGAGCGCACGGGCGCCCGGCCTGCTGTTCTGGGGGTCATCATGCTTGTCCTGACACTGGCCCTGGCCACGATCGGCCTGGCCCTGCTGATCCTGTCCCTGGCGACGGGATCGGTGATCTGGGCGTGGGGCTGTATCGCGGTGTGTGTTGCCGGCGCTGTGGTGTTGCTGGCGAGCGCGCTGTCGATGCGCGCACCCGATGAGGAACTGCCCCCGCGGGATCAGCACGCGAAGCGCTGACGAGAAAAACGGGCGAGAACCAAAACGTCCTTCCGGGTTGCGAGATGCTGCGGCCCCGCGGGCGGTTGTATAAGTGGTTGACCGTCCTGGTTAGAATCAAACCTGTAAGTCGGCGATGATCCGGCCATCACCGGGGAGCTTTCGGAAGAACGGCGTCGTGCGGCGCCTCCAGGCCGCGCACGCTCAGTAGAACCGAACGGGTGAGCCCGTCACAGCTCGTAACGAGAGGTCCACCCGGTTCGCCGGGGCCGGACAAGCGGGGTGGTACCGCGGTTCCGGCGCACCCGTTGCGCCGCGATCGTCCCCGTGCCGAGATACCGCGCCACAGAGCGCGCCGGGCACGAGGAGATGTGTATCCGCGATGGCGGACGAGAAATCCAGTAGCAGCGCATATCCGCGCGTCGATCTCGGCGGCGGATCCGGTGTGTCCTTCCCCGAGCTGGAGCGGGCCGTGCTGGACGCCTGGGCCGCCGACGGAACCTTCCGCGCCAGTATCGACAACCGGGCCGGCGCCGAGGAGTTCGTCTTCTACGACGGACCCCCGTTTGCCAACGGTCTGCCGCATTACGGTCATTTGCTGACCGGCTACGTCAAAGATGTCATCCCCCGCTTCCAGACCATGCGCGGTAAGCGGGTCGAGCGCCGTTTCGGATGGGATACGCACGGGCTGCCCGCGGAAATCGAAGCGGAAAAGCAGCTCGGTATCACGGACAAATCACAGATCGACTCGATGGGGCTCGCGGAATTCAATGCCGCGTGCAAGTCGTCGGTGCTCCGCTATACCGGGGAATGGCGCGATTATGTGACCCGGCAGGCCCGCTGGGTCGACTTCGACAACGACTACAAGACACTCGATCTCGACTTCATGGAGTCGGTGATGTGGGCGTTCAAGTCGCTCTACGACAAGGGCCTGATCTACCAGGGTTTCCGGGTGCTGCCCTACAGCTGGTACGAGCAGACGCCGCTGTCGAACCAGGAGGCCAAACTCGACGACGCCTACCGGATGCGCCAGGACCCGGCGGTGACGGTGGATATGGTGCTCACGGTCGGCGAGGATCATCCGCTGCGTGAACTGGACGGCGCCAATGCGCTCATCTGGACCACCACCCCGTGGACACTGCCGTCCAACCTCGCCGTCGCGGTCCATCCGGACCTCCGCTATGTGCAGGTGCGCGGCGCGGACGGTAAACGCTATGTCCTCGCGGCCGAGCGGGTCGGCCACTATGCGCGGGAACTCGGCGAGCAGCCCGAGGTACTCGGGGAGTACGACGGTGCCGCGCTGGTCGATCTGCGCTATACGCCGCCGTTCGACTTCTTCGCCGGACATCCGAATGCGCACCGGGTGCTCTCGGCCGACTATGTCACCACCGATTCCGGTACCGGCATCGTGCACATGGCGCCCGCCTTCGGTGAAGAAGATATGGACGTCTGCAGCGCGAACGGTATCGAGCTGGTGCAGCCGCTCGACCCCGGCGGCAAGTTCACCTCCATGGTGCCGCCGTACGAGGGCCTCATGGTGTTCGACGCCAATCCGGTGATCATCAAGGATCTCAAGGCCGCCGGAAAACTGCTGCGGCAGGAAACCGTCGATCACTCCTATCCGCACAGCTGGCGTTCCGGTCAGCCGCTGATCTATATGGCCGTGCCCTCGTGGTTCGTGGCGGTGACGCAGTTCCGCGAGCGAATGGTCGAGCTGAACAAGCAGATCAGCTGGGTACCCGAGCACATCCGTGACGGGCAGTTCGGCAAATGGCTCGAGAACGCGCGCGATTGGAACATCAGCCGGAATCGGTACTGGGGCAGCCCGATCCCGGTGTGGATGTCCGACGATCCCACGTATCCGCGGATCGATGTCTACGGTTCGCTCGACGAACTCGAACGCGATTTCGGGGTGCGGCCCACGGATCTGCACCGTCCCGCCATCGATGAGCTGACCCGGCCCAACCCGGACGACCCGACCGGGCAGTCCACCATGCGCCGGGTGCCGGAGGTACTGGACTGCTGGTTCGAATCGGGGTCCATGCCGTACGCGCAGGTCCATTTCCCGTTCGAGAACAAGGAGTGGTTCGACTCCCACTTCCCCGGCGATTTCATCGTCGAGTACAACGGGCAGACCCGCGGCTGGTTCTACAACCTGCACGTCCTGTCCACGGCCTTGTTCGACAGTCCGGCGTTCAAGAATGTGGTCGCGCACGGCATCGTGCTCGGCGACGACGGGCTCAAGATGAGCAAGTCCAAGCGCAACTATCCCGATGTGAACGAAGTGTTCGACCGGGACGGCTCCGACGCGATGCGCTGGTTCCTGATGAGTTCGCCCATCCTGCGGGGCGGCAACCTCATCGTCACCGAGCGCGGTATCCGCGAAGGCGTGAGTCATGCGCTGCGGCCGCTGTGGAACGCCTGGACCTTCCTGCAGTTGTATGCCGCCGAACCCGGAGTGTGGCGGACGGATTCACCCAATGCGCTGGATCGCTACATCCTGGCGAAGCTGGCGCAGACCCGCGATGTGATGACCACGGCGCTGGAGGAGTTCGATATCGCCGGTGCCTGCGAGGAACTGCGCATGTTCGCCGACGCGCTGACGAACTGGTATGTGCGCCGGTCGCGTTCCCGGTTCTGGGCCGAGGACCGCGACGCCGTCGACACCCTGCACACGGTGCTCGAGGTGGTGACGCGGCTGGCGGCTCCGCTGCTGCCGCTGGTCACCGAGGTCGTCTGGCGGGGGCTCACCGGTGGGCGCTCGGTGCACCTGACGGACTGGCCGGCCGCCGATACGTTCCCGCACGATCCGGAGCTGGTCGCCGCGATGGACGAGGCGCGCAGCGTGTGTTCGACCGTGCTGAGCCTGCGCAAGGCACAGAAACTGCGGGTCCGGCTGCCGTTGGCGGAGGTGACGATCGCCGCTTCCGACGCGGAACGGCTTGCCCCCTACGCCGATATCATCGCCGACGAGGTGAATGTCAAGAAGGTGGACCTGACCACCGATGTCGCCGCGCACGGCCGTTTCGAGCTGGCGGTCAACGCGCGTGCCGCCGGACCCCGCCTGGGCAAGGATGTGCAGCGGGTGATCAAGGCGGTCAAGGCGGGTGACTGGTCGGAGACCGCCGACGGTGTGGTCAGTGCGGCGGGAATCGAACTGCTGCCCGAGGAGTACACCCAGCGGCTGGTGGCGGCCGAACCGGAATCGACCGCCGCCCTGCCCGGTAACGCGGGCCTGGTGGTACTGGACTCGGTGGTCACCGAGGAACTGGAGGCCGAGGGCTGGGCCCGCGATGTGATCCGGGATCTGCAGGAGACCCGGAAATCGCTCGGCCTCGACGTCTCCGACCGCATCACGGCCACGCTGGAGGTGCCGGACGATCGGCGGGAATGGGCGCGTACCCATCGCGAGTTGATCGCGGGGGAGATCCTGGCGCTCAAGCTGGACTTCGGACCGGCCGGACCGGATGCCGCGGAGCTCACCGGCGGAGTGCGGGCCCGGCTCGTCAAAGCGGTCTGAGTGCGTCGCCGCCGGCCGGATCACCGGTCCGGCCGGCGGCGTGCCACCCGGCCGTTCGGCGGTGGAACGGCAGGGAGCGCCGCCGCACCCGGAGCGGGTTCTCGCTGTATTTCCCGGTAGGGCACCAAGGTTCGATGACTCAGGTGTAGGCCGCGTCCCAGCGGTTCCCGAAGGTGGGCTGTCCGGCTGAGCGGTGGCGCCGACCGGTGGATATCGCCGCGGCGGTCGACGCCCGCGCCGCTCGGGGTATGCCTGCGCCGACCGGTGCGCGTCCGCGCCGTAGCGGCCGGAACGGGCCGGGCCGCGCCATCGGTGCCCATGACCGAGCCGTGGCCGCGCACTAGGGTGAAGTCTTATGGCTTCGGACAATCCCGACGAGTGGTGGCAGCATTCCCCTGAGGGACAACAGAAGAAATCCCCGTCGGGTCAGTGGCAGCAGCAGGAGTACCCGTCCCAGGGCGGGCAGCAGGGACCGGGCGTGCAGTGGGGGCAGACGGCGGGCCACGCCCCGCAACCCGCTCCGCAGCAGGGTGCGTGGGAGGTGCCACCGCTGGGGAGCGGGGGCTACGGCGGCCCGCCGCCGAAGAACAACGGCCCGTTGATCGCGGTGCTGGTCGCCGTGGTGGTGCTCGTCCTGATCGGTGTGGTCGGGCTGGTGGCGCTGCAGTCGCGGGGTTCGGCGGAGAATACAGCGAGCGGAAACTCCACGGAGGCAACAGGTTCCGTGCGGCCGTCGAGTTCGGCGCCCGCGACCTCCACCACCGCGACCACCAGCGCCCTGCCCTCCGCGGGCGAGCCGGTGCTGCGCGAGGGACTGGCGCCGGTCGCCGTGCTCGGCCCGACGTGGCAGGCCGGTGAGAGCACCTACACGATGGCTTTCAAGGACTGGCCCTTCGCTTTCCGTGCGCCCGGCTCCTGGGGGTGTATGAAGGGGTCGATCGACAAGATTCCGGATGCCCAGGCGTGGGGTTGTGTGGACGAGAGCAATTCCGCTGCCGGACAGAAGGTCAACCTCATTCTCCGCAAATGTCCAGCGACTTGTGATGCCGCCACGCAGGCCCGGTTCAATGCCGACTGGTTCGATCAGCCGGACAAGGCGCGCACGTTCGACGACCGGACCTCCTACGTGGAGACCGCGGCCAATGACGAAGGCAAGTTCACGGTGGATTTCAGCCGCTTTTTCGCGGCGGAACCGGGTGATGGGCCGGTGTGGCAGGTGGGGGTCTACGTGGAGTCGCCGGCGGCTACCAAGGACGTGGTTCTCAAGACGCTGAACGATATAGCCACCCAAACGCAATAAACATTTTTGTGATGTTCATCACATGCTAGAAGTTTGCCAGGAGCTTGTCGCCCTTCTGCGGGCCGGGCAAAATCATCCTCGATACCGCTGAGTCCGGCCCTCCGGACCACCGGGAACGGTGATCATTTCGTTCGGTTCTACCTGAGTGAAGTTGCGCCGGAGCCCATTCACCCGGCGCGACCCCTGTGGTTGGCGGTGTCCCCACCCTGCGGTGCGGAGGCCGCGAGAAAACCCGGGCGCCGCACGGTGTCCCGGGCACCGACGGGCAGAAGGGTGGGCAAGTGATCGGAATTGCACTGCGCCGGGGTATCGCCGGCATGCTTTTCGCGACGGCCGTCGGCGCCGTCGCCGCCGGACCCGGGTGGGCGCAGACCGGAAGCGGGGCCACCGGATCGGCCTCCGGCTCCGGATCGCTCAGCGCCAGTGGATCGGCCGCGTTACCGGTCTCCAGCAGCAACGGGCTCGGCGCACTGGCCGCCGCGACCTCGCAGACCGGGAAGATGTACGAATGGGGCGCCACCGGTCCGGACACCTGGGACTGCTCCGGTCTGGTGCAGTGGGCCTTCCGCCAGGTGGGTGTCATGCTGCCGCGCACCACCTGGGAGCAGGCCGAAGTGGGTGCTTCGGTGCCGCGGTACGCGCTCTCGCCCGGTGATGTGATCATCATCAACCCCGACGCCTCCCATGTCGGGATCTACGCCGGATTCGGCCAGGTACTCAATGCCTACGGTGCCGGCGTACCGGTCGGGCTCAGCCCGCTCGATCAGTTCTACATCTACAGCATCCGTCGTTTCTGAGGCTGCGGCGGCAGCGTCGCCGCCGAACCGCGGTCAGTCGACCTGCCGGCGCAGCAGCGGCCCATAGTCGGGGTGGGCCAGCGCCGAGGCGAACTGCGCGATGAGATAGTCGCCGGGGTTACCTGTGTCGTACCAGCGGCCCTGGATGACCTGCCCGTAGACCGCGTGGTTGGCGGCATAGGCGTTGATGGAATCGGTCAGGTAGACCTCGCCGGTGCGATGGGTGTACCAGTTCTCCGTCTGCGCCCGCAGTTCGTCGATGATCCCTGGCGTCACCACGTAGCCGCCGATCGCGGCGAAGGCCGAGGGGGCATCCTCGGGTTTGGGTTTCTCCACCAGCCCCGATATGCGCAGCAGGCCGTCATCCAGGTCCTCCCGGACCACCGGGACACCGTAGCGCTGCGATTCGTTCGGATTCATCGGCATCAGTGCCAGTACCGGGCAGCCCGTCGATTCGTAGGCGCGGATCAGCTGCTGGGCCCGCGGTTCCTCGGCGACGAAGACGTCGTCGGGCCACAGCACCAGCATCGGTTCGTCGCCGGCGGTGCGGGCGGCGTTGAGTACCGGGGTCCCGTTGCCGTACGGGCCGTGCTGGTCCAGATAGGTGATGTGACCCAGCCGGGACAGTTCGCCGACCTCCTCCACCGCGTCCGCGTAGGCGGTCTTACCGTCGGCGCGCAGCTGGGCCACGAGTGCGGGATTGGGCCGGAAATGATCCTGGATCAGCGATTTCCCGCCACTGACCACAATGGTGATATCGGTGATCCCGGAGGCCACCAGCTCACGTACCGTGTGCTCGATCACCGGCTTGTCGCCGACCGGCAGCATCTCCTTGGGGATCGCCTTGGTCAGCGGTAGCAGTCGGGAACCGATACCGGCAGCGGGAATGACGGCCTTACGGATCTTCATCGTCCGATCATCACATATCCGTCGGGCGCGGCGCGGTATCCCAGCCTGCTCCCGCGATCCCGGAAACGCCGCGTGGCCGGGTCGATCGGGGGCGGGTGGGTCCGCCGGTGGCTAGGCCCCGTGACAGGACACCCGGCCGAGAGAACTCCCCGCAACCGCGTGGGGACCGATCCGCCTCTCCTCTCCTGTCGGTATCGCCGCGTACATTCTGCGCTCATGGACTCCACGGTCACCGACAGCGGCCGCGGCGGGAGCGCCCGCCGCCGGGTGCCGCGGTGGTGGCCGGCCGGCGAACCGCGAGCGGACCCGTGGTGAGCGCCGAGCATTCCGGGGCCGCCGCCGGACCGGCCCCGGAGGCGGTCGGCGAAACTTCCCGGCGCTGGGTGCTCCATATCGATATGGATGCCTTCTTCGCCTCCTGTGAACAGCTCACCCGCCCCACGCTGCGCGGCCGCCCGGTGCTGGTCGGCGGGACCGGGGCGCGCGGGGTGGTGGCCGGGGCGAGTTACGAGGCGCGGGTGTTCGGCGCGCGTTCGGCCATGCCGATGCAGCAGGCGCGGCGGCTGGTCGGGGTGTCGGCGGTGGTGGTCCCGCCCCGGGGCGCGCTGTACAGCGTGCTGAGCGGACGGGTCTTCGATACCCTGCGGGCCCGTATCCCGGTGCTGGAGACCCTGTCGTTCGACGAGGCGTTCGCCGAGCCCGCCGAACTGGCCGGGGCGAGTGCGGCGGAGGTGGCCGCGTTCTGCGCCGGATTGCGGGCGGCGGTGCGGGAGAGTACGGGCCTGGTGGCCTCGGTGGGAGCCGGCAGCGGGAAGCAACTGGCCAAGATCGCCTCCGGCATGGCCAAACCCGATGGGATCCGGGTGATCGCGCCGGGTGAGCAGCAGGCGCTGCTGTCCGCGCTGCCGGTGCGCAAACTCTGGGGTATCGGCCCGGTGGCCGAGGGCCGGTTGCGCACCCTCGGAATCGAAACCGTGGGTGCCTTCGCCGCGCTGCCGGAGGCCGAGGCGGTATCGATCCTGGGCGGCAGTATCGGCGCGGCGCTGCACCGGCTCGCCCGCGGTATCGACGACCGTCCGGTCACCGAACGCGCCGAGGCCAAACAGATCAGTGCCGAGACCACCTACGAGCACGATATCGTCACGCTGGAGCGGTTGCGCCCGGCGATCACCGAGATGGCCGCCGCCGCGCACCGCCGGCTCGGTCGCGACGGCCGCGCCGCCCGGACCGTGGTGCTGAAACTCCGGCGCGCCGATATGAGTATCACCACGCGTTCGACCACCCTGCCGTACGCGACCGAGGATCTGCCCACCCTGACCGCCGCCGCGCAGCGGGCCGCGATCGACCCGCGTGACCTGGGGCCGATCCGGTTGGTCGGTGTCGGCTACGCCGGTTTGTCCACCATCCGGCAGGAATCGCTGTTCCCGGAACTGGACCGGCTGGGTGGTGAGCCCGGTGGAGCCGCCGGTGAGCCGGGTGGTACCCCGGATTCTCTGACGGCGATCGAAGAGAGCTCTGTGGATTCGGTAAGACATCCGGGCGGACCGGCGAGTTCCGTGGACACGACCATCGGTTCGCCCCCGGTGCCCGGGGCGCCCGCCGAAAACTCGCCCGGGCGGCGGAATTCCGACGTTTCCGCTGGCAGTGGCACACTCTGGCGGCCGGGTTCGGATGTGCGGCATCCGGAATACGGGTTCGGCTGGGTGCAGGGGGCGGGCCACGGACGAGTGACCGTCCGGTTCGAGACCCGCTCGACAGGACCGGGGATCGCGCGTACTTTCGCTGCCGACAATACGGAGTTGTGCTCAGCGGATCCGCTCGCCAGCTTGTCCTGAGGGCCCGCCGGGTAGGTTGGTCCGGGCAGCGTCGCCGGTTCCGGTGGCTCTGTCGTAGTGCACGACACCGAACCCTCGAACGCAAAGGACGAGCAGTTGAAGCTTCGCAAGACCGGACGTATCGCGATCGCCGGCGTGGCCGCCGTGGCCGCGCTGACCCTGACGGCGTGTGGTAGCGATGATTCCGACTCGGACAGCAAGGCCGCCGCCACCACGTCCGCGTCGGCGGCCGCCTCGGAAGAGGCGTCCGATCTGCCGCCGGTGCCCACCGTGGCCGATCTGAACGCTCAACTCCAGCGCGCCCTCGACCCGGCCGTACCCAACGAGGAGAAGCTGGACATGGTGCAGGGCGCCGAGGCGGATCCGGAACTGCCGGGCAAACTGGCCCAGTTCTACACGGATTCGGGCGCCACCATCGAGGTCACCGAGGTCAACGATTTCGCCGACACCATCAACGCCAAGGCCAACTTCAAACTGGGCGACACCCAGAACGTGGTCGATGTCCCGTTCGTCGCCGAAGACGGTGTGTGGAAGGTCGAGAAGACCTGGACCTGCAATATGCTCGCCCAGGCCCAGGTGCAGTCCCCGGCCTGCGCGGCCTGATATCGCAGCGTGTGAACCGGCCGGTCCGCTATGAGCGGACCGGCCGGTCTCGTTATCCGCTTCGGTGGGATCGGCGAGCGCAGCCGTAGTGCCGCGCGCGGCCCCCGCTAGGATTGCGCCCCGTGGCTGACACGATGGTGGTGGCGGCGCCCGAGCCGACAGATCTCTCCGACGGTCCCCGATCCCGAACACGGGGTGGCTGGGCGCGACCGGTCGCGCTGATCTCGGCGCTCATCGGAGCACTGCTCGCGATAGCGGTACCGCTGCTGCCGGTCCGGGTCGACGCCGCCACACTGTCCTGGCCGCAGGACGATTCCGCCGCCTCGATCGAGGCCCCGCTGGTCGCGTACGCGCCCCTGGACTACACGGCCACGGTGCCGTGCGCGGCGATCCGGCAACTCGGGCCCGGTGGCGGGGTGCTGACCGCCACCGCGCCCTACGGCGCACCCGATTTGGAGCGCTACGGTTTCCTGGCCCGGGTCCGGCCCGCCACACCGGAGTCCGGGGCGCAACTCGACGTCGTCCTGCGCAACCAGTCGCTGTTCAGCGTCCCGGTCGCGGAACTGCCCCCGAACTGTGAACTCGATGTGCGCGCCGGGATGACCGAAGCCGTCGCCTCGCTCACCGGATCCGAGCCGGTGGTGCTGAGCGGTGATTTCCGGCCCCAGCTGGTCGGGGTGTTCAGCGACCTGGTCGATCCCGCGGGCACCCGGGTCACCGCCGCGGTCGACAGCCGATTCACCTCCAGCCCGACCCCGCTGAAACAGGTCGCGATCTGGGTGGCGGTCGCCGCCACGCTGCTCTCGCTCTTCGCGCTGCACCGGTTGGACGGCCTCGACGGCCGGCGTGCCCGCCGGTTCCTGCCGGCCCGGTGGTGGACCTTCCGTCCGGTCGATGTGGTGGTGCTGGGCACGCTGGTGCTCTGGCATTTCATCGGCGCCACCACCTCCGACGACGGCTACCAGTTCAGCATGGGCCGCACCTCGCAGGCCGCCGGGTACATGGCGAACTACTTCCGCTACTTCGGGGTCCCGGAGAACCCGGTCGGCACCCCGTACTACGACCTCATCGGCCTGATGGCCGATCTCACCACCGCCAGCCCCTGGGTGCGGCTGCCGAGTCTGCTGGCCGGCATCCTGGCCTGGCTGGTGATCAGCCGCGAGGTGGTGCCCCGGTTCGGGGCCGCGCTGCATCGCAATCGGTTCGTCCCGTGGACCGGCGCGCTGGTGTTCCTGGCCGTGTGGCTGCCCTACAACAACGGGCTGCGGCCCGAGCCGATCGTCGCGCTCGGCGTGCTGCTCACCTGGTGTTCGGTCGAGCGCGGTATCGCCACCCGCCGGCTGCTGCCGTTCGCGGTGGCCATCCTGATCGCCGCCTTCAGCTGCACCGCCGGCCCGCACGGCATCATCTGCGTGGCCGCACTGCTGGCCGGGCTGCGGCCGCTGATCAAGATGCTCGCCGCCCGCGCGCCGCGGATCGGCTGGCTCGCGCAAGTGCTACCGCTGGCCGCCGCGGGTGTTCTCGTGCTGGTGGTGGCCTTCGCCGACCAGCCGTTCAGCGCCATGATGGAGATGCGCCGGGTGCACGAACTCGCCGGCCCGAGTGTGCTGTGGTTCGACGAATACCTGCGCTACCAGTACCTGTTCATGGGCACGGTCGACGGCTCGGTGGCCCGCCGCTTCGGGATCTTCGTCATGATCGCCGGATTGGCGGTATGCCTGCTCACCCTGCTACGTAAGGGCGGCCGGATCCCCACCGCCGCGGTGGGGCCGTCGCGGCGCATCCTCGGAGTCACCGTCGGTGCCATGGCGCTGATGATGACCACCCCCACCAAATGGACCCATCACCTCGGCGTCTTCGCCGGGCTGGCCGGTGCGGTGGCCGTGCTGACGGCCGTCGCGATCGGGCCGCGGGTCATGCGCGCACCGCGCAACCGGGCACTGTTCGCCGCCGCGGTGTCGTTCCTGCTGGCCCTCGTGTTCGCCGGCCCCAACGGCTGGTGGTACGTCTCCTCCTACAGTGTCCCGTGGTGGGACAAACAACCCTCGCTGGCCGGTATCGCCGTCAACAAGGTCTTCCTGTTCGGCGCGGTGGCCCTGCTGGCGCTGGCGGCGTGGTGGCATGTGCGGGCACCCGACGACGGGCAGCACCGGATCTCACCCTGGGGCTGGCGGTTCGCCAAGATTCCGGCCCTGACGGTCGCCGCCGCCTTCATGGTGCTGTTCGAGGTGGCGTCGTTCGCGAAGGGCGCGGTCTCCCAGTACCCGGCCTTCTCGCTGGCGAGTTCGAACCTCAGCGCGCTCGCCGGGGACACCTGCGGCCTGGCCCCGCATGTGCTGGTGGAGCCCGACCCCAACCGCGGCATGCTCACCCCGCTCTCCGGCGATCCCGCCTCGGCCCTGGCCGGTACCGGGACGGGCTTCAGCCCCACCGGCGTCGCGGCGGATCTGAGCGCCGACGCCGAGGAAGGCGCCGACGCCGCCATCGCCGATTCGGTGGGCGAGGCGACCGGGGGTACCGGGGTCGCGACCGAAACCGACAGTCCCGCACTGCCCTTCGGGCTGGACCCGGGCACCCCGGTGCTGGGCAGCGATCACGCCGACGGCCCGGCCCAGCTCACCTCCGGCTGGTACCGGCTGCCGCCGGTCGCCGACCGCGCGGATATTCTCGCCCTCAGCGCCGCGGGCCGTATCTGGTCGCGGGACGCCGACGGTGTGGTGACCCACGGGCAGTCGCTGGAACTGGAGTTCGGCTCCACCACCGCGCCGGGCGGTTCGGCCACGGACCCGGTCCCACTGCGCCGGGTCAATCCGATCGATATCGGCCCGGCGCCGTCCTGGCGCAATCTGCGGGTCCCGCTGGGGCCCTACGCCGATGCCGACACCGTGCGCGTCGTCGCCGCCGACCGCGACCGTGATCCGAAGCAGTGGCTGGCCTTCACTCCGCCGCGCATGCCGCAGACCCAGGACTTGAACACGGTCGTCGGATCCACCGATCCGGTACTGCTGGATTGGGCGGTGGGCCTGCAGTTCCCGTGCCAGCGCCCGTTCGACCACCGCGTCGGGATCGCCGAAGTGCCGAAGTACCGCATCCTGCCGGACCGGATCGGTGCGCACGACACCAACCTGTGGCAGAACCACGACGGCGGCGGCCCGCTGGGCTGGACCGGTCTGCTGCTGTACGCCCGCACCCTGCCGACCTATCTCGACCAGGACTGGGATCGCGATTGGGGACAGCTACAGCAGTTCCTCCCCATCGACCCCGACGCGGTCCCGGCCCGCCCGCGCACGACACAGGAGGACCACTCCGGGACCTGGACGCCCGGGCCGATCAACGTCGCCTGGTGAGTCGCGCCCCGCGGCGCTGGTTACGCTGACAGCCATGTCGACAACTGTGCAGTCCGTCGGGATACCCGGTCTCACCGCCGAAGAGGTGGCGCAGCGCCGGCGCGACGGGCTCACCAACGATGTACCGGACCGGGCCAGCCGTTCGGTGCGCGATATCGTCCGGGCGAACGTGTTCACCCGGATCAATGCCATCCTGGGTGTGCTGTTCGTCCTGGTGATGGCCACCGGCTCGGTGATCGACGGCATGTTCGGGCTGCTGATCGTGGCCAACAGCGCGGTCGGCATCGTGCAGGAGATCCGGGCCAAGCGCACCCTGGACCGGTTGGCGATCGTCGGGCAGGCGAAACCGACCGTGCGCCGGGAAGGTAGGTCCGAACAGGTCCCGCCCAACGAGGTGGTTCTCGACGATCTCATCGAACTCGGGCCGGGCGATCAGATCGTGGTCGACGGCGAGGTGGTCGAAGCCGAACTGCTCGAAGTCGACGAATCGCTGCTCACCGGCGAATCCGATGATGTCGCCAAGGAATCCGGTGCCCAGGTGCTCTCGGGCAGCTATGTGGTGTCCGGTTCGGGCTCCTACCGGGCGACCAAGGTCGGCAAGGACGCCTACGCCGCGAAACTGGCCGACGAGGCCAGCAAATTCACCCTGGTGAACTCCGAACTGCGCAACGGTATCGACACCATCCTCAAGGTCATCACCTATCTGCTGATCCCGGCCGGTGTCCTGAGTATCTACAACCAGCTCGTGTCCAGCGGGGAGTCCTGGCGGCCGGCCGTCACCGGGATGGTGGCCGCCCTGGTGCCGATGGTGCCCGAGGGGCTGGTGCTGATGACCTCGATCGCGTTCGCGGTCGGCGTGGTGCGGCTGGGGCAGCGCAAATGCCTGGTTCAAGAGTTGCCTGCCATCGAAGGCCTGGCCCGGGTGGATGTGGTGTGCGCGGACAAGACCGGCACCCTCACCGAGAACGGTATGCGCCTGGCCGAGCTCCGGATGATCGACGCCGGCCCGGACGCCGAGGACCGGGCCCGGCAGGCGCTGGCCGCCATGGCCGCCGACGATCCCCGGCCCAATGCCAGCGTGCAGGCCATCGCCGAAGCGCTCCCGGAGACACCCGGTTGGGAGTACACGGCCGTCGCGCCGTTCTCCTCGGCCAAGAAGTGGAGCGGTTTCTCCTACGGAGAGCACGGGGACTGGCTGCTGGGCGCACCCGATGTGCTGCTCGACGCCGGATCGGCCGACGCCCGCGCCGCCGAGGAACTCGGCGCCACCGGCCTGCGCGTGCTGTTGCTCGCCCGCGGCGACCGCGCCGTGGACGCGGACGGCGCCCCCGGCACCATCTCCCCGGTCGCCCTGGTGGTCCTCGAACAGAAGGTACGGCCCGACGCCCGCGACACCCTGGACTACTTCGCGAGCCAGGATGTGTCGATCAAGGTGATCTCCGGCGACAACGCGGTCTCGGTGGGCGCGGTGGCCTCCTCCCTGGACCTGCCCGGCGGCGACCACGCCGTCGACGCGCGCACCCTGCCCGAGGACCGCGCCGAACTCGCCGGCGTGCTGGAGGAGCGCACCACCTTCGGGCGGGTCCGCCCCGACCAGAAGCGGGCCATGGTCGGCGCGCTGCAGTCCCGCGGGCACACCGTGGCCATGACCGGCGACGGGGTCAACGACGTGCTGGCACTCAAGGACGCCGATATCGGTGTGGCCATGGGCGCGGGCAGCCCCGCCACCCGGGCGGTCGCGCAGATCGTACTGCTGGACAACAAGTTCGCCACCCTGCCCTATGTGGTGGGTGAGGGCCGCCGGGTGATCGGCAATATCGAACGGGTCTCCAACCTGTTCCTGACCAAAACCGTCTACTCGGTGCTGCTGGCCTTCCTGATCGGCGTCGCCGGTGTGGGCTCGCAGATCTTCGGCTACGAACCCATCGGCTACCCGTTCCTGCCCCGGCACGTGACGATCGCCGCCTGGTTCACCATCGGTATCCCGGCCTTCATTCTCTCCCTGGCACCGAACAACGAGCGGGCCCGCACCGGCTTCGTCGGCCGGGTGATGCGGCTGGCGATCCCCTCCGGCGTGGTCATCGGTACCGCGACCTTCGTCGCCTACCTCATCGCCTACGCCGGCCCCGACGCCAGCGAACAGCAGAAGATGCAGGCCGGCACCACCGCGCTCATCACCCTGATCATGATCGCGGTCTGGGTGCTGGCAATCGTCGCCCGTCCCTACACCTGGTGGAAAGTCGTGCTGATCGCCGTCTCGGTGGTGGCCTACCTGGTGCTCTTCACGGTCCCGTCCACCCGCGAATTCTTCGCGCTGGACCCGTCCAACCCGCGCCTGACCGTCGCCGCGTTCGTGTGCGGCGCGGTGGGCATCGTGCTGGTGGAGGTCGCCTGGTGGGTCCAGGCGAGTGTGCGGGGGGAGTCGCACAAACTGATTCCCGCGGCACCGGGCGAAGTATGAGGTAGGGCAGGCCGGACTCGGCTCCGGGTAGCCGGGCGCCACGAAGGGTGCCGGGACGGTGACGAAACCGGTGGTGGCGACCTCCTGCAGCCGGGCGAACCGATCGCGCCGTGCGGCGACGGATCCGGGGGGCTCTCGGCCGGGACCGTGTTCCCGGCGACCAGCGGCACGCCGGGGCCCAGCTCCCGGGCAACAGAAGGCCGAGGTCGGGTAGTGAGCGGTATCAAATGAGTCGGCACGCGCAGGGTGGGTCGGCACAGAACGGGTGATGCGGGCTTACTCGTGAAGGTGGGGGGCCTGCTCGTGAAGGTGGGGGGTGGCTTTGCTCGTGAAGGTCTGTGTTTTTGGCGCGCTGGCGCGCGCGGGGTTGAGGCCCCCTTGGTCTCGCCGTTTCGGCCTCGAGACTTGCGCCTTCGGCGCGGGCGCTTTCGAGGCCGAAACGGCGAGACGGGCCTCAACCCTTTCAGGTGTCTCGTAAAACTCGACACATGCGGGTTGCGTTGGCATTCGATGTCCGGAACGGATGCCGACTCGACCGCCACGCCCGACCGACCTGGCGTCGGATCACCTACACGAACAGAAGCGCCCTCTCGGTGCCGAGTTCAGCGAAGCCCTGAAAGGGTCGAGGCCGTCCCCCCTTGGCCGCAGGTGCTCAATGGTCGCACTCTATGGACGGCCTACCGCACATCGCAAGTCTCGAGGCCTGAACGGCGGGACCGAGGGGGCCTCGACCCCGCGCGCCGAAGGCGCGCCAAAAAACACAGTACCTTCGTGGCATGGAGGTTCTGCTGCACCAGATCGACGCGTTCGCCGACGCACCGTTCTCGGGGAACCCGGCCGCGGTGATGCCGTTGCCCACGTGGTTGCCCGATACCGTGCTGCAACAGTTGGCCGAGGAGAACAATCTCGCCGAGACGGCCTTCTACACCTCCCGGTTACCCCCGGAGGCCGGGGCGCCGCCGGGGAACTGGCCTACCTACCATCTGCGCTGGTTCACGCCGATGACCGAGGTGGTGATGTGCGGGCACGCGACGCTGGCGGCGGCGGCGCATATCCTCTGCGATATCCAGCCGGGCGAGGACCGGGTCGGGTTCTTCACCCATAGCGGCTGGTTGCGCGTGGATCGCACCGATGACGACGAGTACGTGCTCGATCTGCCCGCGGTGGCCTCCGTTCCGGCCGAACCGGACGCGGCGCTGGTGGCCGCGCTGGGGGTGGAGCCGGTGCGGGTGTATTCGGGTGCGGATGTGGTCGTGGTGGTGGACAGTGAGCGGCAGGTCCGGGAGCTGGCGCCGGCTCTGAGCGCTTTCCCGAAGGTGCAGCGGGGTGTGGTGGTCACCGCCCGGGGTGACGAGGTGGATTTCGTCTCGCGGTTCTTCGCGCCGGGGGTGGGTGTTCCGGAGGATCCGGTGACCGGGTCGGCGCATGCCCAGCTGGCGCCGCTGTGGAGTGCCGAGCTCGGCCGGACCGGGATGACCGCGCGCCAGTTGTCCCGGCGGGGTGGTTCGCTCGGGGTGGAGCTGGTCGAGGACCGGGTGTTGCTGACCGGTCGCTGCCACCGATATCTGGACGGCGTGGTGACGTTGGATTTCTGATCAGGCCGGTGGGACGGGCCCGTCGTCCGGCGGCGGTCCGACGGGGTCGGTGCTGTCGGGGAGCAGGGGTGCGACAGCGAACCGGCCGGCGACGGCGTCACCCGGGAGGGCCTCTACCGCGCGGATGCCGGGTTGTCCCGTGAGATCGCGGAGCCGGGGCAGCGGGGCGCGGACGACGACGCCGGGGGAGCAGGCGCAGCCCGCGCGCAGCCGGGCGACGGCGACGTCCAGGGCGCGGGCGGTGCGGTCGTCGCCGACGTAGCGGCGTCGATCGGCCAGCTGCCAGGCGGCGTCGGTGCCGGAACGCCGCAGCGCGACATCATCGGCGGGGGTCTGGACCGCCACCAGGGGAGTCGCCACGCGGGGCAGCGGAACCCGGTACAGCGCCTGGCCGATGCGCAGCTCACCGACCCGGTCGCGGAGTTCGGTGGCGGACCGGTACTCGGTGAACGACACCAGCGCCCACCGATCCGCGGCGTCGCTTCCGGTGAGCGATTCGCGGGCCCGGTCGAGATAGTCGCCGATGGATTCGCCCTGGTCGGGCCCGAGGCGGTCGGTGGAGACGATCTCCTCGGCCGGCGGTATCAGGTAGCCGAGCGCCAGGACGAACACACCGCAGGCGGCCACGGCCGCACCGTAGCCCAGCCCCCGGCGAACGTTGGGGGGCCGGTGCGGCCGGGTTGCGGATACCTCGGGCATATGCGGGGTCAGGCGTCGCGGAGCACGCGCAGTGCGTGGGTGAGATCGTCGGGATATTCGCTGGTGATCTCCAGGTAGCGGCCGTCGGCGGGATGCTGGAAGCCCAGCGAGCGGGCGTGCAGCCACTGGCGTTGCAACCCGAGTCGTTCGGCGAGGCGGGGATCGGCGCCGTAGGTGAGATCGCCGCAGCAGGGATGCCGGATCGCGGAGAAGTGCACCCGGATCTGATGGGTGCGGCCGGTTTCCAGATGGATATCGAGCAGGCTCGCCGCCTGGAATGCTTCTACCGTGTCGTAATGGGTGACGCTGGGCCGGCCGTCGGAGGTGACCGCGAATTTCCAGTCGTTGCCACGGGCACGGCCGATGGGGGCGTCGATGGTGCCGCTGCTGGGATCGGGATGGCCCTGGACCAGCGCGTGATAGCGCTTGTCCACGGTGCGCTGTTTGAACGCGCGTTTGAGCACGGTGTAGGCGTGTTCGGACTGCGCCACCACCATCACCCCGGAGGTGCCGACGTCGAGGCGGTGCACGATGCCCTGTCGTTCGTGCGCGCCGGAGGTGGAGATCCGGTAGCCGGCCGCGGCCAGTCCACCGACCACGGTGGGCCCGCTCCACCCGACGCCGGTATGCGCGGCGACACCGACAGGCTTGTCGACGGCGACGATATCGTCGTCGGCGTAGAGGATCTTCATACCCTCCACCGGTTCGGCTTCGATGCTCAGTTCCCGGCGCGGTTCGGGGAACACCACTTCGAGCCAGGCCCCGGCGGTGAGCCGGTCGGATTTGCCGGCGGGCACTCCGTCCAGCTGTACCGACCCTTCTTCGGCCAGGGCCGCGACCGCCGTCCGGGACAGTCCGAGCAACCGCGCGAGGCCGGCGTCCACCCGCATCCCGTCGAGTCCGTCGGGGACGGGCATCGTCCTGGTCTCTCTCATGCGGCGGTCTCCTTACCGTCGGCGGTGGCGGAGTCCGCGGTCGCCGCACCGGCGCTGGATCCGGGGGCCGTGCCGGCCGCGGAGTCCTCTGGCGTGGTGTCACCGGCGGGGCGGTCCCGATCGGGGCCGGGCCCGGGGGACGGGGACGGGGCGGGATCCGTCGCGGGCGCGGCCTTGTCCTTGTCCTTGTAGCGGGTGCCGTCGGGTTCGAAACCGAACACGGTGAGTGTCACCAGCAGGATCGCCCCGCACACGATGGAGGAATCGGCCACATTGAACACCGGCCACCAGCCGACCGAGACGAAATCCACCACATGGCCCTGCAGTGGACCCGGCGCGCGGAACAGCCGGTCCATGAGGTTGCCGAGCGCGCCGCCGAGGACCCCGCCGAGTCCGATCGCCCACAGCGTCGAACGGAGGGTGCGGCCGATGCGCAGCACCCCGATCACCACCGCGGCCGCGATCAGAGTCAGCAGCCAGGTCATGCCGGTGGCCATGGAGAACGCGGCGCCCGGATTGCGCACCAGCGCCAGTTCCACGAAGTCACCGATGATCGACACCGGTTCGCCGGGACGTATCCGCGCGACGACGATGATCTTGGTGACCAGATCGAGGGCGAACAGCGTGGCGGCGACCGCCAGCAGTAGCCGCAGCCGCTGCCGCGGCTGCGCGCCGGTCCCGCCGGGGCGGTCGTCGGGGTCCTGCTCGGGCGTAGGCCGGTCCTCACTCACGCCGACCATCATCTCTCGAGGTGCACCGGCCCAGTACCGTGGGCACCCGCGCGCACCGGTGACAGGCCGCCACCCCGGTGTGTCGCGGCGCGGGCGCCGGTGCCGGGCGGATGCTTCCGGAAGCCGGCGCGATGTCCCAGCCCACGCTCAGGTACGCCTCGTAGGCTGTCGGGCGTGACGGTGTTGTGTTCGTTTCCCACGCCCCGCCTGGCGAGGTCCAGAGTGCTGATGGTGGTTCTCGCGGTGGGTCTCACCGCTTTCGGTTCCGGCTGCGGGGACGGCGGCGACTCCGGGGCCGAGGCCGACGGCACCGAACCGCTCGGAATAGGTGAGGTCACCGTGCCGATCGCGGCGGCCGTGGTCACCACCGTGGACCACGGCGAGGAGCCCCGTTCGCTGTTGCGGCCGTCCTACTACGACGGCACGATCCAGGCGGTGACGCTGCGCACCGATCACCGGATCCAGCAGCAGATCGATTCCCAGCAGGTCCGCGATTTCTCCAGCCCGTCGCTGACCATCCCGATGACCGCCACCACCGATGCCGACGGGGTGGAGCTCACCCTCGGTTCGGTGACGACTCCCGACCCGGCGTTGTCGGAGGCGCTCACCGCCGCCGACGGGACGCACGCCGGGTTCGAGATGAGTGAACTCGGCGGGATCACCGCATTGCGTCTGGCGCCCGCTCCCGATACCTCCAACTCGGCGCGGGCCGCGCTGGAACAGGCCTTCTATCAGGCGGTCTACCGTTCCATCACCTTCCCCGACGAACCGGTCGGCGTGGGGGCGGTATGGCGGGTGCAGCAGACCGTGGGCGGTGGCGTCGACCTCGACCAGGTGACCACGGCCACCCTGGTGGCCCGCGACGGTGGACGGTTGTCCATCCGGCTCGACGTCACCCAGACGCCGAAATCGAGTATCTGGGATCTGCCCAACGAGGCCGGCACGCTCGATATCGAGGACTACGCGATGCAGGGCAGCGGAGATATCACCGTGGATCTCGGCCTGCCACTGCCGGTGGCCGGGTCGATCGCGATCGGCGGCCACCAGTCCTACCGCGACCCGCGGACCTCGACGGTGCTGCGTCAGGTCATCGAGACGAACGTCAGCTGGGGCGGCTGACCCGGCGGCCGTGTTCGTCCGCGGCCGCCGCCGGGAGCCGGGCATAAGCTCACAGGTGTCCGACACAACTCTCCGCGACCGGAGGTCCTGTGATGTCCGATGTTCCCCCTGTTCCCGAAGGCTATCCCACTATTTCCCCAGGTCTGGCGATCGCCGGGGCCGCGGACGCGGTGGAGTTCTACAAACGGGTGCTGGGGGCCACCGAACGGATGCGGATCCCGGGCCCCGGCGGCACCGTGATGCACTGTGAGCTGCTCATCGGCAACTCGGTGCTGATGCTCGGCGACCCGGCCCCGGATATGGCGTTCCGGGATCCGCATTCGATCGGTGGTACCCCGGTCAACCTCTACGTCTACGTCCCGGATATGGATGCGGCCCACGCCGCGGCGCTCGCCGCCGGCGCCACCGAGATCAGCGCGCCGCAGACCCAGTTCTACGGTGACCGGACCGGTTCGTTCGTCGACCCCTGGGGTCATCAGTGGACCCTCGCCACGCATGTGGAGGATATCGAGCCCGAGGAGATGCAACGGCGAATGGACCAGCTCGGATCCTGATCGACTCCGAACCGGAGTACCGAACCCGCGGCCGGGCTCCGATGACTACCATGGTCGAGTCGAAGAAGCAGGAAGGGTCTGGCGGATGCGGGTGCTGGCCGTGGACGACGAGCAGCCGGCGCTGGACGAGTTGCTCTATCTGCTGCGCGCCGAGCCGGCGGTGACCGAACTGCACGGCGCCGCCGATGCGACCGGTGCGCTGCGGATACTGCGGGCGCACGCGATCGATGCGGTCTTCCTGGATATCAATATGCCCGGCCTGGACGGTATGGAACTGGCCGGCGTCCTCGCCGAATTCGTGCACCCGCCGGCGATCGTCTTCGTCACCGCGCACGAGGATCACGCGGTGGCCGCGTTCGATCTCGGCGCGGTGGACTATTTGCTCAAACCGGTACGGCAGCAGCGGCTGGGCGCCGCGGTGCGGCGGATCGCCGACCGCCGGACCCCCAGCGATCCGGAGCCGGTCCCGGGGACGGCCTCGGGGCACGAGGTCATTCCGGTCGAGCTCGGCGGGGTCACCACGCTGGTGCACCGGTCGCAGGTGAACTGGGTGGAAGCCGAGGGCGACTACGCCCGGCTGCACACCGACACCGGTTCCCATCTGGTACGCATCCCGCTCTCGGCGTTACAGGACCGCTGGCGCGAGGATTTCCTGCGGGTGCACCGCTCGTATCTGGTGGCGCTCGGTCGGGTGACCGGCCTGCGGACGGTGGGCTCGGGCACGCTGGTGTGCCTGCGCGGGGCGCAGCGGGTGGAGCTTCCGGTGAGCCGCCGCCAGGTGCGCGAACTCAAACAGCGGCTGGTGCACGGACCGCATCCGTCGGCGGACCGGCGATGATCGGCCCGGCCCCGCGGCCGCCGCGCCGGCGGGTGGTGCTCGCCGAACGCCGGGGCGCGCGCCGGGTCCGGACCCGGGTGGAGGTCGCCGAGCAGACCGAGATCGGCGAGGCGCTGATCGGCGGACTGATCCGGGCGCAGCTCGGCCTGGCCCTCAGCTGTGGGCTGGTGATCGCCTTGCTGCTCGCCGCGCTCCCGCTGCTGTTCGGCGTGACCGCGGTGGCCCAGACCGTGGTGCTGGGGATCCGGTTGCCGTGGCTCGTGCTGGGTGGGGCCGCCTATCCGCTGCTGTGGCTCGCCGGGCGGGTGTACCTGCGGCTCTCCGAGCGCAACGAGAACGATTTCCTCGAGCTCACCGGTGATTGAGCGGCCCGCGCCGGGGGTCCGGCCGAGGGGCGGGCGGCGATGGTGACCGCGTCCGGCCTCACGGTGGCGGCATTGCTCGCGGCGGCGCTGGCGACGGTCGTCCTCGGTGTGTACGGAGTGCGCTGGGCCCGCACGACCTCGGATTTCCTGGTGGCCTCGCGCAGTGTGGGCCCACGCTGGAACGCCGCCGCCGTCTCCGGTGAGTACCTATCCGCCGCATCGTTTCTCGGGGTCGCCGGGCTGATCGCCAAATACGGCGCCGACGCGCTGTGGTACCCGGTGGGTTTCACCGCCGGTTACCTGGCGCTGCTGCTCTTCGTGGCGGCGCCGCTGCGGCGCTCCGGCGCCTACACCGTGCCCGATTTCGCCGAGTTCCGGTGGGGTTCGCCGCGCTTGCGCCGCCTGGCCGCCGTGGTGGTGGTGCTGGTGTGCGCGGTGTACGTGATCCCGCAGTTCCAGGGTGCCGGGCTGACCCTGCGTATTCTGCTCGGGGTGCCCGGCTGGGTAGGGGCAGTCGCGGTGGCGGTGATCGTGGTGGCCAATGTCGTGTCCGGGGGGATGCGGTCGATCACCCTGGTCCAGGCGTTCCAGTACTGGCTGAAACTGACCGCGGTGGCGCTGCCCGCGCTCGTGCTGCTGGTGCATTTCTTCGCTGCCGACCGGCCCGGCGGCGATCGCGAACTCGGCGCGCCGGCCCCGCCGACGGTGAGCGAGCAGACCACGGTGGAGGTGACCACCCCGGTACTCGTGCAACTGGCCGCGCCGCAGTGGGTCTCGGTACACGGGGTATTGGACGACCGCACGGTCGACGGCCCGGTGCTGCTGGCGGCGGGCATCCACGAACTGGCCCGGGATACGCGGCTGGTGCTCGAACCGGGCGCGACGGTGCCGGTGGTGGCCGGCGCCCCGGCGGACGGCGCGCACTGGCTGCTACCCGGCGGCGGATTCGCCGGGCCGCATCCGCGGTATCAGGTGTACTCGCTGATGATCGCCACCTTCCTGGGCACCATGGGGTTGCCGCATGTCCTCGTGCGCTTCTACACCAACCGGGACGGCCGCGCCGCCCGCTCCACCGCGCTCGCCGTGATCGCGCTGGTCGGCACGTTCTACCTGTTTCCGGTGCTGCTGGGTGTCTTCGCCCGGCTCTACGTGCCGCAACTGCTGATCACCGGGACCTCTGACGCCGCGGTCCTGCTGCTGCCCTCGTCGGCGCTGGCCGGGCTGCCCGGGCAGTTGCTGGCGGCCCTGGTCGCGGCGGGCGCCATGGCCGCCTTCCTGTCCACGTCCTCGGGACTGGTGGTGAGTATCGCCGGCGTGCTGAGTACCGACGTGTTGCGCGGGCGGATCCGGGACTTCCGGGTCGGGGCGCTCGTCGCCGGCGCGGTGCCGCTGACACTGTCGCTGGGGGTGGTCTCGCTGGATCTGTCCCGTACGGTCGGGTTGGCGTTCTCGCTCGCGGCCGCCACCCTGTGCCCGCTGCTGGCGCTGGGGATCTGGTGGCGGGGCCTCACCGCGGTGGGCGCGGCCGCCGGTCTGGTGACCGGTGGCACCGTGGCCGGTGCGGCGACTCTGGTCTCGGTGCTCGGCGGCGTCTCCGACCACCTGGCGGACGGCTGGGCCGCGGCGTTGCTCGGATACCCCGCCGCGGTGGCCGTCCCGCTGGCCTTCGCGACCATGGTGCTGGTCAGCCGCTGGACCCCGCGACCGCCTGGGGTGGGCCGCGCGTTCGTCCGGATGCACGCTCCGGAGCGGCTGGGTATGGGCGCGGACCGGGTGCCCGGGCACCGGCCGGAGTGATCGGCGGCAGCCGCCGGGCCCGACCGCTCGTCGCGGCCCAGCGACCGCTCACCGCACACTTGCCCATCTCCACCGAGTGACCACCGTCACAGGCCGTTGAAGGCGGCGCCGGGCCGCTACCTTTTCCCCGAGTAGTACACGTCACATGGTGAGGGACCCGGCATGACCGATATCGATCTCGACAAGAGCGGGGAGCGGGCCGATCCGCCGCCCGACTTCGTCACCGCGCAGGCGAGTCCGGAGTTCCAGGAGCTCCGAACCCGGCTGCGCCGCTTCATTTTCCCCATGGCCGCTCTGTTCCTGCTGTGGTACCTCGGCTATGTGCTGCTCGGTGCCTACGCACACGATTTCATGGCCACGCCGGTGTTCGGGGAGATCAATATCGGACTGCTGCTGGGGCTGGGCCAGTTCGTCTCGACCTTCGTGATCACCGGTCTCTACGTGCGGTTCGCCAACCGGGAACTGGACCCGCGGGCCGCCGCGCTGCGCGCCGAACTGGAAGGAAACCGGTCGTGACCACGCTACAGGCCGCCGACGCCACGGTCGGCAATCCGGTCGCCAATATCGCCATCTTCGCGCTGTTCGTCCTGGTCACCATGGTCGTGGTGTTCTGGGCGGGCCGCAATACCTCCGGCGCCACCGACTATTTCACCGGTGGCCGCGGATTCACCGGGCCGCAGAACGGGATCGCCATCGCCGGGGACTATCTGTCCGCGGCGAGTTTCCTCGGAATCGCCGGAGCCATCGCGGTCTACGGCTACGACGGCTTCCTCTATTCGATCGGCTTCCTCGTGGCCTGGCTGGTGGCGCTGCTGCTGGTGGCCGAAATGCTGCGCAACACCGGCAAGTTCACCATGGCCGATGTACTGAGTTTCCGGTTGAAGCAACGGCCCGTGCGCACCGCGGCCGCGATCAGCACCCTGGCCGTCTCGCTGTTCTACCTGCTCGCCCAGATGGCCGGCGCCGGCGGTCTGGTGGCGCTGCTGCTGGATGTGTCCAGTAAGACCGGGCAGGCCGTGGTGATCGCCGTGGTCGGCGTGCTCATGATCGTGTATGTGCTGGTGGGCGGGATGAAGGGCACCACCTGGGTGCAGATCATCAAGGCGGTCCTGCTCATCACGGGCGCCGCGGTGATGACGGTGATGGTGCTCGCGAAGTTCGGCTTCGACCCCTCCGGCATCCTCTCCGGTGCGCAGAGCGCGATCGGCGGGTCGGAGAACGCGAAGGTGGCCGCCCGTGATGTCCTCGCTCCCGGCGCGCAGTACGGCGGCAGCGAGATGTCGAAACTGAACTTCGTCTCGCTCGGCCTGGCGCTGGTCCTGGGCACCGCCGGTCTGCCGCATGTGCTCATGCGCTTCTACACCGTGCCGACCGCCAAGGAGGCCCGCCGTTCGGTGGTCTGGGCGATCGCGCTGATCGGCGCCTTCTATCTGTTCACCCTGGTACTCGGCTACGGCGCGGCCGCGATCGTCGGCCCGGACCGGATCCTCGGCGCGGCCGGGGGCCAGAACGCCGCGGCGCCGCTGCTGGCCTTCGAACTCGGTGGCGTGATCCTGCTGGGCATCATCTCGGCGGTGGCGTTCGCGACCATCCTCGCGGTGGTCGCCGGCCTCACCATCACGGCGTCGGCCTCGTTCGCCCACGACATCTACGCCAATGTCATCCGGCGCGGCAAGGCCGACGACGCCGCACAGGTCCGGGTCTCCCGGATCACCGCGGTGGTGATCGGCGTGCTGGCCATCGCACTGGGCATCCTGGCCAACGGCCAGAACATCGCCTTCCTGGTGGCGCTGGCGTTCGCGGTCGCGGCCTCGGCGAACCTGCCGACCATTCTGTACTCGCTGTTCTGGCGGCGGTTCAACACCACCGGCGCGCTGTTCAGTATGTACGGCGGTTTGATCTCCACGATCGTGCTCATCGTGTTCTCCCCGGCGGTCTCCGGGTCGTCGACCGCGATGCTGCCGGACCTGGATTTCGACTGGTTCCCGCTGTCCAACCCGGGGATCGTGTCCATCCCGCTGGCCTTTGTGCTCGGCGTGATCGGCACCTACCTCGGCGGCAAGGACACCGAAGATCCGGCGAAGGCCGCGGAGATGGAGGTCCGGGCGCTGACCGGGGTCGGCGCCGAGAAAGCGGTCGCGCACTGAGCGCGGGCCCGGATGCCGTGTCGGCGGCATCCGGGCCCCGTACCGCCCGGCGCCGACCGGTCGATCCCCGCTCTGTGAGGGTGAGCGGGGCTCGGCCGTTTCCGCGTCACGGTCGGATACCGGGGCGGAACTTGGGCACCCGCATACTCACTCGGGTACCGGCGCCGGGGGCGGTATCCACCACCAGTCCGTAGTCGTTGCCGAAGGCGGCCCGCAGCCGGTCGTCCACATTGGCCAGGCCGATATGCGCACCCTCCGCGGCCGTATCCAGCGACCCGGACCGCAACAGGTCGGGATCCATACCGGCGCCGTCGTCCTCCACGCTGAGCACACAGTCGGTCCCGGCGTCGAGTGCTTCGATGGTGACCGTGCCCCCACCCGGCGTGGCCGCCAACCCGTGGCGGACAGCGTTCTCCACCAGCGGTTGCAGGGCCAGGAAGGGCAGGGTGACGCCCAGCACCTCGGGGGCGATCCGCAACCGCACCTGCAGTGCCGGACCGAACCGGGCGCGTTCGAGTTCGAGATAGCGTTCGATATTGCTGAGTTCGTCGGCCAATACCGTGTACTCCCCGGCGTCACGGAACGAATACCGGGTGAAATCCGCGAAATCCAGGATGAGTTCCCGGGCCCGGTCCGGGTCGGTCCGGACGAACGAGGCAATGGTGTTCAGGGCGTTGTAGATGAAATGCGGGCTGATCTGGGCGCGTAGCGCGCGCACCTCGGCACGGTCGAGCCGGGCCCGGGAGGCGTCGAGTTCGGCGAGTTCGAGTTGGCCGCAGGCATAACGGGCGACTTCGGCCAGCGCACCGAGCGCGCCGGGGCCCGGCCGGTTCCCGGTGACCATCCCCAGCGCCCCCACCACGGTGCCGTTATCGCTGAGCAGCGGTTGGGTGACCAGGGTACGTCCCGGATGATCGGTCTCGGGTAGCTGCGCCAGTACGGGCCGCTGTGCCGCGACGGCGCGCCGGGCCGTCCCGGTGAACTCGGGCGCCAGCAGTTCGTGGCTGCCGTCCCAGGCGAGGAGTTCCCCGTCGGGATCGCTCACTCCCAGCCCCTCGGCACCGACCAGGGCCCGCAGATGCGGAGCCGCCTCCTGCGCGGACTCCCTGGTGAGCCCGCGGCGCAGCGGCCGGGCCGCCAGGGAGGCGGTGTGCAGGGCCGTATGCACCGCGCGTTCGGCGGGAGTGGTGACCATCCGCCGGGTCCGCGCCCAGATGAGCAGTGCCGCGGTGATCAGCACCACCGCCCCGGACACGGTGAGCAAGGTCGCGGTCATCGCACTCCCTGTTCCGTCCCGGCCGTCGCGCCGCTGTACCCATCGCCCGGTCCGCCGATACGCCGGCGATCCGTGGTCCGGCCACATGCTACGAGCAGGCTCGCCGACTGCCCACGCGACCCGGTTCGTCGGCGACTCCCGCGGTCCGGCCGCGCCGTATCGGCCGTGGTCTCGGGCCACCGGTCACCGGCGCGGTCCGGCTCGCCGGCCGATATCCGCCGGTCCGGCTCGCCGCCGGGGGCCGGCCATCGTCTCTCGCTTCCCGCGGCAACCGCCATTGCCGCGGGAAACCTTCTCCGGAAGCGATGACCGGCCCGCGTCGGCGAGCCGAGGCCGGAGGTCCGGCGTCGCGAACGCGCCGGACGGAAGGAGGTGGAAGATCGGGGGGCGGCCGTTCGGAGCCGCACGGGACCGATTACGCCGGCCGGGCCGGATGCTCTCTGCGGGGGCCGGTGATCACCCCTGGTACTTCTGGACGGTGAACTCCACCGACCCCGACTCGGGGGTGTGGGCCGCGCCGACGGTGACGGTCGCGGTGAAACGCCCGATCCCGGGACGGAACAGGGCCGAGCGGCCGTCGTTCATCCAATGTCCGGGGCCGTTCGCGATCTGCGTGGCCGACCCCGTCTCGCCGGTATCGAGGTTGCGCCAGTTCAGGGTGACCGGCAGGCTGCACGAACCGAAGCCGAACGTGATGGCCGAGACGGTGAAGGAGGCGTGCTCCGGATAGCCGGGACCGTTGACCGAGGCGTCGACCTGCGCGACGCACGGGCCGTCGGTGAGGGAATAGATCGTCTGGAACGAACCGCCGTCGGCCGCGGCGGGAGCGGCGGTGGCCGCCAAGGTGCCCACCGCGAGAGCCGCGGCGGCGGGCAGCGCGAGCGCGGTCCTGCGTGCTGTCATCGTTCACCTCGCTGGTCGATCGTGCACGTGCGGGTCGATCGTGGGCTCGGCGGAGATCCGCCGGATGTGACGCGGCACGACCCTACCAGTGACCGAGCGTGCCGGTGGCCGAATCGGTTTCCCGCGCCGGGACACCTGGGCCGACACGCCCGGGCCCCGCGGGCACGCCCATCCGGCGCCGAACCGGTCGGAGGGTGCGCATAAACTCGCTACACCAACCCCCGCCGAGCCATTGGGAGGAAGGACAGATCTTGGCCGCCTCGTCCGGATTCGTTCATCTGCACAACCACACCGAGTACTCGATGCTCGACGGTGCCGCCAAGATCTCGCCGCTGTTCGCCGAGGCCGACAGGCTCGGTATGACCGCGGTGGGGATGACCGACCACGGGAACATGTACGGCGCGGCCGAGTTCTTCCATTCGGCGAAGAAGGCCGGGATCAAGCCGATCATCGGGATCGAGGCCTATATCGCGCCCGGCTCCCGGTTCGACACCAAACGTATCCAGTGGGGCGATCCCAGCCAGAAGAGCGACGATGTCTCCGGCTCCGGCGCCTACACCCATATGACCATGGTCGCCGAGAACGCGACCGGCCTGCGGAATCTGTTCAAACTGTCCTCACTGGCCAGTATCGAGGGTCAGCTCGGTAAATGGGCCCGGATGGACGAGGAGCTCATCGCCGCGCACGCCGAGGGCATCATCGCCACCACCGGCTGTCCGTCCGGTGAGGTACAGACCCGGTTGCGGCTTGGGCACGAGCGTGAAGCGCTCGAGGCCGCGGCCAAATGGCAGGAGATCTTCGGCCGCGACAATTTCTTCCTCGAGGTGATGGACCACGGCCTGTCCATCGAGAAGCGGGTCCGCCAGGGCCTGATCGAGGTCGGCCGCGCCCTGGACATCCCGCCGCTGGCCACCAACGACTGCCATTACGTCACCAAGGAGCAGGCGAGCAACCACGAGGCGCTGCTGTGCGTCCAGACCGGTAAGACCCTGTCCGACCCCACCCGGTTCAAATTCGACGGCGACGGTTACTTCCTGAAGTCCGCCGCGGAGATGCGCGCGCTGTGGGACGCCGAGATCCCCGGCGCCTGCGACAACACGGTCTGGATCGGGGAGCGGGTCCAGTCCTACGCCGAGGTCTGGGAACACCGTGACCGGATGCCGGTCTTCCCCGTGCCCGAGGGCGAGGACCAGGCCGGCTGGCTGCGCAAGGAAGTGCACCGCGGCCTGGAACGGCGTTTCCCGAACGGGGTACCGCGCGAATACGTCGAACGCGCCGAATTCGAACTCGACGTGATCATCGAAATGGGCTTTCCCGCCTACTTCCTGGTGGTCGGTGACCTGATCAACCATGCCCGCGAGGTCGGGATCCGGGTCGGCCCGGGTCGTGGTTCGGCGGCCGGTTCGCTGGTCGCCTATGCCATGGGCATCACCAATATCGACCCGATCCCGCACGGGCTGCTGTTCGAACGCTTCCTCAATCCCGAACGCGTCTCGATGCCCGATATCGATATCGACTTCGACGATCGCCGCCGCGGTGAGATGGTGCGCTACGCCACCGACCGCTGGGGTAGCGACCGGGTGGCCCAGGTCATCACCTTCGGCACCATCAAAACCAAGGCCGCGATCAAGGATTCGGCGCGCGTCCAGTTCGGCCAGCCCGGTTTCGCCATCGCCGACCAGATCTCCAAGGCGCTGCCGCCGCCGATCATGGCCAAGGACATTCCGCTGTCGGGGATCATGGATCCCGAGCACGAGCGGTACAAGGAAGCCGCCGAGGTCCGCGATCTCATCGGCAGCAACCCCGATGTCGCCAAGATCTACGAGACCGCCCGCGGTCTCGAGGGCCTGATCCGCAATGCCGGCGTGCACGCCTGCGCGGTCATCATGTCGTCCGAACCGCTGATGGACGCGATCCCGCTGTGGAAGCGGGCGCAGGACGGCGCCATCATCACCGGCTGGGATTACCCCTCGTGTGAGGCCATCGGCCTGCTGAAGATGGACTTCCTCGGCCTGCGCAACCTCACCGTCATCGGTGACGCGCTGGACAACATCAAATCCAATCGCGGTATCGACCTCGATATGGATAATCTGCCGCTCGACGATCCGGCCACCTACGAACTGCTCTCGCGCGGTGACACTCTCGGCGTCTTCCAGCTCGACGGTAGCGCCATGCGCGATCTGCTGCGCCGGATGCAGCCCACCGGCTTCGAGGACATCGTCGCGGTGCTCGCGCTCTACCGCCCCGGTCCGATGGGGATGAACGCGCACAACGACTACGCCGACCGCAAGAACGGCCGCCAACAGGTCAAACCCATCCACCCGGAACTGGAAGAGCCCCTGAAGGAGATCCTCGCCGATACCTTCGGCCTGATCGTCTACCAGGAACAGATCATGCAGATCGCGCAGAAGGTCGCCGGGTATTCGCTCGGCCGAGCCGATATCCTGCGCCGCGCGATGGGTAAGAAGAAAGCCGAGGTGCTCGAGGCCGAATTCGAGGGCTTCGAAGCCGGTATGCAGTCCAACGGCTTTTCCAAACCGGCGATCAAAGCCCTCTGGGACACGATTCTCCCGTTCGCCGGTTACGCGTTCAACAAATCGCATGCCGCCGGCTACGGACTCGTCTCCTTCTGGACCGCCTACCTCAAGGCCAATTACAAGGCCGAATACATGGCGGGTCTGCTCACCTCGGTCGGTGACGACAAGGACAAGGCCGCGATCTATCTGTCGGACTGCCGCAAACTCGGTATCACCGTGCTGCCGCCGGATGTGAACGAATCGGAGACCAACTTCGCCTCGGTCGGTGCCGATATCCGGTTCGGTCTGGGCGCGGTCCGCAATGTCGGCCAGAACGTGGTCAACTCGATCATCAACGCGCGCACCGAGAAATCGAAGTTCACCGATTTCTCCGATTATCTGAACAAGATCGATACGGTGGCCTGCACCAAGAAGGTCACCGAATCGCTCATCAAGGCCGGTGCCTTCGATTCGCTCGGTCATCCGCGCAAGGGCCTCATGCTGGTGCACTCCGACGCCATCGACGCGGTGATGTCCACCAAGAAGGCCGAGGCCATCGGTCAGTTCGATCTGTTCGGCGGAATGGACGACGACAGTGGCGAATCGGTGGCGTCGGTCTTCGATGTGAAGGTGCCCGACGAGGAGTGGGAGAGCAAACACCGTCTCGCGCTGGAGCGGGAGATGCTCGGCCTCTACGTATCCGGCCATCCGCTCAACGGCGTGGACCATGTGCTCGCCGCCCAGGCCGATACCCAGATCCCGACCATTCTCGAGGGCGATATCAAGGACGGCACCCAGGTCACCGTCGGCGGCATCCTCGCCTCGGTGAACCGCCGGATCAACAAGAACGGCCTGGCGTGGGCGTCCTGCCAGCTCGAGGATCTCACCGGTGGTATCGAGGTGCTGTTCTTCCCGCAGGCCTATTCCGTGTACGGAATGGACGTGGTGGAGGACGCGGTGGTGCTGGTGAAGGCCCGGGTCTCCATGCGGGACGACCGGATCTCGCTCATCGCCAACGATCTCGCGGTACCGGATCTGTCGGCGATCGGCGTGGCGAAACCACTGGCCGTCACCATCTCCACCCGGATGTGCACCCCCGACAAGATCGGCGAACTGAAGCGCGTGCTGTCCCGGCACCCGGGTACCTCGGATGTGCACGTCCGGCATGTGGGCGCGCGGGAGAAGACGACGCTGCTCAAACTCGACGACAGCCTGCGGGTGGAGCCGTCCTCGGCGCTCATGGGCGACCTGAAGGCCCTGCTCGGGCCGGGTTGCCTGGCGAGCTGAGCGACCGGCGGCCACCGCGCCGTCTGCTCGATACCGGTGGCGATGCTGCCGAAAGCTACGAACGCTCATCGCGTTCCGTTATCCTGGGGCAGAGCCAGGGAGGTCGCTCATGCCCATCAGGTTCCGTAAACGCCAATCCTTCGGACCGTTGAAGTTGAACTACACCCAGTCGGGGTTGTCCTCGTGGAGTATCAAGATCGGCCCATGGTCGTGGAACTCCCGGACCAAGAAGAACAGCGTCGATCTACCGGGTCCGCTGAGCTGGCGTCAGCGCTGATACTCGGCCACGGCCGTGGGTGATCGAAGCCTGTGCGATTCGATCACCCACCGGGTCCGTCGGCCCGGCAACCGGCCCACTGCGCGGGCGAGCCCGCCTCGGTCCACGGACTGTCCGGCCGGTGGACCGGACACATCTGGCCGCCTCGTCCCCTGTGCGAGATCGAGGTCAGTTCTGTGACGTCAATTCCCTGGTCAGATCGATCAGGAACTCCGCTGCCGCACGAATCTCGGGGTCGGAGATCTCCCACTCCGGATCCGCACCGACATTGTTGATCTGAGCCGAATCGAGGTTCAGCGTTCCCTGCCAGCCGCCCGCTGCCGTGACGATCCGGACCGAACCGCTGGTTCGGTTCAGCCATACCTTCTCGTCGTACCCGGTTTGCGGAATGTAGTTCGGGTCGTCTTCGATCAAGGCCGGTTCCGACTCGCCGGGTAACATTGCCCGAAGCCGGGTTTCACCCACTCCTACGAGGGATGCCTTCGTCAGCGTGCAGGTCGCTCCCCGCCCTATTGTGTCATCGGGATCGACGTGACCGTATTCGATGGCCAGATCCGCTATGCCCAGGTCGCTTTCGAAGAAGGTGAGCGTTCGGTCGCACTGTTCGCGAATCGCGTGGCCGGAGTCGGCCGCCGCGGCGCCCTTGCTGCTGCCCACTTCGCACGCTGAAACGAGTGCGATGGAGATGATCGCTGCCGCCGTGGAAATCGTGCGCAGCGCGATCCCGCTCATTGGGTCACCCTATCTGTCTTGACCGACCACTTGTTCGTTCCGTCCAAGACGGTTGCGTCATCGAATACGGAATTCGCGTCGACAGCCATCGGCGGCCATTTGTTATCGGGTAGTCCGTCGATATCCGAACTGGCCTGCGCGATCTTGTTTCCGTTGATGATGCTGTTCTGTGCCGACGAGGCGATACTACCGACCGCCTGGGCGATCGCATTGTAGGCGTTTCCGATCGCCGCGACGATATCACCGGTTTGAGCCGCGGCGACCGGGCCGGTTGCCGCGGCCGCAACTATCTCGCCGATGCTGGAGATCAACGAGAGAATCGCTTCGACTATTTCCCGGTAGAGTTCCAGTGTCTTTACCGCGACATCCTCCAGGGAGGTTGCAATCGTTTCGCACGAGGCCGGAAGTGCCTGCTGCCCGCACGGTTTCGCCTGCCGAATGCGAGAATTCTCGTATGCCTCGGCGGCGATTCCGGTCCAATGGGCATTGAGTTTGGTCTCGTCGATCTGAGTACCGGCATTGGTGATCGCGCTCGCGACATCTCGCCATGCATTGGCGTAATTTATGAAAGTGATGGGTACCGCTATGCCCTTGATCAGTTCCGCCAGTTTGGTGCCGGTGTCCTCGATATATTTCAGTACCTTGTCCCGCTCGTCCCAGAGTCGGTCGACGACGGCTTCTGCGCCCCCGCCTCCCACGAGCCCGAAGAATCCCCAACCGGTTACGCGAACGGCCAGGACGATATTTCCGAATGCGTCGTTTACCCTATCCGGCTGGTCTTTGAGCTCTTCCGCCTTCGTTTTGATTTGTTCGATATTGGTGGTCAGGTCCGTCCTGGTCTGCGGATTCGTATCTTCGGCCACGCGGTCCCCCTAGTAGAGATTACTGAGTGCATGCGCGTTCTGCGCATCCTCGGCTTCGTAGGTATCTGCCACCTGGCGGAGTGTCGTAGCGATTTCATTGCATACTGAAATTCCCTCTTTCATTCTTTCGGCGAAGAAATCGGGAACGTCCTTGTATTTTTCGTATGCCAGAGCGAAGACACCTGCTTCGAGCTGCTCGAATTTCGCCCCCGCGGTGGCGACTCGTGCTGCCTCCAAGGCGGCAGCGGCCTCGTCCCAATTGTTGGCAGCGGTGCGTACAGCGCCTACGGCGACGGTAATGGCTTGCTGTGACGGTGTAGCCATGATCAGACCCCCAAACCTTCTATGAGACTGTCGCGATGGCGAGAATGGTGAAATTCGAGATCTTCGTCCGAATATCGCGAGTAATCGCCACGAACCGGGAAACTCGGCCGGAGTTCGCGAACCCGATCCGCGAGAGACAGGAATTCGTCGACCAGGTCCATCGGATGGGCTTTTTGTGCCCATTCCGGCCGTACGAATATCGATTTCAGCTGAAAACAGTCCGCTGTGATCGAGATGGCAGGTGCGCCGTCGACCAGCGCTCGACCGTGCACATCGAAGGTGCCTCGCGTGAGTATGCGCCGCTGGGTTTCGCGATATTCCGGCCAGCTCGATGTGTCGAGGAGGAGCATCAGAACCGTGCGACGGTCGGGAACCGGGCAAGCGTGGCGGAATTCGCCGGTCACCAGTTTGCCCAGACAGGCTTCGACCGACTTCTTGTACGCACGCATCAACTCGTCGCCGGTATCGCCGGGGCCCACGTGGCGGTGCCACTGCGGGCCGAGTCGCAACTGGATCGGTAGCAGACCTCGATCGACTTCGACTGTCGCGAACGAACTGCCCGGCGCGGCCCGCGTATCTTCCGCGGTGAACGAATCCGATCGGTTCCAGGTAGGGGTCGAGGATTCGCGATCCGGTCCCGTCCCCGGACTGGGATGTTCAGTGGGTCGGGGAGCGGGATATGTGATCGGTGCCGTGTACGAGCTGCTTGCGCCCCGTTGCGTCGGGGTCAGTGGCTCCTCGTCCCAGAACTCGTCCGGGTCGTCGTAGTGATTGAAAAATCCGCCGTTGTAGCCCGGTGGTGACATACTGCCGAGTCCTGCCTCTGCGTGCTCTCCTCTTCGAATGCGACTACGGTTATCGGCTACGCAAAAGCACTGACATCCCCCTTTTTCGATACGAAGCAACTCCCCGCTGTTCCGCATCAGCCTCTCCGGCGCGGTCACGTTTGTCAACCCCGCGTACGCACTCACCGGCAGTGGCATGGGCGGGCACCACAGAGCACCGTGGACCCGTGATGGTTGCTCGGTCGACCGGGCATTCACGCCCGAAGCGCAGAACTGCCTGCAGGTTCCCCGGCGGTTCGATATCGGTGATCGGTCACGCGAGTCCGTGCGCGCGGATGCCTGGAGAACTCGCCGTCTTTCCGGCCCACAGGAGCCGGCGTTCCGCTTCGGTGGCGGTATCGAGGCTGCCGGCCGCGCGGTACGCGCGGCCGGTTCCGTGTCATAGCACCGGCCGCAGTTCGATCACGACACCACCGAGCTGCCAGGTCTGGTAGATATCGGCCTTGTTCGGATTGCCCTCGGCGTCGAAACCGATGCCGTTGTAGCCGGCGTTGGTCCGGTTGTCCCGGGCGATGATCTCGAACAGGCGCAGTACATCCTCGGCGGCGGTGTGCACGACCGGGTCGAACTGTTCGGGCCGGGCGCCGCGGGTGATGGTGAGCGGGGTGCCGGTCGCCAGGTTCTGCACCCACGGTCGCCGGGATGTGCCGATCAGCAGTGTCTGTCCGTGCACGGTGTAGGCGACCGGAATATCGTAGGCGCGACCGGATTTGCGGCCCACCACATGCAGTGTCGCCAGCCGTTTACCGATCACCCCGGACAGGCCCGGCAGGCGTAGCAGCGTGCGGACCACCCGGTTGGTCAAGCCCTGGGTCCGGCCTACGGGCCGGGGTCCGCTGGTGGTAGGGGTGCCGTAGGGGTTCGCCGATCCGGAATCCTCGCTCATGGGTTCAGTATCGTCGGGTCACAGCACCTGGTCGAGAAACCTTCGCAGCCGCGGTGTTCCGGCATTGTCGAAAAGTTCGTCCGGACCGCCCGATTCCACCACCACACCGCCGTCCATGAACACCACATGGTCGGAGACGCTGCGGGCGAATCCCATCTCGTGGGTCACCACGATCATCGACATACCGCCCGCGGCCAGTTCCGACATCAGCGCGAGCACACCCTTGACCAGTTCCGGGTCCAGTGCGGAGGTGGCCTCGTCGAAGAACATGATGTCGGGTTTCATGGCCAGCGCCCGGGCGATCGCCACCCGCTGTTGCTGACCACCGGAGAGGTTGGCGGGCCGGGAATCGGCCTTGCCGGTGAGCCCCACGACCTCGAGTTGTTCCAGCGCCAGGGCGCGGGCCTCGTCCTTGGACAGTCCGCGCAGCTTGCGCGGTCCCAGCGCGATATTGTCGGCCACCGTCCGGTGCGGGAAGAGATTGAACTGCTGGAAGACCATCCCGATGCGCTGGCGCAGCCGGTCGGGTTTCTCGGCGAGCACCGATTCGCCGTCGATGAGGATATCTCCGGCATCGGGTTCGTGGAGCCGGTTGAGGACCCGCAGCAGGGTGGATTTGCCGGAACCGGACGGGCCGATCACCGTCGTGGTCTTGCCCGCGTCGACATGGATGTCCACCCCGCGCAGGATCTGATTGCCGCCCAGCCGCAGGTGGAGTCCGGTGCCGGTCAGTGAGGAGCTCATCGGTTACCCCCGGCCTTCGGTGATGGCGGACTGTTCGACCGGGTCGATCGGCTGATCGGGCCGGCCGGTGCGCATCCGCCGGTCGATGTAGTTCACCAGATGGGTGAGTGGGATGGTCAGCAGCAGATAGACCAGACCGGCGGCCACCAGCGGTGACAGGTTGCCGGTCTGGGCGTTCAGATCGCGGCCGACCGCGAACAGTTCGCGCTGGGTCGCCAGCAACCCCAGGAAGTAGATCAGCGAGGAGTCCTTGATCAACGCGATGAACTGGTTCATCAGCGCGGGCAGCACCCGGCGGACCCCCTGCGGGATCACCACCAGCGTCATGGCCTGCCGGTAGCCGAAGCCGATCGCCCGGGCGGCCTCCAGTTGCCCCGGCTCCACCGATTGGATACCGGAGCGGAAGATCTCGCCGATATAGGCAGAGGCCAGCAGCGCCAGCGCCACCGCACCGAGCCAGTAGGGGTTGTTACCGGTGAGACCGCTGACCACCGGCCCGACCCCCAGGCCGATGAGCAGGATGATGACCACCGCGGGCAGGCCGCGGAAGATATCGGTGTACACCCGGGCCGGCCAGCGCAACCAGCGGGTCCGCGAGATTCCGGCGACCGCGAGCAGCATGCCGATCACGGTGCCCAGTACGCCGGAGACCAGGGCGAGGATCAGTGTGTTGGGCAGGCCGGTCTTGAACAGGTCGGGGAAGGCCTGCCGGTAGAGCGACCAGTCGAAGAAGGTGTCGCGCAGCTGTTCCAGGGTCGATTTCGGCGCCTGCGTGGTCTGCTCCCGCGGGGCCTGTCCGGCGGCGATGGCGGCGAAATCGGGCAGCTGCGGGGCCGGTGCGGCCTTCGATCCGGGCTTCCAGCCGGGCGGCAGTTCGCGGGGCACCCAGTCGCTGTAGAGGCGGGCATAGGTACCGTCGGCGATCACCGCGTCCAACCCGGAGTTGAGCGCGTCGATCAGCGGCTTGTTGTCCTTGGCGACCGCCCAGGCGACGAAATTGTCCAGACTGAACGAGTTGTCCACGACCGATGTCGCATCGCCCGGCGCGATCGCGCCCTCGGCCTGCGCCGACGGGGCGACCCAGGCGTCCACCTGGCCGGTTTTCACATTCGCGTAGGCGGTGTTGTAGTCCGGGAACTTCACCGGGTCCAGCCCGAGTTCGTTGACGACGTATTCGTCCTGGACCGTGCCCTGCACCACCGCCACCCGGGAACCGGGCCCGAGATCGGCGAACCCCTGCACCGGGCTGCCGTCCTTGACGACCAGCGAGAAGTAGCCGAAATCGTAGCCGTTGGTGAAACCGACCATCTCGCGCCGCGCATCGGTGGTGGTGATGTTGGACGACCCGACATCGAAGCGTTTGCCCCCGACCTGGGCCAGCAGTCCGGCGAACTCGGTACCGGAGAACTCGACCCGCAGACCGAGCTTCGCGGCCACCGCCCGCAGCAGTTCGTTGTCGAAACCGGTGAACGCGCCGGCGGAGTTCACGCAGATACTGGGCGGCGCGTCGGAGAGGGTGCCGACGCTCAGCACACCGGGCCGGATCAGGCCGAGCCGGGAGATGTCGACCGCGTCCAGCGGTTCGGTCGATGCGGTGGTGAAACGATCCTCTTTGCCCGTACCCGGGGCGGTCAGGTCGGCGGGGGCCGCGGCGGCCGACTCCGGTCCCGGCGGCGCGCACAGGTCGCGGGCGGCACCGTCACCGCCGCCGCTGCCGCACGCCGTCGCCAGCAGGGCGACGGCGAGCAGGAGGGCGGCGAGCAGCGCACGGGCGCGCGGAACGGGCAGACCAGGCATGATCGACAACCCTAGCGTCAGCCCCGACCCGGTCCGGGCACCCGGGTCGGGTCGGGCCGCTCGCGCCGTGGCCTCCGGTTCACCCGGCGGTGAAGAACCTCCGGGGCACCTCGACGAGCATCGTCTGCAGCTGCCGCTCCTCGATTCCGCGATCCAGCACATAGGGGAAGACGTCGTCGAACAGGTGGGTGTAGTGCCACTGCGGCAGGACCGCGGCCCGCATGGCCGGTTCGATCCAGTCGATATAGCAGCTGGCGTCCTGCGAGAGCACCATGCGCTCGGCGTAACCCCGGCGCACCATCTCGATGAGGGTATCGGCGCGCGCCTCGAAGGTGGTCTCGAGGTTGATCCCGAATCGGTCCATGCCCAATACGAATCCGGAGTCCGCCAGGGCGGTCAGGTAGTCCAGATCCGTGGTGTCGCCGCTGTGGCCGAGCACGATCCGGGTCGGGTCCACGCCCTCCTCGGCGCACATGACGCGTTTGACCTCGAAGCCGGACCCCGATTCGGGGTGGGTGTGCACGGTGATCGGCACTCCGGTCTCGTGATGGGCTCGCGCCACCGCCCGCATCACCCGTTCGACACCGGGCGTCAGTCCCTCCGCGTCGATCGCGCATTTGAGCATGCCCGCCCGCACACCGGTCCCGGCGATACCGTCGCGGATATCGCCGACGAACATATCCACCATGGGATCGGGGACATGGGTGCCGACCAGCGGATCGAGCGCCGGTCCGCGGTAGTGGAAGAAGAACGGGACATCGTTGTAGGTGTAGAGGCCGGTGGCCACGATCAGGTGCAGCGGCACCCGCTGCGCGATCTGGGCGATCCGCGGGATGTAGCGGCCCAGACCCACCACGGTCGGGTCCACGATCGTGCGCACACCGGCCTCGTAGGCGGTGGTCAGCTGCCGGACCGCGTCCTCGACCCGCTCCTCCTCCGAACCCCACTCCCGCGAATAGTTCTGCTGCACATCGGAGCTGAGCACGAAAACGTGCTCGTGCATGAGGGTGACGCCGAGATCGGCGGTGTCCACGGCACCGCGGACGGTTTGGATCGAGGGCACGGAGAACTCCTGAAAAGGGCAGCACACAGCGCGACGACGCCGGCACGACGGATTGGATCGGGGTCCGCGACACCGCCGTGGCGGGCGCGGCGAACCGGTTGCCGGCGACCCAACTACTCAGGTGGACACCGGTTTCCGGGAATAACTGAACCTTACGACGCGCGGTGTGGGGTGGACCATATTCCGGCCGCATGAAAGCTCGGCCGGCATTTGTGCGCGCAGCACATGTCCGTGGTGCGCTCGGCGCAATGTCCGTCGTGCGCACAGCATTGCGCCGCCGGGGCCGGGGCCCCGCCGCTCAGTACTGTCCCCGTTCCGGTCGCAGCACCGCGGCGCCGAGCAGATGAGTGGCCTGCAGGGCGAGCCGGGGATACAGATCCGCGCCGGGTGCGTCGGTGCTCACGCCGATGAGGTTCAGTGCCTGCCGGACGCGGTACTGGACGGTATTGCGATGGACGGCCAGTCGCGTGGCGGCCGCCGCGTAGCTGCGGTTCACGGCGAGGAATACGCGCAATGTCTCCCGCAGCCAGAGATTGCGTTCGTTGTCCACCGCCAGTTCGCCGAGTTCGTCGGCGACGAACTCGCGCAGCGTATCCATATCGCCGGCCAGCAGGGCGACCGCCGACACCTCGGGGTGGGACAGCACCCGGGCGCCGTGCTCTCCGCCCAGCAAGGCCAGCCGGCGCACCCGGTCGGCCTGACCCGCGCTGCGCCGGAAACCGGCGACCCCGGTGCCGTGACCGCCGAAGGCCACCCGCACCGGCAGGGCCCGGTCGACGAGCAACTGTTCGATCGCGGCGCTGTCCACGGACGTCTCCTGCGGGACGGCGAACCACATCCGGACCTCGTGGTCGTCCACCGGGACCAGCAGATTTCCGGTCGCCCGGTGGAACACGGTGGTCAGCGCGGTGCGGAGGTGGTCGAACACCTGCGCAGCCGTGGCGGAGTCGATATGCGGGCCGGTCCAGGCGTCGATCGCGAGGTGGCCACGGGTGAGCGGGTAGTGCAGCACCTGCTCCGCTGCCTCGGTATCGGTGGTCGTGCCGTTGAGCAGCCGGGTCACCCATTGCTGCCGGAGGCCGCCCCGGTCGCCGACCCAGCGGTCGCGTTCCTGTTCGTAGGCGACGCCGACCTGCTCGCAGACGCGGTCGATGTACACCGAGGTGCGGTTGACGATGTGGACGATCGCCGAGGTGGTCACCGGGCCGCCGCCGCCGTATTCGATCGCGTAGCGCATACCGGTGTCCAGGAAGCCCGCCTGCCCGATCCGGTACGCCCGGATCAACGCCGACGCCGGCACATCGCGCTGGGCGAGGATCCGGGCGTACGCCAGGGCCCGCTCCGGGGCCCGCACGTCATCTTCGCCGGCCTCGTTCTGCAGGAACTGCAGGACTTCCATCAGGTTGTCGGTCGTCCCGTCATCCATCAGTTCGCGCAGCCGGGGGTCCTGATCCAGGGCCGGCACCTGCGCGCGCATCAGGTGCGACAACTCGTCGACGAATTGGTCGCGGTCCCGGAGGAATGTCTGTGCGACCAGCCCGACCACCTCTTCGGTACTGTGCGCCGCCTGTCGTTGCTCCACGTGGTAATGATCGCGCGGTCGGGCGGGCGGGTGACCGGCCGGGCGGTCGTCCCGGTGGCGCCGGCCCGGGCGGAGCCGAATCGGTGCCCCGACCGGCGGACGCGGCTAGAGTCTGCGGACAGGCGGACGGCCGGTGGCATCGGACCGCACGCGGCAGTGTTGGGCAGGACCGACGGGGTGCGGGGCAGTTGTTATGAAGATTTCCGCCGGTGCGCCCGGGTGGTACGACGCGTGCTCGCCGGCCGAACGGGCCGCCACGGTGACGCTGGCCGCGACGCGCCGGAACTGGTCGGTGATGTGGTCGGCGCTGGCCGCGGCCGGTCTCGTGCTCGCGTGCTATCCGCTGGCGGCCGGACTGCTGCCACTGCCCGGCCCGGAGCCCGCCGCTCCACCCGGGGCGGTGGCGTTCGCGATCGGCGCACTCCTGCTCGATCTCGCGGTGCTGGTGGTCAACAGTGTGGCCTGGGGGCGGGTGCAGCGGGTTTTCTCCGGAGCGGCGCCGGAGGAGACCGTGCGCCCGTTCCGCTGGGTGCGCTGGCTGCCCACTTCGCTGGTCTCGCTGCTGGGGACCATCGCGATGCTCGTCGTCGGGGTGTACCCGCTGGCGCGGTTCGGCGAGGCGGGCCTGCGGGGGCTGTCCGCCGCCGAGTGGGCGAGCGCCGGCGTGGCGGTGTTGTGCGTGCTGTGCGGACTGTCGACCCTGTGGTTGAAGGTGATCCTGCGGCCGGTCCGGACCGGGCCGTAGCGGCGGCGACCGTGCCGCGGCCGGCCCGGCCGGACGGTCAGTTCAGCGGACTGCGGCGCTCCAGCAGTACCGCGTCGCGCCAGCGGCCTTCGGAGCGGCCGCTGCGCTCCCGGATACCGACGGTGCGGAAGCCCGCCGCGTGGTGCAGGGAGAGCCCGGCCCGGTCCTCCGGGAAAACGGTGGTCTGCAGGGCGCGCAGACCCGCCTCCTCGGCGGCCGTCACTTGACGGCGCAGCAGTGCGGTCCCCACGCCGCGGCCTTCGAGTTCGTCGGCGACCATTACGCAGCTGTCGGCGACGTCCCGGTAGAACTCGTGGCGCGAGACCGGGGTGAGGGCAGCCCACCCCGCGATCCGGCCGTCGGCTTCGGCGACCCAGCGGTGCCCGGGCAGCCACTGGCGGTCCAGGGTCTCCCGGTCGGGGGCGTCGGCCGCGCCGACGGCGGGGTAGGCCGTCCCGCGGGCGGCGTGGATGGCGCGCACGGATTCCCAGTCCGCGTCGGTCAGCGCCCGGACGGTGATATCGCCGGGCGGCTCGTCCGGACAGGGCGGCTGGGGGGTGAGCAGGCCCATCACCGCGTCGGCGGTGTGCGGCAGTTCGGTGCAGCGGTGTGGATTGACGGTGACGAGGGTGGCAGTGCCCTCTTTGTGTACTGTCACGAACCCGGCGTCGGTGAGCTTGCGGACATGGTGGGAGACGGTCGGCTGTCCGATACCGAGTGCTTCGGCGATTTCGCCGATGTGGATGCCGGCGGGGCTCGTGGCGACCTGGTGCAGTAACCGGACCCGGGTCGGGTCGGCCAGGCAGGAGAACCAGCCTGCGTAGATGGCCGCGTCGGCGACCGGGAGCGCGTCCCCGCGCTCCCGGTCCCGCACGACCGGCGGTGCCAAGGAGGTCATGGGGCCCACTATATCGACGGAAGATATTCGGTCCGAGAAAGTCGAGTTTCCGACGTTTATCAAGTGTCGTCGATATTGCCGGGCGCCGGTATCGCCGGCCACCGTGACCGTATTCGGACCCTTTGGGCGGGGGCCGCTTCGCGGTTCTCGAAATATGCGTTCGACCGGGCGATCCGCGCGAAATCGTTTACGCGACCCTCGGTAGGGCACGCCACGGTAGCCGGGCGCGAGCCGAACGAATGCGGTGCCTATTCCGCTCCGGAGTGAGCGCGTCAATTCTTTACCGATTTGTTTCCATTCGGCGGTGGAATTTCTGCCGGAGTGAAAGTATCCGCGCCGTATTTTCCGGGAGATGGCTGTCCGGGACGATCGCGTTCCGGGGGCCCTGGCGACCGGTCGCGCGGGCGGTTCCGGTGGCCCACCCGGGCGGGTCCGGCCGCGTTTCCGGCGGCCTACCGTCCGGGACGGACATTGCCGGAAACCTCGGATGACCTTACTGTGTAAGGATGAGCAGCGTCGCTTATTCCGGCAGTGCCGGAGCAGAATTTCGGCGGCTGACGTCCGCATTCACCCGGGTCTACGGTGGCCGGAAGGGCGTAGGTGCGGCGCTGGCCGTGTATCGGCACGGGGAACCCGTTCTCGATATCTGGACGGGGGAGGCCGCACCGGGCCGGCCCTGGAGTCGCGATACCGGTGCGGTGGTCTTCTCGGCGACCAAGGGCATCGCGGCCACGGTCGTGCATCGGCTCGCCGATCGCGGTCTCATCGATTACGACGCCCCGGTGTGTGAATACTGGCCCGCGTTCGGATGTAACAGCAAGGACAAGATCACCGTCCGGCAGGTGCTCACCCATTCGGCCGGACTCTCCGGCGTCGGCGCCCTGGCGGCGCAGGGGGCCGAACTGCTCGACCACGAACTCATGGCCGAACGCCTGGCTGCCGCCACCCCGGATCGGCTGCTCGGTGTTCCCGCCTATCACGCGATGACCTTCGGCTGGCTGCTCGCCGGCCTGGCCCGCGAGGTCACCGGCGTCAGTATGAAGGAACTGTTCCAGCGCGAGGTCGCGATCCCGCTGGGCACCGACGGTGTGCACCTGGGACGTCCACCCGCGGGTTCGGTCACCGTGGCGGCCGAGAGCTTCGGCACCGGCTTCTCCTTCGCCGGCACGCCGCGCGGTTCCCGGCTGGTCACGCTGTTGCAGGCCATTCCCGGCGCGCTCGGGGTGAGCAGCCGTTCCCTGTTCATCCCCGGCGCCGAGGCCATCCTGACCGGCCCGAACCCGCCACTGCTGGACAGCGAGATGCCGGCCGCCAACGGTGTGTGCAGCGCCAACGGCCTGGCCGCGGTGTACGAACCGCTGGCCTGCAACGGGCTCGCCAGCGGCAGCCGGTACCTGTCCGGCGCCACCGTCCAGGCCATTCGCCGGATCGAACGGTTCCGGCCCGACACCGGGTTGTTCCTGTACATGGGGCCCCTGTGGCATCTCGGCTATCACGCCATGCCCACCCTGGGCGCACCCCGCGGGTTCGGCCATATCGGGCTGGGTGGCTCGTTCGGCTGGGCGGACCCCGACAGCGGTATCTCGCTCGGTTTCGTCCACAACCGGCTCGCCATGGAAACCCTGGCCGTCGACCAGTCCGCGTTCGCCTGGCTACTGCCCCTGGTCATATCCGGAGCCCGCTCGGCCGCCCGGATCGGCCGCGGCGCGACCCGGGAGGCCGCGGCCTGATCGCTCAGGTCAGGTAGCGGTAGGCGGGGGAGCCCGGTTCGAGCCGCTCGCACTGGATCGGGGAATGCGCGATCCGGTCCAGCAGCGGTTGCAGGCCGGTGCGTTCGCCCAGTTCGACCCCGACGAGCGCGGCGCCGGTCTCCCGGTTGTTGCGTTTGACGTATTCGAACAGGGTGATGTCGTCGTCGGGACCCAGAACTTCGTCGAGGAACCGGCGCAGCGCTCCCGGTTCCTGCGGGAAGTCCACCAGGAAATAGTGCTTGAGGCCCTGGTGTACGAGCGAGCGTTCGATGACCTCGCCGTACCTGGACACATCGTTGTTGCCCCCCGAGACCAGGCAGACCACGGTGGAACCGGGCTCCGGCGGCGATTCCAGCAGCGCGGTGACCGCCAGCGCGCCCGCGGGCTCGGCGATGATTCCCTCGCTCTGGTACAGGTCCAGCATGGCGGTGCACACGGCGCCCTCGTCCACCCGCAGCAGCCGGAAGGAGCCGGCGCCGCCGGGGGGTTCGGTCGAGAGGAGCAGGGGCAGGGAACCGTGCGAGACCACTCGTCCGCCGAAACCGGCCACCGCGTCGTAGGGGACCCGGCCGATCCGGCGGACCGCGGCGCCGTCGACGAACGGGTCGACTTCGGGCAGGGTCACCGGTCCGCCCGCCACCAGGGCCGCGGTCATCGAGGCGGCGCCGGCGGGCTCGACCGCCAGGATGGCGGTCTCCGGGGCGCGTTTGCGCAGGTAGGTGCCGATACCGGCGAGGCACCCGCCGCCACCGACGGGGACCACCACCAGATCCGGCGCTGCCCCCAGCTGATCCAGGATCTCGGCGGCGATGGTGCCCTGGCCGGCGGCGGTACGGGTGTCGTCGAACGGCGGCACCATGGTGGCGCCGGTGCGCCGGACATCGTCGGCCGCCGCGGCCGCCGCCGCGTCGAAGGTTTCGCCGACGGCGATCAGTTCGACGAATTGGCCGCCGTGGACGCGGATGCGGTCACGCTTCTGCCGGGGGGTGGTGGTGGGGACATAGATGCGGCCGGTGATCCCCATGGCCCGGCAGGCGAAGGCCACGCCCTGGGCGTGGTTACCGGCGCTGGCCGCCACAACGCCCGCCGCGCGCTCGGCGTCGTCGAGCTGGACCACCAGGTTGTATGCGCCGCGCAACTTGTAGGAGCGGACGACGGTGAGGTCCTCGCGTTTGAGGTACACCTGCGAGCCGGTCAGCTGCGATAGCCGCGGGCATAGTTGCAGGGGAGTGGGCTCGATAATGTCGGCGATGCGTTCGGCTGCGGCGTCGATCTCGTCCGCGGTCAACGCGGGACGGGCTTCTGGCAGGTGAGTGAGCACATCGGACACCCGGTCCATGCTGCCATCCACCCCTGCCGGAGCGCGCAGCGGGTGGCCGTGTCCTGCGCTTTCGTTCATCTGGGCGGGGCGGTTCCGGACGTCCGGAACCACCCCGGGACCGGGTTCGTCAGCGCGGGGTGAGCACGAAGACCGGGATCTGGCGATCGGTCTTGAGCTGATAGTCGGCATAGGGCGGGTAGGCGGCGACCGCCCGCGCCCACCAGAGCGCCTTCTCCTCGCCGAACACCTCGCGCGCGGTGTAGTCCTTGGTGACCGTGCCGTCCTGCAGTTCGACATGGGGTTCGGCGACCACGTTGTGGTACCAGACGGGATGTTTGGGGGCGCCGCCCAGCGAGGCGACGATCGCGTACTCGCCGTCGTGTTCCACCCGCATGAGGGCGGTTTTGCGAAGTTTGCCGGTCTTGTTCCCGACGGTCGTCAGCACCACCACCGGCATGCCCTGCAGGGTGGTGCCCTCGGTACCACCGGAGTTCTCGATCTTCTCGGCCTGTTCGCGGGCCCAGTCGGATGTGGACGGTGCGTATTCTCCAGTCAATGGCATGTCCCGGGAAACGTCCCGGACGGGGTCGCTTGTTCCCCGGTGGGCCCGGCCCGGCCGGACAGGGCCGCGGTGACCGGGCCGGCCGCTCCGGCGGCGCTGGGCGCCGGGGGCGGAATATGTGTGCGGGAAGACGAAAGTTCGATGGACCGAACACAGGTCGCACGGGTAGCCTGAACATATGACCGCATCGCCTCTCACCGCCCCGCGTGCCGCCGTCCGCGGTGCGGCGGCTGTGGATATCGCGGGGTCGCGCTGGCCGGTGTACAAGCTGGAGGCGCTCGTCATGGGGTTGCTGGTCTTCCTGGTGGCGGCGGCCGTCCTGGGATCGACGCAGGCCGGGGTACTGCTGGGCGCGGCCGTGGGCGCCGTGCTGTGGACCACCGGATGGTGGCGCGCGGCGCGCCGGTAGTCGCTGCCGCTCTCGTACGCCGCGCCGGGCAACTGCTCCCGTGTGGTTCCGCTCCGTACTAGTCTGGGCCGAGTTGAACACACGTCCACTTGGTTCCGGATCGGGTATCCGGGTCCCCGAGGTACACGCGAGCCGATTCATGACCGATCGAGTACATGCCTTCACCGACGACGCGCTGGGCGGACACGATGCGGTGGCGCTCGCGGCCCTCGTCCGGGCCGGTGCGGCGAGTCCGCAGGAACTGGCCCGCGCGGCACTGGCCCGGGCCGAAGCGGTGAACCCGAGGTTGAACGCGATCGCCTACCGGTGTCCGGAGCCGCGACCCGCCACTGCCGGGGACGGCGTGTGGTACGGAGTGCCGGCTTTCGTGAAGGACAACGCCGATGTGGCCGGACTGCCGAGTTGCCACGGCAGCGCGGCGATCACGGCGCATCCCGCCGGTAAGGACGATCGGTTCACCGCCCAACTGCTGAGCACCGGGGTGACGGTACTGGGCAAGACCACCATGCCCGAATTCGGCTTCACCTCCACCACCGAGTTCGAGCACGGCGACCCCACCCGCAACCCCTGGAATACCGGGTACACCGTAGGGGGTTCCTCGGGCGGATCGGCCGCCCTGGTCGCCGCCGGTGTGGTGCCGGTGGCGCACGGTAACGACGGGGGCGGTTCACTGCGTATCCCGGCGGCATGCGCGGGTCTGGTCTCGTTGAAACCCAGCCGGTTCCGGCATCTGGACAATGCCCAGGCGCGGCAGTTGCCGATCAAACTCGTCTCCGAAGGGGTGCTGTCCCGGTCGGTCCGTGATCAGGCCGCGTATCACGCCGCCGCCGAGACCTACTGGCGCAATCCGAAGCTCCCGCCCATCGGCACCGTCGAGGGACCCACGACGCGGAAACTGCGGATCGGCCTGCTCACCACGGCGTGCAACGGCCTGGAACCCGACGCGGAAACCCTGGCCGCCGTCACCGCGACCGCCGGGATCCTGGAGAGCGCGGGACATACGATCGAGCCGATGCCCTCGCCGGTCTCCGCGGAGCTCGTCGCCGACTTCCTGCAGTACTGGGGATTTCTCGCGCAGATGTCGGGGGTCACCGGGAAGCTGAGTCACGGCCGTACCTTCGACGCCGCCCGGCTGGAAACCTTCACCAAGGGCCTGGCCGCCGCGTTCCGCCGGCGTCTGTTCGCCACGCCGGGTGCGCTGTACCGGCTGAACCGGGCCCGCGCCGACTACGACGCGGTGCTCACCCGCTACGACGCCGTCCTCTCACCGGTGCTCACCCACACCACACCCGAGATCGGATATCTGAACCCGGGAGTGCCGTTCGCCGAATCGATCGAACGGGTCACGAATTTCGTCGGCTATACCCCGATCAACAATGTCACCGGTTCGCCGTCCATCGCGATCCCGGCCGGTCTCACCGCGGCAGGCCTGCCCGTCGGGGTCATGCTCAGTGGGCCCTACGGTGGCGAGCGCACGCTGCTGGAGCTGGGTTTCCTGCTGGAAGCGCAGGCGCCGTTCCCGCGGATCGCCGCCGCGGCGACCGGGTCCTGACGGCGGCGCGGTCAGCGCACCAGCAGTGCCACCGGAAGCCGGGCGAACAGTTTCTCCGTACGGGCGCGGTTCTGGAAGGTGTGCCCGGTGAGCCGGTCGGTCCAGGACCCGCCGGAGAGGTCGATATAGGTATCGCCCCAGCCGGTCTCGCCGATCGCGACGCTGTGCCGGGTGACGGCCACGATGATCTCCGGGTCGGCGCCGACCCGGCCCCGGGCGTAGGCGACCAGTTTGTCGGCGTGCTCACCGTGCCCGAACACCGGGGTGTAGGTACCGCCGACAAAACACTCCGGACGTTCCCGCCGCAACCACAGCGCGTAGGCGACCAGCCACATCTTGGCGGCGCCGGTGATATCCAGCGGCGGGGTCGTGGTGAGGGTGTGCAGCATCCCGCCCCGGGACCCGAAATCGACCGGGCGGCGATTGTCGGGGTCGACCAGCGAGTCCTCCCAGATCTCACACCCCTGGTAGATGTCGGGGATACCCGGCGCGCACAGTTGCAGCAGTTTCTGTGCCAGTGAGTCCGACCAGGCGTGCGGGGCCAGGTCGTGGGCGAGGTCGGTGAGCTGGCGGCCGACCGGCCCGTCGATCACCTGATCGAGCCAGGCGTGCACCGCGTTCTCGAACTCGGTATCGGGTTCCTCCCAGGAGGTGTGCTCCCCGGACTCGCGCATCGCCTTCTCGGCGAATCGGTGTACCCGGTCGCGCAGGCCCGGGACCGAGGGCGCCGGCCGCCCGTCGGCCGGCCACATGCCGAACATGTTCTGCAGCAGGAACAGTGCGGTGGCGCCGTCGGGCGGGGGCAGCTTCTCGAGCCACAGGGTGACCGCGCGGGCCCACATCCGGGGCACCTGGGAGAGCACCCCGATCCGGGCCCGCACATCTTCGCCGCGTTTGGTGTCGTGGGTGGACAGGGTGGTCATCGAGGCGGGCCAGCGGCGCGCGCGGGAGGCGTTGGCGAGATGGAATTCGTTGACGGTGCGGCCGAAACGTGCCGGGTTGCCGCCGATCTCCTGCAGCGACACCAGCCGCGCCGCGCGGTAGAAGAGGATGTCCTCCACGGCTTTCGCGCCGATGGCGGTGCTCACCTGATGGAACCGGGTGAACGCGGTGCCTCCGGCGATCAGCGCGCTCACCAGGACCGACAGCGGCGCCCGTAGTTCAGCGTTGCGTTTTTCCACCTCGGCGATCACCGCGCTGATCATCCCGTACAGCGGGGTGTAGTCGGCCCGGGCGACGGGCAGGAAGGACAACACCTCGATGGTGGCATTGGTGAGCGCCATGGTGTCGAAATCGTCGGCGCCCGCGTCGGCTTTGACAGCGGCGACCAGGCGGCGCATTTCGGGCGCCAAGATGCTCTCCGCGACCGCGCGCTTGATGCGGTGTTCCTTCTCGCCGACCCACACCCGATCGCTGCCGTGCCCGGTGATGTGGCGGGACAGTTCGGTGAGGATCTGTTCCCCGGCCGGTTCGAGCAGCACCCCGCCGAAATCGGCGATGCCGTCGTAGCCGGTGGTCCCGTCGATCGGCAGGGTGGGGTCGAGGGGTTCCCGGTTGGAGAGGGTCTTCTCCACCAGCAGCAGTCGGGTGGGCCCGATCAGCTGCCGCAGGCGCTGGAGGTACTCGGCCGGGTTGGCGAGGCCGTCGAGATGATCGACCCGGACACCGTCGATCAGATCGTGTTCGCACCAGGCCGCGAGTTCGCGATGGGTGGCCTCGAACACCACCGGATCCTCCTGGCGCAGCGCCGCCAGGCCGCTGATCGAGAGGAACCGGCGATATCCGCAGATCCCGGATTTCCAGCTCACCAGCCGATAGTGCTGTTTGTCGTGGATCCGCAGCGCGTTGTCGCCGTCGGTGCCGGGCGCGATGGGGAAACGGAGGTCGTGCAGGGCGAGCAGCGGTTCAGGCCCGGACCGGTCGACGGTGAGGGCGGCCGGGTCGTTCGCGCCGCGCAGCACCGGTAGCGCCAGCCGGCCGCCCACGCCGTTGCCCGGACTCCAGTCGATATCGAAGAACGACGCGAACTGGGATTTGCGACCGTACTGCAGCACATGCCACCACCAGAGGTTCTGCTGCGGATCGGCCACCCCCACATGGTTGGGCACCAGATCCATGATCAGGCCCATACCCCGGTTGCGTACTTCGTCGGCGAGTGCCTTGAGCCCGAGCGGGCCGCCCAGAGAGGCGGAGACGGCGGTGGGGTCGGTGACGTCGTAGCCGTGGGTGGAACCGCGCGCGGCCGTCATCACCGGGGAGAGATAGATATGCGAGACGCCCAGTTGCTGAAGGTATTCCGCGATGGCCGCGGCCTGGGCGAAGGTGAGTCCGTCCGGTCGCAGCTGCAGCCGGTAGGTGCTGCGGACCGGAGTGGCGCGCGGGTTGCGGCGAAAGCTCGGCGGGTCAGCGGGCATACGGTTCTCGGTCGGGGTCGGTGCGGAGCGCGGCGGGTGGACGGGCGCCGGAGCCGGCCGGCGCAGGTGCTGGAACGGCCGGAATCAGCGCGGATGCTCGGCGTCGCCCGATGGCCGGGTGCCGCTCGGATATACCGCCGGTGGTGTCACTTCCTCGAGCAGCGAGTCGGACGCGTCCATGGGCATGACACTAGCGCCATTTCGGCGCGCGGATGCCGGGGGTCACTGGTCGATTGCCCGGGGCCGGTCGGCCGAGTCGGTCCAGCGGCGTGCGTAACCGGTTCGCCGGGCGATTGCGGCGAGGCTCCCCAGGGTCGCGCGCTGGAGCCAGGACGGTATTCCGGCGAGGTAGCCGTCCTGCAGTTCCCATAGCAGGGCGAGTGCCAGTGGATTGCGCGGGATCCCGGAGCGGGTGGTCGCTCCCGCCCGGTCCAGGGCGCTCCACAGCGCGAACATCTCCAGATGCCGCAGCGGCGGGCGGATCTCGTGGTCGAGCACCGTATCGGGCGCCACGCTGCGGAACCGGTGAACGGTGCGGGCCGCCGCGTGCACCGTATCGCCGGGGCCGGCCGTGACCTCGTGGCCGTCGACGCGGAACTCGAGCGCTCCGTGCCGCACCGTCCAGCTCTCGCCGATGACCGGGTGCCAGTGTGGGCCCGCCTGCCGGGCGGGGGTGGGCAGTTCGTGGCGCAATCGCAGATAGGGGCCGTGCGCGTCGGTGCCCTCGGCGAGCACGGTGACGCGGTGACCGCTGCGGAAGGAGATGACCCGGTCCGGCATACCTCTATTAGAAAGGTTACCTTCGTAATATGTCAACGACCCCGTCACTGCTGAAACTGCTCACCCTGGCCACCCGGGCCGTCGAAGCGGAACTGAACGATGAACTGCGTCCGCGGTTGGGCGCGGAACTGGGTCCCGCGCACTACGCGGTGTTCCGGTATCTGGATCCGGCGGGATCGCGGGTGGGCGAATTGGCGGCGGCCGCGGGAATGACCCAGCAGTCGATGGGTGAACTGGTGGGTCGGCTGGAACGGGCCGGGCTGGTGCGCCGGCAGGTCGATCCGCGGGATCGGCGGGCCCGGCGGGTGGTGTGCACCGCGGCCGGGTCGGCGGCGCTCGAACTGGCCGGGGAGCGGATCGGGCGGATCGAGGAGCGGATCCGGGCGGATGTGGGGGTGGACGGAGTGGGGGAGTTGCGGCGACTGCTGGCCCGGGTGACGGCGGTGCTGGACGGGGCCGGGGGTGATCGGAGCGCGGATCCCGATCGGGTTGGCCGATGATCTCCGCCCTCGTCGTGGCGGCCGCACCACGGCCGTGCCGGGTCCGGGCGCGCACGCCCGCGCGGTGGCGGCGTGTCCCCGCTGCGGAGGTCCCGGCCCGCGGGGTTTGGTAACTTGAACGGCGTTCAAGGTTTCGTGCGGCCGGCCGCGGTCGCGCTACGACGTGGAGGATCGCCGTGCCCGCCGCCCCCGCAGAACTCACCGCCGCGCAGATTTCCGCCCTCGACGCGCGCCATGTGTGGCATCCCTACGGTGGCTTCCCGGCCGGCACCGAACCACTGGTCGTCGCCGGGGCCGCGGGTACCCGGCTGACGCTGGCCGACGGCCGCGAACTGGTGGACGGAATGAGTTCGTGGTGGGCCGCTGTGCACGGCTACCGCCACCCCGTCCTGGACGAGGCGCTGATCGCGCAGTCGCGCCGGATGAGCCATGTGATGTTCGGCGGGCTCACCCACGAACCGGCGGCCCGATTGTGCGAGTTGCTGGTGCGCCACACCCCCGACGGGCTGGACCGGGTGTTCCTCTGCGATTCCGGTTCGGTCTCGGTGGAAGTCGCGGTGAAGATGTGCCTGCAGTACTGGCGGTCGGTAGGGCGGCCGCGGAAGCGCCGGCTGCTCACCTGGCGGGGCGGATATCACGGCGACACCTTCACACCGATGAGCGTGTGCGATCCCGAGGGCGGTATGCACGCGCTGTGGACCGATGTCCTGACCGAACAGGTCTTCGTCTCCGCTCCGCCCCGGGACTACCGCGACGATTATGTGCGCGAGCTGGAGCGAGCCGTGGCACGGCACGCGCCCGAGCTGGCCGCGATCGTGGTGGAACCGGTGGTCCAGGGAGCAGGCGGTATGCGCTGGCACGATCCCCGCTACCTGGCCGAGCTGCGCCGGTTGTGCGATGAGCACGAAGTTCTGCTGGTGTTCGACGAGATCGCCACCGGGTTCGGGCGGACCGGTACGCTCTTCGCCGCCGAGCAGGGGCGGGTCGCCCCCGATGTCATGTGCGTGGGCAAAGCGCTCACCGGTGGGTACCTGACCCTCGCCGCCGCGCTGTGCACGAGCGAGATCGCGGAGTCCGTCAGCGCCGCGCACGGCGGGCTCATGCACGGACCGACATTCATGGGTAATCCGCTGGCCTGTGCTGTCGCGGTGGCGTCGGTGGAACTGCTGCTCGCACGCGACTGGCGGGCGGAGGTGGCTCGGATCGGTGCCGGCCTGCGTGCGGGGCTGGCTCCGGCGGGGGAACTGCCGGGGGTGACCGAGGTCCGGGTGCTGGGCGGTATCGGGGTGATCGAGCTCGAGCGGCCGGTGGATATGCGGGCGGCCACCGCGGCCGCCGTGGCAGCGGGTGCCTGGCTCAGGCCGTTCCGCAACCTGATCTACGCGATGCCGCCCTACATCAGCGACGACGCCGATATCGCGACCGTCACCGCCGCCATGGTCGCGGCGGCACGTACGGGTTCCTGAACCAGGGCCGCCCCGGTGGCTGTGGCGCCACCGGGGCCGCAGTCCCGCGCGGGGATCAGTGCGGGTCGGCCGAGGATCCGGAACCGCCGCGCCGGGCGCCGTTTTCGGCGAACGCCCGGGCGTAGCGGGTGCCGGCGATGAGCAACAGCACGCCGACCACCAGGAACGCGGTCACCCGGATGAGGCCGTCCAGGGTCGCCAGATCGAACAGGAACAACTTGGCCAGTGCCGCGGCTGTGACCAGCAGCCCGGACCCGAGAGCGACCTTCGCCGCCGTCGGCGTCCCCCCGCTCAGCCGGCGCAGTCCGTACAGCAGGGCGGCCAGCGCGCCGGCCATCCAGACGATGGTGGCGATACTGTGGCCGACGACGAATCCGTCGGCGATACCGGAGATCACGCCCAGCGATACGGTGGCGGCGGTCACCAGGTAGAGGGCCGCGACGCCGGCGCCGATCCACCATCCGGTGGCGCGGGAACCGCCGGGATGCCGCGGTGCGGTGAGCCGCCCCGACCCCCACAGCCCGACCGCCACCACCGCCAGCCCGGCGATCGCCGAGGCCGCGGTCCCGGCCGACAGATCGCGGACCGCGAGCCCCTCGGTGGCCAGGGTGTCCGGGCCGGCGACCGCCAGGAAGGCGAGGCCGCCGAGCGTGGCGTATCCGGCGCCCAGCGCCGCCGCGACCCGGTTGCCCGTGCGGCCCGCGATACCCAGATAGCAGGCGGCGACGAGGAAAAGGCCCAGGGCGAGTGTCGCGTCGGTGGTGACACCCCAGCAGGTCTCCAGCAGCGCGAACGAACCGGCGACGGCCGCGACGGTCGTGGTATGACCGGGCAGGCGAGCGACATCGCGCACCTTCGGGACCAGTGCGGTCGCCGCGAGCGACAGCAGGACCAGGGCGTAGCCCGACGAGATCGCGGTGGCGACCGGCCGGTCGAACAGGGCCGGTGCGGCCAGCAACGGGGTGGTGGCCAGCGCGCAGGTCAGGGCGGCGACGATATCCCCGGGGCGGTGCCGCACCACGACGACGGTGCCCGCCACTCCCACCACGGCGACCGCTGTGGCGGCCGCGAGCACCAGCACGTTCCGGCCGAGATCGTAGGTGCCGATCGCCGCGGCGACGACGGCGATCTGGACGGCGAGTACGGCCGGAACCGTGCGCACCAGATGCAGGAACGGCCAGTCGTGCCGGTACTGCACCGGCACACAGGCCAGTTGCAGCACGATCAGGAACGCGAGCAGCGACAGCTCGATGCCGACGAACGGGGCCAGGACGGCGGCGCCTGTGACGACGAGAACCGCCAGCGCCTGGGAACGCCACTGCACCGCCAGCCCCACCCCGGCCGCGGCGACGCCGAGCGCGACGGAGAAGCCCGGTACCGGATGCAGCCAGTCGTAGATCGTGGTCGTCGCGACCACGTCCAGGTAGGCGCCGGCGAAACCGGTGGCGGCCAGCGCGACCCCGCCCACCCGGCCGCCGGTCTGCCGGTACACCCGCACCCCGATCCCGACCAGTGCCGCCGAGAACGCCGCCCCGGCGACGACACGGGGGACCGGACCGAAGATCCCGGCCTGGGCGGCCAGCACCAGCAGCATGACCACACCGATGAGGGTCACCGCCACCCCCGCCACCGCGAGCAACCGGCTGATCACACCCTCGCGCTGCCACCACGGTGTGCGGGGCGCGGCCGGGCCGGCGGGAATGTGGCCGGGAGGTATCGGCGGTGGTGTCGGTGGCCGGTCCCGGTAGCTCGGATACGCACCGGCGTATCCACCGTGCGGCGGTGGCGGTGGGACCGGCCAGGGCCGCTGCGGGGCAGCGGCCACCGGGGTGCTCCAGGGGGCGGGACCGGTGGGTGCCGGGCCGACCGATGTTCCCGCGGGACCGCCGCCGCGCGCACCGGGCGTCCCCACCGCGTCCGGTGCGGTGGCGTACGGAAGAATTCGCGGCGCGGAGGGGTCGGTGGCGGGTGAAGGTGCCTCTGCTGCGGAAGGTTCGGTTGTCGGCCGGGTCTGCTGCGGTCCGGCCGGTTTCGTGAACTCCCCGGGCGTGGTTCCGGGTCCGGCCGCCGCGGCCGCGCCGGCGGTCCCGGGCGGTGTCGCCACCCGCAGCTGCCGGTGCAGGGCCTCCAGATCGCTGCCGAGAGTGTCCAGCCGGCCGCCGAGCGTGGTGAAGTCGCCGGCGACCGAAGCGAACTCGCCGGACAGGCGGGCGACCAGCGCCGGATCGATCGAAGTCGTCATATCTCGATGGTCGGCGGACGCCGGGCCGGGCGGATGAGTAGGACTACTCGGTGCCGCGCCGGGATCTACCCGAATTCCGGGCCCCTACCGCGGCCTCACTCGTCGAGACCCTGCTCGATCACGTAGCGGGTCAGCTCGACTCGGTTGGCGAGCTGTAGTTTGCGCAGCGTGGCCTGCACATGGTTCTCGACCGTGCGATGGCTCAGATCCAACCGCGTCGCGATCTGCTTGGCGGACAGGCCCTTGGCGACCAGCCGCAGCACTTCGGTCTCCCGGTCGGTCAGCGCGGGCCGGTGTGGTGCGCCGGGATCGGTCGGCGCGGTGGCCATCCGGCGGTACTCACCCAGCACCAGGCCCGCCAGGCCGGGAGTGAACACCGCCTGCCCGGCGGCCGTCGCGCGGACCGCGGCGACCAGTTCGGCGGCCGAGGCGCTCTTCACCAGATAGCCGGAGGCCCCGGCCTTCACCGCGTCCAGCACATCGTCGCGTTCGCCCGACGCCGAGAGCACCAGGACCCGGCTCTCCGGGGACACCCGCAGGACCTCGGCGGTGGCCGACGCTCCGTTGCCGTCGGGCAGCTGCATATCCATCAGCACCACCCGGGGCCGGGTGGCGGCGGCCCGGCGGGCGGCGGCCGCGGCGTCCTCGGCGGTGGCGGCCACCCGGAAACCGGCCTCGGTGAGATCGCGGGCGACCCCGTCACGCCAGATCGGGTGGTCGTCGACCACCATCACCGAAATCGTCTCCGCCGCCTGCTCGGTCACGCCGCCGCTCCTTCCGCGTTCGCGCGTCCTCATCCTGCCAGAGCCGCGCGGTGCGCCGGCGTGGTGAACACGAAAACCAGGTCAGCCACGGGGAATCCGGAACTCCCATTCGGTGCCCTCGCCGACGGTCGCCGCGGTGAGCAGTTCGGCGGTGCCGCCCAGCGCCGCGATCCGCCCGGCGATCGATCGCGACACCCCCATCCGGCCTTCGTTCTCGGCCTCGGCGAGTCGGCCGGGCGCGATCCCGGCCCCGTCGTCGCGCACACTCACGATCAACTCCGCGCCCGTGTCCTCCAGTAGGACGAACGCCCGGGCTTCGGGGCCCGCGTGCAACTCCACATTGGTGAGCGCGGCCGCGACGGCGGCGGCGATCTCCTCGGCGATCCAACGGCCGATCCGCACCGGATCGCCGGGGGTCGAGACCACCACGGCGGGCGCGGCGTATGCGGTGAGCAGGGGGCGCAGGTCGACGGTCGTGGCGTCACCGCCGGGGGCGGCGCCCTGTTCGGAGATCAGCCGCCGCAGCGCGATCTCCTGTTCCCTTGCGCGCTGGGCCAGTTCGACGGCGGGGCCGCCGATGGCGGTGCCGCGCCGGGTGATGTAGGAGAGGATCTGCAGGACACCGTCGTGCACCTGCCGTGCCAGCCGTTCCCGTTCCGCGGCGGCCGCGGTGAGCCGCACCGCCCGCTGCAGCTGCTCCTGCGCGCGCCGCGCCGTATTCGCGGCCAGACCCAGTGCCAGGCCCACCGAAACCAGTACCGGGGCGGTGGCATCGGCCCAGACGTCCTGACCCCATTGCTGTCGCATGGTGATGATGGCGGCGGCGACGACCAGGCCGGACGCGATTCCGGCGACGGGGCCGCGCAGAATGGCCGCCGAGATCACCGCGTTCGCCGACCACATCGTGGTGGGCAAGGGCTGATGTCCGTGGTACCAGTCGTAGTCGGCGACCAGCGGGGTCGCCGCGATCAGGCCGAGGACCACGAGATGATCGCCGGCCACCACCAGCGTGCGGGTGCGCGCGGTCTCGGGGGTGTGCCACTGGGCCAGCAGCAGCGCCGAAACTCCCGACCACAGCACCATGAGCGCGATGAAAGCCCAGCTCAACCGCTGGTTCTCGTAGTACCGCACGGAAGCGATCTGCTGGCCCACCGCATACAGGAGGGTCACCAGGCGGAAAGCCTGTACCGCCCGCCACAGCGGCGCGGTCGCGGCATCGGCGGGGTCGGGTTCGCCGGACCGGTCCGGGTGCATAGGGGCGCCTTTCTCGTACGACTGCCGGCAGGGCAGTGGCGACCCGCCCGGCGCCGCCGACTCGGAATCGCGCGGCCCTCCGGCGCGTGCCCGGCGCCGCGGTCTCGCGCCGGATTCGCGTGACGGCCGCACCCGAACCCTAGAGGAGTGCTTCCTCCCACGGGATGCTGCGGGATTACCGATCACCTCCCGGCTGCGGGTTCCGGTCATCCGACAGCTACGCCTGCCGCGACATCCGCACGCCCGGATCATGCTTGGCGACAAGGGTGTTCAACAGTCGGCTGTACTTGGTGTTGTGGAAGGCGACGAATGTCCACTTGCCGTTCCAACGGGCGGCCACGAAGACATTGACCTTCGTATTGAAGCGATTGCGGCGGCGCTTGCCCTTCACCAGCGCGCCCACACCGTGTACGACCGCGACATCCGGTGTCACGAAGCGCACCCCTGTGACCCCGCCGTCGAGGCGGGTGTTCTTCAGGTTCTTCGCGAACAGCGCCGCGTGCGACGCCTCGATGGCCTCGCGTCCCTTCAGGTGCGCGCCGAACCAGGTCACGTAGTCCGCGTCGGGAGCGAAGGCGGCGGCGTATGCCTTCGCGTCGCCCACCTCCCAAGCCCGGTTGATGCGGTCGAACAGCTCGTTCAGGGCCGCTTCGTCGGCGTTTTGCTGGGTGGTCATGGCAATCCCCTGACATTCATCTCAATGGATCATCAACTGAATGAATAAATAGTTGAATGGGTAAGATATTGTCCGAGCAAGACTAAGGTGTCAAGGGATGACGAACAGACACGACCAACTGGGCGCCGCGCTGACCTTCGCCGCCCAGCGCAGCGCCACCGATGCCGTCATGCTGCACGGCACAATGGCCGACAAGCTCGGCCTGCACGTCACCGACCTGCGCTGCCTGAATCTGCTGCGCATCGGCGGCCCGGCCACCGCGGGCGAACTCGCCCAGCGCACCGGGCTCACCACCGGGGCGATCACCCGCATGATCGACCGGCTGCTGGCCGGCGGCTTCGTCCGGCGCGAACACGACTCGCAGGACCGCCGACGGGTCATCATCACCGTCCTCGACGAGCGCATCGACGAGATCGCACCCCACTACGATGTGCTGGCAAGGGAATTCGCCAAGATCGCCGACGACTACACCGATGAACAGCTGGAGCTGCTGCTGGAGATTTTCAACAGGCTGCACGAGACCTCGGTGCGCGTCACCGCCCGGCTACGCGAAAAGACCTGAGCAGCCGGGTTGCCGCGGGGCGCATCAAGTGCGGATGAACACCATCAGCGCAGCATCCCGTTGGAATTACTCATCCAGGTACCGAGGCGGCGGTCGGTGGACCAACTTCCGGTCCCGTGGCGGCTGTTCCGAGATACCGCCGCGCCCAGTGCCGGTCGAACCAGCCCGGGGCCGCCGCCCGGAAACGCGCCGGGCTCCACGAACCCGCGCCCGCCGGTACGGCGCCGACGAGTTCGACGCCGGTGACCCGGGGGAGATCCGCGCGGTTGGTCCGGGTCGCGAGATCGGGCCGGTCGGGCCACGATCCCACCACCAGGCCCGCGCATTCCACCCCGGCCTGCCGCAGCGCCCAGGTGGTGAGCTCGCTGTGATTGAGGGTGCCGAGACCGGCAGCGGCGACCACCAGCACCGGGGCGGCCAGTTCCCGGGCGAGATCGAGCAGCGTGAATTCGCCCAGCCGGACCAGCAATCCGCCCGCGCCCTCCACCAGCACCAGGTCGGCGGACCCGAGCTCGTCGATCGCGGCGGCGGTTTCGGCCAGGGTGAGCAGCGGGGCGCCGCAGCGGCGGGCGGCGGTGGCGGGAGCCAGGGGTTCGGGGTAGCGGGCGGGTTCGACGGTCCGGGTCACTCCGGCGAGGGCGGTGACGACGGCGAGATCACCGGGTTCACCGGGAGCGATACCGGTCTGTGCGGGTTTGCAGACGGCGACCTCGCGACCGGCCGCGCGGGCGACGGCGGCCAGCGCGGCGGTGGTGACGGTTTTGCCGACCTCGGTCGAGGTGCCGGTGACGAACAGCGGAGTCATATCGCGACCGCCCCGGTGTCGCGGGCCCGGACCAGGATCGGAGTCAGTACGGCGGCGATGGTGGCGAGATCGGCGGCGGACAGGTCGGCGCGGGCGGTGATCCGCAACCGGGAGGTGCCCTCCGGAACCGAGGGGGGCCGGAAGCAACCGACCTCCAGGCCCTGTTCGCGGCAGGCCAGGGCCGCCTCGTAGGCGACACGGGGGTCGCCCAGCACCACCGGGACCACCGCCGATTCGGGAGCCGGTACCGCGGCGATCCGGGCGATCTCGGCGGCACGGTCCAGTACGCGCCGGGGCAGCCCGGGGTCGCGGCGCAGAATCCGGAGGGCGGCGCGGGCGGCGCCCACGGCGGCCGGTGCCAGACCGGTATCGAAGATCATGGTGCGCGCCGTGTCGATCAGATGCGCTCGCACCCGTCCGGCGCCGAGCACCACGCCGCCCTGGGCGGCCAGCGCTTTCGACAGGGTGGCGGTGACCACCACATCGGGTTCGCCGGCCAGGCCGGTCTCGTGGACGAGTCCGCGACCGCCGGCGCCGCGGACCCCCAGCCCGTGCGCCTCGTCGACCAGTAGTACCGCGCCGTGGGCGCGGGTCACCCGATGGAGTTCGGCCAGCGGCGCGAGGTCGCCGTCGGCGCTGAACACCGAATCGGTGAGGACCAGGGCGCGTTCCTCGCCGCGGGTGGCCAGCAGGCGGCGCACCGCGCCGATATCGCGATGCGGGGCGATCTCGACCCGGGCGCGCGACAGCCGGCAGGCGTCCACGAGGGAGGCGTGGCAGCCGGCGTCGGAGACGATCAGCGATCCTCGGCCGGCCAGCGCGGTGACCGCGCCCAGGTTGGCGGCGTAACCGGAGGCGAACACCAGTCCGGCCGCGGTTCCGGTGAATTCGGCCAGCTCGGTTTCGAGGAGTTCGTGTTCGGTGGTCGTCCCGGTGACCAGCCGGGAACCGGTGGACCCCGCGCCCCACCGGTGCACGGCCTCGACGGCTCCCGCGATCACCTCGGGGTGCCGGGTGAGTCCGAGGTAGTCGTTGGACGCCAGATCCAGGCCGGTCGCGGCGGCCGGGCGCGGTCGTAGGCGCCGGCGGAGTCCGGCGGTCGTGCGCGCGGCGGCGTGGTCGTCGAGCCAGGCCAGTGGATCGGAGGTCACGGGAGCACCATACTTGAACGGTGTTCAAGGTGGTGTGGAGTGCCCCGTCGGCCGAGGGAGGCGCCTCGCCGCGGTCAGCGGATCTCGGCGCCGAGGCGGTGCCGGATTCCGGCGATGAACAGCTGCAGGCCGTAATCGAAGCGGGCCGTCGGATCCTCGGACGCGGCGAGGGTGTCGTCCGCGGTGAGGGCCCCGGCGGAGTCCATCTGCATCCGGGACTGTTCGTCGACGGTGTGCCCGAGCACGTAGTACAGCAATGTGTATGCGGCGAGTTCGGCCTCGGCGCGCGGGATACCGGCGCGGATGACCGCGGCGGCGAGCCGTTCCCGGCCCTTGCTGGTGGTCAGGCGGGAGGCGTAGGTCGCCGAGACCAGTTCCGCGCCGTCCCGGTAGGTGAGCAGGCAATCACGGAGTCGATGGGCCAGTTCGGTGAGTGCGCCGGACCAGTCGCCGGCGCGTACCGGGTGCTCCATCGGTGCGAGAATCCGGTCGGCCACGGCGCCGAGCAGGGCCTGTTTGTTCGGGAAATGCCAGTACAGCGCACCGGGCTGGACCCGCAGCGCGCCGGCGAGCCGGCGCATGGTGAGGTCGGCCAGGCCGTACTGGTCGAGGATGGCGATGGCGCCTTCCACGACGTCGTCCCGGTGTAACTGCACGGTGCGGACCTCCCGATATCGCTGGCTTCTCCTGACGCTACCCCAGCCTGAACGCTGTTCAAGCTTTGGCGCTACCCTGTCCTGAACACTGTTCAAGTTCTGGGTCCGCGCAGACGGACCAGGAAAACCTTTCGAACGAAGGGAACCGCCCGTGACACACGCACCCGCCGGGACACCTGATGCCGCCGCGACCACCGAGGACGTGCTGACCGTGGCGCGGGAACAGGTCCTGGAGCGTGGCATCGGTCTGACCCGGGACCAGACCCTCGACGTGCTGCGCCTGGGCGACGACCGTCTCGAACCCCTGCTCGAACTCGCGCACGAGGTCCGGATGAAGTGGTGCGGTCCCGAGGTGGAGGTGGAAGGCATCATCAGCCTCAAAACCGGCGGCTGCCCGGAGGACTGCCATTTCTGCTCCCAGTCTGGCCTGTTCCAGTCACCGGTGCGCGCGGCCTGGCTGGATATCCCGAGCCTGGTGGAGGCGGCCAAGCAGACCGCCAAGACCGGCGCCACCGAATTCTGCATCGTCGCCGCGGTACGCGGACCCGACGAACGGCTGATGGCCCAGGTGGCCGCCGGGGTCGAGGCCATCCGCAACGAGGTCGACATCCAGGTCGCCTGCTCACTCGGCATGCTCACCCAGGACCAGGTCGACCGGCTGGCCGCGATGGGTGTGCACCGCTACAACCACAACCTGGAGACCGCGCGGTCCTACTTCCCGAACGTGGTCACCACACACAGCTGGGAAGAACGCTGGAACACGCTGCGGATGGTGCGCGCGGCCGGGATGGAGGTCTGCTGCGGTGGCATCCTCGGGATGGGCGAAACTCTGGAGCAGCGCGCCGAATTCGCCGCGGACCTGGCCGCGCTCGAACCCGACGAGGTCCCGCTGAACTTCCTCAACCCCCGGCCGGGCACACCCTTCGGCGAGCTGGAGGTCCTCCCGGCCGCCGACGCGTTGCGTGCCGTCGCGGCGTTCCGGCTCGCCCTGCCCCGGACCCTGCTGCGATTCGCCGGCGGCCGCGAGATCACCCTCGGCGATCTCGGCGCCCGCCAGGGCATCCTCGGCGGTATCAACGCGGTGATCGTGGGTAACTACCTCACCACCCTCGGCCGCCCCGCCGAACAGGACCTGGACCTGCTCGGCGAACTCGAGATGCCGATCAAAGCGCTCAACGAGACATTCTGATCGGCGACGTCAGCCGGGGAAGGGCCGAGGCCGTGAGTACTGTCGGCGATATGGACGCGCGCTACAACCCGTTCACGGGCCGGCCGATCGTGCCCGGGCTCGACGAACCGATCGCCCGAGCGGTGCAACTGGGGCTGGAACCGCCGCGGTTCTGCGAGCACTGCGGCCGTCGCATGGTGGTGCAGATCGATCCCGACGGCTGGTGGGCGACCTGCTCCCGGCACGGGCGGATCGATTCCGCCCGGCTGGAAAGGCGGTAACGATGCCCGGACGAAACCGGGCCGGGACGCGCCGGGAGGCGCGCGCCGCCCTCGTCCTGCTGCTCGCGATGGTCGTGGTGAGTGTGCTGGTGGGTGCCCTGTGGGGTCTGCTGGCACCGACCGAACGAGTGCTGGTGGTGGAACCGGGCCGCGGCGCGGCGCTGGTCGGCGAGAGCCTGCACCGGTTCGACGCGACGGCGCTGTTCGCCGGCGCCGGGGCGGTCACCGGCTTCCTGTCGGCGGTGGCGGCCTGGCGGTGGCGGCGGATGCGAGGTCCCCTCCAGTGCGCCGGGCTGCTTCTGGGGTCGGTGATCGGCGCCTGGGTCATGGCGTGGGTCGGAAACGCGGTCGTCGCCTGGGACAATTCGCGGCCCGAGGATCCGCCGGTGGGCCGGATCGTCGCCTTGCCGGTGGAACTGGACAGTCATTTCGCGCTGGTGCTGCAGCCCCTGCTGGCCGGACTGGTGATCCTGCTGCTGGCCGGTTTGAGCCCGGCCGAGGATCTGGGCACCGGTTTCGTCAGTGCCTTCGGCGACTCCCGGCCCCAGCCCTACGCCGATCCGGAGTTCGACGACATCGGGTATCAGCCGGTTCGGTCCGGCGCCGCGCCCTCCGCCGATCCGGCCCGGGCCGGCGCGCCGGCGGGTCTCGGTGAAGGCGCCGCCGGCGACCCGCCCGCCGGGCCGCCGAGCTGAACTGCAAGTTGCGGGGCCGTGCCGGTCGCGGCGAGCGGTGAGGTCGTGATCGTGGGCCGCGACTGTCACGCCGGATGATCAAGTCGGCTCGGGGGCGGTGATCGGGCCGAGTGATCGGGTCGGGGTCGTGGACGGTGGGCCGGCCGAGCAATCGGATCAGCGGCGCGGGCGGAGGCGCACGCTCATTTTGGTCGTCGCAATGGATCCGGACACGGCGATCCGCAGTCGGCTCGGGGATATGACGGCCGGCGCCGGGTATACGACGATTCGCGTTCCGGGTCCGACCGCGGTTCCGCGGGCCGCCGCCGCTCGTCTCGCACTGCCGGTTCGGGGCCTGCCGGGGTCGCCCGAAAACCTGTCCCGGATGCCCGGTAGCCCCCATCGACCGGCCGCTGTCCCGGCGGGCGGGCCCGGCGCGCGGTCGGTTACCGGGGTCGTCTCCGGCGGTCGTAGAGTGAGCGAAACCGATGTCACGACAGGGAGATTGCCTCGTGGGGTTCACCAGTGCGCTCGTGGTCGAGGAGATCGATGGGACGTTCTGGAGAGTCCGGGAACCGCTGGGTTACGCGGGCGCGGACCAACATTTCGAAGTACCCGTCGGATTCCGGACCGATTTCGCGTCGGTGCCGCGGCCGGTGGTGTGGCTGATACCGCGTTACGGCGTGTACACGCGGGCCGCCATCCTGCACGACTATCTGCTCCGCTCGGAGTTGGTGAGCAAGGTCGACGCCGACGGCCTGTTCCGGCGGGCGCTGCGCGAATGCGCGATTTCGCTGCCACGCCGCTGGATGATGTGGGCGGCGGTGCGGTTCGGTAGCCGGTTGCAGGGCATCTCCCCGGCGGCGCTGGCGGTGTTCACGGTTATTTCGGTGGTGTCCATCCTGTTCCTGCTGATCCCGACCGTGGTGGTGACGGTGTTCCTGCTGCTGTTCTGGGTGATCGAAGTGGTCGTCTGGCCGCTGGACCGCGGGGCGCGGCGCCCGGAGAAGCAGCCGGTACCGCGGCCGGAAATGCGGACCTGATACCGCCGCTGTCCGTAGGAGCGGTACCGGCCCGCGTGGCCGATCGGCACAGTCCGTTCGGCCGAGGTCGCGGTCACCGCTGACGGGTTCCGGCTCTGTGAGCTGGGCCGGAGCTCGTCAGGCGCGGGGCCGGAGCGCGGCGAATTCGTCGGTGACGCGCAGTCCGGAATCGCTGAACCGGTAGACCGAGGCGGGGCGGCCACCGGCGCGGCCCGGGGCGGCGGTGTCACCGGTGGGGGTGATCACCTTGCGCCGGGTCAGAACCCGTTGCAGGTTCGTCGTATCCACGTCGTAACCCAGTGCGGCGCAGTAGATCTCGCGCAGCGTGGACATGGTGAACCGATCCGGCGCCAGGGCGAAGGAGATATTGGTGTAGGAGAGTTTCGCGGCCAGCCGCGCCCGGGCGTGCTCGACCACGGTGCCGTGATCGAACGACATCTCCGGCAGTGCGGCCACTCGGTGCCAGGAGGTGTCCGCCGGCAGTTGCGGGTCGGCGGTGAGGGGGACCAGGCCCAGGTAGGCCGAGGCGATCCGGCGCGGTCCGGGGACGCGGTCGGGGGCGCTGAACACCGACAACTGCTCGAGATGGTCGACCTCGCGCACGTCCACCTTCTCGGCCAGCTGCCGCCGGGCCGAGGTGTCCAGGTCCTCGTCGTTGCGCAATCGGCCACCGGGTAGCGACCAGGTGCCCCGCTGGGGGGCCAGTGCGCGCTGCCACAGCAGCACCGCGAGTTCCCGCTGTTGGCGGGGCGGGCGGCGGTCGCCCGTCTTCGTAGTGCTGTGACCTGCGGCGTTGTCGGCGGGGAAGTGGCGAACCTGGAACACCGCGGTGAGCGATTCATGGATGGTGCTAAACTGGTCCACGTTTTCGATCATAAGTCGAAAACCTGGTTGAGTGCGAATCGGCGTCCGGCGCCGATCGCGCGGAGGAAGGAGCGACCATGGCGACGATGGGAGCAGAATTGGCCCCGGCGCCGGGTACCGCACTGCGGGAGCGGATCAGCGACGGGCCGTCGGGCTACACCGGGGTCGAGGCGACACCGGAATGGGCGGCCGAGGTGAAACGCCTGGCCCGGCAGCGCAACGCCACCATTCTCGCGCACAATTACCAGCTGCCCGAGATCCAGGACGTGGCCGATCACGTCGGTGACTCGCTGGCGCTGTCCCGGATCGCGGCCGAGGCGCCGGAGGAGACCATCGTCTTCTGCGGTGTGCACTTCATGGCCGAGACCGCCAAGATCCTGAGCCCAAAGAAGACCGTGCTGATCCCCGACGAGCGCGCCGGATGCTCGCTCGCGGATTCGATCACGGCCGCGGAACTGCGCGACTGGAAGGCCGAGCATCCGGGCGCGGTGGTGGTGTCGTATGTGAACACCACCGCGGCGGTCAAGGGGCTCACCGATATCTGCTGCACCTCGTCCAACGCCGTCGATGTGGTCGCCTCGATCGACCCCGGCCGCGAGGTGCTCTTCCTGCCCGACCAGTTCCTCGGCGCGCATGTCAAGCGCGAGACCGGGCGTGAGAACATGCACATCTGGATGGGCGAATGCCATGTGCACGCCGGGATCAACGGTGACGAGCTCAACGACCAGGCCCGCGCCCACCCCGATGCCGAGCTCTTCGTGCACCCCGAATGCGGCTGTGCCACTTCGGCGCTGTACCTGGCCGGTGAGGGCGAGTTCCCCGCCGACCGGGTGCACATCCTGTCGACCGGCGGCATGATCGACGCCGCCCGCGCGGCGAAATCGAACCAGGTGCTGGTCGCGACCGAGGTGGGCATGCTGCACCAGTTGCGCAAGGCCGCCCCGGGTATCGATTTCCGGGCCGTGAACGATCGTGCCGCCTGCAAGTACATGAAGATGATCACCCCGGCCGCGCTGTTGCGCTGCCTCGAGGAGAACCGCGACGAGGTCCACGTCGACCCGGAGACCGCGGCCCTGGCCCGGCATTCGGTCCAGCGGATGATCGAGATCGGCACCCCGGGCGGCGGGGAATGACGCCGGTCCGGGCGTGACATCGTCGCTGCGGACGTGGAGTACGTGATGACCGATCGACTCGATCGGATGTGGGAGGCCCGCGCCGATCTGGTGGTGATCGGCGGCGGGGTCGCCGGGCTGACGGCCGCGCGCGCGGCGGCGCGGGCCGGGCTGCGGGTGCTGATCCTGAGCAAGGGTGGCCCGGCCGATACCGCCACGCAGTACGCCCAGGGCGGGATCGCCGTGGTCGCGCCGTACGGGGACTCGGTGGATTCCCATGTCGCCGACACCCTCGCCGCCGGTGGCGGGCTGTGCGATCCCGACGCGGTGCGTTCCATCGTCGCCGGCGGGCCGGACGCGGTGGCCGCTCTCACCGATCTGGGTGCGGTGTTCGATCTCGGCCGGGACGGGCAGGTGTCGCGGACCCGGGAGGGCGGGCACAGCACCCGCCGCATCATCCATGCCGGCGGCGACGCCACCGGCGCGGAAGTGCAGCGGGCGCTCTCGGCGGCCGGACTGCCGGTGCTGTTCGGCACCGCGGTACTGGAGGTGGTCACCGGCGTGTCCGGCGTCCAGGGAGTGCTGGCCGTCTCCGATCGCGGACTCGGCCTGGTGCACGCGCCGGCGGTGTTGCTCGCGACCGGTGGTCTCGGGCAGCTGTACGCGTTGAGTACGAACCCGGCCGGTGCGACGGCCGACGGCGTCGCGCTGGCGCTCTGGGCGGGCGCGGCGGTGGCGGATCTGGAATTCGTGCAGTTCCATCCCACCGTCCTGTTCACGCCCGACGGGTTCGGCAGGCAGCCGCTGATCAGTGAGGCGGTGCGCGGTGAGGGTGCGCGGCTGGTGGACGCGCGGGGTGACTCGGTGACCGCCGGGGTGCATCCGCGCGGTGATCTGGCGCCCCGGGATGTGGTGTCCCGGGCCATCGCGGCCCGGATGCGGTCGCTGGGCGCCGATCACGTGTACCTCGACGCCCGGGAGGTACCCGACTTCACCCGGCGTTTTCCGACGATCACCATGTCCTGCCGCGCGGCGGGTATCGACCCGCGCCGCGATCTGATTCCCGTGGCGCCCGCCGCGCACTATCAGTGCGGCGGCGTGATCACCGATCTGCACGGGCGCACCGGCGTACCGGGGCTGTACGCCGCCGGCGAGGTCGCGCGGACCGGTCTGCACGGTGCCAACCGGCTGGCTTCCAACAGTCTGCTCGAGGGTCTGGTGATGGGCGAGCGGGCCGGGTTCGCGGCGCTGGAGCGGGTAGGGGAACCGGCGCAGGTGCCGGGCGAGCCGGTCCGGGGCAGGCCGGTGCTGCCGCGACCTGCGCTCCAGCAGGCGATGACCGAGTACGCCTCGGTCGTGCGCGACGGTGCCGGGCTGGCCCGGGCGGCCCGGATGCTCGACACCGCGCGCGGCGACGAACCGACCGCGCTACCGCCTTCGCGCCCCGGGACGCCCGCGGAAATCGTGGCCCGGTTCGAGGACGCCGCGCTCACCGTCACCGGACAGGCGCTGTTGCTGGCGGCGCGAGCGCGCACCGAGAGCCGCGGCTGCCACACCCGCGGCGATCACCCGCAGACGGCACCGGGCTCGGCGCAGTCGATCGCGGTGCGCCTGGACGACAGCGGCGCGCCGCGCGTGATCACCGAACCGACGCCTTTGGCGGCGCCGTCGTGAGCGGTCGGGTGACCGCGGCGTTCGCGACCGGTCCGCGACCGGATCCGGAACCCGGTATCCGCCGGCGAAGCGACCCGGCGCGGCCGCGCGCCCGGATCGAGAACGAGGAGAAGACAATGTCATTGGATTCCGGTCTGGATCCCGAGGAAGTCCGCGGTCTCATCCGGACGGCACTGGACGAGGATTTGCGCTACGGGCCCGATATCACCACCACGGCCACCGTTCCCGCGGATGCGGTGGTGAAGGCCGCGGTGGTGGCCCGGCAGCCGGGCACCGTCGCCGGGATAGATATCGGGCTGCTGGTGCTCGACGAGGTGATCGGCGCCGGGGGCTACGAAGTCACCGAGCGGGTGGCCGACGGCACCCGGATCGCGCCCGGGCAGACGGCGCTGGCGGTGGTGGCGCCGACCCGCGGGCTGCTCACCGCGGAGCGCACCATGCTCAACCTGATGTGTCATCTCTCGGGTATCGCCAGCGCCACCGCCGACTGGGTGGACGCGGTCGAGGGCACCGGCTGCCGGATCCGGGACAGCCGTAAGACGCTGCCCGGGCTGCGCGCGCTGCAGAAGTACGCGGTGCGCGCCGGTGGCGGCGTGAACCATCGCATGGGTCTGGGCGACGCCGCGCTGATCAAGGACAATCACGTCGTCGCGGCGGGGTCGGTGGTCGAGGCGCTGCGCGCGGTCCGCGCCGCCGCGCCGGAGATCGACTGCGAGGTCGAGGTCGACGATCTCGATCAGCTCGACGCCGTACTCGGCGAGCAGGTTCAACTGGTCCTGCTCGACAATTTCCCGCTCTGGCAGACCCAGGCCGCGGTCCAGCGCCGCAATGCCGTGGCGCCGGAGACGAAACTGGAATCCTCCGGCGGCCTCACCCTCGATATGGCCGCGGACTATGCCCGGACCGGTGTCGATTTCCTGGCGGTGGGCGCCCTGACCCATTCGGTCCGCGTGCTGGACCTGGGTCTCGATATGTAGCAGCGCCATCGAGCGCCTGGGACGCGAGTTCCGTGGAGTCACGGAACATCCGGCGCGTGCGGGCGGTTGCTCGTTGTGTACCAGGGCGAAAGGGATGACATGTCGAAACCGGCCGATGCCGCCTACCACTGGAACGGCGCAGCACTTGATCTGGACGCGTATCTGACGCGGATCGGATACACCGGCCCGCGCACTCCGACGCTGGCCGTGCTGCGGGAGCTGGTGGCCGCGCACACCACCGCGGTGCCGTTCGAGAATCTGGAGGCGGTGCTGGGCCGGCCGGTGCCGCTGGATCTGGAATCGCTACAGGACAAGCTGATCCGGCGGCGGCGCGGTGGGTACTGCTACGAGAACGTCACGGTGTTCGCGGCGGCGCTGGAGCGTTTCGGATTCGGCGTCACCGGACTGTCCGGCCGCGTCACCATGGGGTCGGGCGGGCTGCGCCCGGCCACCCATGCGCTGCTGCGGATCACCGTCTCCGACGACGACCGGGCGTGGCTGGCCGATGTGGGGTTCGGAGCCGGGCCGTCCGAACCCTATCCGCTGGTCGATCGTCCGGACGAATTCACCCTCGGCGGCTGGCGGTTCCGGCTCGAACGCACCCGGGGCGAACTCGGTGGGGACCAGTGGGTGCTGTACCAGTTCGCGTCGGCCGGCTGGGTCGACCGTTACACCTTCACGCTGGAACCGCAATACCGGATCGACTACGAGGTGGGTAACCATTTCGTCTCCACCTCACCGCGCTCGCCGTTCACCCAGCGGCCGTTCGTGCAGCGGTTCCTTCCGGGCGTCCACCACACGCTCGACGGACGGACCCTGACCACCGAGTACCCGGACGGGACGAGCGTGTCGCGGGAGCTGGAACTCGCGGAGCTGGCGAAGGTGCTCGGCGAGGTTTTCGATATCGATATCCCGGACGAGGATGCCGAGGCACTGATCGCCGCGCCCTGGGCGACCCGCTGACCGGTCCGGCCGGGCCGCCGCGCGGGAGCGCCGGCGCTCAGAACCGGGTCCCGACCGACCAGAGCGGAGTGGAGTGCACCCGGGTCAGGCGCCAGCCCTCGGCCGTTCGCCGCGCGGCGAAGCGGTAGACCTCGCCCAGCGTGTAACCGGGGGCCGGTAGCGCGTTGTCCGTGGGGGCCGGAGCGAAGACGGCGAGCAGGTTCGCCCGGATCTCCGCGCTGTCTCCGGCCAGGTCGATCGCGATATTGCTGACGAAGTGCTGGATCGCCTTGTCCGGGGAGTGCGTCCGCGCGGCTTGTGCGGTGAGAGCGTCGCGGCCGCGGGCTTCCCCGCCCGGAGTGCGCGCGGTGGCGTCGGCGGTGTAGATCGTGCGGAAGCGGTCGAAGTCTCCTTCGTCCAGTGCCCGGGACAACCGGTCCACCAGGGCGGTGATCTCGGCGCGGTCGGTGAGTTCGCGTACGGCCCGTGCGGGTGGGTCGATCGCGCCATGGAGCACGGTGGCGCCGAGCACGGCGGCCGGCAGGACGGTGCGGAAGAGGTGATGGGGGCGCGTTCGCATGACGAGACCTTCCACTACTGTTGGTGTAGCCAATGTTGGCTGGGCCAACAATAGCGGGTTTTGTGGGAGCTGCCAACAATTGCTTGCTAGATTCCGGATATGAAGATCGCGCACGAGGACGTCCCCGGCAGGCTGCGTTCCCTGCCGACCCGGCTGATCAACCAGACCGCGCTACTCGCCGATCGCGCCACCGAACAGGCGCTGGCCGATACCGGATCGCGGCGATACCACTACGCAGTACTCACCACACTGCGGGAGGCGGGCGCCGCGAGCCAGGCCGAACTCGGCCGGCGCACCGGTATCGACCGCAGCGATATGGTGGCGGTCCTGAACGAGCTGGTCGCCCGGGGTTTCGCGGACCGGGCCGCCGATCCCGGGGACCGCCGCCGCAATATCGTCACCCTCACCGCATCGGGCAGTGCGCACCTCGACGACCTGGACCGCCGGCTGGACCGGGCGCAGGACGAACTGCTCGCCGGGCTCTCGGCGGCCGAACGGCGCACCCTCGTCGGTCTGCTCACCCGCATCCTCGACGCGCATACGGCGGCTACGACCCGCGGCGGAGCATGACCACATTCGGGCGATGCGGCGGCCGCGGCACAGCCGTGCCCGCGAGGAGTTGCACCAGGCACAGACCGGCCAACAGCCAGATGACCGGCTCCCAGGTTCCGGACCACAGGTGCAGGGCGCTCTGCACCGCGACTCCCACACCCGCCAGCGCGTAACCGATTCCGTGCGTCGTCGCCGACAGGACCGTCACCGAGCCCCGGTCGGGGGCACGCAGTGAGATCAGACTCAGGATGAGCGACAGGGTTCCCAGCCCCACCCCGATCGCCGCGGCCCACAGCCACGGCACCGTCTGCGGGTACCGAGACAGTCCCAGCAGGCCCAGGGCGGGGGTCACGGTGGCGACGGCGAGGGGCAGGACGCGGCCGGGTGCCCGGCGCACCCATCCGGGGAACAACGCCGCGGCCGGCAGACCGGCGGCGGCCGCGACGCCGAGCAACAGTCCCGCAGTGGCCGGGTCGGTACCCGCCTCGCGATAGAACGACGGCAGCAGGCTCATGACACCGAACGCCGTGGTCGCCCACGCGGCGAACAAAACGATCAGCGACCAGGCCAGTCGTCCGCGCGGAACGAGTATCCACCGGAGCGGCGGCGCGGGCGCCGGGCTCACGGCGGGCTCCGGGTGGCGCCGCAGCGCGGCCAGCCACAGCACTACGGCGACTCCGCAGACCGGCGCCCACAGCACAAGACCCCACCGCCACGAACCGGCCGCGCTCACCGGCGTGGTCAGGAATGCCCCCGCGGCGCTGCCGACACCGATCGCGGGGGCGTACAGGGCCGTCATCCGGGTCGCGCCAGGACCGGAGCGGCCGGCCAGCACCGGGAGCAGAGTCGCCACCACCGCGGTACCCAACGCGGTCACCGTCGTGCCGGCGATCAGCAGGCCGGGCCCGCCCGCGACGCGCACGAGCTGGCCGCCCGCCATGACCGCCAGCGCGACGGCGAAGGCACGGTCCGGATCCCAGACCGCCGCCAGCCGCGGCGTCGACAGGCCGCCCACGGCATAGCACCACAGCGGTATGGTGACGGCCCACCCGAGCATCGCCGAGTCGATGCCGGTGCCGGCCGGGACGAATTCCAGCGCCGCGCCGAGGCCGGTGACCGGCGGGCGCAGAGCGAATCCGGCGACGACCAGCGCGGCGGCGCCGAGCAGCCGGGTCCGGCCGGACGCGCCCGAAACGGTATGTCCCCCCAGGGCGGGCGCTCCGGTCATCTCCGCACCGGGATGCCGTTGATCGCGGCCGGGGCCGAAGTGGCCGGGATGGCCGGGGCCGGCGTCAACCCGAGCAACTCGCTGATATTGCGCCAGGCGACCCGTTCCAGCAGTTCGTCATCGGCACCGGCGTCCAGCTCGTCCACTCGCCACCGGGCCCGCAGCGCGGCCAGCTGCGGGCCCATTTCCTCCATCGGATAGTCCAGCGCCACGGCCACCCGCTCGGCGCCGGCGCCGGCGATCGCCGCCCAGAAGGCCGGCGGGTCGGTCACCCCCGAGGTGGTGACGAACAGGTTGGTGCGCAGGTAGTGCGATGGTGGATGGTCGAGCCGCAGGCCGTGCCGCTGTGCGTTGGCCACCTGCCAGCGCGAGTCCAGCCGGGACGGCGCGGCGAGCAGACCTTCCCCGGCGTGGCCCAGGATCACCGTGAGCTCACGAGTCGCCGGGCGGTCGAAGACGCCCGAGCACAGCAGCCGCAGGAAATGGGCGGCCGTCTCGACGCCCCAGCCGAACAGGGGCCCGCGCAACTGCGGATGACCGGCCGTCCAGGCGGCCGCGTCGGGCGCGTTGGCCGGATGCAGATACAACGGAACCCCGAGCTCGGCGACCGCCTCCAGGAACTCCTGGTACTGCGGCTCGTCCAGGTAGGAGCCGCAGGTGTGGCCGTTGACCAGCACCCCGACCAGGCCCAGCTCACCGATCGCCCGGTGCAGCTCTCGGACCGCGGCGGCGGGATTCTGCAGCGCGACCGTCGCGAATCCGGCGAACCGGTCCGGGGCCGAGGCCACCACCTCGGCCAGCCAGTCGTTGGTGCGCGCCGCGAGCCGGGTGGCCTTCGCCGGATCGGGCTCGACCTGGATACCGGGCGCGGTCGGCGACAGCACCTGCACGGTGACGCCGTGGGCGTCCATCGCGGCGAGTCGCTCGTGGCCGACGTCGCGCAGCCGGTGCTCGGCCTCGGCCCAGTACGCGGCGTCGAGGTTGTTCCGGGCGCCGTCCAGATACTCGCTCAGGAAATCCGGAAGTACGTGCTCCTCCACGGTGACGATCCGCTCGGGACGCCCGCAGGGCTCAGGCATGGCTTTCCTCTCTCTCGATCCGCGGTCCCCACGGTCGGCCGACCGCGACGTCACCGCGCACCATGGTTGTGTGGTCTGCCGCCGCGGCCCGGGTCGTGGGCAGCAGCGCCCGGCCGAGGAACGAGTCGGTGCCGAACCCGGGGCCGAACCCGGCGCCCAGCAGCGGAGCGCCCCACTCCGGGCGCAGCGCGGGATCCGCGGCGATCAGGGCGATCGCGTCCAGCACAGCCGACGACATGAGGTTGCCGCGGAGCAGCGACCGCCACGCCGGTGCCACCTGGTGGGCCTCGAGACCCAGGGTGTGCTGGACATCCCGGATGATGTTGTTGCCGCCCGCGTGCAGGGCACAGACGGCGAGATCGGCCCCCGTCCATCCCTGCCTGCTCAGCAGAGCCCGGAGCGCAGGGGCCACGGCCGGGATGGAACGCACCGCGTCGGTGGTGAGGCGGAACCGCGGCCCCTCGTCGGTGACGACCCAGGTGATGGCATCCGCGGTGCCGGGCACCTCGTAGCGGGTGATATCGAGCAGCTCGACGCCCTCCTCGAGCGAGGTGGACACCACAGCCGCCGCCGCGGCGTCGGAGAACAGCGCGCTGGAGACGATATTGCCCACCAGTCCCGCTTCGTCCAGCTCTGTTTCGACGTGGAAATGCGGCGACGCCGTATCGGCGGTGACGATCAGGACCGTATGGCCGGGATGGGCCCGTATCCACGTGTGCGCCAGCGTGATCGCGTGCGCGCCGCCGCGGCAGCCCATACCCGACACGGGTAGCGCGGCGCAGTCCGGGCGCAGCCCCAGGGCCTGTGACAATGCGCTGATCGGTGCCGGCATCGACAGCAGGGTGGACGACTCGAGAACGACCAGATCGATATCGGCGCCACCGCGGCCCACCGAGTCCAGCGCTGCCCGCGCGGCGGGTACCGCGTACGCGTGGAACGCCTCCCAGGCGGCGGCGTTACGGGCCGCGAACCCTCGCATACCCATGATCTCCTCAGTGCGCAGGTGCATGGGATGGACATCGATGGCGAGCCGTCCGGCCATCGTGAGGGCGCGCTCCACCGCGCGGGATCGCGGGCTGCCGGGCGGGAACACTCGCTCGTACCGGTCGCGCACCGCCTCGACGAGTTCGGGATGCGGAATCGCGTGTGGCGGAACGGTCACCACCGGGACCGATACGCGGGGGTGCCTGGCGGGCGGGGTCACTGGGTATCCAATCTCTGCTCCGGCGCGTCCTCGCCTGCCACGGGTTTGGGGTGGGCGTGCGGCCGAAGCCCAGGATCACCGATCTCGCCGGCCCGCAGACAGTAGGGAGATCCCTACATTCGGGTGGCCCGCCCGAGAACCTCGGCGCGACAGAAGGACTCGGGCTGGCTACCATCCACGGCCAAAGCCCGGAGAGATCGGCGATCCGGGCCGCTGGGCCCGGAGGTAGCGGATCGGTGATGTCACCGGGACGAGATGGCCTGCCCCTGGTGGGCAGGACGGCGGAACTGCAGGTGATCCAGGCGGCGTTGCTCGCCACCCGGCAGGGGGCCGACGGTGCCGTCCTGATCACCGGTGAACCGGGTATCGGGAAGACCCGGTTGTTGCGGGAAGCCGCCGACCGGGCCGCGGCGCTGGGTTTTCAGGTGATGCACGGGGGCGGTACCGAACTCGGGCACGCGATTCCCTACGCGGCAGTGATAGACGCCCTCGACGAGCCCCTGAGCACGTTGCGCCGCGCCGACCTCACCGCCGTCGGTCGCGACAGCCTGGCCGAACTCGGCCGGCTGCTGCCCTCGCTGGCGGGGTGGGCAACGCCCTCGGCGACCACTTTGCAGATCGAACGCCATCGCTGCCATCACGCCATCCGGACGATACTGCATCGGCTCGCGGCCCGGCGCCCGGTGCTGCTGGTGCTCGACGATGTGCAGTGGGCCGATCACTCCTCCGTCGAAGCGGTCGTGCACCTGTTGCGGCACCGGTCACCCCGGTTGATGCTGCTGCTGGCCCATCGCAGTCCGTCGCTTCCCGATATCGCCTCCGCGGCCCTGTACCGTGCCGCCTACGATCGCACCCTCACCGTGCTGGAGCTCGCGGCGCTGTCGCCGGGCGAAACCGCCGAACTCGTGCACGACGAAAACCTCGACGAGGGCGAACTGGCGCGACTGCACGACCAGTGCGGCGGTAATCCCTTCTACCTCCAGGAACTCGCCCGGGTCTGGCGGCGATCGGCGACCACCGAGCCCGCCGATTCCGGCGCCGGTCCGGCCGAGATTCCCGCCGCGGTCCGCGCGGCGCTGGCACAGGAGGTCCGCGCACTGTCTCCCGAGGCCCGTCGACTGCTGCACGGCGCGGCCGTGGCCGGTAACACGGTCGAATGGGATCTGGCGGTCGAGATCAGTGAACTGACCCCCGCGCAGGCTCGCCGCGCGACCAACGAAGTGGTGGAAGCCGGGATCGTGCACGGGTCGGCGACGCCGGGCCGACTGACGTTCCGGCATCCCATCGTCCGCCTCGCCGTCTACGAGGGCGCCGGCTACGGATGGCGGACCCGGGCGCATCGCCGCGCGGCGGCAGCGCTGGCCCGGCGCGGTGCGGCACTGTCGATACGCGCCCACCACTGGGAGCGCTGTGGCACGGTCGGCGACGAACAGGCGATCACCCTGCTCACCCGGGCGGGCGTGGCGGTGGCCCCCCGCGCACCGGCTGCGGCGGTGCGCTGGTTCCGGGCGGCCCTGCGTCTGCTGAGCGACGACGCACCGGCCGGACATCGGCTCTCGCTGTCCTTTTCGCTCGCCGACGCGCTGAACGCGGCCGGCCGTCTCGGCGAGAGCAGCGAGGTGCTGCGGCACGCGCTGGACCTCATACCCGCCGCTGCCGTCACCGATCGCGCCGGTGTGCTGACCCGGATCGCGCTGACCGAGCAGGGGCTCGGCAACGCCACCGAAGGGGGGCGGCTGCTGACCGCGGCATTGGCGCTGACCCCACCGGACAGTTCCGCGGCGGGCGCGCTCCAGCTCGAGCTGGCCAAGAACCATCTGATGACGCGCCACTGGGAGGAAGCGGTCCGGGTCACCCGGCAGGTGCGCCACAGTGCGCGGAACCGCGGCGATCGGCGGTTGTATCTGGCCGCGACCGCGGCCGGTGCCTATATGGGCACTCTGCAGTGCGGGGATTCGCTCGTACACGCGTCGGCCCACCTCGACGAGGCCGCCGCGGCGCTGGACGCGCTGACCGATACCGAGGCCGCGCCCGACCTGCTGGACGGGCTCACCAATGTGACCTACGCCGAGATATCGCTGGAACGGTTCGCGTCCGCGGCCGCGCACGCGGCGCGCGGTATCCAGCTCTCCCGGGATACCGGGCACGGTAGGCATCTGGTGGAACTCCAGCATCTGCACGCACTCGCCTTCCTCATGCAGGGCCGGTTGGAGGCCGGGCTCGCGGCGGCCGCGAACGCTGTGGAAAGTGCGCTGCTGCTCGGCAACTCGCCGATGGTGGCGCTGACCGAGGCGACACGCTGCTGGCTGTTGATGCTGCTGGGCCGGACCGCCGAATCCCTCGCCTCCGGCGCGCTGGCGGTCCGGGTGAACGCGCAGGCGCCGACTGCCCTGTTCGCCTGGCATGCTCCGCTGGTCCACGGGGTCGCCCTCATCGAAGCGGGCCGCTTCCGCCACGGTCGCCGCGAACTGCTCGCCGTGGCCGGCGGACCCGACCAGCGGTCGATGTTCCCGACCACGATGCCGTACTTCTACCGCTACCTCGTCGACGGCGAACTCGCGCTCGGGCGCATCGACGCCGCCGAGCAGACCACGCGCCAGGTCGAGTGCATCGCCGAGGCGATGCCGATGTTGTCCATGCGCGCCGGGGACGCCAGATACTGCCGGGCCAGAATCCAGCTGACCTGCGGTGACGCTGCCGCTGCCCGCGCTACCGCCGAGCAGTCCGTTGCCGCGTACGAGGCAGCCGGAACACCGGTGGAGGCGGCCCGGGCGAGATTGCTGCTCGCGCACGCCCTGTCCGACCACGATGCCGCCGCCGCCGAGCGGGAGTTCGACAGCGTGCTGAGCACCGCGGAGATCTGCGGGGCGGCCCGGTTGGCCGAGCAGGCCCGCCTGGGCATGCATCGGGTCGGCGGACGCCGGTCGCCGCGGCGACGCGACCGACCACGAGCGACCACGGACCGGTTCGGCGACCTGACCGAGCGGCAGACCGAGATCGTGGCCCGGGTGGTACTCGGGCGGACCAACCGGCAGATCTCCGAAGAACTCCATGTCAGCGAGAAAACCGTCGAGGCCCATCTCACTCGCCTGTACACCCGACTCGGCGTCTCGTCCCGGACCGAGCTCGCCGCCGTGGCCAGCGACAGTTGGTCGGCCGTTTCCGGCGGCGCACCACCGGGGTGACGGAGCGCATCCGCGAAATCAGCAGTCGCGGACCATGGTTCGCTGATGGACTCGCCCACCCCGGTACCGCAGACCGGGTACCGGCGGGGTGGCGCCGTAAGGGGTGAATCCCATTCGCTCGAAGAAGCGTACGGCCCGGGTGTTCTCGACCAGGGTCTGCAGATGACAGCCCGGGGACCCGGCCGCGCTCAACCGCTCGAACCAGCGCTCCATCAGCCCCGCCGCCGCGCCGGTGCCCCGGGCCTCGGGTGCCATATTGATGTGCAGATGCGCCGGCCAGCGCGGATCATGGATCTCACCGGCGGTCGGGGAACGGCGCAAGGCCGTGGCGGCCGCGTCGAAGGCGCTGCGGGCGAAGAACGCGACCGGACGCCGCCGCAGTATCAGGCGGTGCGCCCGGATGGCCTGCGCTATCCGGGCGTCCTCGCCGGGGAACGTCGCGCCGTCGAGACAGCCGGTGAGGTAACCGACCAGCACACCGTCGTCTTCGGCGAGGAACAACGACTCCGGCTCGTGGTCCATATACGGTTCGAGGTAGATCGCGGCCTCCGATTCCGGGTGTCCCCACAAACTCTCGGTCGGGGAATCCGCTCCGGCTCGGACGAACAGCAGCCGCAACGCGTCACGGTCGGTTTCTCGGAAGACACGGATTCGCATACCGGGCAATCTACTTCGCCGGAGTGTCCGGTTTCACGCGGTGAGTTCCCGCTCCAGCGGAGTGCGGAACCGCGGGATCGGGCGTACCGCGCCGAACCAGCCGGCGGCGCGTTCGGCCTCCGCCCCGACCAGCGCGGTGGCGTCCGCGCCGATATCCTCCAGCAGCCGGGTCACGATCTCGCCGTCCTTGCGCTGGGCCCAGCCGCCGACGATCCGGCCGTCGTACCAGATGCTCGGCCCGATATTGCCGTTGCGATCGAACAGCAGCTCTTGATGTTCCCCCAGATACCAGGCGCGCGACTGCCAGCCCATCGGAGTGGGATCCAGTGCGGGCAGTAGCGCGGCCCACGGCGGCGGATCGGCCACCGGTTCCAGGTCGTCGGCCAGGAGTATTCCGGTGCCGCCGTCCAACTCGACCTCCACCGTGTCCAGCGCGGCCAACGCCTTGCGCACCTGACCCAGCGTCCACCCGGTCCACCACTTGATATCACCGATCGGCGCCGGACCGAACGTCTGCAACCAGGCCCGGACCAGTTCGGTGCGCGCGTCGTCGACCCCGAGTTCGGGCAGCGGCCCGGACAGCCAGGATTCCACCGGCGCCCACGAGTACTGGCTGCTCGACCAGGTGCCGTTCGGCCGTGCCCGCACGATCCGGCCCTCGGTACCGAGAAGTACCAGCACCCAGCTGGTGATACTCGTCGGCCGTGAATACGACTTCTCCGGCGCCGTATTGATCTGCGTGCGCAGTTCGGGAACGTCCTTGCTCAGCTGTGCCCCGGTCGCGCTACCCCGGGCCAGCAGTGCCCGATGCGTACGGTCGGCGACCTCGGCGAGCCACGACGCCGCATCACCCCCGCCGATACCCGCCTGGTCCAGGTACCGCGCGTAGGTCCGGCGTTGTCGGGCGGCCAGATCGGCGCCGCAGGCGGCGTGCAGCACAGGGACCAGGCCGGCCGGTGCGACGAACATGGTGCGCCGCATGGCCAGCATGCGCACCAGCGACCGGTCCTCGTACAGTGCCCGCTCCACCTGCGCGGGGCCCAGATCGTGACCGCGTGCCGCCACGGACAGGTGCACGGTGGCCGGATCGGTCGCGTGCAGCACCACCAGCGACCGCACGATCTCGAGCGGGTCGGCGCCGCGATGCGCGCCGGCGAGCCGGTGCCGGACGCCGATCCGGGCCCGGCGCTGCGCGGTACTGATCGAATACATGCCCGGATGCTAACGGCGGGATCCGACAACCCGCGGCGCGGTTGCGGCGAATGTAGGGCGGGCCGTGGAATATTCGAAGGATGAGCAGACGCGTGATGAGCTTCCTGGCCGGGGTGCTGTTGGCGGCGTCGGCGGCGACCCTGCCGGCCGCCGCGCCCGCCGGCGCGACCCAGGCGTGCTCGGTCCAGACCCGCCCGGTCTCCATACCGGTCCAGGGCGAGCAGGCCACCGGACTGGTCTACGAACCGCACGGCTGCGCGGTCGGGAACGCGCTGATCGTCGCGGCGCACGGGCACAAGGGGTCGTCCGCCCAGTACGCCGAGTACGTCACCGCGATCGCCGCGCGGGCCGGGACCCCGGTCCTGTCCATGGATATGCGGGGCAGTGCCCAGTGGCGTACGGGGGAGTGGAACCTGTGGGCCGGCTGGCAGGACCTGGTCGCCGCGACCCAGTGGTACAAGGGCGCGCATCCCGGCGTCGCGCGCACCATCCTGTGGGGCTGGAGTCAGGGTGCGATGACCTCCGGCCTGGCCGCCGCCTACGGCCCGGCCGGATTGTTCGACTACTGGGTCGATACATTCGGTCCCTCCGATCTGGCCACGCACTGGGCCGGGCCCGCGTCGGACTATCCCGCGCTGCAGGCGCAGATCCAGCGCGACGCGGGTAACTGCGTCCCCCTGACCTGCCCGCTCGCCTATGCGGAACGGTCGCCGGCACTACAGGCCGGCCGGATGGGCATCCGGCATGCCTTCCTCGTCCACGGCACCGCCGACGAGGTGGTGCCGTTCGCGGCCAGCACCCAGATGCGGGCCGCGCTGATGCTCGCCGGAAAACCCAGCACGCTGTACTCGATCGTGAGCGGGCGCACCCTGACCGGAGCGGTCGAACCGGGACGCCACAATGTCGGCCCGGCCCTGTTCGAGGCGGGGTGTGTGGTGGAGCGGCTCGCGCTCGGCACCGAACCACTCGACGGCAACCGCGATTACGTGGTCGATGTCGCCCGCGGTGTCGTGGCGGCGCCCCCGCCACCGCCGAACGCCAAATGCGCGGCGTAGCGGGCGGCGGCGATCAGAGGGATTTCACCCAGTTGGACAGCAGCTGTGCTCCCGCGTCGCCCGACTTCTCCGGGTGGAACTGCGTCGCCGAGAGGGCTCCGTTCTCCACCGCGGCCAGGAACCGGCCGGTGCCGTACTCGCACCAGGTCAGTCCGGGGGCGGCGAGGTGGTCACTGGGTGGCAGTTCCCAGTTGCGGGCGGCGTAGGTGTGCACGAAATAGAAGCGGGTGGCGGGGTCCATCCCCGCGAAGAGCACGCTGTCGGCCGGGGCGGTGACGGTGTTCCAACCCATATGCGGGAGCACCGGCGCGTCCAGTTTGTCGACGGTGCCGGGCCATTCCCCGCATCCCTCGGTCTCCACCCCGAACTCGACACCGCGGTCGAACAGAATCTGCATTCCCACACAGATGCCCAGCACCGGCCGCCCACCGGCGAGCCGCTGCCCGATGATCCGCTCGCCGCGCACTTCCCGCAGACCGGCCATACAGGCCGCGAACGCGCCGACACCGGGGACCACCAGGCCGTCGGCGGCGAGCGCGGCCTCGGGATCGGCGGTCACCTCGACCTGTGCGCCCGCCCGGACCAGCGCGCGCTCTGCCGAGTGCAGATTGCCGGACCCGTAGTCCAACAGCACCACCGAGGTCACCGCACTACCTCCGTGCGTGATACCTGCGGGGCCGCGGGACCGTGCTCGTGGGCCGCGGTCGCGGCGGCGCAGCCATAGCGGTATCGGGGCATCGGCATCAGAGCGCTCCCTTCGTCGAGGGCACACCCTGGACGCGCGGATCGGGTTCCACGGCGGCGCGCAGGGCGCGGGCCACCGCCTTGTACTCGGCTTCGGTCACATGATGCTGGTCGCGGCCGTAGAGCACCCGGACATGCAACGCGATCCGCGCATTGAGGGCGATCGATTCGAAGACGTGCCGGTTGAGCACCGTCGAATACGGTGCCCCGGGCTCGTTGCGGCCGCGCACCGGCGCGCCGGGGATCACCGCGTGCAGCAGGTGGTCGGGTTCGCCGGTGTGCACGCAGTAGGGCCGTCCCGAGACGTCCACCGCGGCGTGCGCCAGGGTCTCGTCCATCGGAATGTAGGCGTCGCCGAAACGGCGGATGCCCTTCTTGTCACCGAGCGCCTGCCCGAGGGCCTGGCCGAAGACGATGGCGGTGTCCTCGACGGTGTGGTGCGCCTCGATCTCGATATCGCCGTCGGCGCGCACGGTCAGGTCGAAACTGGCGTGGGTGCCGAGCGCGGTGAGCATATGGTCGTAGAACGGCACCCCGGTGGCGATATCGGTCCTGCCGGTGCCGTCGAGATCCAGTTCCACCACAATGCTGGATTCCTTGGTGGTGCGCTCCACCCGCGCGGTTCGGTTCATACTCACTTCCGTCTCGGTGATCAGCTGTGCGCTGTCGGTTCGGTGGCGGCCAGTTTCGCGCTGACCCGCAGGAATTCGTCGTTCTCCGCGGCCAGCCCGATGGTGGCGCGCAGGTAACCGCCGATCCCGACATCCCGGATGAGCACACCTTCGTCCAGGTAGTGCTGCCAGGCGCGCGCGGAATCCTCGAACTTCCCGAACAGCAGGAAGTTCGCGTCGCTGGGCACCACCTCGTACCCCATCTCGGTCAGCCCCCCGGCGACCCGGTCACGCTGCGCGGCCAGTTCGGCGACGCTCGCCAGTGTCTCGTCGGCATGGCGCAGCGCGGCCCGTGCCGCGGCCTGGGTGACCACCGACAGGTGGTAGGGCAACCGCACCAGCAGCAGGGCGTCGACGACCGCGGGAGCGGCGACGAGGTAGCCGAGGCGGCCGCCGGCGAAGGCGAACGCCTTGCTCATCGTCCGGCTGACCACCAGCTTGGCCGGGTAGCGGTCGATCAGGCCGATGGCACTGGGCGCGGCGGAGAACTCCGCGTAGGCCTCGTCCACGATGACGATTCCGGGGGCCGCGTCGAGGATGCGGGCCAGATCCGTGGGCGCGATACTGTGCCCGGTGGGGTTGTTCGGGCTCGTCACGAAGACCACATCGGGCCGCCGTTCGGCGATGGCGGCGAGGGCGGCGTCGATATCGATCGCGAAATCGGGACCCCGCTTCGCCTCGACCCATTCGGTATCGATGCCCTCGGAGATGATCGGATGCATCGAATACGAGGGCACGAAACCCAGTGCCCGCCGGCCGGGCCCGCCGAACGCCTGCAACAGCTGCTGCAGGATCTCGTTGGATCCGTTGGCCGCCCACACATTGGCCGTGTCCACCGCGATCCCGGTCTGCCGGGTGAGGTAGGCGGCGAGATCGGCGCGCAGGGCCACCGCGTCGCGATCCGGATAGCGGTGCAGGCCGGCGGCCGCGGCCCGGACCGCCTCGGCCACATCCTCGATCAGCGCCCGGCTCGGCGGATGCGGATTCTCGTTGGTGTTGAGCTGCACCGGCACGCTGAGTTGCGGGGCGCCGTAGGGGGATTTGCCGCGCAGGTTCTCCCGCAGCGGCAGCGCGTCGAGTCCGATGGCGGACCCGGGAATCGTGGTCGCGGGGGTCGCCGCGGCGTCGGCGGCGGTCACGACAGCGCCTCGAAACGCGCGCGGACGGCCTGGCCGTGCGCGGGCAGGTCCTCGGCATCGGCCAGCGCGACCACATGTCCGGCCACGTCTTTCAGGGCAGTCTCGCTGTACTCCACCACGTGGATTCCGCGCAGGAAGGTCTGCACGCTGAGCCCGGACGAGTGCCGGGCGCACCCGGCCGTGGGCAGGACGTGATTGGATCCGGCGCAGTAGTCACCCAGGCTGACCGGGGCGTAGGGACCGACGAAGACCGCGCCCGCGCTGCGCACCCGCGCGGCCACCGCGGCGGCGTCGGCGGTCTGGATCTCCAGGTGTTCGGCGGCGTAGGCGTTGACCACCCGCAGGCCCTGCTCGATATCGTCGACCAGCACGGTGCCCGATTGCGTCCCGGTCAGTGCGGTGGTGACCCGATCGGCATGCTTCACCACCGTCAGCTGCGCGGTCAGCGCCGCGTCCACCGCGTCGGCCAGCTCGGGGCTGTCGGTCACCAGCACACTGGCGGCGAGCACATCGTGTTCGGCCTGGCTGATGAGGTCGGCGGCCACGTGCACCGGATCGGCGGTGGCGTCGGCCAGGACGGCGATCTCGGTGGGGCCGGCTTCGGCGTCGATCCCGACCAGGCCGCGGCAGAGCCGTTTGGCGGCGGTCACATAGATATTGCCGGGACCGGTGATCAGATCGACCGGCAGGAGCTCGGCGCCGTCGGTATCGGTCCCGCCGTAGGACAGCAGCGCCACCGCCTGGGCCCCGCCGACCGCCCACACCTCATCGACGCCGAGCAGCCGGGCGGCGGCCAGGACGGTGGGATGCGGGAGCCCGCCGAACTGCTGCTGCGGCGGCGAGGCGACCACCAGCGATTCCACCCCGGCGGCCTGGGCCGGGACCACGTTCATCACGACACTGGACGGATAGACCGCGTTACCGCCGGGTACGTACAGCCCGACCCGCTCCACCGGCACCCAGCGTTCGGTCACCGTCCCGCCCGGGACCACCTCGGTGGTGGTGTCGGTGCGCCGCTGATCGGCGTGGACCGCGCGGGTGCGGTCGATCGCGACCTCGAGCGCGGCGCGTACCGCCGGATCGAGTTCGTCCAGCGCCGCAGCGAGCCGCTGGGCCGGCACGCGTACCGCGTCGGGGGTGACCCCGTCGAATTTCGCGCCGAATTCCAGCGCCGCGGTCGCGCCACGGTCGCGGACGGCCTCCACCACCGGCCGCACCTGATGCAGTACCGAGTCCACATCGACACCACCGCGCGGCAGCGCGGTGCGCAGTTGCGCGGTCGTGGGAGTGCGACCGCGCAGATCCACGCGGGCGAGCTCGATACGGGATGTCATGGTGGTTTCGATCCTTGTCTCCGGCCTGGCTACATCAGCACAAGGTGCCGTTCCAGCCTAACGGGCCGCTACCACCGAATATCCGCGTGGTCGGTGATCAGGAGATCCGTGTATAGACGAAATCGAGCCAGTGTTCCCAGCTGCGCGGATCCAGTTCGGAGTCCGAACGCTCCCAGGTGGCGCGGAATGTGGTACTCGTCTCGTCCAGGTTCCCGGTGAACCGCTGGGAATGGCCGGGCGCATCGCGCCACACCCGCCACAGCGGCCCGTCGAAGGAACCCTGGTAGACGCGGTGCTCACCGAACTGGTCGTAGTGCAGGATGACGAGGCGCTCCTCGTACAGATCGTCGGCGCCGACGAGCCAGGTCCAGCTGATCGCGGGATCGGGGACCGTATAACGGACCGTCAGGAACCGTGCGTCGGGCATCCACTCGATCGCCGTATGCCCGGTGATATCGGGGTACCGGCTGGTGGTCGTCTTCCATTCCCCGACCATCCTGCCCATCGCGGACAGCGCGGACTCGGTCATGTGCGCGTCTCCCATCGGTGGAGCGAACTCTGATGTTCAGCTGCAGCGGCGACGCAGTTCCGCCACCCCCTCGCCCTCGAGTTCGTCGAGGACCGCCGGACGGCCTACCATCGCCAACGCTAGCGCCTCGCCGCGGCCCCGTACCGGAGGACCGGACCCTTTGACCCAGTCGAAATCTGTGGCGACGAACTGTAACCCCTTCGTATACCGGCCGGGGCGGGCGAAGGGGTCGGGCCGGTCGAGTACCGCGCGCAACCGGTCGGCGGGGATATCGCGGGCCCGGCCGAGCGGGCGGCGGATGTCCTGCTGGTGGACGAACAGGTCGGCGAGACCAAGACGGGGCCACCAGCGCGATACCGAGCCCGGAGCCGCGGCGAACTCCGCCAGCAGCTGCGCCGGTGTCCGCCGGGTACCGACCGCGGCCATGGCGTTGTTGACACCGTCGATGGAGAAGCGGTTGCGTACCGTGAACCCGGCGTATTCGGTGAGCGGGATGCTGTCGTAGCGCAGATGCGCCACCAGCTCCCGCACCCGCCAGCCGGTGCACAGGGTGGGCGCGTCCCACTCCGCCTCGGACAGCTCTCGCAGCAGGGCGGTCATTTCGGCGCGCTCGTCGGCGAGCATCCCCCGGATATCCATGTCGCACACCGTAACCCGGCCGGCCCCCGGGTGTCCCCGGAGCCGGCCGGCGGTCAGCGGGTATCGCTGTCGATCAGCAGACCGCTGCCGGAACTGACGATCCGCAGGGTCGGATTGCGGGTCTGGCCTCCGTAACTGAGGTTGTTCACCCGCATATCCACCGAACCGTCGGGATTGTTGCCCTTGTACGCCTCGATCCGGCTGAAATTGTCCACCGTGCGGGTCGACCAGTACTGCTGGAACTCCTGCTGACTGCCGTACACCTGCTGTGCGGCGGGGGTGAGCAGCGACCAGGAACCGGCGGGATCGAGATAGAACTGCTCGATCAGTTGGCCCGCCTGGACCCATTCGACCGAGCCGGTACTGGCCGTGGAGCCGAGCGCGGGACCGCTCGCCGCCGGGGTGTCGGGCGACTTCGAGACGGTGGCGCTGGTCGAGGTGTCCGCCTGCGCCGAACCGCTGTCGCCCGAATCGGTGGAGTTGAAGAACAGCACACCGCCGACGACCGCGGCCCCGGCGATACCGCCGATGACCACCGCGCGTTTGACCCCGCCGTTGCCGCCGGACCCCCGCGCGACCGGCTGCGTGCTGGTGGGCGGATGGTTCGCCGGCCGGCGCGGTGGGCGCGCTTCCTGGCCGTTGCGCGCCGCCGACCGTGATTCCGGCCGGCGCCGCGGCGCCGCGTCCTCGGCCGGGCCGCCGTACCGGCCGGGCGCCGGGATTCCATGGTGCTGACCGCGGCACCGCCGTGGCCGTTCGCGGTCGTGGCCGTTGCGATCGAAGGCTTCCCGGGCCGGAACGAAACCGGCGTGCTCGGAAGCCGCGCT